>NZ_AZUK01000001.1:1810000-2410000 GCF_000527035.1 Tolumonas lignilytica
CTTACATTCTGTAGCAAGGTTAACCGAATAGGGGAGCCGTAGGGAAACCGAGTCTTAACTGGGCGACTAGTTGCAGGGTGTAGACCCGAAACCGGGTGATCTAGCCATGGGCAGGTTGAAGGTGCCGTAACAGGTACTGGAGGACCGAACCCACTAATGTTGCAAAATTAGGGGATGACCTGTGGCTAGGGGTGAAAGGCCAATCAAACTCGGAGATATCTGGTTCTCCCCGAAAGCTATTTAGGTAGCGCCTCGGACGAATACTACTGGGGGTAGAGCACTGTTTCGACTAGGGGGTCATCCCGACTTACCAACTCGATGCAAACTCCGAATACCAGTAAGTACTATCCGGGAGACACACGGCGGGTGCTAACGTCCGTCGTGAAGAGGGAAACAACCCAGACCGCCAGCTAAGGTCCCAAAGTACTAGTTAAGTGGGAAACGATGTGGGAAGGCTTAGACAGCTAGGATGTTGGCTTAGAAGCAGCCATCATTTAAAGAAAGCGTAATAGCTCACTAGTCGAGTCGGCCTGCGCGGAAGATGTAACGGGGCTAAACTAGTCACCGAAGCTGCGGATTTGCCGAAAGGCAAGTGGTAGGGGAGCGTTCTGTAAGCCTGTGAAGGTGTGTGGTAACGCATGCTGGAGGTATCAGAAGTGCGAATGCTGACGTGAGTAACGTTAAAGGGAGTGAAAGACTCCCTCGCCGGAAGACCAAGGGTTCCTGTCCAACGTTAATCGGGGCAGGGTGAGTCGGCCCCTAAGGCGAGGCTGAAAGGCGTAGTCGATGGGAAGCGGGTTAATATTCCTGCACTTTTTGTAACTGCGATGAGGGGACGGAGAAGGCTAAGTAGGCCAGCGGTTGGTAGAGCTGGTGAAAGGTGGTAGGGAAGTACGGTAGGCAAATCCGCTGTACTATATTCCGAGAGCCGAGACGAAGTGACTACGGTCATGAAGTTACTGATGCCACGCTTCCAGGAAAAGCCTCTAAGCTTCAGGTTACAAAGAACCGTACCCGAAACCAACACTGGTGGTCAGGTAGAGAATACCAAGGCGCTTGAGAGAACTCGGGTGAAGGAACTAGGCAAAATAGTACCGTAACTTCGGGAGAAGGTACGCTGATGTTGGTGAAGAGATTTACTCTTGGAGCGAATGTCAGCCGCAGTGACCAGGTGGCTGGGACTGTTTAACAAAAACACAGCACTCTGCAAACACGAAAGTGGACGTATAGGGTGTGACACCTGCCCGGTGCCGGAAGGTTAATTGATGGGGTTAGCGCAAGCGAAGCTCTTGATCGAAGCCCCGGTAAACGGCGGCCGTAACTATAACGGTCCTAAGGTAGCGAAATTCCTTGTCGGGTAAGTTCCGACCTGCACGAATGGTGTAACCATGGCCACGCTGTCTCCACCCGAGACTCAGTGAAATCGAATTCGCCGTGAAGATGCGGTGTACCCGCGGCTAGACGGAAAGACCCCGTGAACCTTTACTACAGCTTGACACTGAACATTGAACCTACCTGTGTAGGATAGGTGGGAGGCTTTGAAGTGATGACGCTAGTTGTCATGGAGCCGTCCTTGAAATACCACCCTGGTATGTTTGATGTTCTAACCTTAGCCCGTTATCCGGGCCAGGGACAGTGTCTGGTGGGTAGTTTGACTGGGGCGGTCTCCTCCCAAAGAGTAACGGAGGAGCACGAAGGTGGGCTAATCACGGTCGGACATCGTGAGGTTAGTGCAAAGGCATAAGCCCGCTTAACTGCGAGACGGACAGGTCGAGCAGGTGCGAAAGCAGGTCTTAGTGATCCGGTGGTTCTGAATGGAAGGGCCATCGCTCAACGGATAAAAGGTACTCCGGGGATAACAGGCTGATACCGCCCAAGAGTTCATATCGACGGCGGTGTTTGGCACCTCGATGTCGGCTCATCACATCCTGGGGCTGAAGTTGGTCCCAAGGGTATGGCTGTTCGCCATTTAAAGTGGTACGCGAGCTGGGTTCAGAACGTCGTGAGACAGTTCGGTCCCTATCTGCCGTGGGCGTTGGATGATTGAGTGGGGTTGCTCCTAGTACGAGAGGACCGGAGTGAACGAACCGCTGGTGTTCGGGTTGTCATGCCAATGGCACTGCCCGGTAGCTAAGTTCGGAAAAGATAACCGCTGAAAGCATCTAAGCGGGAAACTTGCCACGAGATGAGTCATCCCTAGGACTTTAAGTCCTCTGAAGGGCCGTTGGAGACGACGACGTTGATAGGTGAGGTGTGTAAGCGTAGTGATACGTTGAGCTAACTCATACTAATGACCCGAGAGGCTTAACCATACAACACCCAAGTGGTTTCAAACCCCAATGCTTGTTTGACTGATTGAATGATAGCTTTCCAATGAACCGAATATGCCTGGCGGCGATAGCGCGATGGAACCACCTGTACCCATTCCGAACACAGAAGTGAAACGTTGTAGCGCCGATGGTAGTGTGGCATTCGCCATGTGAGAGTAGGACACTGCCAGGCACCGAATTAATGCGAAGACCTTGACTGGGTGACAACGGTTGAGCGAGCATGAAGGAAAACGCGGAGTGGTAGTTCAGTCGGTTAGAATACCGGCCTGTCACGCCGGGGGTCGCGGGTTCGAGTCCCGTCCACTCCGCCAATAAAATGAAAAAGCCCTGAGCAGTTGCTCAGGGCTTTTTGCTATTCAGTCGACAGCAATAAGGAGCAGCTGTATGCGGGTTCTGGTCGTTCGGAATGACAAAATTGGGGATTTCATGCTGGCGTGGCCTGCATTTGCCATGCTGAAACAATCCTGTGATTGTGAAATTACTGCTTTAGTTCCGAAATACACAGCACCTCTGGCCGAATTGTGTCCATGGATTGATAAGGTCCTGATTGATCCGGGGAAGAATGGTTCTAAACAAGACCAAGCAAAACTGTTGACGCAGATACGACGCCAATTTGATGCGGTTGTGACATTGTTTTCCACAACGCGGATTGGCTGGTTAGTTTGGCGCGCAGGGATTCCTTATCGTCTGGCTCCTGCGACCAAACTGGCGCAAATTTTTTATAACCATCGTCTGACACAACGTCGTTCACGTTCGGAAAAACCGGAATATGAATATAATTTAGATTTGATCCGACGTTTTCTGCACGACCAGCAATTATCTGTTGTTGACCCGGCACCACCCTATCTTTCTTTCCCTCATGAGCAATTGTCTGCTATCCGTCTTCAGATAGCGAATGAACTGAATATCAGCTCATCCGTTGGTTGGTTGATGGTGCATTGTGGCAGTGGTGGCTCGGCGAATAATTTGTCGTTAGAACAGTATGCAGAACTGGTTATGCTTCTGCAGAAAGCTAAGCCGAATTGTTGCGTGGTTCTGACAGCAGGGCCTGGTGAAGAGACAAAAACGGCTGAACTGGCTGAACTATTACGCCAAAAAGGTGTGCAGGCAGTTGTTTATGTATCGACAGAAGGCTTAGTACGTTTTGCACAGGTACTAGCGAACGCCGAGCTGTTTGTTGCCGGCAGTACCGGTCCATTACATATCTCGTCTGCATTGGATGTACCTACTGTGGGTTTTTTCCCGCAACGTCGTTCTGCTACACCATTGCGTTGGCGACCACTTAACAGTGATGGCCGTCATCTGGCTTTTTCTCCACCGGAAGGTGAATTCAGTGAACAAAATATGAGTCTTATCAGTATGCCTGAATGTGCACAAGCCATCGCAAAATGGTGGGGCGGCTGGGTCTCTGAAGACAAGCCTGATTAATCAGGCTTGTTTTTTTGTTTTCGCGACCAGAGATCGGCATATTTCACAAAGGTGGAGTGTGCGGATAGGACAGAGAGTAAAAAACCAGCTTTTCCATCCAGGAAGCCTGTTCGCAACAGGTACATCCGCAGGAAGCAGCCAATGGCGTGTATGATCCCCTGCCACAAACTGGTTGTTTTTCCCTTTGCTTCGCGCCCATCAGCCCATGCTTTTGCATAGCGTGCTGATTTAACGAGGTAATGTTCTAGATTTTTATACGGGATATGCAGCAAATCACCGGTGAGTGGTTTAAGTGCTATCTGGTTGTTTATTTCTACTTTTTCATGGACTAACGCGGCGTTATAGCGCGTTAGCCGGGTTGGATAAAAACGGATCACTCGGTCGGGATACCAGCCACAGTGACGGATATAACGGCCGAATACCCAGTTTAGGCGGGGAACTGTATAGGCAACATTCTCTGTCGGGTTGCTGAGTATGCTCTGGATACTTTCCTGCAATTGCGGTGTGACACGTTCATCGGCATCCAGCCAGAAACACCAGTCACTGCTGACGCGTTCCTGTGCCATTTGACGTTGGCGCCCATAACCCTGCCAGCTGGGCTCTATTTCATATTTAGCATTAAATTCAGCGGCAATGTCAGCGGTATTATCACTGCTGCCGGAATCCAGAATAACGATTTCATCAACCCATCCGGCAACGGATTGGAGACAGGCTCGCAGGTTTTCCCCTTCATTTTTGACGATCAGGACTGCCGCAACGCTTGCTTTACTCATCATGAACCTTTAATTGCAGGAAAATCTTGCAGCAGTTTATCAAATCCAGCCTTCACTTGTTCTATTGTGATCTGTTGCATCGCGGAATCGTCTTTTAACCGGGTGCGCCAGGCTAGTTCGCCAACCGGCTTACCGGTTTGTGCGGTGATGAGCGATTCATAAACGCTGACAACGTAGGGGCGACACAGGTAGGGCCCCGTACGTTGAGGATTATGGTGTGCATATAAACCGAGGACGGGAATGCCGGCTGCAGTTGCCATGTGTGTGGGGCCTGTGTCGGGTGCCAGCACCATGCTGGATTGTTTAATCAACGCCATCAGTTGCTTAAGATTCGTCTTACCAATCAAACTGAGGGGATTGCTCTGGCTGAGATTGCAGATTTCTTCTGCCATTGTTCGTTCCAGTTCACTGGGGCCGCCACACAGGATAACTTGCAGACCGTGTTCGGCTGCATAATCGGCGAGTGCGGCATACCCGGTGGTTGTCCAGTTTTTGAAGGCTTTACTGGCGGCAGGACAGATTAGCAGTGTCGGTTTGTTTTGTATTTGCTCCTGCGCCCAGGCATCGTCTGTTGTTGATGTGGGAATATACCAGCGCGGGGTGAGATCCTGTATACCCAGCGTCTGAGCAAACGCCATGAAACCGTCGAGTACGTGCAGAGAAGTCGGTGATGTGACTTTGATATTGGTGAACAGGCTTTGGCCGTCACCAGCGCGTTGTTTGTCAAAACCGAGTCTGATTTTGGCTTTGATCCCCAGACTCAACACACTGGCTCGCAGGGCGCTCTGCATATGCAACAGGGCATCAAACCGGATGGAACGAAGCTGACGCCAAATCTGCAGGTAACCTTTTAGCCCGGCTTTTTTATCGAATGCGATCACGTCGATGCCGGGTAGATCCCCAAGCAATTGCGCTTCCATTTTCCCCATGATCCAGACAATCCGGGTTTGTGGCCACTGGCGTTGAATGGCCTGTACCATCGCAACTGCGTGGACACAGTCACCGATCGCAGAAAGACGAATAAGGCAAAGGGCTTTGGGAGGGCTGGAAAACAACGGCATAGCAATGACAGGCATGATTGATTATATCGGCATTATGCGTTGTGGTGACAGGATTGTAAAACAGCATCATTTTTATCGATTCAGTGACTTAGTTCGTTTTTTCTCATATTGAATAATCGGAGTAAAAACTTTTGTAACTGAAACATGGCACAATGGCAGACAGATAATTTGCATTGGCTTTTAAATCAGTAAAGAGGCGGTGGTTGTGAAATATTTGGTTGTGCAAACCAAGCAGATTGGTGATGTGCTGGTATCTACCGCCCTGTGTGACAATTTGAAAAAACATGACCCATCTGGTGAGGTGCATTATCTGGTGATGGATTACTGTGCGGGCATGGCACAAGGCAATCCACATATTGATAAGGTGATCCAGATTGATAAATCCCAGCGCAACTCCTGGCGTTATATGTGGCCATTACTGAAACAGTTACGGCAGGAAAAATATGATGTTGTGGTCAATAGTCAGGGACAAATGATTGGTTTGCTGACGTGCTTGTTCAGTGGTGCGCGCATCCGGATTGGGTTCGATTCTTTTCCCTGGCGGCTGGGACATAACCGTATCGTTCACTTTGGCCGTGATACGGAACATCAGGGAAACTGTTCCCTGCTGGATGATCGTTTTGCTCTGCTGAAACCGCTGGGATTACAGCGGGAAGACCGGGCTTATCATCTCTGGCTGAGTGATGCTGAAATCATGGCAGCGAAACAGCAGTTAGTGTTAGCCGGCGTGGATTTGCAGCGACCATTGGTAGCCATGGGGGTGAACTCCCTTGGTGCTTATAAGCGCTGGGCGTTGGATTATTTTGCGCAGGTAGCCCAATGGTTGATGGAACAATATGGGGCGCAGATCCTGATTTATGCGGCGCCGAATGAGCGAGACTATAACCGGCAATTAAAACCATTATTGCCGACACAATGGCAGCCCTTTGTATTTGATCAGATTGAAACAGCGAATGTGCGGGGGTTGGCGGGTCTGATGGCGCATTGTTCGTTATTTGTCGGCAATGATACCGGCCCGCGGCATATTGCTCAGGCGCTGGATCTGCCACTGTTGACCATAGTGGCACCCAAGGGAGCTAAAATTATCGCGAATCCGATCAATCACCCGCGTTATCGGGCGATCGATGTCTGGGATGTGATTGGCGAATCACAAAAACAGCAGTGGCAATCTGTTCTGGAGAAGGATGGCGATGATCAAGCGCTCTTTCGTTTGCTGACACCACAGCATGTGATGGCGGCTCTGAGCGCACTCATTGAGGAGCAGAATCCGGGTATGCATACACACCCGGTATCTTAACTATACGGTTTATACCCGGTCGGTCAGGTTGTTCAACGCCTGCCAGACCTGATCTGGCGGTAATTCCTTCAGACATTTAAGATGACCCAGCGGGCATTCTCGCTTGAAGCAGGGACGGCAAACAATATCAGTGTGAACGATTTGTACCTTGTCAGCCAGTGGCGGAGTATAACCTGGTGAGGTCGAACCATAGACGGCAACCAGCGGAGTTTTGACTGCAGCTGCGATGTGCATGAGACCCGAGTCGTTACTGACGACTTTGGTGCAGGCGGCCAGCAGATCGATGGCTTCCTCCAGCGACGTTTTCCCTGCCAACAGATGGCAGGATGCCTGTAGTTCAGCGGGCAAATGCTTTTGAATGGCGCTAGAAACCGATTGATCCTTGTTGGAACCGAATATCCAGACTTGTCCACCTGCTGCAATCCAGCGTTGGGCTATTTCGGCATAATGCTGCTCCGGCCAGCGCTTGGCTGGGCCGAATTCGGCTCCAGGACAAAGCCCCAAAACCGGTTGTTCAAGCGATAATGCCAGCCGAGTCAGAGCCTGTTGCTGTTGTTGCGAATTGACTCGAAGAGTAGGAAAAGGGATACCCTGCAGATCCACCGATGAACGCATCTGGCTGGCAGGGAAGGCCAGTGCCAGATAACGCTCCACCATCAGCGGAAAGGCGTTCTTATTGCGCCGCAGGTCATTCAATAAGCCATAACGGCTTTCACCTTTCCAGCCGGTGCGCGTTGGAATACCGGCAAACAGCGGAATGAGTGCCGACTTCAAGGAGTTGGGGAGAATGATGGCTTGCTGATACTGCTGTTGTTTCAGCATACGGCCTAATTTCCAGCGTACACGTAAGTTGAGATCACCATGACCGAGCGGCATTTCAATGGCGTGATCCACCTCGGGCATCCGCGACAGCAGCGGCAGACACCAGCGCGGAGCCATGACATGCAATTCCATATCCGGCTGCTGTTCTTTCAGGGTGATATAGAGGCTTTGCGACATCACCATATCGCCAACCCAGGATGGGCCGATTATCAGGGTTTTCATCGATAAGTTTTCAGATTATATATTGCCAGCATATTAATAGACTATGTTAGTCCATTGCTCTCTATTTCTTGCCACCAAGTCAGAATTTGTTGTGGCAATTCTGCCCATGGCAAGGCATTGATATCTTCTGGTTGACGTTTTTCAGCAAAGACAACACGACTGGTTTTGGTATTTGGTCCCCATTCTGCAAAATTAATGGGGTCGGGATTATATAAACCCAATATGGGGGTATTGAGCCCTGCTGCAATATGGATGGTCGCGGTATCGACAGAGATTAAACCTTTAGCCTTCTTGATTTGAGCGACTACATCCGAAATAGTCGTGCTTTCTGGATAACAAAATGTGCGGGGTAGTTGGCTGCATAATTGGATGATTTTTTGTTTATTGTCTGGTGAAAATAATAAACAGAACCGGACATCACTGGGTAACGTGTTATCTAATGCGTGTAGCAGTCGCTGAATACTTTCCGTAGAAAGCCGTCTGGACTGGCCGCTTCCAAAAGGATTGATTGCGATAACCGGGTTTGCTGGCCAATAAGGTGTGATTGCCTTCTGGCTTGCAGGACTATACGGCAATAAATAATCGGTTTGGGGTGATGAGACACCGCAAACTTTCACTAATTCAGCAAATTTATGACAAAAATGAAGACCGGATGTTTTCTGACCAAGCTTGATATTAATGCATGCGAGCTCATCATCTAAACCTGCCACATACTGACTTGCGATCATGCGAATGAAGA
The DNA here is from genome assembly GCF_000527035.1 of Tolumonas lignilytica. NCBI lineage: Bacteria > Pseudomonadati > Pseudomonadota > Gammaproteobacteria > Aeromonadales > Aeromonadaceae > Tolumonas > Tolumonas lignilytica. The sequence goes on from NZ_AZUK01000001.1 coordinate 1,818,673, forward strand.
AAATATCTTTCATCTTGAGCTGTTGCCCAAAATGGACGAGTAAATCAATTTGACCTATTTGTTTTGCCAGATGTGCTAATTGACGATAATTGGTTCTTTTCGGGCATTCATAGACGATGTCGGCCCCAAAATGTTCCTTGAACAACCAGGCCATGGCAGGAGAGGTGATCACTTCAATACTTGCTGCTGGATATTGTTTTTTCAGTTCTCGGAAAATCCATGATGATACGATCGCATCACCCAGCTTGGCATCCCAGCGGACCAGAACGATTCGCTGAAGATGCGGGATAGGGAGTGGTGCTATGCGTGGTTTATCAAATAGGACACGTCCTAGTGCTCTTCGGAACTGATCGCGCCCCAGTTGCAGACGCGATTTTAGATATGGAAGGATGGTTCTCATTTCATGGCAATCTGTATTTTTATACCGAGGCGAGAGATATCTTTTGTGTATTGGCATACTGAGCGGAAAATAGCATGCACACACTAAAAGAATAAAAAATAATTCCGGAGTTATGATTTAAAAACGCCTGACTAAGGCAATAGTCGATGGTGGAAAGGATAAGAATAATACCGCATGCAGCGATAACTGTTTTTTCAGGATCAGATGAGGATTGGTTCAGTTGCTGTTTAAATATAAATAACGGCAGCAAGAACAGGACGAGTACAGCGGCTAAACCGATCACACCACGTTTTGCCATTTCATCGAAAAATTGATTGTGAGCATGGGTATTCGCATCATAAGCGTCTTTACTGATAAAACCGGCATCGTATTGCTGCTTTTGTGAAATGCGAACACTGTGATTGCCCCAGCCGAATATGGGCTTTTTAGCAAAGCTATCGAGTGCACTTTTCCAGAATTCAAAGCGTAGCCCCAGCGAGGTGTTTGTTGTTTCGCCGGAAACATACTGACTGATATCCTGCTTGGCGGCTTCAATGCGTTGCGTGACACCACTTTGTGGAATGAGACAAAATACCACTAACAGGCAAAGTGTGGCGGTTAAAATTAATTTCGCGCGTTTGGATAACCAACACTCAAAAATACGATAACCGACAAATAAGGTCACGGGTAACAACACCCAGCCGCCACGGGAACCGGATAACAGGCTGCCTAAAATCCCCATAATGCTGGCTACACTGAAAAAACAGAGATAGCGATATCGCATGGTTTTTATGGCCCACATGACGCCACATAAACTAAACAGACCAAGCGACATACTGATATCGCCCCCCTGAATCGGAGTGATCCATTCAAATGCACGATCGTATCCTGAGATCTGACGATCCCAGATCGCATGGAGGCCTGCGGCAATGGCGCCTGTAGCAATGCCATTCATCATCCAGAGAAAACGGGGAGGATAGCGTAGGCAAAGCAATAATATGGATACTGTCATTAGTGCTCGACTCGGGCGATCGAACTCTTTGATGGTGCCGCCATCCCATACAATGGAGATGGCCTGAATGACGACGTAACTGAGTAGCGCCAACAAAATTAACTGAGTGTGCGTATCCAACACCGGATATTTTTTTCTGTTTATCAGAATGGGCAATGACAGTAGTAATAAAACTGATGGACCATAGGAATAACCGCTTGGAATACAGATACAAAGTGCACCGAATAAGAAATAGCAGAGCTGGATTATCCAGTATTTTGTTTGTTGATTATTTTGGATCATTTCACTTTCCGAAAGAGATAGTTTCCACGGATTTTTCGCCACAGCCCAAACACATCAGTTTTCGGAAAAATAGCGATACGGCGGATGGCCCATTTATCCTGGTGCATAGCCAGCGGGCCAGAGTTGGTGGCGACCGCGAATTGATAGCCGCTGTCGGCGACGATCTGTTTGCTGGTTTCGTTATAGTCGCCGTAAGGATAGGCGAACGTCGTCAGCGGATGGCCGAGTAACTGTTCGAGTTGTTGTTTATTCTCTGTAATTTGACGACGTTGTTCATCGTCATTCAGTTGACTGAGACGTGGGTGGGTCAGAGTATGCCCGCCTATTTCGACATGACCACTGGCAGCGAGTGTTTTCAGTTCATCGCGGGTCATCAGCGATACGGGGCGATCCGGATTTTCGCTGACGTCGACGTCCCAGCGGTTGTGATCTTCACCGGTGACGGCGAACACCACGGCTTTGAAATTATATTTCTGCAACAACGGCAACATCAGTGTCAGGTTATCGCGGTAACCATCATCGACGGTGATGATGACGAATTTCTTGCCCGGCTGTAAGCGGTGGATAAAACCGTGCGTAGCCAGATCCTGAAAGGTCAGCGTCTCATAACCAAGGCGTTGCAGCAGTTTGAAATGCTTCTCCAGCATGTCGACGGGCAGCCAGGTGCCATGCACGCCTTTCTCGCTGTCATGCTGAATGAAACGGTGATACATGATCACTGGGACTTCGCGTTGCCGGGTATAGATGTAGGCATCCTGATAGACGCTTTCCAGAGCCGCAACGACGCTGTCGAGCTGGTATTCGCGCTGGATCTGCTGACAGACGACGGGGTCGCTTTGTCGCAGCAGAACACCTCGTGTGAGTTCGTTTTTCAGCGCAGGAAAATCGATATCGAGATCTTTCGGGCCGATGTCACCGAAATTACTGGCCAGTGCCTGTGGCAGATTTTCTGCCGTAATGATGCCAATTGCTTTGGCCTCACCGATCGCCAGGGTTGGTCGCCCGCAAAGCAGGGCTTCCATGGCAACCCGACCGGCGCCGATCACCAGATCGGCCTGTTGCATGCGGGCGGGAATGTCCTGTACGTATCCGACGAAGGCGACTTGGTTCTGGAAACGGGCAAAACGCTCCGTCACCTGACTGCCGCTGATCACCTGCACCTGATACCGTTCCAGATCGATGACCTCATCCAGCAGACGATAGCAGACATCGCCTTTGGGACCGGTGAGTCGGCCGACGATCATGATCAGCGGCTTGTCATTTTGCGGTGGTGCGATAGCGGTGAATTTATCGGTTTCGATACCATTGCGGATCACCTGTATTTTGTCGGCCGCTACGCCGAGGGAATCGATCAGCTGCTGCTTGATGTCTTCGCAGACGGCCACTGCCGCATAACCCAGGGCATGGAATGCCTTGCGGGAGGCATGGACCGGCTGGCGGCCATGGACGGTGGTGATCATCGGGGTGCCAGTCAGTTTGCAGGCGACATAACTGCTCCACCCGGCAGCGCGACTGTGGGCGTGCACGAGCTGGATGTGATGCTTTTTGATCAACCAGATGAGATAGGCCACATGCCAGAAACGGCGCGGAATGCTGCGTTTGTTAAAGCGCAGCTTGAAGTAGCGTCCTTTCGTCGGTTTGGTCAGCGTATCGGATACGAAAAAGACCTGATGGCCTTTTTCGATCAGTTTGTCACCGATGGTAGTGGCATAGACTTCCGCCCCAGTTACTTCTAACTGGGAGAGGGCCATCAGGATATTCATGTATCAACCTCGCAAAGCGGGGCCTGAGACCCCCGAACCGCTTTATTTATTCAACCACGCCATGTAGGCGGCAACGCCTTCGGCCACGGTACGGAACTGGACATCACAGCCCGTGGCGCGCAGCTTGGTCAGATCGGCCTGGGTATAACTCTGATAACGACCTTTCAGGTGATCCGGGAACGGGATGTATTCAATTTCCCCTTTACCGTGATATTTGACGACCGCTTCGGCGACATTCTGGAAGGGCTCGCCACGACCGGTACCACAGTTGAAGATACCGGATTTTTCCGGGTGATTCAGGAACCACAACACGACCTTGGCCACATCTTCGACATAGACGAAGTCGCGGGTCTGACCGCCGTTCGGGAAGCCGTCACAGCCTTCGAACAGTTTGACGTTTTCGCCCTTCAGCACCTGATTGTTCAGATGGAAAGCGACGCTGGCCATGCTGCCTTTGTGCTGCTCGCGCGGACCATAGACGTTGAAGTATTTCAGGCCGACGATCTGGCAGTCGGTTTCCGGCATGATACGACGCACATATTCATCAAACAGGAACTTGGAATAACCGTAGACGTTCAGCGGCTGTTCAAAGCGGCGATCTTCGATAAAGTTGTCGTTGCGACCACCGTAGGTTGCCGCAGAGGAGGCGTAAATGAACTGCACGCCATATTCAAGACAGTAATGCAGCAGGTCTTTGGAGTATTCGTAGTTCACATCCATGACGAACTTGCCGTTCCACTCGGTTGTTGCGGAGCAGGCGCCCTGATGCAGAATGGCACTGATGCCACCCCATTCCTCAAAATGGTCACCGGAAACGATGCGGGCAATAAACTCGTCTTTGTCGATGTAATCGGCAATGTCTAAATCGACCAGATTGACGAACTTGGTACCGTCGGTCAGATCGTCAACCACCACGATGTCTTTCCGACCGGCTTGGTTCAATGCTTTTACCAGATTACTGCCGATAAAACCGGCGCCACCAGTTACGATGATCATGTGCTATCGCCTCGCAGACGTTATCTAATGTTGTTCAGTTTCCACTGAGATTATGCGGGTAGTTTACCATATTTAACGATCGCTGCAGTTTGTTCTGTCAGCGACGCCGGGTTCCGGATGCAAACGTGTGCAGGCGCGTCCGTCGGCGTGGAACAGATGACAGCGCGTGGCCGGCAAACCGACCTGATAAGCGGTGCCTTCAACGACTTCGGCCACATCGTGATGACGGTAAACCAGCGGTGTTTCTAATCCGTTCAGTAACAGATGAATGTGCGTTTCATTGCCGAGTTGTTCGACGACCTGAATTTCACCGGACAGGTGATGTTCGGCTTTTTCGGCATCCAGTAAGTGTTCGGGGCGAACACCCAGGATCATCTCATCACCGGCCGTGACGCTGGTGCCGTCGACGGGCAGCCAAAGCAGGGTTTGACCGTCCAGTTCAACTTGCACCCGCTCTTTTTCTGCCGCTTTGACCGTGACCGGTAAAAAATTCATTTTCGGGGAACCGATAAAACCGGCCACAAAACGATTGGTGGGGTAGTGATAGAGCTCCAGCGGAGTGCCCACCTGGGACACCTGGCCACCATCCAATACGACGATTTGGTGGGCCAGTGTCATGGCTTCAACCTGATCGTGGGTGACATAAATCATGGTGCAGCCCAAGCGTTTGTGCAGCTTGGCCAGCTCGATACGCATCTGTACCCGCAGCGCAGCATCGAGGTTGGAAAGCGGTTCATCCAGCAGGAAGACATGCGGCTCGGCCACCAGTGTCCGGCCGATCGCGACGCGTTGCCGCTGACCGCCGGAGAGTGCTTTGGGTTGCCGTTCCAGCAAATGATCTAATTGCAGAATTTCAGCGGCCTGCTGTACGCGCTGGGCAATTTCGAGCTTGTTGGTGCCGGCCAGTTTCAGGCCAAACGACATGTTGTCGGCCACCGACAGGTGCGGGTAGAGCGCATAGGATTGAAACACCATGCCGACACCGCGTTCGGCGGGCGGGATGTCATTCATGCGCTGTTCGCCGATAAACAGATCGCCGGAGGTAATGTCTTCCAATCCGGCAATCATGCGTAACAGGGTGGATTTACCACAGCCAGATGGGCCAACGAAGACGACGAATTCGCCGTCGTTGATGGTGAGATTAATATCTTTGGAGATGGCGTTCTCGCCAAAAGTTTTGCAGACATTACGCAGGGTTACACCCGCCATACCAGACTCCTTTTACGACGTGTTGCTGCTGGTTAAGGTCAGACAGTGTGCCTGTAGTTGTCGCTAGAGGAAATCGTGAAAGCATTTTTTTGCGAGGTTTAAAGGTTTTTGGCAGAGGAATGGCCTGATATTGCATCAGGCCAGGAAAGCTTATTTGCGGGGCTGGATACTGTTGACAAAGGTTGGTCGTGCGCTTTTCGAACCAAGGTGTTCGGCTTCTTCCACTAACGTCATGGCTCGGGTCATGTCGCCTTTCGTGACAGCTTGTTTGATCTGTTGATTGAAATAGGCTTCTGTTTCCGGCAACAGGGCGGTGGTCGCTGGTGCGACGCTGGTGGACGTTGCCACTGGCACCGCTGTGGCAACGTCGGTCGGGTTGCTGCCAATGGTCACGGCGTCATTATTGCGTTCGGTGGTGACCCGCAGGCTCAGTTTTCCTTGGGTTGAATGCTGGGCAATCGGATCAGGAATATTAGGCGGTTGGTTCCCGGTGGCCTTGGCATAGGCTTTGGCGGCTCCTTCCAGCGAAGTGGTTTTGCTTAAATCTTGCGGGGTGGTGTAAATCAGCAGATAAATATTTTTTTGTCCGGGGGCTGGTGCCAGTTTAATGGTGCCTTCCAGTCGATCGCCGGTAAACAGCGAGGCAGGCTGATAGCTGAACTGATTACTGGAGTAAAACGCGGCAGGTTGTTGTTGCTGATCCAGCACCAGAATATTGGGCGCAAACACTTGCTTGTTGTCGATTAGGCTGCGCAGCCGCAGGGTCAGGGTGCCGTGATCGGCGGGGAGTTGCAGCGCCAGCACGTTGCCACTGATCTGATTCAGCGCCATGCTCTGGCCTGCGGTATCCATGTCAAATTCGGTATTTTTACCGGCGGGCAGCGTTTGCCAGTGAATGGCTTGTAACTGTGTTGCCGTGATAGCCGGTGCGGTGGAGACGTTATCTTCTGTGGCGGAAACAGGGAGTGCCAGGCTACCCAGCGTAAACGAGATCAGGAATGCAAGCGTGGTGTATTTCATAACAGCGACCTTATATCAGACGATAACAAAACAAATCGCCGGCTCAACCGAGCCGGCGTTGAACTATTACCACCAAGCTTCGAATTGAGCGCCGAAGGTGACCTGGTTATGGTCAGCCAAACTGCCTGCGCTTGTGCCGAAATTCTCATTCCATTTCGCATAGGTGGTGTACAGGCGGATTGCAGGACGAGCCCAAATGTTGTTGCCGGCTTGCCATTGTTGCGCCAGTGTTACTTTGTACTGGTGGTTCTGTTCGCTGGTGGCTTGATCTTTCACGTGATCATAGCCAGCTTCCAGCAGGGTACTCATAATCGGTGTCCATTTGTACATCGGACGGAGACCGGCACTGTACCAGGTGCTGCCGCTGTGGTTGTCCAGGTTGGTATCCTGGTATAAACCAACGTACATCATTTCCCATTTGTCGTTCAGGCTGATGGCACCGTGGTCAATTACGCGAACCATTTTACCTTTGTTGCTGGTGCTGGCGCCCTGAGAGTGACCATTGTTCCAGGAAGTCATCGCATCAGTTGCGTATTGCACCACAAATTTGTTGAAGCCACCCATCATGCTTTGAGTGTGTTCAGCCGTTGCCATCACACCGCTTTTTGATGCGCCGTCAGCCAGAGAGTAGTCTTTGGCTGTGTTGGCGTGACCATAGTCAACACCCAGTTCCAGCGTGCCGCCCTGATTGGTTGCCAGATTAGCTAAGCGAACGTCGAAGATGTCGTTATTAACATCTTTGGTTTGAGTTGCGCCGTTGATAAACGCACTGGAGCCGCCGCTTTCAGTATCACGAGTTACGGCAGCAGACAATTTACCAAAGCCCAGATCCATGTTTTCCAGACCGGCACCTGGGCCAGAGATATCCCAGTAGTAGAAGTCGATCATGTGAACGTCATGACGCTGATAGAAGCGTTTACCTGCCCACAGGGTTGAACCTGGTAATGCCGCAATCAGGTTTTTACCCTGTACGTTCATTTCACGGAAAGCCGGGTTGGTAGATTCCCAGTCATTTTGTTGTGACACAGAGTAGGCCACGTTGCTATCCAGAGCGAAAACCTGATCGCCGTCTTTATACAGATCTTGGCCCAGTTTCAGTTCAGAATAGGTTTCACATTCGTTACCCAGACGGTATTTGGCACCTGCACCTGCCAATTTGTGACACTGTTGCTCGCCACCACTGCCAGTCCAGCCGATACCGGAACGGGCATAACCGTGAAAATCGACGGCCATGGCTGAAGCTGAAGTCAGCACGGCACCAATGGCCAGAGCCAGTGGCATTTTTTTCATCAGATGATGCATCATTGTTGTTTTTCTCCTTGCACTTGGCGTTGAGATTGGCCCGGGTGAAACACGAGGGTTCCGGGCCAAGGTAAGGGCTAGATGCCCAATTCTTTATGCAAACGGCGACAGGCTGTGCCGTCTTCACGGAACAGATGGCAACGATGAACCGGCAGTCCGATTTCGATCGGCGTGCCTTCTTCCACCAGGGCGACGTCGTTATGGCGATAGACCAGGTTTTGCTGGATGGTTGGCATCTGGACATGGATCTGGGTTTCATTGCCGAGCTGTTCGACGACACTGACTTCACCGCGCAGACGGTATTCGGCGTCGTCACCGGGCAGCAGATGTTCCGGGCGGATACCGAGCGAGAGCATGGTGCCCGGTTGCAAATCACGGCCCTCAACAGGGATCCAAAGCTGTTGCTGATCGTGCAATTCAACCTGAACCCGTTCCGCTTCGGCGGCGATGACCTTGACCGGCAGGAAATTCATTTTCGGTGAGCCGATAAAGCCGGCGACGAAACGGTTAGCCGGATAGTGATAGAGTTCGAGCGGTTTACCGACCTGTGCGATGCGGCCACCGTCGAGTACGACAATTTTGTCGGCCAGCGTCATCGCTTCGACCTGATCGTGGGTCACGTAAATCATGGTGCTGCGCAGACGCTTGTGCAGGCGGGCGATCTCAATGCGCATCTGTACACGCAAGCCGGCATCCAGATTCGAAAGAGGCTCATCCAGCAGGAACACCTGCGGTTCGGCGACCAGTGTTCGACCGATAGCAACACGCTGGCGTTGTCCGCCAGAGAGGGCTTTAGGTTTGCGATCCAGCAGGTGTGCCAGTTGCAGCACTTCCGACGCATGGTTGACCCGTTGCTGGATCTGCGGTTTTTCGGCACCGGCCAGTTTCAGACCAAACGACATGTTGTCGGCGACCGACAGATGCGGATAGAGCGCATAAGACTGGAACACCATGCCGACACCACGCTCGGCTGGTGGCACTTCATTCATGCGGCGATCGCCGATCATCAATTCACCGGCACTGATATCTTCCAGACCGGCGATCATGCGCAGTAAGGTGGATTTACCACAGCCGGACGGACCGACAAAGACCACAAACTCGCCGTTATTGATCTCCAGATTAATGTCTTTGGAAATCGCTACCTCGCCGTAGGTTTTGCATACATTACGCAGTGTCACGCCCGCCATGAGTTACTCCTTACCACTACTACCACTGAACCGTTCCGCATTGCCTGTGCAACCGGATTACTGACTGAGATGCATAGTGAGGCGTGTTGACGAGGACGAAATCCTCCGGTGGAGTACTTTTTTGAGGGGGATGAGATGGGTGGAGGAGGTTGGAGGAAAACCCGGAGGGGAGCGCGAGGACAACGAAATATTGTGAGGCTGACCTCAATCTCGATACGCATTTTTGTTGCGCCAGCGCACAAAATCTATGGTTGTGTCGACTGGGTCACATAAAACGGGGGGAGGGGCGTAGAGAGGAGGAGGATGCTGGACTAGCTACGCCATTGCAGACTGTGTACCGCTGCCGGAAGAGAATGAGTCATCCCCTGTGCTCAGTGACAGTGATTAACACACTTTTCCGCCACATTTATCCATGCGAAGTGTTATGCCATTCAAGAAGGACGTGACAATGAAAAAGATAAAAACCCTGGCCCTGACCGCGTTAGCCGCTCTGGTGATTTCAGCTCCGGCCATGGCCAAGCTGCAGGAAGGAAAACTGGTTATCTGGATCAACGGTGACAAAGGTTACAACGGTCTGGCAGAAGTCGGTAAGAAATTTGAGCAGGATACGGGCGTTCCGGTAGTGGTGGAACATCCAGACAAGATGGAAGAGAAATATCCACAGGTTGCAGCTTCTGGTGATGGTCCGGATATCGTGTTCTGGGCTCACGACCGTTTTGGCGGTTATGCGCAATCTGGTCTGCTGGCTGAAGTTCATCCTTCCAAAGAGTTGAGAGCTAAAATGTTCCCATTCACATGGGATGCCGTTCGCTTTAATGGCAAGCTGATTGGTTATCCGGTCGCCGTAGAAGCGCTGTCGCTGATTTACAACAAAGATCTGATCAAGACACCGCCAAAAACCTGGGAAGAAATTCCTGCTTTAGATAAAGAACTGCGTGCGAAAGGCAAGAGTGCCATCATGTGGAACCTGCAGGAACCTTACTTCTCCTGGCCGCTGCTGGCTGCGGACGGTGGTTATGCCTTCAAGGCCACTTCCAGTGGTTATGACGCGAAGAATGTGGGTGTGAACAATGCGGGTGCACAAGCCGGTCTGCAATTCATTGTGGATATGGTGAAAAACAAACACATCTCTGCTGACGTGGATTACTCCATCGCCGATGCGGCCTTCAACAAAGGTGAAACCGCGATGACCATCAATGGTCCGTGGGCGTGGAGCAACTCCGACAAGAGCGGTATCCACTATGGCGTTGCTCAGTTACCAACTTTCAAAGGCAAACCATCGAAGGCTTTCGTCGGTGTGTTGACGGCCGGTATCAACTCTGCCAGCCCGAACAAAGATCTGGCGACCGAGTTCTTGGAAAATTATCTGCTGACCGACCAAGGTCTGGATCAGGTGAACAAGGACAAACCACTCGGCGCGGTTTCTCTGATGTCTTATCAGAAGAAACTGGAAGCGGACCCACGCATTGCGGCCACCATGGCCAACGCGCGTGAAGGTGAAATCATGCCTAACATTCCGCAGATGACCGCGTTCTGGTATGCCGAGAAAAACGCAATCGTCAATGCGACAGCTGGTCGTCAGTCAGTGAAAGCCGCATTGGATGAAGTTGCAAAACAAATGACGAAGTAATATCCCCGCTCGTCAGTAGTCGTAAAAGAGGGCGGGCTGCCGCCCTCAGTTGTAATTAGACGGAGTGTCTCATGCAGTTATCTGTTGCCCATCCCACTCCGCCGCGCCTGCCACAGAATCAGAAGTGGTGGCGCAGCGCGATGTTTACCCGTTCGTTACTTGGCCTGGTGGCTGTGCTGAATGGCTATTTAATTGTGCAGATGTACGCGCAGCGCGAATATCTGTTTGCGATGTTGACGTTACTGTTGGTTGGAACCGGCTTGTATCTGTTTGCCAGTCGCAAAGCTTACTCGTGGCGTTATGTCTATCCGGGTCTGGTGGGCATGGGGCTGTTCGTACTGTTTCCGTTGTTTTGCACAATCGGTATCGCCTTCACCAACTTCAGTGCCGTGCATCAACTTAGCTTTGAACGGGCTCAGACTGTGCTGCTACAGCGCCAGTTCCAGAGCGGCAACACCGTGAATTTTAACCTGCTGGGCAGTGATGGCCACTGGCAACTGCAACTGCAGGATGACGCGCATCAGCAAGTCTTGTTATCGGCGCCGTTTGCGCTGGACAAGCAACCACAGCGCTTAACGATGGTGCCGCAAACCGCGGATGCCGGTTTAAGCAAAGCACCGTTGAAAGTGATCACCAAAAACCGTCAGGCACTGGGCCAACTGACTGCCGTGATGCCGGATGGCAGCGAGCTGGTGATGAGTTCATTACGGGAATTTTCCGGCATCAAGCCGCTGTACAATCTGCAAAGCGATGGTCGTGGGTTGTTGAATAACCAGACCGGCGTGCTCTATCTGCCAAACAATGCGACCGGTTTTTATCAGGCGGTCGATGCCAAGGGACAATGGGTTAACGATGCACGTCTGAGCCCTGGCTACACCGTGAATATTGGTTGGGCTAACTTCCTGCGCGTATTGCAAGATAAAGGCATCCAGCAGCCGTTCATTAAAATCTTTATCTGGACGGTGTTGTTTGCCAGCTTAACCGTGCTGTTTACGCTGGCGGTGGGCATGGTGCTGGCCTGTCTGGTGCAGTGGCAGCCGTTGAAAGGCAAGGCGGTGTATCGGTTACTGCTGATCCTGCCGTATGCGGTGCCCGGCTTTATCTCGATTCTGATTTTCAAAGGGTTGTTCAACCAGAGCTTTGGTGAAATCAACATGCTGTTGCAGCAGATGTTTGGTATCAAGCCGGAGTGGTTCACCAATCCGATGTTGGCCAAGGCCATGATCCTGATCGTCAACGTCTGGCTGGGTTATCCGTACATGATGATCCTATGTATGGGGCTGTTGAAGGCGATCCCGGATGACCTGTATGAAGCGTCAGCGCTGGATGGCGCGACCCCAGGGCAGAACTTCTTCCGCATCACGCTGCCGCTGCTGATCAAACCGCTGACACCGCTGCTGATTGCTTGCTTTGCCTTTAACTTCAATAACTTTGTGTTGATTCAGTTGTTGACCAATGGTGGCCCGAACATGCTGGGCACCAGCACGCCGGCCGGTAATACCGATCTGTTGGTGAGCTACACCTACCGTATCGCGTTTGAAGGCAGTGGCGGACAGGATTTCGGTCTGGCTGCCGCGATTGCGACGTTGATTTTCCTGCTGGTCGGTGCGTTGGCTGTGCTGAACCTGAAAGCCAGCAAGTTAAGTGTGGAACAATAAGGAGCTGTTGTATGGCTATCGTTCAAACCAAAGCATTACGTTATCGCCTGTGGGCTGCCCACGCCGGATTGGGATGCTTTATCGCCTTGATCATGTTCCCCTTGCTGATGGTCATTGCCATCTCCCTGCGTAGCGGTAACTTTGCGACCGGGGAGCTGATCCCGTCCCATCCGTCACTGGAGCATTGGAAGCTGGCGCTGGGTTTCAGCGTCACCAATCCGGACGGTTCGGTCACGCCGCCACCTTTCCCGGTGCTGCTGTGGCTGTGGAACTCGGTCAAGGTGGCGTTTGTCACCGCGACCGGCATCGTGACCTTGTCCACCACCTGTGCCTATGCCTTCGCCCGCATGAAATTCCGTGGCAAGAGTGCGCTGCTGAAAGGGATGCTGATTTTCCAGATGTTCCCGGCGGTGCTGTCGCTGGTGGCGTTGTATGCCTTGTTTGATCGCATCGGCCAGTACATTCCGTTTCTGGGCCTGAACACGCACGGCGGGCTGATTTTCGCCTACCTGGGCGGCATCGCCCTGCATGTCTGGACCATCAAAGGCTATTTCGAGACCATCGATGGCTCGCTGGAAGAGGCCGCTGCACTGGATGGTGCAACCCCGTGGCAGGCATTCCGTCTGGTGCTGTTACCGTTGTCGGTGCCAATCCTGGCGGTGGTGTTCATTCTCTCCTTCATCGGTGCCGTCACCGAGGTGCCGATTGCTTCGCTGCTGTTGCGTGACGTCGACAGCTATACGCTGGCGGTGGGCATGCAGCAGTATCTTTATCCGCAGAACTATCTGTGGGGTGATTTTGCGGCAGCGGCAGTGTTATCAGCAATCCCCATTACGGTGGTATTCCTGCTGGCACAACGCTGGTTGGTCGGTGGTCTGACAGCGGGAGGTGTCAAAGGGTAATTCAGTTTCTTTATGGTTGTGTTCATTAATCTTTCCTTGTTTTGACGGAGCTTATTTCCGAATGCCAGTCTGATGACTGGCATTTTTTTAAATGCAGGTGATTTCATTCAGCGATAAATATTAACTTCAAATTTTTATTGGTTATTTCTGTCAGAGATTTGAATTTAATAAACACACAACAGGGAGGTCTTTAAAAGGAAATAAATAATATGAACATCACGGAAAATTAATTTTCAGATTTTCCATGAGGGACGTCATGCCGTTTTGCGCCAGTTGTTTGAGCAATAAACAAACATCTCTGATATCAACACGTGCGCGGATGTCTATTCATTGCGTTGTTTGTCGGTTGATATGGGGAGAAATAGCAATAACCAAACAATGCGAGTGAAAATAATGAAATTAAATAAATTGTCTCTGACCTTATTGCTGACGCTGGGCGTCGGTGCTTTTAATTTTCCTGCGGTTGCTGCCATTAATACGGATAATTTGGGTGCAAGTTATTCCGCCGATCAATCTCAAATCGCATTTCGGGTATTTTCTTCCCGTGCGACGCATCTTGAAGTTTATATTTATTCCGTTGCAGCCGGGCAGGACGAAGTCGCCCATTTCCCGTTGACGAAAGACAGTAATAATATCTGGTCAGTCAATATTTCCTCGTCGCAACTGCAAGCACTCGGCGTGACCGGCACTGTCTATTATGGTTACCGTGCCTGGGGCCCTAACTGGCCGTATGATGCCAACTGGACCAAGGGCAGTAATGTTGGTTTTATTCAGGATGTTGACAGTAACGGCAACCGCTTTAACCCGAACAAATTGCTGTTAGACCCTTACGCACTGGAGATGTCGCACGATCCGGTCAATGCTAATTGGTCTGACGGGACGATTTATGCGTCAGGGCCGACCTATCGTGCGGTCGACAGCGGGTTGAATGCGCCGAAAGGCATCGTGCTGACCGGTGATAGCCAGTCAATAGGTGTTAAACCGACTCGCGCTCTGAAAGATGATGTGATTTATGAGGTCAATGTGCGCGGCCTGACGATGAACGATTCGGCGATCCCGGCGGCCGACCGGGGCACCTATAAGGGGGCAGCCGAAAAAGCCGACTATCTGGCTTCGCTGGGGGTCACGGCGGTGGAATTCCTGCCGGTGCAGGAAACCCAGAACGATACCAATGATGTCGACCCGACCTCGACCACCGGTGATAACTACTGGGGCTATATGACGCTGGATTATTTTGCGCCGGATCGTCGCTATGCCGCCGATAAAACCCCGGGCGGGCCAACCCGCGAATTCAAGGCGATGGTGAAGGCATACCATGATCGCGGTATCAAGGTGCTGATCGATGTGGTGTATAACCACACCGGCGAGGGTGGTGCATGGAATGCCAGTGATACCAGCACCTACAATCTCTACTCCTGGCGGGGGCTAGATAACCCGACGTATTACTCGCTGACCTCAGACATGCAATCCTCCTGGGATAACACCGGTGTCGGCGGCAATTACAATACGCACAACGTGACCGCGCAGAATCTGATCGTCGACTCGCTGGCCTACTGGTCCAATACGCTGGGGGTGGATGGCTTCCGTTTCGATCTGGCGTCGGTGCTGGGTAACACCTGTGAACACGGCTGCTATAACTTTGACAAGATGGATTCAAACAACGCACTTAACCGCATTGTCCGTGAACTGACGCCACGTCCGGCAACGGGTGGCAGCGGTGTCGATTTGATTGCGGAACCGTGGGCCATTGGTGGCAACTCCTATCAGGTGGGTGGTTTCCCGAGTGGCTGGTCGGAATGGAATGGTATTTTCCGCGATACGATCCGCAAGTCGCAAAACAAACTGGGTAGTGAAGCCATTACACCGGGGCAACTGGCAACGCGGTTTGCCGGTTCGGCTGATCTGTATCAGGATGATGGCCGTAAACCGTGGAACTCGATTAATTTCATGGTGGCACATGACGGTTTTACGCTGAAAGATCTCTACAGCTGCAATAGCAAAAATAATTCGCAGCCATGGCCGTACGGGGTCTCGGATGGCGGTGAGGATAACAACAACAGTTGGGATCAGAACAGTGTCGCGGCGGATCAGCGCAAAGCTGCCCGCAACGGGTTGGCGCTGATGATGCTCAGTGCCGGCACGCCGATGATGACTGGCGGGGATGAATTCCTGCGTTCCATCAACTGCAACAACAACCCTTATAATCTGGATTCGGTGGCGAACTGGCTGAATTTCAGCCTCAATGCCGATCAACAAACCTTCGAGCTGTTTACCCAGCGCCTGATTGCGTTCCGCAAGGCCCATCCGGCACTGCACCCTGTCGATTTCTACTCGGGTGTGGATAACAACGGTAACGTGATGGAGCAGTTGCGCTGGTTTGAGCCGAACGGTTCGGTTGCCGACAGCACCTATTTTAATGATTCCAACAATCATGCGCTGGCCTACCGGATTGATGGTACCGAGTTTAATGATCCGGCTTCCAGTATCTATGTGGCCTACAACGGCTGGAGCGACAACGTCAACTTTGTGCTGCCGTGGCCGGGGACGGGCAAGAGCTGGTACCGCGTGATGGATACCTCCAACTGGAATGAAGGTGGCGCCAACATCGTGGCTCCCGGTTCAGAAACCTATATCGGCGGCGAAGGCACCAACTATGGCCTCAACGGCCGAGGTGTGCTGGTGTTGATCGCGAAATAACCGCAATTTAAAAGGTTCGTTCTTGTAGCGAACCTTTTTTCAAACCCACCTGCCAAACGGTGTTTTGCTGACTGACCCGCACTGCGACGGGTTATTTTCTGCTACGCTTTTCTAAAGATAGATTTATGGTCTGTGTTTCCTTGGTGGCAGGAAGGTATGACGATGCGTTACAGCAATCAGGATGGCAGCCAGCGATCCTTTCCTTTCAAACATGTTCTGCGCCGTCAGACCGGCTGGCATGCAGAACGTCAGCCGCGTTCTCCCGGCACCGGCGTACCGGTACCGCAGGTGCATAACGATGGTGCCGAGCTGCATCATCCTCTGCATGACACGCTCACCTGGATTGGTCACTCCTCTTTTCTGCTGCAACTCGGCGGGCTCAACATGCTGATTGATCCGGTGATGTCCTCTTCACTGGGGGGCGTCGTGCCACGTAATGTTCCGCCGGGCTTAAGCTGGTCGGCGCTGCCGAAGAAAATCGACGTGGTGATGATCACCCATAATCATCGCGATCATATGGATGTGCCGACGCTGAAGCGACTGGGTGCGGAACCGCACTATCTGGTGCCGCATGGTATGCGGCGCTGGTTTCTGAAAAACGGCTTCCCTAAGGTGCAGGAGATGGCATGGTGGGAGCAGGCGCATATTGGGCAGACCACCATGACCTTCGTGCCGGCGCAGCACTGGAGTCGTCGCGGCCTGATGGACATGAACACCAGCTGGTGGGGCGGTTTTGTCATGGAACATGACGGCTTTCGTCTCTACCACGCCGGGGATACCGCCTGGTTTGACGGGTTCCGTGAAATCGGTCAGCGGTGCGGTGCGTTGGATGTCGCGATGCTGCCGATCGGTGCGTATGCCCCGCGCTGGTTTATGCGTTACCAGCACATGGACCCGGATGATGCGCTGCGGGCGTTCATGGCGCTGGAGGCCAAGCTGTTTGTGGCGATGCACTGGGGCACGTTCAAGCTCACCGATGAACCCTTAACGGAACCGCCGCTCCGGTTGCGAGACCTGTGGCATCGACTGCAGTTACCTCAGGGGAGGCTGGCCATTCCGGCCATTGGACAGACACTGGAATTTGCCCGGCATGCTTTGTCTGACGAGCTGCAGACAAAATATCTGGGGGCATAAAAAAGGGACTGCCAAGGCAGTCCCAAATACCGAACAGCGGGATTACTGTCGGCGGCGCCGGTTTATTTCGGCCAGAAGCGAGATGACATCAGGATTTTGGAACATTGCTTCTAGCGGAGTGCTCAACTTGCGACGCCAGTTGGGGTAAATCTCATGGGTGGTGCCAGGAATATTGACCGGCATTGTCATGTTCAGCCAGTCTTCCGGTTGCAGGCCCAGCAACGCACTGTTGCTTTGTGCCACGTGCAAATGAATGCCACGGTTCAGTACCGGGTTCATCATCATGCCGTGGGCGTTACGGCTGTATTCCTCTGGCAGACTGTGCTGGCTGTGCAGACTGTCGAGCATGCGTTGTTTGGCATGTTCGCGATCGGCATACAGACTCGCCAGTACTTCGGCATCCGGATACAGACCGAGGTGTTGCCCCAGCGTCAGATCATCCGCCTGCCAGTAGCCGTACAGCGTTGGCATATCATGGGTCGACAGGGTGGTCATCGCCTGCGCCGGATAATCCTGTGGCGCATAGAAGCCGCTGTCCGGTGCCGGAGCGCGTTCAAAGTAGAACACCTTGTAGGAATAGACGCCGTTGTCACGCAGCTTGGCGACAATCTCAGCCGGTACGGTGCCGAGATCTTCACCAATCACCATGCACTGATGACGCTGACTTTCCAGCGCCAGAATGGCGAGCAGATCATCGACCGGGTAGCTGACAAACGCGCCATCTACCGCGGTGCAACCCTGCGGCACCCACCACAGACGCAGCAGACCCATGACATGGTCGATACGCAGCGCGCCACAGGCTTTCATGTTGGCCTGGATCAGGTCGATGAAAGGCTGATAACCACGTTGCCGCATCACCTGCGGACTCATCGGTGGCAGACCCCAGTTCTGACCGAGTGGGCCGAGAATATCCGGTGGTGCGCCAACAGAGGCTTTCAGGCAATACAATTCACGGTCACACCAGGTTTCGGTGCCGCCTTCGGTCACGCCGACCGCCAGATCGCGATAGAGCCCGATCAGCATTCCTGCATCACGTGCGGTCTGCTGGCATTCCTGTAACTGGCCTTGCGCCAGCCATTGCAACCAGGCATAGAAACGGATCTCGTCGCCATGTTCCTTACGGAACTGCATGCGGGCAGAACTGTCCCATTGCTGATATTCGACGGGCCAGGCTGGCCAGCCCCAGGCGTTGGCATCCTGCTGTTTCAGCCAGGCATGCAGGGCATCGTAGGTCGCCTGTTGTTGCAGGCTTTCACCGTGTTGTTTGCAGAACTGCTCAAACTCCACCACGCGGGGAATGTCGTGCGGCAGCGATGCAAAATACTGATAGGCCAGTTTCAGACCGGTCAGTTTCAGGGCGGTGACTTGCGGATAATCGACATTGTCGCTGGCGCGCGCCGCCTGCAATTGCTGCTGGACTTCCGGATTTTGCCACCAAAGCTGAGCCGCCGAACTTAATTGGAAGTCGGGCAGTTTATGCACGGCAATGTAAATGATGTTTAACCAGCGACGGGAGGATGGGCTGTACGGACTGGCGCTGTCAGGGCTCGCCGGATAGAGGGCATGCAACGGGTTCAGACCGACAAAATCGGCCCCTTGCGCAGCCAGTGCGCTGACCATTTGTTTCAGATCGGCAAAATCCCCGATCCCCCAGTTTTCCTCTGAGCGCAGGGTATAGAGCTGGACACAAGCACCCCAAGTCTTGTTGCCCTGTTGAATGGCTTCCGGTTCATAACAACGGGCAGGGGCAATGATCACCCGGCTTTCGGCGATGACTTTGCGGCCTTGCAACAGGCAAAGTTTGTAATAGCCGAGCGGCAGATTTTCGGGCAGGGTCAGAAAACCGTGCACCACACCGCCGCGCATGGCTTTGCCGGTTTCCGGCTGTAACCGCCAGTGACAGACATCATCGACGGAATCTTGCAGCAAAATGCGCGGCACCTCGCCCTGGCGGAAGACATTCACCGGTGGCAAGGCGCTGCTCTGGAGGGGGATGTTGCCCAGTGCGTCCAGAATTTTTTCCTGCGTACTGGGAGAGATCCGTACCGGCTCGCCACTCGCACTGATATAACTGTCGGCAATACCGGCCGCTTTCGCGGCCGCTTCGATAACTGAGATATCCATGAGGCTTCCTTATTTTGCAGGTTGCCAAATTTGGCGCTGGTAGTCACGGATTGAGCGATCGGAGCTGAACATGCCAGTCCGCGCGGTATTCAGGATGCAACGACGCAGCCACTCTTCCGGTTGTTTGTACAGCGCATCGACCTGCTGTTGCGCCTGCCAGTAGGCATCGAAATCAGCCAGCACCAGATACGGATCACCCGCTTCCATCAGGCTGTGCCAGAGCGGTTGCAGTGCCTGTGGATTTTCCGGGGTGTAATAACCGCTCATCAGTTCATCCAGCGCCGCTTTCAGACGTGGGTTCTGCTGATAGTACTGCTGAGGGTTGTAACCCGCAGCCTGGATCGCTTTCACCTGCTCGACGGTGTGACCGAAGATGAACAGATTGTCACGGCCGACCTGCTCGGAGATTTCCACGTTGGCACCGTCCAGCGTACCGACGGTCATGGCGCCGTTCATGGCCAGTTTCATGTTGCCGGTACCGGACGCCTCTTTACCAGCCGTTGAGATCTGCTCGGAGACATCCGCCGCCGGGATCAGCAGTTCCGCCAGAGTGACGCGGTAATCCGGCAGGAATACCACTTTCAGTTTATCGTTGACGAACGGATCGTTGTTGATGCGCTCCGCCACCTTGTTGATCGCCAGAATGATGTTTTTCGCCAGGTGGTAGCCAGGAGCCGCTTTGGCTGCAAACAGATAAACACGTGGCGGTACCGACAGGCTTGGGTTAGCACGCAGTTCCTGATAACGGGCGATGATCTGCAGCAGGTTCAGGTGCTGACGTTTGTATTCATGCAGACGTTTGATCTGCACGTCGAAGATCGCATGCGGGTCGAGCTTGATGCCCTGTGTTTTCAAGACATAGTCGGCCAGACGTTGTTTATTGGCAAACTTGATGTCGCGGTAACGGTGGCGGAAGTCGGCTTTGGCTGCAAACGGTTCGAGATCACGCAGGGTATCGAGATCGCACGCCCAGTCGATTTTCAGTGTTTCATCCAGCAGCGTTGCCAGTTCCGGGTTGCACTGTTTCAGCCAGCGACGTGGCGTGATGCCGTTGGTGACGTTATGGAACTTCTGTGGCCACAGTTCGTTGTATTCCGGGAACAGATCGCTTTTCACCAGATCGGAGTGCAACTGCGCGACCCCGTTGATGGCAAAGCAGGTCACTACACACAGGTTGGCCATGCGGATGCGGCCATCATAAATCACGGCGACTTTCTCGCCGATGCTGCCATCATTCGGCCACTGTTGTTGTGCCAGTGCCATGAAGCGGCGATCGATTTCGTCAATGATGTAGAAGTGGCGTGGCAGCAAGGTGGCGACCAGATCCTGCGGCCAGCATTCCAGCGCTTCCGGCAGCAGGGTGTGGTTGGTGTAGGCAAACAGACGGGTACAGATCGACCAAGCATCTTCCCAGCACATCTGGTGTTCATCCAGCAATACGCGCATCAGTTCCGGGATCGCGATGGTCGGATGGGTATCGTTCAGCTGGATCACTTCGTAATCCGGCAGCGATAACAGGGTGCGACCCGCAGCCAGATGACGATGCAGAATATCGGCAATCGAACAGGCACAATGGAAGTATTGTTGCATCAGGCGCAGTTCTTTACCGGGCTGATGGTTGTCACTCGGATAGAGTACTTTGCAGAGCTTGCTGGCGTTTACACCGTTTTCAACGGCATTTAAGTATTCGCCGTCATTGAATTTTTGCAGATCGAGCGGGGTCGGGTGGTTGGCGTGCCACAGACGCAGTTTTTGCACGACCTGATTGTGATAACCAAGGATCGGCAGATCATGTGCATCACCCTGAATGGTGACGGCAGGCACCCAATATTGACGCCCTTCCACATCAGTGCGGACTTCACCGCCAAACCCGACTGGAATGGAGAAATCAATGTGCTTGGTCAGCCATGGATAGTGTTCGCTGTGCCAGTCATCCGGCGCTTCATGCTGTTCGCCATTGCGGAACGACTGACGGAACAGACCATACTGGTAGCTCAGACCATAACCGGTTGCCGGCTGATCGATGGCGGCCATGGAGTCGAGGAAACAGGCAGCAAGACGGCCCAACCCGCCATTACCTAAACCTGGGTCGACTTCCTGCTCCAGCAGATCCGAGAGTTCACGGCCATATTTTTTCACGACGTCCGTGACCACGTCCACGCAGTCGAGACTGATCAGGTTGTTCAGGGTCAGACGACCGACCAGAAACTCCAATGACAGGTAGTTGACATGGCGATCGGCACCACTGGCGGCTCGCAACTGGCCTTCGGCCCGGCGAGCTGCAACTTGTTCGTTTACGGCTGCACTGACCGCTAACCACCATTGATAGGGAGTCATTTCGGTTGCAGATTGCAAACCAAAACGTTGCCATTGACGGGTCAGCGCTGCCTCAAAATCGCTGGCCGAGAATGGAGCTGCTTTCTTACTTTGTTTTTTGCTTATCATTCGTTTTGTCCTTCGTCATCAGGAAAACCCAAATCTATTGATGGCTATCCTGAAGCGAAAAATCAGCCGTTACCTCCTCCTGAAAAAAGATTAATGGGGAGGATGAGTAGGGCGTAGGACAGTCGATTAGTGAGCAGTTAGTATGGTTTTGTGAAGCACTGTATTGAAAAAAGATCCCCCTGCAGGCACCGTGTGCCGCAGTTGGAAATATTATGCTGTGGCCGTTGCGTGACCACAGAACACTGGAAACGACGTTTATGCTGATCCCTTCAAAATTGAGCCGCCCGGTCCGCCTGCAAAATGCCATCATCCGGGAGCGTTTACTGCAACGATTGCAGACCGCGCTCGACTATCGTCTGGTCTTGCTGCACGGCCCGGCTGGTTATGGCAAAACGACGCTGATGGCCCAGTGGGCAGCCACCTTGCCACACGTGGGCTGGTTTTCGCTGGATGACAGTGACAATCAGCCGGAACGGTTTGCCCGTTATCTGATTGCCGCATTGCAACATGCGACGGGCGGGCATTGCGTGAAGAGTGAGGCGCTCAGTCAGAAGCACCAGTATGCCCGTCTTTCGTCGCTGCTCAGCCAGGTCTTTGCCGAACTGGCTGACTGGAGCGAACCGACGTATCTCATCATCGACGATTACCATCTGATCGATAATGAGGATATCCATGAAGCCATGCGCTTCTTCCTGCGTAACCAGCCGGATAACCTGACGCTGGTGGTGATCTCCCGCTCACTGCCTCCGCTCGGGATCGCCAATCTGCGGGTCCGCGAGCAGTTGCTGGAGCTGGATAACCGTCTGCTGGCGTTTAACCATGCGGAAGCGCAGCAGTTTTTCTGCAACCGTCTGGCGACCCCGATGGATGAACAGGACAGTGCCTTCCTCTGTGATGAGGTGGAGGGCTGGGCGACCGCCTTGCAGCTGATTGCGCTGTCATCCCCGGATTCGCGCGCGACGGCGCATCAGTCAGCCCGCAAGCTGTCGGGGTTGAACACGGCCTATCTGTGGGAATATTTGGCGGAAGAGGTGATGGATCGCATCGACGAGCCGACCCGCAGTTTTCTGCTGCGCTGCTCGGTGTTGCGCTCGATGAACGATTCGCTGGTGGCGAAACTGACCGGACGGCAGGACGGGCTGGCACAACTCAGCGAGCTGGAACGACGTGGTCTGTTTGTACAGCGTATGGATATGGATGGCGACACCATCTGGTTCCGTTTCCACCCGCTGTTTGCGTCGTTTTTGCAGAATTGCTGCCAGCAGCAACTCTCGGCCGAACTGCCGGAATTGCATCGTCGGGCCGCGGCAGGCTGGCAGGCACTGAACATTCCATCCGAGGCGATCCATCATGCACTGGCGGCCAACGATGCTCTGCTGTTGCGGGAAATTCTGTTGCAATACGGCTGGTCGCTGTTTCATCACGGCGAGCTGGAATTGCTCTCCGGCTGTCTGGAGGCGTTGCCGTATAACGAATTGATCCAGAGCCCGAATCTGGTGCTGTTGCAGGCCTGGCTGGCGCAGAGTCAGCACCGTTACACGCAGGTGGATGCGCTGCTGGAGCGGGCCAAACAGGCGATGGCCGAACATCAGGTCCGGCTCAACGAGGCGTTGCAGGGGGAATTCAATGCCCTGCGCGCACAGGTGGCGCTGAATGCCAACCGGCCGGAAGAGGCCCTGCAGCTGGCGCGTGAAGCGTTGATGCAGCTGCCGCAAACCAATTTCTATGGCCGCATCGTTGCTACTTCGGTCATTGGCGAAGTGCATCACTATCTCGGCCAACTGAGCAGTGCCCTGCCGATGATGCAACGCACCGAACAGATGGCGCGACGCCACGGCACCTACCATTATGCGCTGTGGGCCCTGTTGCAGCAGAGTGAAATCCTGATTGCGCAAGGCTTCCTGCAGGCGGCCTATGAGGTACAGGACAAAGCGCTGGAGCTGGTGCAGACCCAGCATCTCGAACAGTTGCCGCTGCATGAGTTTTTGCTGCGCATTCGGGCCCAGATCCTCTGGTCATGGTACCGGCTCGATGAAGCGGAAAGCTGTGCCCGCCAGGGCTTGCAGGTGCTGTCCGGTTATGAAGCCAAACAGCAGTTGCAGTGTGTGGCGATGCTGGCGAAAGTCTCGCTGGCGCGCGGTGATATCGACAATGCCAGTCAGCATCTGCAACGCTGCGAGGTCTTGCTGCACAATGCCGACTATCACAGCGACTGGATCACCAATGCGGATATCCCGCGTCTGCTCTACTGGCAGATGACCGGCGACAAGCAGGCGGTGCGCAGCTGGCTGGCGCAGGCGGCACGCCCAGAGGCGGCCTGCAACCACTTCCTGCAGGGGCAGTGGCGCAACATCGCGCGCGCCCATTTGATCCTCGATGAAAACGAGGAGGCAGCGGCGGTGTTACAGCATCTCAACATCGAAGCGCGGCGGCTGAATCTCTACAGCGATCTGAACCGTAATCTGTTGCTCTGCACCGTGCTGCACTGGCAGCGTAACGAACGCAGTGAAGCGCAGCGGGCATTGATGGAAGCGCTGACGCTGTCGAATCGTACCGGCTTTGTCAGCCATTTCGTGATTGAAGGCGAGATCGTCGCGCAGCTGCTGCGTCAATTGTTACAGCTCAATACCCTGTCGGAGATGGAGCTGCACAAGGCGCAACGGTTGCTGAAAGACATCAACCAGCATCACCGTCACAAATTTGCCCATTTTGATGAAGGCTTTGTCGAGAAACTGCTGAATCATCCGAACGTGCCCGAGCTGATCCGCACCAGCCCGCTGACCCAGCGTGAATGGCAGGTGCTGGGGTTGATCTATTCCGGTTACAGCAACGAACAGATCGCCGTCGAGCTGGATGTCGCGGCCACAACCATCAAGACCCACATCCGTAATCTCTATCAGAAGCTGGGCATTCTGCACCGGCAGGATGCAGTGGAACAGGCCCAGAAACTGCTGAGGCTGATGGGGTATGGGGTGTAGCTATAGGAAAGAGGAAAGGTGTCCTTGCGGACACCTCGTTTAACAGCGGAGAAAAACAGGCTTACAGATCGTCTCGTTGCCACAGCCAGGCGGCGCCGCGGACACCGCTGGAGTCGCCATGCAGGGCTTTGCGTACCGGCGTTTCGCATTCACCCCCGAAGGCATACTCTTTCATCAGACGGGGCACGTTCTCGTAAATGCGGTCGATATTGCTCATGCCACCACCCAACACGATCACGTCCGGGTCCATCAGGTTGACGGCATGGGCCAGTGCTTTGGCGAGACGGCGTTCATAATCTTCAATTGCCTTGATGGCGGCGGCATCGCCCTGGGCGACCAGCGCCATGATCTCGGCCCCTTTGCGTTCTATGCCGGTCGCGAATTTGTAACTGTTGGCAAATCCGGTACCGGAAACATAGGTCTCAATACACCCTTTTTTGCCGCAATAACAGGGTGTGGCGTTCTGATAAGTCCACTCTTCTTCATCGATCCACGGCAGCGGGTTATGCCCAAATTCACCGGCGATCCCGTTGCCACCGGCGTGTACGCGGCCATTGATTGCGATGCCGGAACCGCAACCGGTGCCGATGATGACTGCAAATACCACTTTGCCGCCAGCCCCGGCGCCGTCAGTGGCTTCCGACACTGCCAGACAGTTGGCATCGTTGGCAATCCGTACCGGCCGATCCAGCAGTGCTTCCAGATCCTTATCTAATGGCTGGCCGTTCAGCCAGGTGGAATTGGCATTTTTGACCTTGCCGGTGAACGGCGAAATGGTGCCGGGAATGCCTAGACCAACCGAGCCTTTACGGCCGGTGGCCGCTTCGGCATCGAAAACCAACCCTGCAATTGCCGCTAATGTTTGTTGGTAATCGTGGCGTGGAGTTGGCACGCGTTTGCGGAACAACTCACCGCCGTCGCTGTCCAGCGCGATCACTTCAATCTTGGTACCGCCTAAATCAATTCCGATGCGCACGTTTCATTTCCTCTTATTGTTGATGTTGCTGACGCAGGTCAGCTCACAGTTCATAGGTTGTTCTCTGGTCTCATCATCACAAATGACTACAATTTACGTTATCTGTTTTCCTGTTCGAGTCTGATATTACCAATGAAAAACAAGATCCTGGTTGTGGATGATGACATCGCCATCTGCGAATTACTGACCGATGTGCTCAGCGAGCACGTGTTTGAAGTCAGAAGCTGTCATCTGGCGCAAGCAGCGCTACACACGTTGCAGCAAGAGCCGGATATCGCGCTGGTGCTGCTGGATCTGATGCTGCCCGATATGAGCGGGCTGTTATTGTTACAGCAAATTCGCATGCAATTCCCCGATCTGCCCGTGATTATGCTGACCGGTCTGGCGACCGAGTCGGACATGATTGTCGGGCTGGAAATGGGCGCCGATGACTACATCGCCAAACCGTTCGTGCCCCGCATCGTGGTGGCCCGCGTCAAAGCCGTTCTGCGGCGCACGCCGGTCAGCGAAAATGCGCCGCGCCGGGGCATGGTTCCGGTCAGTGGCCCCGGCTATCGCTTCGATGGCTGGTTGCTCAACACGCATACGGGGCGATTGCAAACCCCGGATGGCGAGGACATCGAACTGACTCAGGGCGAATACTCGCTGCTGACCGTGTTGCTGAAAAATGCTCGCAAGGTGCTGAGCCGTGATCAACTGCTGGAACTGACGCACAGCGATGCCCTCGATGTGTTTGACCGGACCATCGATGTGCTGATTATGCGACTGCGCCGCAAAATCGAACCCAACCCGAAACAGCCGGAATATATCCGCACCATCCGTGGTGCCGGTTATGTGCTGTCGCGGGAAGTCACGGTCGTGCATAAAGGCTGATCACTCCTGTTCCTGAGTCGAGTGTGCGGTAATAAAGGCCCGCAATTCGCCAAGCGGAGCAGCACCATCTACGGCGTTGGTGCTGCGCAGGTTAAACCGCGCACAGGCATTTCCCAGTTGCAGCGTCTCGCGTAATCCCCATTGCTGATGCAGTGCATACAGCACGCCGGCGCAGAACGCATCGCCGGCACCGACCGTACCGGCAATTTCCTGTGGCTCAATCCAGTAAGCGGGCACAAACAGGCTTTCCCCATCCGATTTGGCGGCCCAGGCGCCTTCCGGGCTGTGGATCACCACGACCTGTTTTACCCCCAGATGCAGCAGTTCCCGCGCTGCGTCGGCAATTCCGGCGGCATGCGGTGTGCCATCTGCCTGTCGCAGGGGTTTTCCGACCAGCGTCGCGGCTTCCAGCTCGTTAATGATGAGATAGTCGACATAGGGCAGAGTGGGTAACACCACTTTTCTGGCCCGTACCGGTTCATCGACCGATACCAGATCGAGTGCCGTCAGGTAACCCTTCTGCTGTAGCTGGTGGAAGAGGCGGGCTGCCACAATGCCATAATCGGCATCGGGTTTTTCCAGTTGTTGTAACAGCAACAGATAGGCCAGATGGACGATCTTGTGTGGCGTGTGCAGTTCAGCAAGCAGCGATGCGTCAAACGCGGCATTGCAACCGTGGGCATGGAAAAAGGTGCGCTGGCCGTTGCGGTGGTTGGTCATCACCTGAGTCATGCTGGTGGGCAGTGCCGCCGCCTGCAGCCAGCGGCAATCAATATCATCATCGAGCAGACATTGGCGGATAAACTCGCCATCCAGATCATCCCCGACCAGGCCGACCGCGGCTAGCGGCAGACCTGTTTTCATCCGCGCCAGCGTGCGCAACACATTCGGTACCGCACCTCCGGTCGCGCTTTCACTGTGCAGGATCGTCGCCAGTCGCCCTTGTTCCGGCCAGTCATCGATCAGGTGGACATGATCCACCAGCATTGTACCGGCGGCGAGGATGCCACAACGTGCGGCGTTCATCAGGCTTGTCCTGCGCTGCCGAAGATCTGCATCTGGCCTTCCACGGTTTGCTGGATGGCAGATTCAATGCCCATCAGCATATGCGCCAGTTCATCATAGGCGGTTTCACGATGTTGCATGGCCTGTTCCACGGCAATCAGTGCACTTTGTGACATGCCGGTGTAGAAATTGATTTTGTGGATGCCGAGCGAAATAGCTTTGCGGAAATCGGCATCACTGATGCCCGAACCACCGTGTAACACCAAGGGTAAACCGGTCTGCTCACGGATCGCCTGTAAGCGGGGAAAATCGAGCTGCGGTTCGCCACGGTATTTCCCATGCACATTGCCGATCGCGACGGCGAGGGCATCAATGCCGGTACGAGTCACGAAATCGGTGGCTTTGGCCGGATCGGTAAATTTGCTGCTGTCGCAGGAACCATACAGGGAGCCGCCCTCATCACCACCGACCGCGCCGAGTTCGGCTTCGACCGAGATGCCGAGTGCATGACACATTTTCACCACTTCGGTGGTCTGACGGATATTCTCGTCATAACTCAGACCGGAACCGTCAAACATCACCGAGGTAAAGCCCAGACGAATGGCTTTCATGATGGCGTCAAAGCTGGTGCCGTGGTCAAGGTTCAGCACCACCGGAATATCATGCAGCGCCGCTTCGGCTTTGATGGCAGCACAGATCGCTTCCAGAGAAACATATTTAAAATGCACTTCGGCGATATTGATGATGAACGGTGATTTTTGGGCTTCTGCTGCCGCAAACAGCGCACGCAGGAAATGGGTGTCCAGTACATTAAACGCGCCCAGTGCATAACCGTTCTGGCTGGCATGTTTTAAACCCTGAGCAAGAGAAATCAGTGACATGAATGGCTCCTTAAAGAGGCAGGAAACGGGAATATTCGTTACACAGCAGGTGTAACGGTGCTTCGTCTTCGACAATGTCACTGAATCGTGCCTGAGGTTGCAGAAAGCGGTTATCAGCTTTGTCGTCGTTGACCATGGATACTTCGCCGAGAATGACGGCACCTTTCCCTGGTTCGGCCCAGAAGGAGTGGTAGATCCCCTGCGTCAGAGAGATGCTTTGTCCGGCTTTCAGGCGTAGCTGGCTGCCGGGGGCATGACGCTGGCGTTCTCCATCCAGAACAATGTCCACATCCGTGTCTGCACAGCACTCATCAACTGTGCGGTTATACAATTCAATGATGAGATCACCCCCTCCGCGATGGATGATGTCTTCCATCTTGTACCAGTGGAAATGCATTGGGGTACGCTGGCCTTCGCGCACCAGCATGATCTTTTCCGCATAAGGCTTAGGATACGGCTTGCCGCCAACGGAACCGTTGCGCAGCGTGAACAACGTCAAGCCGGTATGGACGAAGTCATTGCTGCCCATGTCGGTGACATCCCAGCCGAGCTGGAGATCAAAGATTTCCTGATAACGAGACAGATCCTGCTGTGCCCAATCCTGCGGCGTGAAATGAGCAAAGGGCGGTAAATAGATACCATGTTGCGCAAAGAACGCTTTGGTTTCCTGAAGAAACGCATTGATCGCTGAGCGTTGCATTCAAGCCTCCTGCCGGCACAGCCAGCGGGTCTGTTGCTGATAGCGCAGGTAGCGTTCCTGCAAAGCCGCCTGCGGTTGTGGTCTGATAATGGCCGAGGCGGGCGTGCTGTGTGAGTTCAGATGGTGTAATGCGTCCGGTTCGATGGCCAGCCGCGCCAGTCGTGCGGCACCAAAGGCGGCCCCCACATCGGCATATGTCGGCACGATGATGCGGCACTGGGTGAGATCGGCGATCAGT
The DNA here is from genome assembly GCF_000527035.1 of Tolumonas lignilytica. Classification (NCBI taxonomy): domain Bacteria; kingdom Pseudomonadati; phylum Pseudomonadota; class Gammaproteobacteria; order Aeromonadales; family Aeromonadaceae; genus Tolumonas; species Tolumonas lignilytica. Next base: position 1,848,064 of record NZ_AZUK01000001.1, read on the forward strand.
TGTAACCAGAAGTGGCTGCGGGCGCCCCCGCCGGTGGCGATCATCTGATTCGGCGCACACCCAGCTTGCTGCAAGGCGCGATAACCGTCGGTCAGTGAAAATGCGACCCCCTCCAGCACCGCCCGGGCCAGATTGCCGCGCTGGCTGTCACTGGCCAGCCCAAAGAAAGCACCTCGGACGTGAGGATTATTCCACGGTGTTCGCTCACCACTGAGATAGGGAGCAAACAACACATCCCCCGCATCATGCTGCTCTGCTTCCTGAGCCAGTTGTGCCTCTGGCGTTGAGGTCAGGGCTGAAAACCAGCTTAGGGAGGCGGCGGCACTTAATGTCACCGCCATCTGATGCCAGCGATCGGGCAGGGCATGACAGAAACTGTGGACGGCCTGCTGCGGGTTGGCGTAATACTGTTCGGAGGCGGAAAAAATAACGCCTGATGTACCCAGCGAGACAAAGCCGTCACCTGCCTGAAGCACACCCAGGCCAATGGCACTGGCGGCATTGTCACCGGCACCCGCGACCAATGGCGTGTTGCGAGGCAAACCCCATTCATCGGCCAGAGAATCATAGAGTGTTCCGGTTACCTGATTGCCTTCGTATAAGATCGGCATCTGGCCCAAACTAAGATTGCAGGCGACCAGCAATTCCTCGCTCCAGCAACGGCGGGCCGTGTCGAGCCACAGTGTACCGGCGCTGTCCGACAGATCACTGGCAAAATCGCCACTCATCCGGTAACGCAAATAATCTTTTGGCAGCAGGATATGGGCGATGCGGGCAAAAATGGCCGGCTCATGACGCTGCACCCAAAGTAATTTCGGGGCGGTGAATCCTGCCATAACCCGGTTGCCGGTAATACCGACAAAGTCAGCTTGTTGCTCCAGCCAGTGACACTCTTCGGCACTGCGGCCGTCGTTCCATAAAATACAAGGTCTGAGTACTTCGCCGTGCTCATCCAGCAATGTGGCGCCGTGCATCTGGCCACTGAAACCGATGCCGCAGACTTGCTGTAAGGCGTCTGCCTGACGGCTTTTGAGCTGTTGCATGGCGTGCTGCAGAGCCTGCCACCAAGCCTGCGGGTCTTGTTCACTAAAACCGGGTCGCGGGTGCTGCACAGTGAGAGATTCGGAGACACTGTCGAGCAGGTTTTCATGGCGATCCAGCAATACAATTTTGAGACTGGAGGTGCCTAAATCAATACCAAGGAACATAAACGGGCTCCTGGAACATTGCCATCAGGTGAGGGCTTTTTCATAAAAGACCTCACCTGAGAGCAAAAAACGCCGCCAGATGGCGGCGTGTCGTACGGGGTAAATTATTTAACGGTCCAGCCTTTGTAGTCCTTCACGTTATTGCGGTCGATCAGGGTTACAGGGATCAGCACTGGTTCTTTCGGTGCAGGTTTGCCCTGCAGAATGTTGTAGCCGATTTCAACAGCTTTAGAAGCCATGACTTGTGGATCTTGTGCTGGTGTTGCTACGAACAGGTTGTCGTTACGTTTCAGCGCCACTTCTGCATCAGGTGAACCGTCGACACCGACGATGAAGAACTCTTTACGTTGTGCCTGTTTAGCAGCTAAGTCAGCACCGATACCGGTTGGGTCGTTAATCGCGAATACCGCATCAATTTTCGGATGTGCTGCCAGCAGAGAAGTCATCACTTCTAAGCCACCTTCACGGCTACCTTTACCGTTCTGGTTAGAAGAAAGCACTTTGATGTTTGGATATTTTTTGAAGGTATCCATACAGCCATCAACACGGTTGGTAACAGCAGATACTGGTGGGCCGTTGATGATCACGACATCGCCGCGACCGTGCAGTTTGTCAGCAATATATTGGCAACCCATTTGACCGGCTTGTGTGTTGTTTGAGGTGACAGTGGCGTTAGCACCTTCTGCAGCTACGTCAACCGCTACGACCACGATCCCGGCTTTCTGAGCACGTTTAACGGCAGGGGCGATACCTTTGGAATCTGCCGCGTTCAATACGATCATATCCACACCAGCGGCGATGAAGTTATCGATTTGAGTCACTTGTTGGCCCAAGTCATAGCCGCTGGAAACCAGAGTCACTTTGACATCTTTGCCTGCCAGCTCACGCGCCTTCATTTCAGCACCTTTGGTGATCTGAACGAAGAAAGGGTTGGCCAGATCGCCCACGGTAACACCGATGGATTTCAGCTCTTTGGCCTGAGCCAGTGGCGCGGTGGTGATAACTGCTGCTGCGAGCAGGGTAGACATCAGTTTGTTCAAACGCATAGTTGTTGTACTCCGTTACTGTTGTTGGAGGTGTTGTTGGGCGCCATTAGGCGCCTGCGTGTTTACGGGTGCGATATTTATCAATCAGAACTGCAATGATGATCACACAGCCTTTGATTACTAACTGCCAGAAGTAGGAGACACCCATCAGCGTCATCCCGTTATTCATGGCGGCAATAATCAACGCGCCGATTAACGTGCCGGTGATGGTACCAATACCACCGGACAGACTGGTGCCACCGAGAACAACGGCCGCGATAGCATCCAATTCATACCCTACACCCAGGTTGCCGTTGGCGCTGTACAGACGGGATGCACTCATGATCCCACCCAGGCCAGACAGCAAACCACTCAGGGCATAGACAAAAGTCAGTACCATTCCGACCTTGATACCGGTCAGACGGGCCGCATTCGCATTACCACCCACTGCATAGACGTGCATGCCCAGTGTGGTTTTGCGCAGAATAAACCAGCAGATACCGATCACGACGAAACCGATCACGACCAGCCAAGGGATAGGGCCAAGGTAAGCGTTACCGATCCATTCAAAACCGATGTTGTTATTGATCACCGTTGTGCCGCCAGCCAGCAAGTACGCTGCACCGCGCAAGGCCGTATAGGTGCCCAGTGTGGCAATGAACGGAGGCAGGCCAATGTAGGCAACCATGACGCCATTCAGTGTCCCCATGATCAGGCCACCCATCAGTGCCACCGGAATGGAAAGCATGCCCAGCGTCGGATCCAGCGAGGTCACCATCGCCATGACTGCGGTCGTGCCCAGAATCGAACCGACGGAGAGGTCAATCCCGCCGGTAATGATGACGAAGGTCATCCCGGCTGCCAGCACCGTATTGATGGAAGACTGGCGGACAATGTTCATGATGTTGGATTCAGTCGCAAAGTTAGGCGTCATCAGACTGAAGCCAACACAAATCAGGATCAGAACAGGCAAGATCCCTACCGATTGGATCACGCTGTGTAGCGTGAATTTTTTGCTCGGGCTCGCAGCCACGGTATTGGGTGTGCTCATAGCGTTACTCATTCCTGTCTCTCTCTCAAGCTACTTCCGCGCCGGCGATATGGTGGGTTGCCCCGGTAGCCAGCTCCATAATGTTTTCCTGGGAAATCGCGTCGCCGTCCAGCTCACCGACAATACTGCCGGCCCGCATGACATAAACCCGATCACTCATGCCGACAATTTCCGGCAACTCACTCGAAATCATCAGTATTGCGACACCCTTGCGCGCCATATCGGTCATCATGCGATAGATTTCGCTCTTCGCACCGACGTCAACACCGCGGGTGGGCTCATCCAGAATCAGCAGTTTGGGATGAATCGCCGCCCAACGGGAGATCAGACATTTCTGCTGATTACCCCCTGACAGCCCGCCAACGGCCACTTGACTGTGGGGAACCCGAATATTTAGCGCCTTGATGGCGGTATCACTGAGCGCCCGGTTTTTCTGTTCATTAAGCACGCCGTGAAAACTATCGCGCTCAATGGTGGCCATCACGATGTTGTCGTGAACGGTCATTTCCAGAAACAGCCCTTGTTCCTTGCGGTTTTCGGTCAGAAACCCGATGCCGTTGTCGATGGCATCACGCGGATGATTGACCACCAGTGGTTTGCCCCGAAGTTTGATGTTGCCGGAGGAGATTTTGCGGGCACCGAAGATCATCTGCGCCAGTTCGGAACGACCAGCCCCGACCAATCCGGACAGCCCGACAATTTCACCGGCCCGTACATCCAGCGTACCCGACAGCACCTTGTCTTCATCCGTCAGGTCGTTGCATTCCAGCACCAGCTCACCTTTCGGAATGTCGCGGTCTTTATTGAATAAGTCATTTAACGGACGGCCGACCATCATGCGCACCAGTTCACTGGCAGACAGCTCACTGCGCATCAGGCTGCCGATATACTGGCCGTCACGCAGTACACTGACGCGATCCGAGAGCTCATAAATTTCGGCCATACGGTGACTGATGTAGATGATGGCCAGACCTTCACTGCGCAGTTTTTTAATCAGCGCGAACAGCATGTCGGTTTCGCGGGAAGAGAGTGCGGCGGTCGGTTCATCCATGACCAGCACCCGACTCTTACGGTGTAATGCACGAGCGATCTCAACCTGTTGCTGTTCTGCAATGCTCAGATGAGAGACTTTCGCCGATGCTTTGAAACGGGCAGCCAGACGATCCAGCACAACCTGGGTCTCTTCTTCCATTTTCTGGCGATTTACCATGCCGTTGCGGGTGATTTCGGAGCCCAGAAAGATGTTTTCTGCCACCGTCAGATTAGGGGCCAGATTGATTTCCTGATAAATTAGTGTGATACCTGCATTCAGCGCATCTTTCGGACCATTGATGGTAAACGGCTGACCATCGATGAAGATCTCGCCTGCGGTCGCGGTGTACGCACCGGCCAGAATTTTCATCAACGTACTCTTACCAGCCCCGTTTTCGCCCATTAGCGAATGTACTTCGCCAGGATAGATAGTCAGGCTGACATCTTTCAGGGCGTAGAACTGGCCGAAGCGCTTGGCGATGTTTCGCATCTCCAGAATGGGTTGTTTATCGCTCATCATCTGCCTCATGGTGAAGTTTCATGTCAGCAGTAAAACACCCTTGTGTAAATGCCGTATGTTTTGTGTGATTAACAATTGTCATATTGTTAACGGCGCTTTTGTTCATGGGGGCGAGCGGCTACTCTGAAGGCCTTGTTGGTTGTGAGAATTCGCTATGTTATCGCCCGTTTCCCATCATAAGCCTTTGTTTTCTGGTGTCAGAGGTCGTCTGCTGTCGTTTTACCTGCTGGTCGTGTTGCTGACCCTGCTGATCGGTGTGATTGCCGTATTTGGTTTTAATAATGCTGGCCATTTATTGACGGAAATGCAGGAAAGCACCCTGACTGAAATGAATAGCGGGATGGAAGTCGGGGTGAACACGGCCAAAGTGGCGACCGTGGCGGTGAGCCTGACGCAGGTCATCGGGGCGATGGAATATCAGAGTGAATCTGATTTGCTGAAAAACGCCATGCAGGCATTACGTGATTCACTCTCCAGAATGGCGGCGGCACCGCTGGCACAACAACAACCAGCCTTGATCGATAGCATCCATCAGCGCAGCAATGAACTGCAGGACAGTGTCCGTCGTCTGCTCGATTTAACCCGGCAACGACATCTGGAACGGCATGAATTGCTCAGCGTGATATATCAGGCGCAGTCCCAGCTTGATTTATTGGCGAAGGAACCGGGTACCGGCTGGCCAAGCGAACTGGAGCAGGGGTTATTACGCAACATGCTGGAAATGACGCTCACCATTCCCGCTTCGCCAGATGTACTGAAACAACTGGTACTGGTCCGCCAGCAATGGCTGGATAAATTAACGCAAGCCAGCATCGGACGGCAGCACACCCTGCAAGCACTGATTGATGCGCTGGCGCCGGTGGATCTGCTGAATGAAAAGCTGCAGAACAGCGACTTGGCGATTGCCTATCACACTTTCCGGATCAAGGCGCTGGTCAATCTGCTGGATCAGGATATTAACCAGTATGTGCAACTCGTCGTGCATTCCGCCAGTTCCCGGGCGGAGCGAACACATAAAGAACTGCTGACCAGCACCGGAACGATTCAGGTCTTTGCGTTACTGGCGGTGCTGATCACCGTGCTCGCCGGCAATTATATCTATGCCAATCTGGGGGTGCTGGTCAGCGCGATTGCCGATGCCATGACCCGGCTGACCAAGGGCGAGCGCACGGTCAAGGTGCCGGCACTGAACCGGCAGGATGAGCTCGGCGATCTGGCACGGGCCTTCAACGTCTTTGCCAACAACGCCGCGTCGCTGGAACGGGTCACGAAGCTGTTCAAAGAAAAGAGTATTCAACTGGAAACCACCTTTCTCTCCATTCGTGACGGCTTCGCGCTCTTTGATGCACAAGGCGCTCTGATGGTCTGCAACCCGCAATATGCCTCCTTGTTACAACTGGATCTGATAGGGCACGGCACCCATTTCCGGGAAGTCCTGCAGCGGCTGCAGCAGCATGGCGCACAGCGCAGTGATGGCAAACCGCTATCTCCGGATCATCTCTGGCGTGAGGATGACAATGTCTTAACACTGGAACTGCAGTTGAGTGGTGAGCGTTACGTTGAATTGCGTCTAAACCGGCTGGCGAATCAGAGTATGGCCAGCATGGTGTTGGATCGTACCGATCGCAAAACGCTGGAAGCCGAATTGATCCATAGTCAGAAAATGAAAGCGGTCGGACATCTGACCGGCGGTATTGCGCACGACTTTAATAACCTGTTGGCAGTGATTCTCGGCAATCTGGAGCTGTTACAGTCCGATGAACTGGAAGATCGAACCCGCCAGCGGATTGAACGCGCCTATAAAGCGGCAGAGCGGGGAGCCCAGCTAACGCAGCGACTGCTGGCATTCTCGCGCAAACAGGCGTTGCGGCCGCGCGCCATCGATCTGGGGGAACTGGTCACCAACTTGCAGGAACTGATGACGCACTCCCTGCCTGCGACCCTGCGGCTGGAATTGGATATTGCACCGGATCTGCGGCCGGCCTGGATGGATGCCAACCAACTGGAAAACAGTCTGCTGAATCTGGTGGTGAATGCCCGCGATGCCATGGAAGGACGCAACGGCGTGATCCGGTTACGGCTATTCAACCAGCGGGTGCTACGCACCAGTGGTCGCGAGCAGGATATGGTGACAATCGAAGTCATCGATCAGGGCTGCGGTATGACGGCAGAAGTGCTGCAACGGGTCTTTGAACCCTTTTTTACCACCAAGGCGGCCGGAAAAGGCAGCGGTCTGGGTTTATCGATGGTGTATGGTTTTGTGCGGCAATCGGGCGGACGAGTACAGATCGATACCGAACCACAGCGTGGCACCTGTGTGCGCCTGCAATTACCATGTGCGGAGGCAGAAACGCAGCCACATCCAGGGAGTGCAGAAATGACGCAGGTCTGGTCCGGGACCGATCTGCCGCTGGTGGTGGTGCTGGAAGATCAGGGTGACGTGCGGCAGACCCTGTGTGAATATCTGCACAGTCTGGGGTGTCTGACCATGGATACCGACCAGAGCGAACAGGCGCTGGCCTGGGTCAGAGACATCGAGGATGTCCGATTGCTGATCAGCGATATTGTCTTGCCGGGGCAGGCGGGTGGTATTGAGGTGGTGCAACGGGCCGGACAACTGAGACCACATCTGAAATTGTTGTTGGTCAGCGGTCATGATTTCAGTGAACAAGCAGCTCAGTTGAGCTGGCCTTTGCTCACCAAACCCTATACTCGCGCGGATCTGGCTAAAAAATGTGCAGATTTGCTGGGCTATACGCCTATTTGATGTTTTTTTACAGAAAAATTTTCACTTTTTTTGATGCTTTAATGCAAGATCCTGATTGTCTGTTGTTATTAAATCGGAGAAGATAGCGCCGAGAATCAAGGGTCATAAATTCCTTTGCAAAATGCAAAAAATTTACAGATCTGTGATTCGTATGGTCATTTTTGTGCCATACTATCTGGGCTTGAAGCCATCCTAATAAAGTCAAAGGAGTTATCCATGAACAAGTATCAAGTACTGCTGGGCACTATCGCTCTGAGCTCAACCCTGCTGGTTGGTTGTGCTAACACTTCTAAAATCGAATCTGACGTTCAGACCCTGACTGGTAAAGTTGACCAGCTGGCTACTGAAGTTGGTTCACTGAAAGACGGTCAGAGCAAACTGGCTGCTGACGTTGCAGACGCTAAAGCAGAAGCTGCTCGCGCTAACGCACGTCTGGACAACATGGCTACTCACTACAAGAAATAATTTTTTCTTAGTGAAGAACCCTCTTGATGTGGCACCGATTTCGGTGCCTCATCATTTTGGGGCTTTCTGAATATCCTCATTACTGGTTTCTGAGTCTTTTTTGTTGTAACCCCTCCCGCGTACCTGTCACCTTATTCAATCCGTTTGTCGATCACGCATAACACAGCCGTCCATACATGATGGATAGTCAGCCCTTTCTTTTAGGTTTTAAAGCGTAGGACTGTTTTCACGGACAGTGAGTAAGGTTGGTTTGCTGGCTTTTTGGTTTTCAGAAAAAGCAGACAGTAGGCGCTGCAGCCCGATGAAACTGAACAGCAAAATACCAATAATGATTTTGGTCCACCATGAACTCAGCGTGCCATCAAAATTGATATATGTTTGTATCAGCCCCTGGATCAATACGCCAAACAATGACCCAAAGACCGTTCCCACCCCGCCGGTAAGCAATGTTCCACCGATAACAACTGCTGCAATGGCATCAAGCTCTACGCCCACGGCAGCCAACGGATAACCGGCTGACGTGTAGATGGCAAACACAATGCCGGCTATGGTTGCTATGGTGGTGGAGAACATATAGATGCCAATCGTTGTGCGGCGAATTGAGATCCCCATCAGTTCTGCGGAGGTTGCATTACCGCCAATCGCATACACGTTATTGCCAAAACGGGTTCGGGTTGCCAGTACGATCCCGATAACAACGACAATCAGCATGATGATAGCCAATAGACTTAAGCGGCCACCACCGATGATGTGCCATGACATGCTGGAAAGCTTACTAAATACGGGGTCATTAATCGGTAACGATTGTTCAGAAATGAGAAAACTGGTGCCACGTAAAAAGAACATACCCGCCAGTGTGATAATAAACGCCGGTATTTTTAATGTATCAATTAACCATCCCATAAAGGCGCCGAAACAAGCCCCCATAATGAGAATAATGGGGATCGCAAATTGCGGTGCGATGGCCCAGTCACCGAGCATTTTCGCAAGAAACACGCCCGTAAATGCGATAACGGCACCAACTGACAGGTCTATCCCACCGGATAAAATGACAAATGTCATGCCAACGGCAACGATACCGAGAAAGGCATTGTCCGTCAGGATATTGCACACGATCCGGGTGGATAGAAAGGCTGGAAAAGACAATAAGCAAATCAGATAGCCAATGATGAAAACACTGATGGTGATCACCAGGGATAAATTGCGTTTAAGCATGATGACGACCCTTTTTAATGAAACGAACGATGACTGGCGATTGCATGATCAAGACGAATAGCACGACTGCTGCTTTGACGATCAAATTCCATTGTGGCTGATAGCCAGACAATAAAATCCCCGTATTTACGCCTTGAATAATGAGGGTTCCGACGAGCGAGAGCAGCAAATTAAACCGACCGCCCATGAGCGATGTTCCGCCAATGACTACCGCCAAAATGGCATCCATTTCCAGCCACAAACCGGCATTATTAGCATCTGCCCCACGAATATCCGCTGCAACAATGATCCCTGCCAGTGCGGCCAGAATGCCGCTCAGAATATAAGTCGCAATCACGACCATCGGTGTATTCACACCGGCATTTTTTGCAGCACGGATGTTGATCCCAACCGCTTCAATGAATAAGCCTAAAGCCGTTTTTTTCGTGAGTAACCAGGTGAGACAGGCGGCCAGTATCGTAATGACGATGGGTGTGGGTACAAATAAGAATGAGCCGTTACCAAACCAGGCTAAAGCGGCATTGTTGAAGGTAATGATCTGACCTTCGGTAATGAGTTGCGCAATGCCGCGGCCTGCCACCATCAATATCAAGGTGGCGACGATGGGTTGCATCTTTAAGACAGCCACCAAGCAGCCATTCCAGAGACCACAGAGCGCACCAACGCTCAGTGAGGTCAGCAAAATAACTGGCAGAGAGTAATTTGCGGCCATGCTGGCCATTGTTGCGCCACTAATGGCCATGATGGCACCGACGGACAGATCAATACCACCCGTGGCAATCACCAGTGTCATGCCTATAGAGAGTAAGGCAACAGGTGCGCAGCGGTTTAATATATCTATCAAGCTTCCGAATAAACGACCATCTTGCAGATGAATGGAGAAAAAATTATCGGCCACTAAATTGTTTATTAGTAACACCAATATTAACGCGGCGAACTGCGCACTGCCTTTCGGCCAGCCTTTTTTAAAGGTCGGCACTTTTTCCGATAACGGTAGAATAGAGGGGATCATTTTTATGCCGTCCTTACATCGCGATTGCTTTCATGATGGCGGGAACAGAAAGTTCTTCTGTCGGAATTTCTGCTACTTTTCTTCTGTCTTTCAGCACGACCACCCGGTCGGCATAACCAACCAACTCTTCCAGTTCTGACGAGATAACCAGTAAAGCCAGACCATTCGCGCACAGTGATTCGATCAACCGGATAATTTCCGCATGCGCCCCCACATCAATCCCCCGTGTTGGCTCATCCAGAATTAGAAATTGTGGTTTTGTTAGCAGCCAGCGGGCTAGCAATACTTTTTGCTGATTACCGCCGGACAAAAACTGAATAGGCTGTTCCGGGCTGGGCGTTTTGATCGCCAGTTGTTGAATAAAGCGTGCCGCAATATTGTCCTGTTCTTTCTTGGGTATTAAACGCAGCCACCCACGTTGGGCTTGCAGTGCCAGAATAATATTTTCGCGTACAGATGCCGCGGCGATGATGCCATCTGTTTTACGATCTTCCGGACAAAAACCAAAACCAGCAGCGGAGGCTTGTCGGGCAGAACGGATGCTGATTTTGGTATCTTTGACGTGACATTCGCCAGAATCGGTTGGTGTAATACCAAAAATGACTTGTGCTGTTTCCGTCCGTCCTGAACCGAGTAAACCCGCTAAACCGACAATTTCTCCGGGCATGACTTCCAGATCGAACGGCTCGATGATCCCTTTTTTGCTGTAATCTTTGAAAGATACCACTGGTTTATCACTGTGTAAGGTGCGGCCTGCCCGTTTCAGCGCATTGTCTTCCAGTTCGCGGCCCAGCATCATTTTAACCAGTTCAATCTGATCCAATTCCGCAGTAACACGGGTTCCGACCAGTTCACCATTGCGCAGAACAGTGATGCGGTCGGATATTTCATAGACCTGGTCCAGAAAGTGAGTGATGAAGATCAGACTAATACCTTGCGCACGTAAATCACGCATGATGCTGAACAGCATTTTCACTTCATTGGTATCAAGGCTTGCGGTGGGTTCATCAAGAATCAGTACTTTGGCAGAGAGGGATACCGCTCTGGCAATCGCAACAATTTGTTGTATGGCGACGGAATAGTGGCCGAGAGGCAGCGTAACATCCATATCAAAACCATAACTTCGCATGATACTGTTGGCATCACGGAGCATTTTTTTTCGGTCAATTAGGTGAAATTTTTTAGGTTCGCGGCCTATAAATAAATTATCGGCTACCGACATGTTGGGTAATAAATTAACTTCCTGATAAACCGTTCCTATACCCAGTTGCTGCGCATGTGCGGTATTGGCCGGGTTAATCATTTCGCCATCAAAACAAATTGTGCCTGAATCACGAGGATAAACACCGGTTAACGTTTTGACTAAGGTCGATTTTCCCGCCCCATTTTCTCCCAGCAATGCCATGATTTCGCCCTGCTTCAGCGAAAAATCAACATTATGTAATGCTCTGACACCAGGGAATGTTTTACAAATTCCTTTGATATCCAAAACAACATAATCATCCGGATGTTTATTGCTCATATGCGCTCCATGAACAGAACACCATATAAAAACATTCATATGGTGTTCTTGTGTGAAATTAATATGGATTTTTAAATGGTATTGTTAGTAACCCATATTCTTTTTCAGTTCATACTGTTCTTTGGCATCGGCTGGCTGGAATAGTTTTGATTCCGTGGTGATGTTTTTTGGTGGAATAACACCTTTGTCTTTATAAGAAATTAATGCGTCAAAAGCCGGGCCGGCCATATTTGGTGTTAATTCAACAGAGGCATTCGATTCGCCTGCTAACATGGCTTTAAATATATCAGGCACCCCATCAATAGAGATGATTTTAATATCTTTTCCTGGTTTTAATCCGGCTTCTTTTATCGCCTGAATGGCACCAATAGCCATATCATCGTTATGGGCATAGACGGCACAGATATTTTTCCCGTTATTCTCTGCTTTGATAAAGCTTTCCATAACTTCTTTACCCTTGCTGCGGGTAAAATCACCAGATTGGGTACGTATAATTTTAATATTCGGGACTTTGGCTATTGAATCCTGAAACCCTTTTTTACGATCTAATGCAACGCTGGCACCCACGGTACCTTGTAGTTCAACGACATTACATGGCTTACCATTCATGTTATCTATCAGCCATTTGGCGGCTACGTTGCCTTCATGAACGCTATCGGCAGCAACGCCTGTCATAAACAAAGAATTATCTTTGACGGTAATATTACGGTCTAACAAAAATACAGGGATCTTAGCCTCTTTAGCTTCTTCTAAAACAGGCTCCCATCCGGTTTGTACGACGGGTGCTATGAAGATGGCATCCACGCCTTGTGCAATGAATGAACGGATGGCTTTAATTTGGTTTTCTTGTTTTTGCTGTGCATCGGCAATTTTCAGGGTAATTCCTCGTTTAGCGGCTTCTGTTTTAGATACCGAAGTTTCAGCAGCCCGCCAGCCAGATTCAGAACCTATTTGCGAAAACCCGACGGTCATTGATGCAGAATAAACACTACCTGAAATTAAGATGGCACTGATTGCGCTGACTAATGATAATTTCTTAAACATATATAGCTCCTATCTGGTTGGATCATATGGCCATTAATGTTGGAAACCATTTTATTATTTTATGAGAGATTAGATGGTTGCTGAAAACAAGAGGAGATGTGCATCACACAACACTGGCTGTAGCATAATAATTCATATAAATAGCAAGGGATGACATATTAACCACCTAAAGGATCGCTTTAATTAAGGTTGTTAAATAAAAACGACTTGGTGTTGTTTTATATGAGGAACGATTCATATAAAGAGGTTACGTAGAATAAATAAAGGTATTTATTATTGATAATGTAAAGGTCAGTTGAATATTCAATAAGTCGTAGATGGTGAAAATTAATTGAAATAAATTTAAGCGGAAAAAATAAAACCCCGCCGAAGCGAGGTTTTAATGCAATCTGCAAAGATTAATTGGTTTGCGGATTGATCTGTGTCGGCAAGCCAGTACGATCTTCCAACGCTTGTTTAACCACGTGAGAGTCGGTATCTGCTTTGGCGATGAAGTGACCGACGAATGCAGACAGCGGCAGTGGTGATTTTGCTGTGGAGTTCAGCTCATCCATGGTGCGTGACAATGGTTCATGCACTTCCATATAACGGCGTCCATCCGGCTCCTGAGTCACTTTGATCGGCTGGTTGACGAACTGCACACGGGTACCGACCGGCACTACACTGAACAGATGTTTGATGTCGTCATTGCGCAGGCGCACACAACCGTGGCTGACGCGCAGGCCGATACCGAATGAGGCATTGGTACCGTGGATGGCATACAGATTGCCGATATACAAGGCAAACAGACCCATCGGATTATCCGGGCCGGCAGGAACTACGGCTGGTAACGGCTCACCCATTTCGGCATATTCTTTATGCACTTTCGCGGTTGGGGTCCAGGTTGGGTTCGCCTGTTTACGTTGTACGGAGGTCACCCAGTTTTCCGGGGTGTCTTTACCCAACTGACCGATACCAATCGGCAGCACTTCCACGATGTTTTTGCCTTTCGGGTAGTAATATAGACGCATTTCCGCGACGTTGATGACAATCCCTTCACGGGGTGCATCCGGCAGGATCAACTGATGCGGGATGATCAGGGTGCTGCCAGGCTTAGGCAGGTAAGGGTCAACTCCAGGGTTGGCCTCCATCATACCGCTCAGGCCGATCTGATATTTGGCCGCGATGGTTTCCAACGCTTGCTTGCTGTCAGCAGGAACCACATATTCCACATTCTGACCGAGAAGACGACTGTTGGCTGGCGGCAATTGGTATTCAACGGCTGACGCTGACAGGCTGGTTAGTGTTAGACCGCACAGCAGAGCCGGTAGGGCATTGCGCATGATGTTCATAGAGATCCTGTAATAACTGCTTTTATCTGATTGGGTTGATGCGTTATCTGTTGGTATATTTTTATGCTCAGTCTATTGGCCACGATCTGCGACAGGCCAAGGTGCGCATTTTGCCCTGTCTGTGCAATATTTCAACTTTATGATGCTGATCACGTGTAAATGAGTATATATCGCAAATGCTTCCGCTGGAAAATGGGGGGCTTTCCGGTTTTTTTCCCGAGGCGGATAGTGGTGGGAGGGGGCTTTCCTCTATTATCGATGGATTAGCACGGAGACGGATCACCGCCATGTTCAGGGTTTATCATTCTAATCAATTGGATGTACTTAAAAGTCTGTTAGCTCATCTGATCAACCGATCGCCGTTACAGCCGGTACTGGCCGCCGAGACAATTCTGGTACAAAGCCCCGGCATGGCGCAGTGGCTGAAACAGGCGCTGGCGCAGGAGATGGGCATTGCGGCGAATATTACCTTCCCGCTGCCGTCGAGTTTCATCTGGCAGATGTTTCATCAGGTGCTGCCCGAAGTCCCGCAGGAAAACCCCTATACCAAACCGGCCATGTTATGGCGGCTGATGCAGTTATTGCCGCAGTGCATGGATGATGTGCTGTTTAGTGCTCTGGCCGGTTATCTCGCGGAAGATCAGGATGGACGGCGCTGTTATCAGCTTTGCCAGCGCATCGCGGATCTGTTTGACCAGTATCTGGTGTATCGCCCCGACTGGATTGTCGACTGGGAAGGTGGCGGGGCCGCAGGCGCCGAGGCCCAGCCGTGGCAGCCGGTATTATGGCGGAGACTGGTGGCGATGACCGAACAGCAGGCCAGCCATCTGCACCGTGTGAACCTGTTTTCGCAGTTTATTCATACTCTGCAACGTGGCAAACCGGCGGCCGTGTTGCCGCAGCGGTTGTTTGTGTTCGGGATCTCCTCTCTGCCACCGCATTATCTCGAAGCACTGGTGGCATTGGGTGAACATTGCGAAGTGCATCTGTTGCTGACCAATCCGTGCCGTTATTACTGGGGCGATCTGCAGGAAGAAAACCAGATCAACCAGCGGATGCTGAACAAACTGCTGGTGCAGCGGCGTGAGCAATGGCAGCAACAAGCACTGACCTCGCCCTTATTGCCGGAGCAGGACTGGTCGCAACTGTTCAATGAGGAAGGGGAGCAGCAGGGTAATCCGTTGCTGGTCTCACTGGGAAAACAGGGGCGGGATTATCTGGCCTTGCTGGCGGAGATCAGTGCTGCCGAAATTGACGCCTTTGCCGATGTCGGCACCGATTCATTACTGCACCTGCTACAACAGGATCTGCTCGACTTACAGGACGGCACCCGGCTGCGTCCGAAGCGGCTGATTCAGCCACAGGATCGCTCGCTGGTGCTGCACGGTTGTCACAGCCCGCTGCGGGAGGTGGAAGTCTTGCACGATCAACTGCTGCAGCGGTTTGCGGCCGATCCGACACTGACACCGAAAGAGATTGTGGTCATGGTGGCAGACATCAACCGCTACGGCCCCTACATTCAAGCGGTGTTCGGCAGTGCGGCCGGTGAGCGGGTGATCCCCTATTCGATTTCGGATCGGGCGGCCACGCAGGAAAATCCATTGTTGCAGAGTTTTCTGACCTTGTTGTCGCTGCCGGATTTACGCTGCACCGCCGCCGAGTTACTGGAGCTGCTGGCGGTGCCGGCCTTGTTGCAGCAGTTTGGTCTGGTCGAAAGCGATCTAACCACGCTGCGGCAGTGGGTGGTCGAATCCGGCATTCGCTGGGGGTTGGCTCCAGAAGATGGCAGTCATTTTCAGGTGCCGCCGCGTGAACGGCATACCTGGTCATTCGGGCTGGAGCGGATGCTGCTCGGATTTGCCAGCGGCAACGAAACCCTGTTTGCCGACATTGCACCGTACACGGCCATTGAAGGACAAAATGCCGTCAAGCTCGGGCAGATGGCCCGGTTCATTACTCAGGTGATTGCTCTGCGTACCGAGCTGCAGACGACACGTCCGATCACCGAATGGCAGAATCTGGTCGATCGCATCCTGTTGACGTTTTATCTGCCGCAGGAACAACTCGAAGAAGCGGATGCCGACGCGCTGAGCCTGATCCGTGCCACGTTGCAGCGCTGGCAGCAGCGTCTGACGGCGATGGACTATCAGCAACCGTTGTCGCTGACGGTGTTCCACGATCATATGCAAAGCGAACTCACCGCCGTGCGCGGCGGCCAGCAATTTCTGGCCGGCCGGGTGAATTTCTGTACGCTGATGCCGATGCGGGCGATCCCGTTTCGGCTGGTCTGCTTACTGGGCATGAATGATGGCGTCTATCCGCGCAGCATGCCGCCGTTGGGGTTCGATCTGATGGCCGATCAGCCACGCAAAGGCGATCGCTCCCGCCGTGAGGATGATCGCTACCTGTTTCTGGAAGCCCTGCTGGCCGCGCAGCAGCAACTCTATATTTCCTATGTGGCGCATAGTGCCATCGATAACCGGGAGCAGATGCCTTCGGTCCTGGTCAGTGAATTGCTGGAATATTGCCAGCGTTCGTTTCTGCTGCCGGAGGATCAGGCCAAACCCGAGACGGAGCAGGAAACGGCGCTGTCTCAGCATCTGCTGATTGAACATCCGCTGGTGGCGTATGACCAACGCTATTTTGCGCCGCAGGCACAGCTATCGGATGCGCGCTGGTTCAGTTATGCCGCCGAATGGTTACCGGCGCTGACGCCGGGTGAGCAAGCCCCGTTTTTTGATGGCCGACTGGCATTGCCCGCAGAACTGGCCGCCCACCCCGAGATTGAGCTTTCCGATTGGTTGCGCTTCTTCCGCAATCCGGTGGCCGGATTTTTCCACCGCCGCTTGCGCGTGCAGTTTGCCGCCCGAGAAACCGCACTGGAGGAGGTCGAACCGTTCTGGCCGGATAAATTGCAGCAATATCAGTTGCGGGAGCGGTTGCTACGTTATCAGCGCCGTGAGGTGGCTTCCGATGTCTGGCAGTCGCGTCTGCTGGCGGAAGGGGCGTTGCCGGATGGAGAATTTGGGCGTCTGGCCTTAACCCAGGATGCGAATAATCTGCAACCGCTGGTCGACGCGTTCCGGGCCTGGCCACTCGCGGCGGCGCAACGGGAAACCTTCCATCTCGATTTCAGTGGCTGGCAATTACTGGGGAGTGTCGGCGAGCTTTATGACGGTCAGTTGGTACGTCATCGGGTGAGCCAGCTGAAGGCCAACTGGCTGATTGCGATCTGGCTGGAACATCTGGCGTTGTGCGCGGCCAACAAACTGCATAAGCCGACCCATTTACTGGTGCTGGATAACGGCAAATTGAGCGAGTGGTCACTGGCGCTGCTGAATGTCGCCGATGCCCGGCAACAGTTGCAGCGTTGGTATCAGGCATTTATCGACGGCCTGCAACAACCGCTCTGTCTGCCGGTGAACACTGCCTGGCACTGGCTGGAGAAAGCCATGACCGAGCAGGGAGAACTGGGGGATGCTGCGCAGCAACTGCTGGCGCGGGAGGCGGCGCTGAAAACCTATCTTGGTGACGGGCAGTTTATTCTGGGAGAAGTGGAAGACAGCTATCTGGCCCGTACCTTCCCGGAACTGGATGCCGTGCATTGGGACGTGCTTTGTCATTGGGCGGAGCATTTATTGCTGCCACTACGTCAACATTTGCAGGAGGCTGCCGTATGAGCCAGCAACCCAGTCAACCGCTCGACATCCTGACCTTTCCCCTCAGCGGCTTGCGACTGATCGAGGCCAGTGCCGGTACCGGCAAAACTTACACCATTGCCGGGCTTTATCTGCGCCTGTTGCTCGGGCATGGTTCGGCCGATGCGGCGTTCGGTATGCCCTTGCCGGTGGATCGTATTCTGGTGGTGACCTTTACCGAAGCGGCGACGGCAGAGTTACGGGCGCGCATTCTGAAAGCCATCCGCGATGCCCGACGGGCGCTGGAGGTGGGGTACAGCGAGGATGCCTTGATCCAGCAACTGCTGGCGGCATGCCCGAATAAAAAACTGGCGTTGCGTCAGCTCTTGAATGCCGAACGCCAGATGGATGAGGCGGCGATTTATACCATTCATGGTTTCTGTCAGAGGATGCTGACTCAGAATGCCTTTGAATCGGGCAGCCTGTTCGATAATGAGTTTCTGACGGAAGAACAACAGCTGCGGGAGACCGCCGTTGCCGATTTCTGGCGTCAGATCAGCTGGCAGGCCGATGCCGTGCTGGCGCAGGCGTTGCTCGATCACTGGAAAGGGCCGGCGGAGCTGCTGCAAACTATCCGCCCGCATCTGGCGTTGACCGGGCTCCAGTGTTCAGCGCGGACCAGCGAGACCCTGACCGAACGCCATCAGGCCATTGTGTCCCGTCTGACCGGCCTGCAACGCGCCTGGCTAGACGCAGCCCCAGAGCTGGAGGCGCTAATCAGCCAGTCGGGAGTGGATAAGCGCAGTTATTCGAAAAAAAATCTGCCGAACTGGCTGCAAAAAGTCGGTCTCTGGGCGGCGGCTCCTATCACCCGCTATCGGGTGCCGGATGAACTAGCACGCTTTTCTGCACAACTGCTGGCCGAGAAGACGAGCAAAGGCGAAGTGCCACAGCATGTGCTGTTTACGCAGATCGATGATTTTCTGGCCGCACCAAATGATATTGATGACGTCGTGGTGGCCAATGCGTTGTCACAGGTGAACGCACGGTTGCAGAAACAGAAATTGCAGCAACAACAACTCTCGTTTGATGATCTGCTGACCAATCTGGCGCGGGCCTTGCGTTCAGAGCGGGGGACCCTGCTGGCCGAGCGGATCCGGGAGCAATATCCGGTCGCCATGATTGACGAATTTCAGGATACCGATCCGCTGCAATATCAGATTTTTTCTGCCCTCTATACAAAGAATCCGGAATGCGGCTTTTACATGATTGGCGACCCGAAACAGGCGATTTATGCCTTCCGCGGGGCCGATATCTTCACCTATATGCAGGCCAAGAAACAGGTAACGGCCCATTACACACTGCAAACAAACTACCGTTCCACGCATGAACTGGTGGCCGCAGTGAATGCACTGTTTGCGCAGTCGCCGGCCCCGTTCATCTATCAGGAGAGCATCCCGTTTGAGGCGGTGAACGCCAAGGGCAAAGCTGCCGGATTTGTCTTGCAGGGGCAACCACAAACGGCGCTGCAATGTTGCTTTATGCCTGAGAGCGGTGAAGTCAGCGGTGCGGTCTATCAGCAAAGCATGGCACAGGCGGCGGCCGCACAGATCCATCACTGGTTGTGTGCGGCCCAGCAAGACGCGGCACTGCTGAATGGCGAGCGACTGCAACCGAATGATATTGCTGTGCTGGTACGTAGCGGACGGGAAGCGGCCATCATGCAGCAGGCCCTGCAGGCCTGCGGTATTGCCAGTGTCTATCTTTCCAACCGCGAATCGGTGTTTGCACAACCCGTGGTGCAGGATGTCGCACGGCTGCTGGAGGCGTGCCTGAATCCGCAGGATGACATGCTGATCCGCGCGGCGATGGCAACCCGTCTGATGGGCTGGTCGGTCACCCAATTGGCACGGCTGAATGATGATGAAGCACTGTGGGAGCAGACGGTCGACCATATCCGGCAGGCTGGTGAACTATGGCGGCAGCGGGGCATCTTGCCGATGCTGCGGCAGTGGTTGTTCTGGTATCAGATCCCGGAACGGTTGCTGAGTGACAGCCAGGGTGAACGGCAGCTGACAGATGTACTGCATCTGGGCGAATTGTTGCAAATGGCGGCTGGTGCACTCAATGGTGAACATGCGCTGTTGCGCTGGCTCATGGAACGCTGCCAGCAACCGAATGGCGATGCTGACGAGCAACAGTTGCGGCTCGATTCAGAGCGCCAGCGGGTTCAGATCGTCACTATCCATAAGTCAAAGGGGCTGCAATATGCTCTGGTGCTGCTGCCCTTTATCTGTGCTTACCGTGGCAATGATGTCCCGCGTTATCACACAGAGCACGGGGTGCAGCTTGATCTTACCGGTGCGCCGAGTGCCTGGGAACACGCAGCCGAAGAGCGTTTGGCGGAAGATCTGCGTCTGCTGTATGTGGCGCTGACCCGCGGCATTTTTGTGACCTGGCTGGGGCTGGCGGATCTGAAGGTCAATTCGCGCAGCAAAGGCAAAGACGATCGGCCCGCCGCACTGGATTATCTGCTGAAAAATGACAATGAGACGGGGTTGACCCAGCGTATGCAGCAGTGGCTGCAGCGGCTCAATCACCTCGATCGGGCGGCAGCGGTGGCACCGTTACCTTTCCCGGAGACGCCGTACCATGAACTCAGCCCGGAATTACCAACACCGCAGGCGCGCCATTTTGAGGGCATAGTGGAGCGCAACTGGCGCATGACCTCTTATTCGGCGCTGACGGTAAATCAGGGGGCGCATACGACGGTGACTCCGCCGGTCGTGACGGTATCAGAAAATGCCGTGCCGCCAGTTGAACCGCGTTTCGATGTTTTCAGCTTTCCTCGCGGGGCACATGCCGGAACATTCCTGCACAGCTTGTTGGAAGATCTTGATTTTGGGGCCGATGCCGCAACACGTCAGCAGTGGATCGCAGAGCATCTGCAGGGCATACAACTCAGCCATGATTGGCAGCCTGAGCCTTGGTTACCCGTACTGGCGCAGTGGCTGACACAAATTTTGAACAGCGAACTCCAGCGCGGCTTGTCGCTCGCCCGGCTGACACCGCAACACTGTTTGAGCGAAATGGAATTTCTGTTGCCACTATCACCGCTGTCGGCCTCAGCACTGAACCGCTGTCTGGCGCACGGTGATCCGCTTTCCGCCAAGGCACCCCCACTGACGTTCAATGAGGTCCAGGGCATGTTGAAAGGGTTTATCGATCTGGTGTTTGAATATCAGGGCCGTTTCTACGTGGTCGATTATAAATCGAATTATCTCGGCGATAATGCGGCGGCCTACCAACAGGACGCAATGGCACAAGCAATGCTGGAGCATCGCTATGATGTGCAATATCAACTGTATACCTTGGCGTTACATCGTTATCTGCGCTGCCGGTTGCCCGATTATGATTATGATCGCCACATAGGGGGTGTCTGTTATCTCTTCCTGCGTGGCATGAACGGCGAGGCGGGGAGCGGGGTCTATGCCACCAAACCCGACAAACAGCATATTGCTGCGCTGGATGCGTTATTCGCCGGCCAGCCTATCGCGAGCCAGGGAGAACCGACATGATGACGCTGAATTCTTCTGCATTAACACCGCTGTGGCAGGCGTTACAGGATGCACGACTGGTGCGCGATCTGGACGTGCAACTGGCCCAGTTGCTGGCCCGATGGGAACCTAATGCGGCAGTGCTGTTGGCGGCTGCGATGACCAGTCAGGAACTGGGGCGCGGGCATGTCTGCTTTGCACTGAGTAGCTGGTCGGAACGTCTGACCCAGTGGCAACCGCTGTTCCCTGAGGCGTGGGCAGATTTATCAACGATCAGTGTGGCGACGTTGATGACGCTGCTGGAGCGCAGCCAGTTGGTGCGTCTGGTCAGCGATCCGACGGAGCTGGATGAGCAGGCGGGGCAGCCGCTGACCCTGTTTGCCGGGCGACTCTATCTCAGCCGTTATTTTCGTTTTGAACAGCGGGTTGCCAACTGGTTGCAACAGGCTAGTGCCGCTTCACCGGTAGTAGCATCCTCCGCCTTGTCTGAGCCATTACAGCAACTGTTTGCTCCGCAAGAGACCATCGATTGGCAGGCGGTCGCGGTTGCCACCGCCAGTGACGGGCGTTTCACGCTGATCTCGGGTGGCCCCGGCACCGGTAAGACCACCACCGTGACCAAACTACTGGCTCTGCTGGTGGCGCAAAGCGAACAACCGTTGTTGATCCGGCTGGCGGCCCCCACGGGCAAGGCGGCGGCCCGGCTGACGGAATCGATCAGCGGCGCGAAGGTGAAACTGGCCGGACTGGTGAATGACGACTGGTTGGCCGGAATACCGACCCAGGCCAGTACCTTGCACCGTCTGCTCGGCGTGATCCCAGGGCAGCCGGAATTCCAGCACAATGCACAGAATCCGTTACCGTTGGATGTGTTGGTAGTCGATGAAGCTTCGATGATCGATCTGCCGATGATGGCCCGCCTGCTGGCCGCCTTACCTCCGCAGGCACGCCTGATTTTACTGGGCGACAAAGACCAGCTTGCCTCGGTGGAGGCCGGTGCCGTGCTGGGCGATATCTGTCAGTTTGTGGCACAGGGCATCAGTCAGCGACAAGCGGAGCAACTGCAACAATACACCGGTTATGCGTTGCAATCGTATGTCCGGACCACGGGGCATCCGCTGCGTGATCGCCTCTGTCTGTTGCGTAAAAGCTGGCGCTTTGCGGCCGGTTCCGGGATTGGCCAACTGGCGGAAGCGGTCAATGACGGCGATGCCAAAGCCGCACAGGCACTCTGGACGCAGGAACATCCGGATATCCGGCTGCATGCCGATGAACAGCGGCTCGACAAGGCCGTCCGGCTGGCGGCGCAGGGCTATCACACCTATCTGGATTTACTGCAACAACCGGTGCAGGCCGACAATGCACCGGCGTTATTAACGGCCTTTAATCAGGTACGGTTGCTGTGCGCCTTGCACGAAGGCCTGTGGGGCATTAACGGTCTGAATCAGGCGATCGGCCAGCGCTTACAGGCGCAGGGCAAATTGCAGATGAGCGGTGAATGGTTTGCTGGGCGTCCGGTGATGATCACCGAAAACGATTATGGACTGGGGCTCTATAACGGGGATATCGGGGTCACGGCGCATGATGGCGAACGACTGCGCGTCTGGTTCATGTTGCCGGATGGCAAGGCGCACGGATTTCTGCCCAGTCGTCTGCCAGCCCACGATACGGCATGGGCAATGACGGTGCATAAATCGCAGGGTTCGGAGTTTTCCCATACCTTGCTCGTGTTGCCGCCCGAGGCCAACCCGCTGTTGACACGAGAATTACTTTACACCGGTATTACCCGTGCGCGAGAACAGCTCGATTTGTTTGCCACCCCGGAAGTGCTGACTCTGATGGTGCGAAAACCAACCGAACGCTACAGCGGACTGGTGACCATGCTGGAAACCATGCAGACATTGTATGAAGCAGAGTAGTGGCATGACTCTGCTTTCATCCAGACAGTGTTCCATGAGCGCTGTCATTGTTGTCGGCTCATCAGGGATGAGCTAAGCGTCTAAACTTCGCGCTATCTTCAACATCGCATCCTATCGGGATCAACATGCCTTCGCTTTCTGACTGGAAAGAGACGCTGTTTCCAGAATGGCAGATCTATGCCCTCATTGACCCGCTGGCTGACAATAAACCTCTACAACATTGGTATCAGCAGGCTGCAACGACCGACGCCTGGCCGCTGTATGCTGGCACCGAATTTGCCGATGACTTGTTATACGGTCCCTGGCTGTTGCCGCTGGCGCAACTTCCAGACTGGGCAACATGGTGGTCAGCGCAGGAACAGGCCGGTTACGCCACCGGTATTCTGATTGCATCTGAACACCCACCCCAAACAGTGCTGCAGCACTGGCAGAGTCTGCTGATCGCCGGGCTGGAGGGTGAGGAAGTGCTGTTCCGCTATTACGACCCGCGCATTCTGGGGCCAATGCTGTTTACCTTCCATGAAGAAGAGACCCGCCGGTTCCTTGGTCCAACCAATGAAATTTTGCTCTGGTATCAGGATGACTGGTTGATTGCCGCCCCGCACCCTGAGCCGGAGTTAACCGAACATCATGAACCGTGGTGGCGGATGAAAGAGTCACATTTTGTCGGACAGCCCGGTGAAGATGCTCGGTTGACAGAAAGTCTGGATGATTATCTGTGGCAGAGCCATCGCCTCCTGATGCAACAGTGGTATCAGTCAAATGACGATCTTAAAACTGTAATCACATCGCATATTCCCGCAATGCATCAGGCTGACATCCCTAAGCTATATCAGCCTATCTGGTTGATCTTGCAACTGTTTGATTATTCATCGTGGTGGCCATCCATTTTAACGCACATACCGCAGGATGAGAGCGATGAACAGACAGAACTGATGAACCGGACTCTGGCGGCAATACAGCATCACAAGGAACGGAATATTTATGGCGAATAACATACAGAACTGCATCCCCTGTAAGCAGTTTAACCACTGGATTGAAATCCGGTTAGTTGATGAACATGCACAGTCATTCAAAGGCACCCTGAACGGCACGTTACGGGCGAACGATGGCGTCGCACATACAGTTAAATTTCAGGATGGTTATCTATTAAAAACTGGATTGCCGGCCGGCCCGGTGCAGATTGCCATTGCCACCGATGAACTCTTGAAAGCCGCCTACACTCATGCTCCTCGTGAGAAAGGAACAGCCAGCCCGGTGCCGGATTTTGCAAAAAAAGAACAAGGATATGAAGGCCATGAACAGCAATATCAAAATATCACCGTAGGAGATATTTGGTTACGCGCACCGGAAACCATACCCGAACGCCATAAACCGCAGGCAACCGGGAAAAAATTAAAATTGGTTGCCGATAACAGTTATGTGCTGGAGGTCAGAGCCTTCCATATGCTGACGGTGCGCCTCGGCATGTTCTTCGACGGTACCGGCAATAACAGCTATAACGCGGAGCTGGCCAGAGATCAAACTCGCATCTGGGCTACGCGTTGCGAAAACGAACAACAGGCAGCAACGTTATCCCAGTGGTGTGGGGCCAGCCCGAATGCGGGTAGCGCCAGCAATGAAATTACCAATATTCAAAAGTTGCATGATTTTTATCAATTTTCGGATACACCGGTAAATAATGTTTTTATACACAGGCAGTATATAGAAGGTATCGGTACCACCAATGATGGTTCATCCGCCACTATCACCAACGATTCTAAATACGGTATGGCAACTGGCGAGGGCGACACTGGCGTTGATGCCAAGGTAAAAAAAGGATGCGACATTGCCGCAAAAAGCCTGAAGGAACCATTAAGGAACAGTGATTACGATGGTGTTGTTTGTTTCCAGTTTGACGTGTTCGGCTTTAGCCGGGGAGCTGCTGCCGCCCGGCATTTTGTCAATGTGGTAACTCAGGGTGCTAACGGTTATCTTGGCAAAGCACTCCAAGAGCAAGAAATTACGCTACCGGCCCATTTTGACTGGCAAAATCCGCAGCACTGCCAGTTTACCTTTGTAGGGGTGTTTGACACCGTCGCCGCGATTGTTGACCCCGCCGACGGCGATTTCAGCCCGGCAAATGACGATAACCCCGGCATTCATCTGGCGTTACCGGTGAAACAGACCATGCGGGCAGTACATCTCACCGCGGCTGATGAATTTCGGGATTACTTTGCCTTAAATCAACTGAATCCGGCGGCACAGTTTACCGAAATTAGCGTGCCGGGTGCACATTCCGACGTAGGTGGCGGCTATTATTCCCGTTATTACCTGAATGCACAAAACCCGCAAAGCATGAACCGGGCGTTGCAGGAAGACATCATTGTCAGTGCCTATTCCTGCGGCCTGTTTATGTATCCCAGTGATGCATCTATCAAACGGACTTCTGCTTGGCGCAAAGCGGAAGCCGACAGAGCCCGGCTGATTCGTGATGGCTGGGCACCCGCCGCAGCGATACAGCTAGATTATAAAATCACCCGGCAAAATCACAAAACCAGCGACACCTATGTACTGTTGGTGAAAGTCATCATGCAACGAATTGTGGAAGGTGAACTATCACGTATTCATCTGCGGCTGATGTACGGTTTAGCAAAATATGCGAAAGTGCCGCTGCGTAATTTTGTTTCAGATAATTCATCAACCCAGGTGTCGGCTGAATTGAACGAGATTGCGGATGAGATATTGCGGGAAGCAGAACAAGGTCGGGTATCGCCGCAACTGATGGCATTACATGTACACTTGCGGCCGCGTTATGTGCATTATTCTGCCAATCTCAATTTAGTCACTTATGGTATTCACCCGAATGCCCCTACCGCTAATAATCAACGTCATGTTTATCCCTGCTATGAGGAGGCATAATGAAAACCGTTGTCCAATTATTGTTCCTGATTTTATCTTTGGCTGGATGTAGCTCAAAAGCGGAAGTGGCCGAAGAGTACCGCTACTGGAACTACGGTTTCACATCCCCAGCCTATTTTCAGATCAAGACCGAATATTTACAGGCCAGTATGCCGGATGGTCATAGTTTTAGCTTAAGAACGGGATGGTCTGTTGGGGGATACAGGCCGGATGATGGAATTGGCGATGAATTGGAACCTATTGGTTCAATGGAGTTGCAGGAACGTTACACCGAGTTGCCTGATAGCATGGTGGTGAGCTGGTTTTCTCATGCAGAGAAGCAGTTTTATGCCGCCAATATCCATTTCAGCCCCGACATTAAAAAACAGATGATGACGCCTTATGTTTCTCACTGCTGGCAAAAGAAACGAACGCTCTATCATAACAACATTTTGATTGGATTAGCGCCGGGCGGCTATGTCAGAGTCTGGGGTTTGGGTGGGTGTGGCGATAAAGAGATCCTGGTGGGTAAATTCAAAGGCTGGAAAATGGTGGAAAGCCTGACCGGAACCAAACCCTATCAACTCAGAGAACAAACCGAAGAATATCAGAAAGAATTCGCTGATATTTTGGCGAAGCCGATCCCGTATGAAAAATGGAAATAGTGGGTAAGAGCTAAAAGTTAAACAGAATGTCGGATATGCTTATTTCAGGAATGTTGACATTCTGAACAGTTCAAATAAGATGTATGGACATTTAGACGTCCAAACATCTGTTTTGACGATGCAGGAAGCGGAGCCTTCCGTCCCACAGGCCGTAAGGCAGGCAAGGAGTAATGATGAGTTTTGACAGCGCACGTCAGGTAGAAGCCCTGAACCAGAATCTGGCCGAATTGAGTGGCGATATTAATGTTTCGTTCGAGTTTTTCCCGCCCGCTACGGAAACTATGGAAC
The DNA here is from genome assembly GCF_000527035.1 of Tolumonas lignilytica. NCBI lineage: Bacteria > Pseudomonadati > Pseudomonadota > Gammaproteobacteria > Aeromonadales > Aeromonadaceae > Tolumonas > Tolumonas lignilytica. The sequence goes on from NZ_AZUK01000001.1 coordinate 1,875,203, forward strand.
TGACGCTGTGGAACTCGATTGAACGTCTGAGCAAACTGAAACCGAAATTTGTATCGGTGACTTACGGTGCGAACTCCGGTACTCGCGACCGTACACACAGCATTATCAAAGACATTAAAGAACGTACCGGCTTGGTTGCAGCACCGCATCTGACCTGTATTGATGCCAGCCGTGACGAGCTGCGTGCGATTGCTAAGGATTACTGGGATAACGGTATTCGCAATATCGTCGCCTTACGGGGCGATTTGCCAGCGGGCGCCCACAAACCGGAAATGTATGCCGACGGGCTGGTGGCCCTGCTGAAAGAGGTGGCCGATTTCGATATTTCCGTGGCAGCTTACCCGGAAGTACACCCGGAAGCGAAAAGCGCACAGGCGGATCTGCTGCATCTGAAACGTAAAATCGATGCCGGTGCCAACCGTGCCATCACTCAGTTCTTCTTCGATGTGGAAAGTTATCTGCGTTTTCGCGACCGCTGTGCTGCAATCGGGATCGAAGCGGAAATCGTGCCGGGCATTCTGCCGGTATCGAACTACAAAAATCTGCTGAAATTTGCCGGTTTCACCAATGTGAAAATTCCGCAATGGCTGCATCAGCGTTTTGAAGGCATTGCCGATGATGATCAGATGACGCGAAACATGGTCGGTGCCAGCATCGCCATCGACATGGCGCGTGTGCTGTCGCGAGAAGGGGTCAAAGATTTCCACTTCTATACGCTGAACCGCTCTGAACTGACTTACGCGATCTGTCACACACTGGGTGTACGTCCTAAAGCGTAAGTGAACCGATGATAAAAAAGGCGCCATACCTTACCGGATGGCGCCTTTTTTGTTGTTAATGGCTTAGGAAGCCGTGTTCTCCGCCAACAACACGTTTCGCAGACGGCGTAACCCTTCCACCATTTTCTCTGGATCGGTATGGCTGAAATTCAGGCGGATATACCCCTTCGGTGGGTTGGCTTCAGCAAAGAACGCTTCGCCCGGCATGAAGGCCACTCCGGCTGCCAGTGCCGTTTTTAACAGCGGACGGGTATCGATGGGGTTCTTCAGTTTTAACCAGAAGAACAACCCGCCGGAGGGGATCTGCCATTCCGCCAGATCGGCAAATTCACTCTCCAGTGCTGCGGCAAACGCATCGCGGCGGACACGATAAAATTCACGCAACCGCTCCAGACGTTGTGGCTTATCGGCGGAATTCATGTATTCCAGCGCCAGCCATTGACCGGGGCGGTTGGTGTGCAGATCGGCGGCTTGCTTCAGGCGTACCAGATGCGTGATCAGATCCGGGTGCGCAATCAGATAACCAATCCGCAAACCGGGGATCAGCACTTTGGAAAACGAACCGGAATAAATCCACGGGGCGGTTTTCATAAAAGAGCAGATGGGCGGTTTGGCCAGATGGTCGTAATCCAGTTCGCAATAAGGTTCATCTTCAATCAATGGCAGGTGGTATTGATCCAGCAAGCTGGCCACCGCCTGACGAGAGGCGACGTCGTAACAGGTGCCTGACGGATTCTGAAAACTGGGGATCAGGTAGGCAAAGCGCGGCTTGTAATCGCGGATCTGGTGTTCAAAATTCGCCACATCGGGGCCATTTTGATGCAGATGAATGCCCCGGCATTGAGCCTGAAACAGATTAAAACATTGTAATGCCGCCAGATAAGTCGGTGATTCCACCAGTACGTTGCTGTTCGGATCGATGAACAGCTTGGAAACTAAATCCAGCCCTTGCTGCGAACCGGACAGGATCAGCACCTGACTGGCATCGCAGGCGATCCCTTTCTGGCGTGCTTCGGCGGCAATCGCTTCGCGTAGTTCGGGTTCACCTTCACTCATGCCATATTGTCTGACCTTGTTGGGTAAGACTGACCAGTCAATATCCGGAAAACTGCCTTCCGCCGGTAAACCGCCTGCAAATGAAATGACATCAGGTTTTTGCGCGCTGGCTAAGATTTCTCGGATGATTGAAGATGTGAGATGTTGGATACGCTCGGCAAACATGCGGCCTCCGGTTAGGCAATATGAGGATGTTGCATTGCTATTTCTGATGCAGGACGATAAATTTTAGGAAATTATCGACAGATATGTCAGCAATGTTGACCTATCTTGCCAGCACATTAAGCTAAGTCAATATGGTTGACCCAAATAATCAAAATTCGCTCAATGCGGCCTTAGAACTGTTTCATTTTGCCTTCCGTGCGTTTACTTCCGGGCCGGATGCCATATTGGCGGAACAAGGGTTACAGCGGGTGCATCATCGCATTCTCTATTTTGTTGGTCGAAATCCGGCGATCAGTGTCAATGCGTTGCTGAAGATCCTTGGGGTGAGTAAACAGGCGTTGAACGGCCCGTTACGCGTACTAAAAGAATTAGATCTGATCGTGGCGACTCCGGATGAATTTGATAAACGCATCAAGCGCTTAACGCTCAGTGAGCAAGGGCGGACGTTGGAAAACCGTTTGTCCCAAAGCCAGCGGGAACTGATGACCCAAGTGTTTGTGGCGGCAGGCAGCGAGGCCGAGCAGCATTGGCGGGAGATCATGCAAAAACTGGCCGATACCAAATTTGCGCATTTGCTGTGTCACACCACCTCCTTACCGACGCGCACGACCGAAGACTGATTTCGTGTTTTTGGCGTACTCCGCCATGCATTGCACCTTTTGGGCCTCTGCTGCGTATTGTTATTTAATCCAATATTGAGAGTGTCGTGATATGCAGCGATTGGGCACCAGTAATGAGTTACGTCTGTCGGAACTGATTGGTTCGCTCAGTCATGCGCTGGATATTACCGAAGGGCAACCGGAAGGGCATTGTGTACGCTGTTGCTGGATCGGCATGCAACTCGGTGAACGGCTGGGGTTACCGGCACCGCAATTACATGAACTGTATTACATGCTGTTGCTGAAAGATCTGGGTTGCAGCAGCAACGCAGCCCGCATCTGTGAGTTATATCTGACGGATGATTTGCGTTTTAAGCACGATTATTCCCAAGTCGATAGCAGCATCGCCAACGTGGTGACGTTTGTATTGAAACATACCGGCCTGCAAGCCGGGTTGACCGAACGTTTCAGCAGTTTATTTACTATTTTCCGCAATGGTGAGCAGATCGCCACGGAGTTGATCCAAACCCGTTGTCAGCGCGGGGCCGAGATTGCCCGTCAATTACGGTTCAGTGAACCGGTTGCGCAAGGGATCTTATCACTGGATGAGCATTGGGATGGCGGTGGTAAGCCAGAGCGGCTAGCGGGTGAGCAGATCCCCCTGTATGCCCGTATTGCGTTGCTGGCACAGGTTGTTGATGTGTTTCATTCCGCCAGCGGGCCTGCCGCAGCACGAAATGAAATACAACAGCGTGCGGGAAAATGGTTTGATCCGATGCTGGTGCGCTTGTTTGAACAGGTCGCCAGAGAGGAGCGTTTCTGGCAAACCCTGGCGTCACCGATGCTGGAGCAGCAAGTGTTTGCGTTGCTGGCTGGTGAAGGGGAGCGACCATTAGATGAAGATTATCTGGATGAGATCGCCGCGGCCTTTGGTCAGGTTGTTGACTCGAAAAGCCCGTACACTGCCGGGCATAGTGGCCGGGTGGCGCTGTATACCGACATGCTGGCGCAGGAACTTGGCTTATCAGCACAGCGGCGTCGTTGGCTGAAACGGGGTGCCTTGTTGCATGATGTGGGCAAACTGGGTGTCAGTAACACCATTTTGGATAAACCGGGCAAGTTGGATGCCGCCGAATGGGCGGCAGTACAGCGCCATGCTGAATTCACCGAAAATATCCTGAGTCGGATTTCGGCCTTTGCGGAGCTGGCGGTGGTCGCAGGGGCGCATCATGAACGCCTGGACGGCAAAGGTTATCCGAAAGGGCTGAAAGCGGAACAGATCACGCTGGAAACCCGTATCATCACTACCGCCGATATCTTTGATGCCATCACCGCGGTGCGACCTTATCGGGGGGCGATCCCAATTCCGAAAACACTCGATATCATGGCGGAATCGGTCGGCACCGCCATTGATGCAGACTGTTTTGCCGCACTCAACCGGGTGATTGAGCGTCTGGCGCTGCCGTTGCCGGAGCAGGCGTGAACCGTTCCAGTTGCAGCAGTGCTAGATCGAAGTCGAAGGCCTGCAGGTGATGATTGATCTGTTGTAATTCCGCGATCGGGATCCGTTGTTGCAGGCCGGGTTCCATTTGGGCAAAAAGATCTAACGCTTCGCAATCGTTGTCCTGAATTTTTTTCAACAGAGTCAGCATGGCATCATCGGTGACGGGGGCAGAGGCCGACGTTCCGATCTCGGCGTTGCTATCCAAGGCATCGATCTGTGCACAAAGCTGCTGCAATGCCGCCATCAGGGTTTGGTTGAGTGCGTTCAGTTCGTCCATCGGCTGGTGATTAGCCAACGCTTTTTCGAGTTGGGCCGCGAGCATGGCGATGGGGTCGGCCCCGATATTGGCAGAAACGCCTTTTAGGCTGTGCGCCAGCGGTAAGGCGGCGTCGATTTGTTGCTGTGCCAGCAAGGTTTCGATTTGTTGCGCAGTATTGCCTTGTTCCCGGCTGTATTGCCGGAGCAGCTGCAGATAAAAAACCTGGTTGCCATTCACTCGCTGCAGTGCCACTTTGCTGTTGAGTCCTTCCAGTTTGGGCAGTGTCGTTTCCCGAGGTGTCGTGGTGCTGACCCCCGTCAATTTATAAGACAGATATTGTTTCAGTAACTGGTAGAACAGCTCAGGCGAAATCGGTTTGGCGATGTGGTCGTTCATGCCTTCCGTCAGACAGCGCTCGCGTTCGTCCTGCAGGGCATGGGCGGTCATGGCAATGATGGGAAGATGTTGAAACCGGGCGTCGGCACGGATGACGCGGGTCGCCTCGTGACCATCCATCCCCGGCATTTGCAGATCCATAAACACCAGATCGTAATGTTTCGGTTCGTGCGAGAACAGCAGCGACAACGCTTCTTTGCCATTGGCAGCAATATCGGTGTGAATGCCACAGGCGACCATCAATTCGACGGCGATCTGCTGATTGATCGGGTTGTCTTCGGCCAGCAACACCCGCACCTGACGGAACTGAGGCAAGGCAATCTGTTCCAGTGCGGCGGCGGTTTCTCCGTGTGCCGGAGCGAACAGGCGCATCAGGCAATCCACGACCTGCGACTGGCTGATCGGCTTGGTCAGGAAGCCCTCAATACCTGCTGCTCTGGCCTGTTCCTGCACCTCGTCATAACTGAATGACGTCACCAGAATCATGCGGGGTGGTGAGGGCATCCGCTGTACTTTCTGTGCGAGCATCACGCCGTCCATTTCCGGCATTTGCCAATCAGTCATCAGTAAATCATAGGGTTGCCCGGCTGCGGCGGCTTGCTGGAGCTGTGTCCAGGCGACGGCTGCGCTGTTGACCGCCTCCGGTTTGACCGGGAGCTGGCGCAGTGCCGCCAGCAGAATATCGCTGGCGACCTGATTATCGTCGACCACCAGGATACGAAGATTGGTAATGCTGCGGGGGATCAACTGCCGTTGTTCATGGAGTGGCTGGCCGACCAGTAGTGGGATGGTAAACGTGAACTGGCTGCCGACATTGGGTTCGCTGTCGGCCTGGATGCTGCCGCCCATTTTTTCTACCAGATGACGCGCGATGGTCAGGCCCAGACCGGTGCCGCCAAAACGGCGGGTGGTGGAACCATCGGCCTGCGTGAAGGCCTGAAACAGCCGGCTCAGTTGCAGCGGTGTCATGCCAATGCCGGTATCCCGCACCACAAACTGCAAGGTAATGGTGTCACCCTGTCGCGCCAGTGCCTGAATTTGCAGATGCACATAGCCGCGATCGGTGAATTTCACGGCATTGCTGACCAGATTGATCAGAATTTGTCCGACGCGCAGCGGATCGCCAATCAGGTTGCGGGGAATATCCGACGGGACATCGAACAGCAGTTCCAGTCCTTTTTCATAAGCGCGCTGGGATGACATGACCGAAAGGTTAGCCAGAACATCATCAAGATTGAACGCCGTTTGCTCCAGTTGCAGCTGGTTGGCTTCAATCTTCGAGAAATCCAGAATATCGTTGATGATATCCAGTAAGGTCGTGCCGGCGTGATGGATTTTATTCAGATAATCGCGCTGTTTCGGGGTCAGTTCGGTTTTGAGCGCCAGATAAGCCAGCCCGATGACCGCGTTCATCGGTGTACGGATCTCATGGCTCATGTTGGCAAGAAACATAGACTTCGTTCGGGTCGCCTCTTCGGCGGCGTCTTTGGCTTCCTGCAGTTGTTCGGTTTGCCGGTGGCGGGAGGTGATATCCATCCAGTAACCGTTCCAGATCCACTCACCGTGCTCCTGTCGGCTGCAGATGGCCTTGACCCGCACCCATCGCACCTCGTTGTTGCGGGTGATGCGATGATCCAATTCAAAATCCAGTTTGTGCTGAATGGCATGGTTGATGGTCTGCAGCACCGCAGGGCGATCTTCCGCGAGCAGAATGCGTTCCAGTGAAATGGGATCGGTCAGCAGTTCATACGCGTTGAGACCCAGTACCTCGCGGGTCTTGGCACTGGCATAGGTATAGCGGGATTGCCCCGGCTGGTTGCTCTGATGAAACTGGAAAATTGCCAGCGGAAGCGCATCAGAGAGATCTTGCAGATGTTGCCGGGCTTGCCGTTGCATTTCCTGCTGCATCTCCACGGCGGCCAGTGTGTCTTCCTCCATTCGGTGTTGCAACAACCAAATCCAGCGCAGCACCCCCATCATGGCGATGATGCCGATAGTTAACAAGGCGGCCTGCCAGAACGGCAGCCAGTTGCTCATATCCTGCAAGACGACAATCTGCCAGGAACCCTGTTCATCCGGCCAGTCCAGCAACTCAGAACTGACCGCGTAGTCTTTACCCTCGAACAGCGTGGTCTTGGCATGTAACTGAAATGGCAGTAACGCTGGCATCGCGTTGCGGAACAGATTCTGAAATTGTCTGCTGGCGTTTAGCCTTGCTCGTTGTTGCGGGCTCAGAGGGGCGGTCAATTTTAGGATCCATTCTGGCCGGTTGGCAGAAAACACCACTCCATCGGGTGAAATCAAGAGGGCCGGGCTGGGAATGGTTCTGAGCTTTTCATCGAGTAAATCGGCATTGATTCGGATGGTATAGACCCCGATCACCGGGGAGTGACTGACAATGCTGCGATGAACCGGCGCCGCAATGTAGAGACCTCGTAGCTCATCTGCCGTCCCCAGTGCCGGATAGACACTGGCCACACCTCGCATGGCGCGTTGCCAATAAGGACGGAAGCTGACATTGAGCCCCAGAGAACTGTAAGCCGGATTGGTATTCCAGTAACCGACGATCACCCCGGTATTGTCGATCACCACCGCGGTGTTGGCGTCGTATTCCTGCAACATGCTGGTAAATTCCTGATGCAGGCGGGGGGCATCGGCGGGAATTTGATGATCCAAGCGTTGTTTGATGCTGTCAGAAATCAGCCCCATCAGGACACTCGCACCCATCGCTGGACTGTGGCTGCTGATCGCATGCACATCCAGAGTAAGTTGGTGGACCTGTTTGGTTAACTCTTCACGTTGTTTGTTTTCGACATAATTTTTTTGCGCGCCCACGCCCAGCACTACCATCAATAAGGTAATGAATAACCAGACCAGAATCGATGTGCCTTTTTCTTCTGTCGCGCGTTGTTTCATGGATGTCCGCACTTCCTGCATTCATGCCGGTGTTTGGCATGTGGTGAAGGCCTATCATCAGTGTAGTTCTAATCGCTCCGACAGGGGGATTTGCCGGCAGAATTGTCAGCGAAATAGCCGGAGCCTGTGCAGGCTCCGGTGGGTAAGGCAGGGTTATTGCGGCTTTGGAGTATTGCGCGGGCCACCAGTGGCAGGACGCGACCCCTGAGGACGATTTGCCGGGCGGTTTGCGCCGTGCGCCGGCTTTTGCTGGGCACTTCTGGCCGTACCGGGGCGGGCCGCCGGTTTGGCTGCGCCTTCATGCTGTTTCGGCGCATGCGGACGCGGCTGACCGGTATGCACCGACAGCACCTTACGTTTTTCCTGCTGTTTTTCACCTTGTGGTGCGTGTGCGGCTTGTTGGTGTGAATCGCGCTCCGTTTGAGGCTGTTCCACCTTAATTTTTGGCTTTTTCGGTTTTTTCGGTGTCTTGCTGATCTGCGCTTCCGTGGTCATTGCCACCGGATTCTGCGGCTTGAAGCCGTCAAATTCCTCGCGTGGCAGGATCTGCTTGATCAGCTTTTCGACATCCAGCAACAGTGGCTGTTCGTCGGCGCTGACCAACGAAATCGCATGACCTTCCATGCCGGCACGACCGGTACGACCGATACGGTGCACATAATCTTCCGCGATATTCGGCAGTTCATAGTTGACCACCTGCGGCAGCTGGGCAATGTCGATACCGCGCGCGGCGATATCGGTCGCGACCAGCACACGTACGGAGCCATCCTTGAACCCGGCCAGTGCACGGGTACGTGCGCCCTGACTCTTGTTGCCATGGATGGCCGCAGCCTGGATCTCTTCTTTTTCCAGTTGTTGCACCAGTTTGTTGGCACCGTGTTTGGTACGGGTAAACACCAGCACCTGCTGCCAGTTGTTGCTCTTGATGAGATGTGTCAGTAGCGCCGGTTTACGGCCTTTATCCACCGGACAGATGGTCTGTTTGATGGTTTCGGCCGTGGTGTTGCGCGGGGCAACATCGATCTGCAGCGGTTCGTTGAGCAAGCCCTGCGCCAGTGTGCGGATATCATCGGAGAAGGTAGCGGAGAACATCAGGGTCTGGCGCTGTTTCGGTAGCAAATCAATAATTTTCCGAATATCGCGGATAAAGCCCATGTCGAGCATGCGGTCGGCTTCATCGAGGATCAGCACTTCCAACTGGCGGAAATGCAGTGCGTTCTGGTTATACAGATCGAGCAGACGCCCCGGCGTCGCCACCAGTACGTCGGCGCCTTTGCGCATCGCCATCATTTGCGGGTTGATCTTCACACCGCCGAACACCACCACCGATTTCAGTGGCAGGTATTTACCATAAGTGGTGACGCTGTCGGCGACCTGCGCCGCCAGTTCACGGGTTGGCGTCAGCACCAGTGCGCGCACTGAGTTGGCACGTGCCAGATGACCACGCGATAAACGATGCAGCAGCGGCAGGGTAAAACCGGCGGTTTTTCCAGTCCCGGTCTGCGCCGCTGCCATCACATCCTGACCACTCAGCACGGCAGGGATCGCCTGTTGTTGAATAGGGGACGGTGTGTCGTAGCCTTTGTCCTGAATGGCGCGCAGCAGCGGCTCGCTTAAACCCAGTTCGTTAAATGACATTAATTGATAATTCCTGTTTCAGATAAATATGAATGTCGAGCAAATCGGTGATTAATAGTGATAAGGCATCACACCAGTTTACGGACTTTCACCTTACGGCCTTTGATCTTGCCGTCTTGTAAATAGTTGTAGGCCTTGTTGGCGATGCTGTGATGCACCGCGACATAGGCATGCAGTTCGGCGATGTTGATTTTGCCGATGTGCTGACCGTTAAAACCGGCCTCTTTGGTCAGCGCACCGAGAATGTCACCGGGGCGCACCTTGCTCTTGCGACCACCATCGATGCACAGGGTGACCATCTCCGGCTTCATGTTGTCCGGGTTCTTTTTCAGCGCATCCAGATCGCCCCAGACGGCACGGCTTTGCTGGTAATCTTCGACTGCCACCACGCGGCTACCCTGTGTGGCTGTGGTCAGTGTCAGTGCCAGACCGGTTTGGCCGGCACGACCGGTACGGCCGATGCGGTGCACGTGCACTTCGGGATCGGGCGTGATGTCGTAGTTCACCACCGCCTGCAGTTCTTTGATATCGAGCCCGCGCGCGGCGACATCGGTGGCGACCAACACGGCGCAGCTCTGGTTAGCAAAGCGCACCACCACCTGATCGCGTTCGCGTTGTTCCAGATCGCCATGCAGCGCCAGCGCACTGTAGCCCTTGGCTTTCAGTTGGTCGGCGACCTGCTGCGTCTGCTGTTTCATGTTGCAGAAAATCACGGTGGAACGTGGCTGGTAATGTTGTAGCAGTTTAAGCAGCGCTGGGAACTTGGCTTCCTGATTCGGCAGCTCAAAGAAACGCTGTTCGATCTGGTGCGCGCTGTGGGTGGATTCCACTCGTACACTCAAGGGATTGCGCTGAAATTCGGCACTCAGCTGCTGAATATCCTGCGGGTAGGTGGCAGAGAACAGCAGTGTCTGCCGCTGACGCGGACAAACCTTGGCAATCTCGCGCATCGCATCGGCAAAGCCCATGTCGAGCATACGATCGGCTTCGTCCAGTACCCAGATTTTCAGGCTGTCGAGGCTTAAACTTTCTTTATCCAGATGCTTCTGTACACGACCGGGCGTGCCGACCACAATATGCGCGCCCTGTTCCAGTGAACTGAATTGCGGGTTGATCGGCATACCGCCGCACAGCGTCAGCACTTTAACGTTCGGAATGAGGCGCGCCAGACGGCGGATTTCACCGGCCACCTGATCGGCCAGCTCACGCGTCGGGCAGAGCACCAGCCCCTGTACCGCCAGCGATTTCACATCCAGTTTCTGCAACAGGCCGAGCGCAAACGCAGCGGTCTTACCGCTCCCGGTTTTGGCCTGCGCCAGCACATCTTTGCCGTCCAGAATGGCGGGCAGACTCTGTGCCTGAATGGGTGTCATCGCGAGATATTCCAGCGATTGCAGGTTTTCCAGCAGTGCCGGTTGTAATGAAAGTTGTGCAAACGCCGCCGATGCTGCGGTTGCAGCCGAATTTTGATCAGACATAACTATCCTGAATAGAACCAATAAAAAGACCGCCGAACAGGCGAAACGGGTGTCGGACGCAGGACATCGCCACAAAGTGCTAACGAGTGTCGGGGAAATTTGTACCGGTTTCAGGCCGCAGCGTCTGATGAAGTATCAAACGGCAAGGAGAAAGGTGAAAACGTGCAAACAACGCATCAAACGGCGCGTAGCTTAAGGGAAGGTGGCCCGGTTTGCAAACTGATGTCATGCTGGTGTGAATTTATTTTCGCCAGCGAAAAATCCGGCTACCATGCTGTCGCTAACTTTTTCGCATAGGGTGAGATCCGTGACCGTTTATGGCGGTGACACGCAGGGAGTGAACATGAAACAAAGTCAACGACATCAGGCCATATTGAACCTGTTGAACCAACATGGATTTGTTTCCACCGAGGAGATGGTGGCGCAGTTTGATGTCAGCCCACAGACCATCCGCCGTGATTTGAACGATCTGGCAGAACAGGAAAAAATCATCCGGCATCATGGCGGGGCGGCATTACCCAATTCCAGCACCAGCAACACGGCCTATAGCACGCGCAAAGTGATGCAACTGGCAGAAAAAGAGCGGATTGCCGCGGCCGTGGCTGCCCGCATCCCCGACGGGGCGTCGCTGTTTATCGATATCGGTACCACCACCGAGGCGATTGCGCGGGCATTGCTGCATCACAAAGACCTGCGGATTGTGACCAATAACCTCAATGTGGCGATGATTCTGACCGAAAAAGATGATTTCAAGGTCATCATTGCCGGCGGGGAGATCCGTAACCGCGATGGTGGCATCATTGGCGAAGCCACCCGTGATTTTATCGGTCAGTTCCGCATGGATTTCGGCATCATCGGCATTTCCGGCATTGACATGAGCGGCGCGCTGCTCGATTTTGATTATCACGAGGTTCGCGTTGCGCAGTCGATTATCCAGCATTCACGGCAGGTGTTTCTGGCCACCGACCACAGCAAGTTTGGCCGTAATGCGATGGTGAATCTTGGCAATATCAGTCAGGTGGATGTGTTGTTTACCGATCAACCGCCACCGGAGGAAATCCAGCGGATCATGCAGCAGGGACAGGTGGAGTGTTGTCTCTGCTAATCCGCATGAGATAGTGGATCTTGATACCGAAAACGAGGACGAAGGAACCATTTTGACGACCCTCCGTGGATTTTTGCATAGCGAGCACCGGTCAAAGGTTCCACCCCGCCAACTCGTCGTAAACCCATCCATGGGGACTCCGCCGCGTCATCCTTGACGCGGAGGGTTGTCGGAATGGACCCTTTGCCCATCTTGCATGATAGTTCAGGCTGAAGTCCCAACGCTTAAGCTGCTGATGTTTCTTCGATTTTCTCTTTTATTTGCGTTACTGGTTTACCAATTCGTGCCGCCATTCGTTGTGTCACATAGGCTTCGAGCTGTGCTTTTGCTTCATCATCCAGCGTTAAACCGAGCTTGGTGCGGCGCCACAAAATATCTTCCGCCGTACAGGCCCATTCCTGATTGATCAGATAATCCACCTCTTCGACACACAGCGTATTGCCGAAACTGATCGTTAACTCGGCGGGCAGCCAGTCAGCGGCGAGGCTGCCGTAACAACTGGCGATGCGTTTGGCGGTGGTGGCATCCAGCCACGGTGCTTGCTTGCGATAGCGTTGCGTCAGGTGCAGCACATTGCCTTCAAAATTACCGCCCGGTAGTTGGGTGGTCGCCGTCCAGTCAGCCCGCATCTGCGGGAAATAGGGTGCCAGCTTATGACAGGCCGCCTGTGCCAGTTTCCGGTACGTCGTCAGTTTGCCACCGAAGACAGACAACAAAGGGGTTTGCCGCTGTTCATCCGACAGTTCCAGCGTGTAATCACGGGTCACCGCCTGTGGTGAACTGGATTCATCATCGCAGAGTGGACGCACGCCGGAATAACTCCACACCACGTCATCCGGCGTGAGCTGATGAATGAAGTGTTTATTCACGACATCGCACAGATACTGCACTTCCTCGGCATCAATTTTCACGGCCCGCGGATCGCCCTGATACTCCAGGTCGGTGGTACCGATCAGCGAGAAGTGTTGTTGATATGGGATCACAAACACAATGCGCTTGTCTTCATTTTGCAGGATATACGCCTCTTCGCGCTCATGGATGCGCGGCACGATGATGTGGCTGCCTTTCACCAGTCGGATATTGCGAGGTGATGTCAGTGCCATGGCCTCATCGAACAGCCGTTTCACCCATGGGCCGGTGGCATTGACCAAGGCCTTGGCGGTCACATCAAAGGTGTTACCGTTGAGTTGATCCTGCAGTGTCAATTGCCAGTGATCTTTTTCCCGACGGGCTTTGATACACGCGGTCCGTGTTTCGATGCGCGCACCATGCTGACGTGCCAGCATCGCGTTCAATACTACTAGTCGGGCGTCATCGACCCAGGCATCGGAATATTCAAATCCTTTCACAAGTTGCGGTTGCAGCCCATCATTGGCGGAAAAACGGACACTGCGGCATGCAGGCAGTGTGACCCGTTTGGCCAGATGGTCGTAAAGGAATAATCCGGCCCGGATCATCCAGGCAGGGCGCAGATGTGGGCGATGCGGCAGACGAAACCGCATGGGGCGGGTGATATGTGGCGCCATGTTGAGTAAGGTCTCACGCTCTGCCAACGCCTCTTTGACCAGACGGAATTCGTAGTGTTCCAGATAACGTAAACCACCGTGGATCAGTTTGCTGGAAGCCGAAGAGGTGGCGCTGGCCAGATCGTTTGCCTCAAACAGCGCCACGGACAGTCCGCGTCCGGCGGCATCGGCCGCGATACCGGCGCCATTGATACCGCCACCAATGACGACCAAATCATAATGCGGAATGGTATTCATCATATTGTTTGCTCCAGCGTCAAAATGCTCGAATAAAAACATATTAGTGTTCGTTATCGAAAATATAGCGCATTTTCGAACGTTAGTGTGATGAAAATGTGATCAATAAATGAAATTTAGTATGGGCATGACCATGTCAGTCGTGCAATCAGGGCCGGAAGGTGTTTCCGGCCCTGAATTTGGCATCAATCAACCCAGTGTTGAGCGCGTGTCACCGCCTTTTGCCAGCCCGCGTACAGTTGTTCCCGCTGATCGGTGGCTAATGCCGGAGTGAATTCGCGGTCTACACTGAATTTGTCGCTGAGTTCCGCCGTGCTTTTCCAGAAACCCACCGCGAGCCCCGCCAGGAAAGCGGCGCCCAGGGCTGTGGTTTCAATCAGGGTAGGGCGCACCACGGTGGTACCCATGATGTCGGACTGGAACTGCATCAGGAAATCATTCGCGACCGCGCCGCCGTCCACTTTCAGACTAGCCAGACGAATGCCGGAATCTTTTTGCATCGCATCCAGCACATCCCGGCTTTGATAGGCGATGGATTCCAGCGCCGCTCGGATGATGTGATTGCGGTTGGCACCGCGAGTCAGGCCGACAATCGCACCTCGGGCATAAGGATCCCAATAGGGGGCACCCAGCCCGACGAACGCCGGAACCAGATAGACTCCGTTTGAATCTTTTACCTTGCTGGCAAAGTAGCCGGTATCTGTGGCGTCGTCGATCAGACGCAATTCATCGCGCAGCCATTGCACGGTGGCACCGCCCATAAAGACTGACCCCTCCAGTGCGTAGTTCACATTGCCAGTCGGGCCGACCGCGATGGTAGTCAGCAGGCCGCTTTCCGATTTCACCGGCGTTTCACCGGTATTCATCAGCAGGAAGCAACCGGTACCGTAGGTATTTTTAGCCATGCCTTTTTCAAAGCAAAGCTGGCCAAACAGCGCCGCCTGCTGGTCGCCGGCAATCCCGGAGATCGGAATGTGCGCACCGCCACCACGGGTCGTGGTGCCATACACTTCGGAAGAGGGGCGAACTTCCGGCAGCATGGAAGCCGGAATGCCGAGTTCCTGCAAAATATGACCATCCCACTGTAAATCGCGGATGTTATACAGCATGGTGCGTGAGGCATTGGTCGGGTCGGTCACATGCACTTCGCCGTTGGTCATTTTCCAGATCAGCCAGGTATCGACGGTACCAAACAGCAATTCACCCCGTTCGGCTTTTTCGCGGGCGCCTTCGACGTTATCCAGAATCCATTTCACCTTGGTGCCAGAGAAATAAGCATCCAGCAGCAGACCGGTGTTTTCACGGATGTAATTATCCAGCCCGCGCGCTTTCAGCTCTTCACAGATCGCCGCGGTACGGCGACATTGCCAGACAATGGCGTTATAGACGGGTTTACCGGTGGCTTTTTCCCAGACAATCGTCGTTTCACGCTGATTGGTGATGCCAATCGCCGCGATCTGGTCATTGTGGATACCGGATTTCGCCAGAGCCTCGGTCAGGGTTGAGGATTGGGTTGCCCAAATCTCCATCGGATCATGTTCCACCCAGCCCGGCTGCGGATAATACTGAGTGAATTCGCGCTGTGATACCGCCACAATGCGTGCATCATGGTCGAAAACGATCGCACGTGAAGACGTGGTTCCCTGGTCGAGTGCGACGACGTAACGTTGTTGTGTCATGTTGTTCTCCATTTATGGGGCGTGCTCATCAGGCCGCAGCTTTCATTGGTTTTTCTGTTTCAGATTGGATCCGCGCCATGCGATTGGCCGGCAGGTAAGGTGCGAGTAACTTGACATATACGGCGGCACCAAGTTGTGCGCCAAGTAACGGGCCGACGATCGGTACCCAGAAGTAAGGATTGCTGCGACCACCAGTCAGCGCGACATCACCCCAACCGGCAAAGAACGCAAACAGTTTCGGGCCGAAATCACGTGCCGGATTCATGGCAAAACCAGTTAACGGGCCCAGTGATGCACCGATCACGGCAATCAGAATGCCAATCAGCAGGGCGGGTGCAAAACTCTTGGAGCCTCCATTGTTGTCATCGGTGAGTGCCAGAATGCTCATCATCAATACCGCCGTAATCACCAATTCCACGGTCATGGCCTGAAAGTTAGTCAGCAAAGCGTTAGGATAGGTGGAAAAAATACCTGCCGTGCCCAGGCTGGCTACGGAACCCCGGATGACGTGGTGTGTCTGTTCCCATTGGATAAACAGATTGCTGTAAAGAAAGTAAACCAGTGCTGCCGCACAAAAGGCTCCGGCAAGCTGTGCCAGAACGAAGGGGAGCACTTTGCGCTTATCAAAACCTTTCCAGACCATCAGGGCCAGGGTGACTGCCGGATTCAGATGTGCACCGGAAATCCCGCCAGTGACATAGACGGCAATGGAAACGCCAAAGCCCCAGGTCAGAGAGATTTCCCACTGGCCGAAACTCGCACCCGCTAATACCAGTGCTGCCACACAGCCGACACCGAAGAAAATCAGTAAACCAGTTCCGATAAACTCGGCGAGACACTCGCCGGTCAGAGTGTGTGTATTTTGTTTGTTCATCGTGCATTCCTTTATAAATGGGCGTTACTTTCCGTAACATTCATTTTGCATACAACAAACAAATTATTAACAAATGTTGGGAAAAGGAACATATCTGAAATCTGAATGTTTGATCTCGCGCATAAAAATTTTCGCAAATGCTCGTTTGGTGTTAATAAATGATAACAATCTTGTTTTCTTGCCATTTTTCTGACCGTTCAGACGGGCAAGGAACCATCGCGCTCTGACGACTCTCTTGTTATGCTGCTGGCAACAGGATGGGAACAGGGGATCTCGGATGGCTCAACTACAACTGACGCGTTTTGGCGGTGTCGACGTACTACAACTTTCAGAACAGGCATTAAGCGCACCCGCCGCCGAGCAGGTGCTGCTGGATGTTCTCTTCGCCAGCGTCAATCCAATCGATGTAAAAACCCGCGCCGGGCTGGGTTGGGCGGCCCAAAAATACCAGGATCGTTTACCGTGGACGCCGGGTTTTGATGTGTGCGGTGTGGTGAAAGCGGTCGGGGCTGATGTCACCGCATTGACGGTTGGCCAACGGGTGTGCGGTATGACCTTTGACGGAGGGGCTTATGCCTCGACGATGCTGGCTCCGGCTGTGGAGTTACTGCCCGTGCCAAAAAATATGACGCATGCTCAGGCGGCGGCCTTGCCGCTGGCCGGGCTCACGGCCTGGCAGGGATTATTCGAGCATGGTCAGTTGCAGGCAGGCGAAACCGTATTGATTTCTGCGGCGGCAGGCGGAGTGGGGCACATTGGCGTGCAGTTGGCGAAACAAGCCGGTGCGACCGTGATCGCCACCGCATCCGAAACCCATCATGATTTTCTGAGACAACTCGGTGCGGATCAGGTCGTCGATTATCATGATCCTGCCGCCATGGCCGCCTTGACTGGGCAGGTCGATTTGGTATTTGATCTGGTCGGATTCGAGAGCGGATTACAAGCCCTAAGCCTATTAAAAGAGGGCGGACGGCAGATCACCGTGCCGACCGTGGCAGTGCCAGCCATTAAAGCCGTGGCGGATACTCAAGGTAAAACCGTTTCCGGCATGCTGGTGCATCCGGATCGTGACGGGCTGGCCGCCTTGCTGGCGTTGTGCGCTGACGGAAAACTACAGATCCATGTCAGTAAGATTTATCCGCTCACGGAAGGCGCAAAAGCACATCTGGCGATAGAAAGTGGTCATACGCGCGGCAAGCTATTGCTTGATCCGAGCCAGCAGGAGATGTAAATGTTTGATATACCATCTTATCAGAAATATGCCGCCTGGATTTTCGACCTCGACGGCACACTGTCCAATACCCTGCATGCCCACGATTTGGCATGGCAGCACGCACTGACCCAGTTTGAGATCCCGTTCACGTCGCAACGGATGCAACAGTTAGGCGGTGTGCCTATTCCGGATACCGTGGCAATTCTGGCGTCAGAGGCAGGGATGCAGGTTGATGTTCCTGCGGTGGTTGATGTCCGCGATCGCCGATTCTATGAATTGTTGCCGACCACCTTATCGCCGACCCCGCTGGTTGCTGGTGTCGTGTTGCCTTTTCTTGGTGAGAAGCCGATGGCCGTCGGCACCGGTTGCCACACCCAGATGGCGAAACGCATTCTGGCTGGCATCGCACTGGATCATTATTTGCCGATCGTGGTCGGTGCCGATCAGGTCAATCGTCCGAAACCCGCGCCGGATACGTTCCTGCTAGCCGCAGAAAAGCTGAACGTGAAACCCGAACATTGTCTGGTTTTTGAAGATGCCGATGCCGGTCTGAAAGCCGCGGCAGCAGCCGGCATGGCGACGGTTGATGTCCGTACGCTCTGGTCAGCCCCCTCGTTACAGCTCTGACATCGCCGCCGTAAGCTGTTGTAATTAACGGCTTATGGCCGATGACCTATTCTTCTAGACTCCCGTTTCCGGCGGCATCGGGCCGCCAGCTATGCACATCAGTATGCAATGACAGCGGGGTCCCTCTATGTTCTTCGAAGCCAATACGGCCCGGTTTCTGTTTACCGTCACGGGCCCTGCCGCCGACTTTCAGGTTTTACGCTTCAGTGGCGAAGAGTACATCAGCAACAGTTTTGAGTTTCATATCACGCTGGTGTGCGAAGATAATCAGCTCGATTTAGCCGCTTTTCTCTACCAAACCTGTTGTCTGACCATCAAGACGCCTGACGGGGTGCATGAAATCACGGGCGTGGTGCATGACATCAGTCAGGGCGATACCGGATTGCGACTGACCGAATATCAGGTCACGCTCAGACCACGTCTCGATTTACTGCGTTATCGCGTCAATTACCGAATTTATCAGCAAGTCACCGTGCGACAGATCGTCGAACAACTGCTGCAGGAAGCCGGGTTTACGACGCTGGATTATCACTGGCGGTTAAATGAAACCCATTCGCCTCGTGACTATTGCGTGCAATATGCAGAATCGGATTATGATTTTATGCATCGCATTCTATCTGAAGCGGGGATTCATTATCACTATGAAAGCCGAGGTGGTCAGCATTGTCTGGTGCTGGGGGATGCCAATGCCGCCTTTCCGAATGGCATCAGTCTGGATTATGTCCCCGGTAATGGCTTAAATCCGGAAGCACCGGCCCTGCGGGAATGTCAGACTTTCTGGCGCACAGTATCCGGCAAGGTCTCTGCCCGTGATTACACGTTTTTGCGACCCGCGGCTCCGCTTCACAGCGAGGTAACGCCCGATGCCACGGCGCAAAATGACCAAACGCAGTTTTCTTCCTCACAGCAGCCCTCTGCCCAGATGAACCCTTCCGAAATGCTTGAAGAATATCGCTGGCCAAGCCTGAGCACGACGGAGGCGGAGAATCTGCGTCAGGCTAAACTCGCGCAGGCTCGCCATCTGCAAACGGCCATTGAGTTGCAGGGAGTGACCGATCATGGCGGTCTGCGGGCCGGTATATTCACCCGTTTCAATGGGTTGCCTCGCCGTGAATTCGAGCCCTTGTGGCTGATACGGCAAGTCCATCATGCAGGCGAGCAACCACAGGTACTGGAAGAAACCAGCGGCGGTGCGGCCCATTATCACAACCAGTTTATCGCCATCCCGTGGCAAACTTTATTTGTTCCGCAGTGGTGGCAGAAACGTCCAAAGCTCCCCGGTTATCAGACCGCGATCGTCACCGGCCCGAAAGGCGAAGAGATCTATACCGACGCTGATGGTCGCATCAAGGTGCAATTTCATTGGGACAGAGAAGGTCAGGCTGACGAGAAAACCTCCTGCTGGTTGCGGATAGCACAAAGCTGGGCGGGGAATGGCTATGGCAATCACTGGATCCCGCGGGTCGGGCAGGAGGTGGTGGTCAGTTTTGAACATGGCAATCCGGATCGCCCGCTGGTACTCGGGTGCGTCTACAACGGTGCCAATGCCCTGCCGTATGCTCTGCCAGCGCATAAAACCCGTACGGTTTTCAAAACGCTCTCCACGCCCGGTGGCGGAGGATTTAATGAGCTGCGTTTTGAAGACAAGAAGCAACATGAACAAATCTACCTGCATGCACAACGGAACTGGGAATTGATGGTCAAAGCCAACGCCTATGCCACCATCGATGGTGACAGTCACCGTCTCACGCAGGGTAATGCCATTGAACGGGTCAGACACGATCGCCACGAAACCGTACAGAAAGACAGTTTCGAAGAACTCAATGCCGATGATCAGTTGAAACTTAAAGGCCTACAGCAAATGCAGGTGGATCACTCCTTTTTCGTCAGAGTGGGCGATGAAATTCATCACCATGCCGGTGTCAAAATCAATATGCAGGCGGGGGCCGGTCTGACCCTTAAGGTTGGCGGCAGTTTTATCAGCCTGAGCCCCGACGGCGTACAGATGGTGGCACCGGCCATTAGTTTGAACGGTGGCGCGGCACCCCTGTCGGGCACTGATCCGAATCTGTTGCCCGTGCAGAAACCGGTAGCCGCCGTTGTCGCCGAAGCGCGCAAACAGAAAGCAGCCGCCAGTAAAACCTGTCGCAGACATAAACCATGAACACGCTGACGGAATGGAAAAACAGCCTGCCAGCAGAATGGCAGATCTATGTGCTCATCGATCCGCTGGCGGATAACCAACCGCTGCAATACTGGTATCAACACGCCGAACCAACCGATTGCTGGCCGCTGTATGCTGGTACCGAATGGAGTGATGATATTCTGAGTGGCCCCTGGCTGTTGCCGCTGGCGCAATTATCCAGCTGGGAAAGCTGGTGGCAGCAACAAGAGGCAAACGAGTATGCATCGGGACTACTGCTCGCTTCGGCATGCCCACCCGAAAAACTGGTCCGGCACTGGCAAAGCCTGCTGACCGCCGGACTGGATGGCGAAGAAGTGTTGTTCCGTTATTACGATCCGCGCATTTTGGGGCCGATGTTGTTCACCTTTACGGAAGAAGAAACCCGCCGTTTTCTCGGGCCTACCCATGAATTTCTGCTTTGGCATCAGGGGGGGTGGCTGAGTGCGGTACCCTATCTGGAACCGGATTTAACCGAACATCATGAACCCTGGTGGCGAATGAAAGACGCGCATTTTGCCGGGCAACCGGGTGAAAAAAACATAGTGTTGTTTAATCTTGAACAGTGGCTCTGGCGCAATGCCAATGAGCTGACCACCACGTGTTATGAGCAACATGGTGCGATTTCGACACAGTTGGAAGCTTTGTATCCACAGGCAATGGAAACCATACCTGTGCTATGGCAACCAAGCTGGATGATCTTGCATCTGATGGGTTTCCCGCACTGGTGGCCTGACATTCGGCAACTGCCGGGGATCTGTCATACCGATGAACAACGCGACCTGATGCTCAAAGTCATTCAACAAATCACAAAAACAGAGAACAGCGAAGTGGAATCAAGATGACAGCCCAAATAAACCAATGCCGGGATTGCCAACCGAAAGATCACTGGCTGGAAATCCGTCTGGTGGATGAAATGAACCATCCCTTCGGTTCATTGCATGGCCAATTAAAGGATGCATCAGGAACCGAGCATCAGGTCATGTTGTCGGGCGGTTATCTGCTACTGACCGAACTTCCTGCCGGCCCTGTTGAACTCAAAATGGATACCCCGGCACTATTGAACGAAGCCCAGAAACATCAACCACGGCCAGCTCCGCAGATTTCGCCGGCTAAAGAGTATGCAGAGACGCATAAAGGGTATAAAAAGAGCAAAATTAAATTTCAGAATATTACACTTGGTGATGTCTGGTATTTAGAGCCGGAGATTATTCCTGAGCGACATAAAGCGGGTCAAACAGGCAAATCACTACGAATGGTGAGCAATAACAGTTACTTACTTGAAGTTAGATCATTATCAGACTTACATTTGCCACAAGTAATTTTTCAATCGCAACATCCAATGGATGATATGACTGCCGATGATATGCAATCTGGAGACATGTCAAAAGAGGAAATAATGAATCTTGGAATGTTTAAACCATTCAGTAAGCTGAGGTATGAGTTTGAGCTTCCGGCGAGTGATCATTTTACCAACTTCAGACTATTTGCCGGTTTGGTATCATCGGGGGAATATAGCCCATTAACCAAGATGATGATAGATCGGTTTGAACAAAATACGGGTAATAAATTTACACACTTCTTGCTGAATAAAGCTGCAAGTGAACATGAAAACACAAAAAAAGTAGTAAAACATATACAAAATGCCTTTTCTGAAAAAATAAATGAAAAATGCGGAGAACTAACGGAAGATGATCTTAAAGGTATATGGTATGAATTAGCGCATGGAAAACATATTATCCATTTACCTGGTTTTGATACATGGCCTGATTGGTTTAATGGATTGGGAATTACAGTACATGGAATTTGGTCTTTGCAGCTGTCATTAAAAGAAATGCAGATAGACATTATTAGTAGAACATTTAATGGTGTTGTCTCTTTCAAAGCTCAGGATCATTTTGGATTAAATGTTGATGATATTGATGGGCATAAATATTTTGAGTTTCTTCGTATTTTTAGGGCATGGTTTATTTTGCAAAGATATAAAAAATTTGGATATAAACCTTTCATAACCGAAATGAATCATGTTCAAAATATAAGTGGGAAATTTTAATGAAAAGAGGCAGCCTGTTTTTCTGTGTCCTGCTCTTTGTTGCTGCATTATGTTTTATTTCTTGGTCATTACTAAGAGTTAAAATAGAAAATATTTATGAAAACAACAATGATAATAGGTCTATCATAGTGATGGTTTCTAATCCACCGACCGACATTAATGGTGCAATATCATTTTGGGATGATCATAAAGTTGAATTAATGAATAGTTATCATATGCTTCATCAGTCTGAATATTTCCTTTTTGTGAAGAATTTTTTTGAAATGAAAACAAAGGAAGAGGCAAAACAAATATGTATCCCAAGTCGGAAAGATGAAAAAAAACCGTGTATTAATTTAGATGATAGGTTGTTTTTTGTTGCGCGAAAGAGAGATGGCTATTGGATGGGATTTTATGACTATTATGATGATGAATCGTGTAACGTTTTTATAAGTGATACAGGTGAAAAACAGTTTATAAATTGTAATAAACAATCACACTAAAAAAGGCTGCAGATTGCAGCCTTTGAGCTTTGAGAGAACAATTAGAACTCGTTCTGCAGTGCTTTATAGCCTTTCACCAGATCGATATTGGTGTGGGCCACGTCTTCAGAGAATTCGGTCGCAGCCACGGTGACACGCGGGATCTCGGCCAGATTGCTTTCTGGGCAGATGCGAGTGCTGGAAGGCACATAGAACTCGGCAGGCAGATCCTGACCATCAACCACGGAGTTATGGCGGATCACGGCACCATCACCGACTTCGCAGTTAAACAACACGGTATTAAAACCGATGAACACGCGATTGCCGACCTTGCATGGGCCATGCACGATCGAACGATGGGCAATCGAGGTAAATTCACCGATGGTGACAGCGGCACCGGATTTGGAGTGGATCACGACACCATCCTGAATGTTGGAGTTCGCGCCGATCACAATGGGTTCCATTTCACCGTTTTCATCCACTTCGTCTGCACGGATCACGGCATAAGGGCCGACAAACACATTGTCTTTGATGATAACTTTACCGCAGATGATCGCGGTTTGATCAACATAGGCGGATTCGGCGATGACAGGCAGGTGGCCTGAAGGATTTTTGCGGATCATGTTAGCTCCCTGATGCTTTAATTGACATCTGATGGTTAGGCAAAAATTGATCTTGATCACTTTTGTGAGCGAGCCACATGATGACAGCGACCCTAGGTGAATTGCAATCCCCGTTTTTGTGCAGCATCAATCATTATGGTTGAAAAATGGCGCCATTAAGCTCCATTTAAGAAAGTTATAATAAAAAAATCGTGAATCATGCTCATTTTGTCTGTCATTCATACTTAAAGGGCGGATATTTAGGGAAAAATTCTTCCTGCAGCATTTCTTCCACTTCCTGACGATCAGTTTGTTTCATGATAAACACCAGTTCGCTGGCGGGTTCGCCCGAAGGCCATTCCGGCAAATTCATGATGGGATAGAGCTGGTCATGTACGCCGTGAACGACAACGGGTTGTTCCTGCTCTTCCAACCAGAGAATGGCTTTGAAGCGCAGCAATCGTTCGGGATAACGCATCTGAACTCGGCGTAATCCATCCAGAAAACGTGCGGTCGGGATCGGTTTGGTATAGCGCAGGCAGAAGGCTTGGACATCGCTGTGCGCATTGGCGATGAGGCGGGTGCCCATCAGGGGATAGGCTGACTCTTCAATCGGTTTGATGGGAGAGGCGAGCCCCAACTCAGCAATGGCACCTTGCAGCCATTGGCGAATTTCTTGTGTACTGCGTTGCGAGCCACTGCCAAACGGGCCATTCTGCTCCAAGACTTTCGGTGATAATTGACCTTTAACGGCCACATAGCGGGGGGCCATCGGGTTGATCCGTTGTAACAACGCTTCCACTTCGGGCAAGGTGCCAAAATCGGCCAGATCACTTTTGCTCAAGACCAGCAGATCCGCCAGAGCGACTTGCTTGACCGCCTCATATTGTTGGTTTAACTGCTGTGTAATGTGGCAGACATCCACCACGGTCACTGTGCCATCAAAACGGTAGCGCTGCGCAAAAAAGGGGTCGTTGCGCAAGGTGTATAAGACGGGACCCGGATCGGCCAGACCGGTTGTCTCAATCAAAACTCGCTGGAACGGCTTGATTTCCCGGCGCATGGCGCGCATGAACAGCTCCCGCAACGCATTCACCAGATCGCCCTGTACGGTACAACAGACACAACCCGACTCCAGCATGACGACATTATCATCCAGTTTTTCCACCAGATGATGATCCAGTCCAACGGCCCCGAATTCGTTAATCAAGACCGCGCAGTTGGCCAGTTCCGGTTGTTTGACCCAGTAGTTCAGCAGCGTGGTTTTGCCACTACCCAAAAATCCAGTCAGTACGGTCACCGGAATACGGAAATCTTCGGTATCAAAACGGGGGTCAGACATGCGTTGTTCCTGAGTTACTGCGGCTTGGTGTCAGCCGGATCGAATTACAACAGGTATGGTATAACAGCTGGTGCAGAAAGTTCAGTACTGCTAAGAAAAACAACGCCGGTCAGTGCCGGCGTTAGTCAGGATCATTCTTCTTCATCATCTGGATCGAGGTCGAAGTTGTCTTCGCCATCATTCCAGTCGTCGCCTTCATCATCCCACTCTTCGTCTTCATCGTCCCAGTCCGGCTCATAGCCTTCGTCATCTTCCGGTCCTTCGCCCCATACATCATCATCATCGTCGTCATAACCAGCGTAGTATCCTGCCATGCTGAGTCTCCTTGAGTGAAAATTCATTTTCAGTTTAGACACAAATGTGACGTTTTTGTGTTTTCAGCCCCACCTGAAGAGAAAAATTTGATGGAGGTATAAAAAACGACGATGCAGAGCGGCATCGTCGTGGTGGTCTGTCTATTTTTTGGAAGAAAACGGGATAATCAGCAGATCACAGGTGACAGTATTCATCAATTGGCGGGCGGCCGACGCCAGCAGATTCCAGAAGGATTGATGATGACCGCAAACCAATAAATCCACATTCTGCGCTTCAATGACCTGATTGATCTCTTCGACCAGATCGCCACACATCACCATGCTGCGCTCCAGCGGATAGTTAATGCCGGCCAAAATGGTATCGAGTTTATTTTTGGTCTCGGAAAGAACCTTACGTTGCACCCGCTCCACGTCGATATCGACCATTTCAGTGTACAGATCACGCAGATTGATATCGACATGCAGTACAGACAGTTTGGCATTGTGTCGCCGCGCGATGGTAATGGCCCGTTGCAGCAATGGCTGGAAATCATCATTAATATCCAGTGCGACGAGTACATGCTGATAATCGTGTTCCTGATTCATACTTCCTCCTGGGCTAATGAATGCCCTCATGTTCTTCATCCTCGTCCTCGTCTTCATCGATATGTTCCCAGGCATGCATCAGTTCGCTGTGGCGATCCTGCTGGGTGGCTTGCAACATTTCGGCGAGAATATGCCGGTACTGTACACTCTTGGTGATATACATTTTCTCGTCGTCGAGGAACGCGGTTTGTTCTCGTAATAGTTTTTCATCATGCTCTTTGAAGGTTTGTCCGGCACGCCATGCCAGATTTCCCCTGATCCCCAGTTGTCTGAGAGCTGCAACGCCCAAATCAACCGCAGAACCTACGGTTTCACGATAGATCAATTCGACACCTAATTGCAGCAAGAGATGTGCATGAGCGCGATCAACCGCACGAACCAGAATTTTTAATTGGGGAAAATGCCGTTGGGCGAGTTCACACAAGGCTATCGATTTTGCCTGATTACTGACGGCGATAATCAGCAGCTTGGCTTTATCAGCCCCCGCGGCTTGCAGTAAGTCGATCCGATCGGCATCACCGTAGAAGACCTTGTAGCCGTATTTGCGCAGCATCTCGATGTGGGACACATCATTATCCAAGACGGTCGTGCCGATACCATGCGCATGCAGCAAGCGCCCAATGATCTGTCCGAAGCGGCCAAAACCCACAATAATCACCGGATTGTTCTGATCGACAATCGGGTCGGCTTCGCGTTGTTGTTCATCCTGCTTTTGCCACTGACTCTGTAAATAGCTATTCAGCATCAGCAGCAGCGGCGTAAAGGCCATTGATAACGCGACGGTCAGAGTCAGCAAGGCTACCAGCTCGGCATCAAACAGCTTCAGTTGACGGGCGAACGAGAACAGAACAAACGCAAATTCACTGCCTTGGGCCAGCGCAAAGGCAAATGACCAGCGGTGCCCGTGCGTCATGCGGGCCAGCCCGCCGACACCTTGCAGGATCAGGAATTTGACTGTCAGCAGCAGAACCA
The DNA here is from genome assembly GCF_000527035.1 of Tolumonas lignilytica. Taxonomy (NCBI): domain Bacteria; kingdom Pseudomonadati; phylum Pseudomonadota; class Gammaproteobacteria; order Aeromonadales; family Aeromonadaceae; genus Tolumonas; species Tolumonas lignilytica. The sequence continues at coordinate 1,901,765 of NZ_AZUK01000001.1, forward strand.
GCAGGCCGGCAACCAGGAAGGGGTGTTGGGCAAGCAAAGAGAAGTTGATCCCCGCACCCACCGAGATAAAAAACAGCCCCAGTAACAAGCCTTTGAAAGGCTCAATGTTGGCTTCCAGTTCATGACGATATTCACTTTCTGCCAAGACGACCCCCGCCAGGAAGGTGCCCAGTGCAGGTGAAAGCCCGACGGCTTCGGTGGCGAGAGCGGTCATGATCACCAGCAGCAATGCCGCCGCGACGAAGATCTCCCGCAGACCGGATTGTGCAATAAAACGGAAGACCGGGCGCATCAGGTAATGGCCACCCAGCACGATACCGGAGATCACCAATGCGATGAGCAAGCCGTTCTGCCAACCACTGAGCGAAGAAGGTTCAGGGACGGATTTAATGCCGGGAGCCAGAAAAGGCAACAGCGCCAGCATGGGGATCACGGCAATATCCTGAAAGAGCAAGACCGAGAAACTGGTCTGGCCGGCTTCGCTCTTGAGCATGCGGCGTTCGGTGAGACTTTGCAGCACGATGGCGGTGGAGGATAGTGCCAGGATCATGCCGATGGCGATGGCCTGCTGCCAGCGCAACCCCAATGCCAGTGCGATGATGGAAAAGGCCACCGTTGTCAAAATAACCTGACTGCCGCCGATACCGATGATGGGGCCCTTCAGTTGCCACAACAAGGCGGGTTTCAGTTCCAGACCGATCAAGAAGAGCATCAAAACCACACCGAATTCGGCCACATGCATCACTTCATCGTTGGCGCCGACAAAGTTAAATAGGTAAGGGCCAATCAGGACGCCGGCAAGCAGATACCCTAACACCGAGCCTAAACCGAAACGGCGCGCAATCGGAACCGACACCACGGCCGCGGTCAGAAAGATGGCAGCATCAAACAACATATTCTGCTCCATCACAGCTCCTTAAGCAGATCAGTCAAATAGGTGGCATTGTGCAGTTGTTGCGGGGTGAACTCTTCATCCCGCAGTGCCGTCAGCAAACGCCGATATTGCTGACCTTTCATCTTCAGATAATCCGGATCGTTCACACTGTGATAACCGTAGACCACAAACGGTGGCAGCCAGCGCATTCCGCACATCAGGCCGCTTTGCTGGATCGGCAGCAGATAATCGGTGATCGGGTGATGATTGTGGCCAATGGCGGAATAAGAGGACTCACTGCCACCCGTCGTGACAGCGGCCAGAAGATACTTATGTTTCAAGGCATTGCCATCAGGCCCGAAGGCATAACCGTATTCCAGCACTTGTTCCATCCACTCTTTCTGGATGGCCGGGCAGGAATACCAGTAAATCGGATGCTGGAACACAATGATGTCGTAATCACGCAGCATGCGCTGTTCACGCGCCACATCAATAAACATGTTGGGATAATGCTGATACAGATCGTGCACTTTAACATCTTCCAGGCCTTTGAGTGCTTTCAGCATGGCCCGGTTGGCATGCGAACGGTGATATCCCGGATGCGCTAAGATAATTAAAATACGTTTCATAGACAGACCACATCCCCCGGATCACTGAGCATGATAAAAATCCTTGTGCTGCTCATTCAGCTTAGTTCACTTAAGTCAGACAAGAATAAAACATAATGCTGCCGGCGCGTGTCATTTCTTTTACGAAAATCTCACTTTGTTATCATCCTGTTAACCACGTCGGGTGCCATTGAATGTCGCTGTGATATGCTTTTGATATGTTCAGGCATTTTCAATACAGGACAAGAGGCGTTGTATGAACTCGATTCTGCCCCCGATTGCGACCCAACATCCGCATTCTCTGATTTATCATGGTGATGAGCGCATCGATCCGTATTACTGGTTACGTGATGATTCGCGCAGCAACCCGGAAGTTCTCGATTATTTGCAAGCAGAAAATGGCTATACCGAGGCCATGCTGCGACCGACCGAGGCATTGCAGAAAACGTTGTATCAGGAAATGGTAGATCGTCAGTTACCGGATGATAGTTCGGTTCCCTATTATCTGAAAGGCTACTGGTATCGCAGCCGATATCTGCCCGAACAGGAATATCCACTCTATGAGCGTCTGGCGGCGCGCCCGGATGCGCCGACGGAGTTACTGCTGGACGGCAACCAGCGGGCCGCCGAGGTCGATTTCTACGATCTGGGCGCACTGGAAATCAGCCCGAGTAATCACTGGATGGCCTGTGGTGAAGATTTTGTCTCACGTCGTCAATATCAGATCAGCATCCGTAATTTACAGACTGGCGACTGGCTGGCCGACAAAATTGAGAATACCTCCGGCGATGTGGTGTGGAGTGCCGACAGTGCCGGTTTCTTCTATGTTCGACTCGATACGGAAACCCTGTTGCCTTATCAGGTGTGGTATCACACGTTAGGGGCGGATCCGGCGCAAGACCGACTGGTCTATGAAGAGGCTGACAACACCTATTATCTGCACATCAGCCACAGCCGTTCTGAAGAATACCTGCTGATTTCATTATCTAGCACGCTCAGTACGGAAGTGCACCTATTGCCGCTGAAAATGCCGCATGCGACACCGACAGTGTTTCTGGCGCGTCGGCGCGGGCATGAATACGGTATCGATCATTTCCAGCAGCATTTCTATGTCCGCTCCAACCGTGACGGGCGAAACTTTGCTCTGTATCAGGCAACCGATGGCGCAGAACAACACTGGCAGTGTCTGTTGCCGGTACGTGAGCACACGCTATTGCAGGATTTTGTGTTATTCCGCAATGCGCTGTTTGTTGAAGAGCGCGAGGACGGATTAACACGTCTGCGCCAGCTGGATTTGCAGGGCACAGAAGTCCGTACCATTGCCGTGGATGATCCTGCGTATGTGTTGTGGCTGGGCACCAATCCCGACCCGGATAATCCAGAGTTCCGTTATGGCTATGCTTCTCTGACCACGCCGACCACCCACTATGCGCTGGATATCGCCAGTGGCGAACGCAAGATGCTGAAGCGCCAACCGGTGCTCGGCGATTTTAAACCGGAAGATTATCAGAGCCAGCGCCTGTGGGTTGCTGCCCGCGATGGTACTCAAGTACCGGTTTCGCTGGTATATCGCAAGGATCAATATCAGCCGGGTCAGAATCCGCTGTTGGTTTACGGTTATGGTGCCTATGGCCTGAGCGAAGACCCTTATTTTGCTTCTTCCCGACTAAGCCTGCTGGATCGTGGATTTATCTTTGCCATTGCCCACGTGCGCGGGGGTGAAGAGCTGGGCCGCCATTGGTATGAACAGGGCCGGCAGTTGCATAAAATGAACAGCTTCACCGATTTCATTGATGTCACCGACGGCATTCTGGCCTCCGGTTATGGTGATCCACAACGCGTCTTTGCCACAGGCGGCAGCGCCGGCGGGCTCCTGATGGGCGCGGTGGTCAACATGGCCCCGGAACGCTATCTGGGGGTGGTCGCGGTCGTTCCTTTTGTTGATACCTTGACATCGATGCTGGATGAATCCATTCCATTGACTACGGGGGAATATGACGAGTGGGGCGATCCCCGCGACCCGGCGGTCTACCAATATATCAAGTCTTATAGCCCTTACGATCAAATCAAGCCGCAAGCCTATCCGCACCTGCTGGTGGTTAGTGGCTTGCATGATTCGCAAGTGCAATATTGGGAACCGGCCAAATGGGTGGCCAAGTTACGGGCGAATAAAACGGACGATCATCTGCTCTTGCTGAGTATGGATATGGATACCGGGCATGGTGGCAAATCCGGACGTTATCGCTATTTTCTTGATATAGCACAGGAGTATGCTTTTATGCTGGCATTGGCAGATACCAGTATAAATTCTGCATCTATTTGATCTGACGGCGGCATCTGACAAAACAGATGCTGCTAAACTGACTCCATAAAGCCGGGTTGAGCCTTCTGTGTTCAACCTGATTCGTTGAACTAAGGAGCTGAACATGGCAGTAGAACATAAAGAAGAAGTGTGTGAAGCCTGTGGCTGTCTGGCCGAAGTGGGAACCATTATTCGTGATGGTGATGATATTGTCGTGATCCCGGTTGAAGGTGATGATGAAGCAGATGCGCGTGCCCGTCAGGAGCGCTATGTGGAAGTGGCGAAACAAGCCTGCCCGGATGTTCTCGTCAGCAGTGAGCTGCAAACTGTGGCAAATGGCGTAATTCTGAACACCACGCTGCAATTTACTTGTACAGCGGAAAAGATGATTTTTGAAATGCGTGCACGTTCTGTGCGTTAATCTGCTATCTGCCGCCATATTTTCTCTCTTTGGCGGCATTTCTTGCTTTTTTCTCCTCTGTCCTCCCCATCAAACTGCGCAATGGATCACGTAGCACCGTGTAAGACATTTGCCATAGTTGCTGTAAGCCAAGGCGTTTCTTGCTGTCAGATGTTCCAAAGATGTTAATTTCAACTTATTGATAAATAACAAGTTTAATTTAATGTGCATAAAATAATGGAAAATCAGCATATTTAAGCTACTTGTGGGAATGCATTAAATCTTTAGTATTACTCCTGCAGGACGCAAAAGGTTTCTCGGATTGAAACCATGTCAGGATGACAAAAGGACACCTCAGGATGAGGTTTGTTGCTCAGGATGAGTGACAGTCAGGAAGACAAAGGATGCCTCAGGATGAGGTTCGTTGCTCAGGACGAGTGACAGTCAGGAAGACAAAGGACGCCTCAGGATGGGGTTCGTTGCTCAGGATGAGTGACAGTCAGGATGACAAAAGGACACCTCAGGATGAGGTTTGTTGCTCAGGACGAGTGACAGTCAGGAAGACGACGGATGCACCACAGGATGTGGTTATCAGGAATTCTTCATGGATGAAGAAAGTAGCAGTCTACGGATTGATTGTTACGCAGGATGCTTAAAAGGATGTCCCGATGGATCGGGAAGAGCCTTCACGGATGAACAGACGATGTAACATCGTCGTGGGCTTGGGCAACCAAGACTTTCTAAAGGGTGACCGATGTCGCCCTTTTATTTTTTGTACTTTTTATTTCCTCTTCTTTATTACTTTCTCCTTCTCTTTCCTTTTGTGACTACTTCATGTCGCCGTGTTGTTGCTGTTCACAAAATAGTCATTTTTCGTCAAAGTTCGGCGTTGATCCTTTCAGCGTACTGTTAAGCTTAAATGAAAGTGTCTCCAGATGTTGTACCGCCATTGATGGAAATCAATGCGGAGCATGTTGAGGTTTTCTATGGCTCTTTACGAAATGCGCAAGTTCGTGGCTCCGGAGTTTATTTTCGGTGTCGGGGCCCGGCGCCGGGTGGGTTTTTATGCCCGCAATATGATGGCACGCCGGGTGTTGATTGTTAGTGATCCAGGGGTGATTGCGGCAGGCTGGGTGACAGGTGTTATCGCTGATCTGGCCGAATTGGGTATTGAATCTGTGGTCTTTCATGCGTTGACGCCGAACCCGAAAGATCATGAGGTGATGCTGGGGGCTGCATTATATGCGCGTGAACGTTGTGATGTGATCATCGCTGTTGGCGGTGGTAGTGTCATCGATTGTGCCAAAGCGATAGGTATTGTCTATACCAATGGTTGCCACATTCTTGCGTTTGAAGGTGCGGATCAGGTGGCAGTGCCAGGCCCCCCTTTGATCTGTATTCCGACGACGGCGGGTACAGCGGCGGATATCTCGCAATTCTGCATCATAGTGAACTCGGCGGAACGCTACAAAATGGCGATTATCAGTAAATGTATGGTGCCGGATGTCGCGTTGGTTGATCCGGAAACGACCGTCACTATGGATCCCTATCTCACGGCCTGCACCGGCATTGATGCACTGACCCATGCGATTGAAGCATATGTTTCCACCGCCAGTTCGCCCATTGTGGATGTACATGCTCTCGCTGCCATTAAACTGATTTGGAATAACATTGAGCAGGCTGTTTCCGCCCCGGATTTTATGCCTGCCCGTGAAAATATGCTGCTTGGCAGTCTGCAGGCGGGGCTGGCGTTTTCCAACGCCAGTCTGGGTGCTGTGCATGCACTGGGACATTCGCTGGGCGGTTTCCTCGATCTGCCTCATGGTGAATGCAACGCACTGCTACTGGAGCATGTCGTGCGTTTTAATATCGGAACCGCTGCTGATCGTTATCAGCAAATTGGCGAGATGATCGGGCTTGAGATGAAAGGATTAACAGATAGAGAAAAGGCCAAACGGATCACCGCGGCGTTAAGTCAGTTGCGTAGCCGGTTGGGTATTGTCGATAGTTTGGCCAAGCGGGGTGTCCGCGAGGCCGATATTCCGGAACTGGCGTTTCATGCATACCGTGATGCTTGTCTGGTCACCAACCCCCGACATGCGCGACTGGATGATATTAAGGCGATCTATGGCGAAGCCATGTGATATCGATGAGGACTGGAGTTCGCGAAAAGAACGGATCATCGGGCTAGGTGAACGTTCGTTTCATAAAAGCTATTACCCGCAATTACGGCAGAATCTGGATCGATTAGAACGGTTTCATACCTTGCTCGATAGCACGTCGGATTTTGTCATTATGGTTTCATTGCCTGATGGGATCATTACGGATGCCAATGCCACGCTGGAGCGTCTGATGGGGCAGTCAGTCGACAAACTGATCGGTACCTCCTTTGAAGCACTTAATCTTGGTGATGCCACACACATACTGGACGTGCTGCGTCAGGAAATGACGGTTCATGATGATAGCGATGTAATGAACACGCATTCCATGGAGATTGAATTCACTCAGAATGACGAGCTGATTTGGCTGGAATTTTCCTATGGCATGGCCACTCTCGATGGTCAGCATTATGGCGTGATGGTGGGGCGTGATGTCACTGAACGTAAGCGGAACCACGAAACGTTGGCGGCATTATATCTGGAAAAAGAGGCGATGCTGGATAACGCCGTCGTTGGGATTGCGATGGTGCGGTATCGCCGGTTTATTTCCTGCAACCGGCGTTTTGAGGAGTTATTCGGTTATAAATCCGGCGAAGCCATTGGCCAGTCCACGCGCATCATGTACGAGTCCGATGACGCTTTTATGTCGCTGGGTGAAGAAGCTTATGGTTCCATGCTGAACGACCAGCATTTTAGAACAGTGCAAAAGCTGCTCCGTATGGATGGCAGTCCATTCTGGTGTGAAATGACGGGCAATGCGTTGGATCAGTCTCATCCAAACGAGGGCAGTGTCTGGATGCTGACGGATGTGACAGAGCGTAAACAGGCAGAGGAACGAGCCCTTTATCTTTCTTATCATGACGCATTAACAGGGTTGCCTAATCAATTACTGCTACAAGACCGTGTGCAACAAGCGATCATGTTTTCCGCACGTACCGGCACTCATGTGGCCTTGCTGGTGGTGGATCTGGATCGATTTAAAACCATTAATGATATTCTCGGTCACCACATGGGAAACCGTTTGCTGGTTGAAGTCGGCAAGCGACTTAACTCACTGTTACAGGGAACGGACACCGTCTGTCGGCAGGGGGGCGATGAGTTTATTCTTTTGCTAACAGATTTGCCCGAGCTTGAAGCGGTAGGCGTTTTCCTGCGGGAATTAATTGCACATTTTGCCGAATCATTTCAAATCGATGGTCATACGCTAACGACATCGATCTCAGTTGGCGCAGCCATTTATCCAGAAGACGGTGCTGATTTTGAGACACTGCTAAAAAAAGCCGATATGGCCATGTATTGGGCTAAAGATGCTGGCCGGAATACCTATCGTTTTTTCAGTGAAGACATGAACAGTGAATCACTTGATTTGCTCATGCTTCACGCGGGCCTGCGACAAGCCCTCGCAAGCGGGCAGTTTGTGCTGCACTATCAACCCCAGATCAACATTGCGACGGGGGCGTTGATTGGCGCAGAAGCGCTGATTCGCTGGAATCATCCAGAGCTGGGTCTGGTATCGCCGGGGCGCTTCATTCCCGTAGCGGAAGAAACCGGCTTGATCGTCGAAATTGGTGACTGGGTGTTGCACGAAGCCTGCCGTACCGCTGCAAAATGGCGGGAGGCTGGCATGTTTGAACCTGTTGTGGCCGTTAACTTATCGGCATTGCAATTTAAACGCGGTGATATTGAATCTTCCGTCGTTCAGGCGCTGACGGCATCGGGTATCGAACCGGCGATGCTTGAACTGGAACTCACCGAATCAATTTTGTTGAAAGATACGGAACATGTATTAGCCACTGTACAACGGCTTAAACAAATGGGGATCAAATTATCGATAGATGACTTTGGTACGGGCTATTCCAGCCTCTCTTATCTCAAGCGTTTCAGAGTCGATAAACTTAAAATTGATCAGTCATTTATCCGTGAACTGGCGTTCAATGCCGAAGATGCGGCGATTGTTCGAGCCATCATTCAGATGGCCCGTAGCCTTGGGCTAAGCACCATTGCGGAGGGTGTTGAATCTCAGCGTGTCCTTGAACTGCTGCGTCTTTATCATTGCGACGAGGTGCAGGGCTATTTTATCAGTCGCCCGATGCCAGCCGACGCATTCATGGCGTTTCTTACCGACAGTTTGATTCGTCAGAAAACGCAGTAACAACGGATGTCATCTGTTCTTTGATTCGGCTCACAAGCCAAGCAAATGCGTCTGAATACAGATCATAGATAAGCTCTGTCTCACTTTTAATACGATGTAAAGTGATGTTAATTAATCGATTCAGGGTTTATGGGGGATCGCCTGCGGGGCAGTGTGATTCATTTTCATCGGATAGGGTGAATCTATGCAGTTACGTTCAATACAGACCAAAATTGCGCTTATCGGTGGTATTTGCTTGTTGGCAACCGCGGGGTCTCTGGTGGGATACAGTGCTTATTCCGGAGCCATAACACAGAAACTGATTGGCTCGAAGGGTAGCGCCTTAGTGCAGGACACCGCGCTGGATGCGGTGAAGAATCTGGGCAGTACATATGCTGGCGAGATCCGGGCTCAATTTGACGTTGCACTGGATTCAGCCAGAACGATGGCCGATACCTTTGCGGTCTCAAAAATGGCCACCGAACAAAGTGGAGGTCTCGCACTGGGTCGCGATCAGGTCAATGCGATTTTGTTAAATGTGCTGAAGAAAAACCCTGATTTTAACGGCACCTATTCCTGCTGGGAACCCAATGCCATTGATGGCAACGATGCTGGTTTTAAAACGGGAACCAACGGCAATAATGCACAGACCGGACGGTTTACGCCGTATTGGACGCGTAGCGCCGACGGCAAGATTGCCGTCCAACCGCTGGTGGAATATGACACCAATGCCACGCATCCGAACGGGGTGTTAAAAGGGGGCTGGTATATCGGCCCGCGCGAGACACACAACGAAAGCGTGTTAGGCCCACTGCCTTATGTAGTGCAGGGTAAGCAGGTATGGCTGGCAACCCTGTCGGTACCGATTCTGGTGGATAACAAATTTTATGGTGTGGCGGGTGCCGATTACGATCTGGAGTTTGTACAAAAAATTAGCCAGAAAGTCAGCCAAGAGTTGTATCAGGGGAAGGGTGAAGTTGCCATCGTAGCGGATAATGGTTTGCTGGTTGCAGAAAGCAAACATGCCGATCTGATCGGACAGTCTTTTAAAAAGGTGATGGATGGTGACTGGGAAGCGGCGTTGCAGGCGATCAAAGCAGGTCAGGTGCTCGCTCGTATTGACCCAGACTCCAATATGGTGGAAGTGTTTGCACCGATAACTTTAGGGCGTACCGGAAAACCTTGGTCGGTAATGCTGAGAGTTAACCGGGATGTGGTACTGGCTAAAAACCATCAGCTTGAGAGCGAAATGCAGACACTGAGCACCCAATCTCTATGGAAACTGCTGGGAGTGGGGGGCGTCATTTCTCTTTTGGCACTGATAGCACTGAGTTTTGCGGCCCGTTCTCTGGCCATGCCGATCCGTAAGGCAGCCAATCTGGCGAAAGTGATTCAAAAGGGCGATCTGTCACAGCGGTTATCTCACAAGGCGGACGATGAAGTAGGTCAGTTGTCAGAGGCATTAGACAATATGGCTAACAGTCTGCAAGAACAGGTACATTTGGCCGAGCAAATCTCGCAAGGCGATCTGTCTGTCAATGTGCGTTTAGCCTCCGAGCAGGATCAACTGGGGTTGGCGTTGCAACGCATGGTACAAAACCTGAATGCGCTGGTTGCTGATTTGCAGCGGGGAACCGGAATGATCAGCAATAATGCCGATCAGGTTTCTGGGCTCAGTCAGAATCTGGCCAGTGGTGCGACAGAATCGGCATCGGCGATCACTGAAATCAGTGCCACCATGACACAAATGGCTGCGCAAACCCGGCAGAGTTCTGACAATGCGTCTCGGGCCAGCCACTTATCGATGGCATCAGAGCAATCGGCTGAAGGCGGAAATCAATTGATGGAAGAGTTGATGGTCGCCATGCAGGAGATTGAGCGTTCTGGCCGCGATATCACCAACATCATCAAAGCCATTGATGAAATAGCGACGCAAACCAACCTGTTGGCGCTGAATGCGGCGATCGAAGCGGCGCGCGCGGGGCAGCATGGACGCGGTTTTGCGGTTGTAGCCGACGAGGTACGCAATCTGGCGGCACGCAGTGCAGAGGCGGCTAAGCGGACAGCAGCATTAATCAACGAATCCAGTCAGCGTACTGTCAAGGGGATGGAGCTGGCGGATAAAACAGCGAAGGCTCTCGGAGACATAGTGACCGGGGCAGCCGAAGTTTCCTCCTTGGTAGCGGATATCGCATCAGCTGCCAGTGAACAAGCCTCCGGGATTGAGCAGGTCAGTCTGGGCATTGGGCAGATTGATGAAATTACACATCAAAACAGTGCCAGTTCGGAGCAGTGTTCGGCTGCCGCGAACGAGTTAACTGCGCAAGCGTCACAGCTGAACCAACTGATCAGCAAATTCAAAGTCAAACGCTCACGTTAAGCGGGAACAAATAAGCGGAGGCCTTGTGGTCTCCGCTTTTTTTATGGGCCAATGAAACGCGTTAGCCTTTTAGTTTTGCCGCGACGGTGGCGACATGTTTACCCTGAAAACGGGCAATCGCCAGTTCACGGGCATCGGGTTGCCGTGAACCATCTCCACCGGCGATGGTAGTGGCACCATAAGGTGTACCGCCGCCTACATGGCTGATATCGAAAAGCTCACTGGCACCATAACCAATCGGGACAATCACCATGCCGTGATGGGCCAGCGTCGTCCAGGTGGAAGTAATGGTCATCTCCTGACCACCGCCGACACCGGTAGAACTGAATACACTGGCGACTTTGCCAAACAGGGCCCCTTTGGCCCATAAACCACCGGTTTGATCGAGGAACGTCCGCATTTGTCCGGCCATGTTGCCAAAGCGGGTCGGTACCCCAAAGATAATGGCATCATAATCTGCCAGCTCTGCAGGCGTGGCGACGGGGACTTGGCTTGCTTTCCCACCGGCCGAGGCAAATATAGCCGGATCCATTGTTTCAGGCACCCGTTTCAGTGTGACTTCGACACCTTCGACTTCGCGAGCGCCTTCGACCACACTATTGGCCATCGTTTCAATATGGCCATACATGGAATAATACAGTACAAGCAACTTGGTCATGGTTTGTTCCCTTTCTACGATGAATGATGGGCGTATCATTCACGACAGGTACGCCGGTAATAACTCAGCATTAAGCATAGTCAAACCATAGACTTCCGTGCGTTATTCCGACAGTTCAATTTCGGGAACACTGGGTTGCTTTATCTGGAACAATACGCTGACACAAGGGCTGACTTAATCCGGCAAGAAAGGTTTCTACCTGTTGGGTATAAGCATTATTCAGCCCGAGTTGTTGATTGATCTCTTTGTGAGTGAGTGGTTCCGGTTGTAATGATGCCGTTATCTGTAGGCTTTTGGCCTGCGTGACAAAATCACGGGCTTGATCGCAGGGTTTGTCGGGGCGTTGGGTTGAACAGATCGCTAGAAAGGCGGTGTGTTGCAATTTGAGTTGCTGCAACGGGGATGCTGCTTGCCAATACGCCGGATCAGAGCCAAAGGCCTTATCATAGAACCGGTAATGTTTGGCTGCCATGATCCGAGGTATATCATACGCCGCGCTGTCGAGTGAAACGGTGCCTAACCAAGGCTGCGCACCTTGCCGTGTGGCGAGTGTCGGATCGGCGGCCAGCAAGCTAACCAGATGGGCGCCGGCAGAATGACCCATCAAAACAAACTGGTGTGCATCAGCCCCCCATTGCGCGGCATGTTGTTGTGCATAGGCGAGGGCGGTTGCGACATCCTGTGCCTGTAATAACGGGTCAGCCTGAGGTAATAAGCGATAATTGATAGAGATAAAAACAATACCCTCAGGCACCCAACGGGCGATTTTATTATCCACCACGTTACTCATCGCTTTATCGCCCGTACGCCAGGCGCCGCCATGCACCATAAAAATGACGGGAGCGTTGGTGAGTGGATGTGTCGGTAAATAAACATCGAGCTGTTGTTTGGCATCCGCACCATAAGCCAGATTACGTATCACCCGAACACCCGCGGGTAACGAATTTGATGTCACGCTGGTGTCAGCAAATTCATCATTTTCCGTTGTATTCTCTGCGGTTGCCGCGTGCCGTTCGGCGAATCGCTCTTGTAAGCGTTCCCGCAGTAAACCGGCTTGTGCGGGTGACATTAAAAATAAACAGGATAAGAGCCCAAGAGAGACTATTCGCAGGCGTTGCCTCAGCTGTAGATACATATCCATTCCTATAATTTATTAAATTCTTTATCGAAGCGGTAACGGCTGGAGGTCACATAACGCTCCATCGCCTGCAACCGTTGATCCAGTTGCTGCATGCGTTCACTGAGCTGTTTGGCCCGCTGTGCGGCATCTTCCCCATAACCAAATTTGGGGCGTCTGTCAGCAGAGGGTGGCAGTTGGGTTGGCCTTTTTTCCAGCAGGAACGCGCCCGCCAGATAAACCAGCGCCGCGAGGCTACCGCTGAAGACAAACAGGGTGACCATCAGAATGCGGATCAGCCAGACCGGCTGCCCATAACATTCTGCAACACCGGCACAGACTCCGGCCAGCCAGGCCTGATTACTGCTGCGGTAAAGTTGATTGTGACATCGTTTCATGACCGCTCTCCCGATTTAGGTGTGATGATGCCGATCGTCATCGTAATGACGCCAGTCGGGCTGCTGCACATCAAGGATCGTTTCCAGTGTGACGATACGCTGTTCCAGCTTTTGAGCTAATGCCAGTGCATCTTCCAACTGTTGCCGTTCTTCACCAGACAAGCCCCGGTTCATACGGGATTGGGTCCAGTAATGCAAGATCAACCAGATTGGTGCCACCACGACCATAAACACGATCGTGGGCACAAAGAATATCCCCATCAATTTTCACTCCTTTTAGCCATGCTGGCTTTTAGGGCTTCCAGTTCGGATTCGACTTTGTCGTTGCGAGTCAACTCAGCAAATTCGTCGTGCAAGTTTTTGCTGCGTCCGAGATCCTGTGCTTCGACCTGAGCTTCCAGATTATCCATCTTACGCTCATAGGCATCGAATTTACGGAATGCCTCTTCCAGTTTTTCACGGTTGCTGCTGCGTCGAATATCCATGCGAGCACGGCTGGTTTTTTCCCGAGCCAACAACGACTGCTGTTTCGCTTTGGCATCATCCAGTTTTTGTTGTAACTGACTGATTTCTTCATGCAGCACGGTCAGTTGTTCTTCTATCACTTTTAGCTCACGTTCGGCTAATTGCAATGTTTCTTCCACGGCCTGTTTCTCCGCCAGCGCGGCACGAGCCAAATCTTCACGGCCTTTGCTGATGGCGAGCCGGGCTTTATGTTCCCAGTCGCTGACATCATCTTGTAAACGCTGCAAGCGACGCTCTTGCTCTTTGCGATCGGCCAGCACACGGGCGGAACTGGTACGGACCTCTACCAGCGTTTCTTCCATCTCCTGAATCATCATGCGCACCATTTTGGCCGGGTCTTCGGCCCGATCGAGCAGGGCGGTCAGGTTGGAATTAATGATGTCACTGAAACGAGAAAAGATACCCATGATGAACTCCTGTGAATGATTTACCTCTATAACAGAGCGAAAGACATGCCATGTTTATAACGTACTGTATTAAAAGGTGTTTATCGTGCCAGACTTAATCACGCTTCATTTTTACTTGAATGTTTAGCTTTTTAGACCATAAATAAGGTTAATTAAGCCTCAAATGGTGGATTAAATGGCCACACCAAAACAGCAAGTCATCGGCAGTTCTGAACTCTGGCATCAGGTGTTACAACAGGCTTCACAGGTTGCGCCACTGAACCGTCCGGTGTTGCTGGTGGGCGAACGCGGCACGGGCAAGGAGCTGATCGCAGAACGGTTGCACTATCTGTCGCATCGCTGGCAGCAACCTTATCTACAGGTGAACTGCGCGGCTATGACCGAAAATCTGCTCGAATCCGAGCTGTTTGGCCATGAAACAGGTGCCTTTACCGGAGCAACGCGCAGTCGGTCCGGATTATTTGAACGTGCCGATGGTGGCACCTTGTTTCTCGATGAACTGGCAACGGCCAGTTTGCCGGTGCAGGAAAAACTGTTGCGCGTGATTGAATATGGTCGTTTTGAACGGGTGGGGGGCAGTAAAACCCTACAGGTCGATGTGCGAGTCGTTGCCGCTTGTAATGAAGACCTGCCAACCTTGGTTGAACAGGGGCGTTTTCGCGGTGATTTATTAGATCGGCTGGCGTTTGATGTATTAAATCTGCCGCCACTGCGTTATCGCAAAGAGGATATTGCCGAATTGGCCGAACACTTTGCCCTGCGGATGTGTCTGGAACTGGGCTATGATTTTTTCTCCGGTTTTTCACCTCAGGCGATGCTGCAGTTGCTGAACTATGACTGGCCGGGAAATGTCCGTGAACTGAAGAATGTGGTCGAGCGAAGTATTTATCGCCACGCAAAACCGGAACATCCGGTCGACGAGATGGTATTGGATCCTTTTGTCAGCCCCTGGCGCCATCCGGCAGGAGGCGCTGCACCGGCAGCCTCTGTCTCAGAACATAATCCCTTAGCATGGGCACCTCCAGTTTTTACCGGCGATCTGAAAAGTACACTGGCCAATCTGGAACAACAGCTGATCCGTCAGACATTAGAACAACAACATTTTCATCAACGACGTACAGCGCAGGCGTTAGGTTTAAGTTATGACCAGTTACGTGCGGCGTTGCGTAAATATCCGCATCTACTACAACATTGAAACTGAAGTGAAAGCAGGCATCATTTTCGACTGATGTACGTGTAGGATATTTGCCATACTTTTTGTGCTATTAATGTTCAATCGATGCCGGATTGCAGGCATAAAGTAATTGTATGGAATTGAAAATATTGTTCTTTTTCTAATCGATATCGATTCTCAAATTTTTTATAGCCAAAAGCCATGCTTCCAATCGCCGGATCGCAGTCTATTATTAATCGTAAGGAGTTTAACAGCGAATCAGGATGAGTCGCTGTTCAGGGATGGTCAGACAGGGATCTGCCGGATGCAGATAGTAGGACACCCGAAGGGACAAGGGAATAGCTGGTGAAGGATCATCGGTTATGCAGGAAGCTGATCTCAAATGGTGAGTCTAGGGATGGAATGATGCCTGCAAGGATGCCTGCGCTGTGCAACTGCTAGTGCTCCACATAGTAACGAATCTTCGGTTTAGGCAACCGATGCCTGTAGAGGGGTGACATGATGTCGCCCCTTTGTTTTTTCCGCATTTTAAATTTGTGGCGCAGATTACAGCTTTCATCCCCGCTTCCGCTAAGCTCATACAACAGGGAATGTAAACCGGAGTGTGCTACCAAATGACCTCGGCATAAAGTCGGGGTTATTTTTTGCTGCTTTATTGATCTGACCCGCCATGAGCGAACCGGAAATGATGTTTAAATTATGCATCATTATCTACAGGAGTTAGCCATGAGTCAGTCTGTACACGGCCATGATGTGATGCACATGATGCTGGAATTGGGCGGTCAATTTACTCGCGAAAGTCTGAAATCTGCCATTGAAACCCACTTCGGCGCGGAAACCCGTTTTCATACCTGCAGTGCCGAAGATATGACGGCTGAGCAGTTGATTGATTTTCTGCAAGCCAAGGGAAAATTTGTGGCCAGCGACAGCGGCTTTAATACCCGTGAAGAACATATCTGCCAGCATTAATTGATTTACACCCTGAATGTTCAGGGTGTTTCATTGCTTACCGTTCGCAACATCAGAAGCTAAAACGATAGTAGATATTATACGATTCGATCCCCGCATTATGGACGCCCAGCCCTGCGTTTGAGTAATGTAACGCTTGTATTCCTATGACATGACGCTGGTAAACACGTACTCCGAGACCAAATCGATCTTCAAAATTCACACACGAACCGAGTTGCCGGTTTTCCACTTTGTTTCGGCTAAAAGCGGCAATACCAATCCCTGCCTCGATAAAAGGCCGTATTGCAAAGTCGGGTGTGGCGAATTCCCACACCAAAACGGGAGAGGCCGATAAGCTATGGGTATTCACCGTGTGTTTGCTTTCCCAGTAGGTATAGCCTGCAGCCCAATAACCACTTAACGCGCCCGCATCTGAATTTAACCAGCTTTGTTGCCAGGGAAATTGCAGGGCCGCGCGATAGGTCGTGGTGTTATTCGCGGAATGACCCAGTGCCAGAGAGAGGTCTGTGGCATGGCTCAGTTGGCTTAACAGTAAAAGACAGCCAGCTAATAATGGTTTAATGGTTTGGGATGGAGAGACAGAAGTGACCGACATGATGCGCCTCCTGCGAAATGAAAAACCGGCGGATGCTAATTTTTCGAACTGACTATTTTCAGTATAGTTTTTTTCCCGGCTGTTGTGGGTGACTGACGAACATCGCGTGCCCTGACCAGTTTTGCTAGACTAGTGCTGTTTTAACCATCATTTATTTTGCATTTCTTTTGGATCACAGCATATGAGCGTAATTACTGCGGCAGTCATGTTATTTCTGATCATGGATCCGGTCGGCAATTTGCCGATATTCCTGTCAATTCTTCGGCACTTACCGGCGGAACGCCGTCGTAAAGTCATGATCCGGGAATTGTTGATTTCACTCGCGGTCATGTTGCTTTTCCTGTTTAGTGGTCAGGAGTTGCTGAATCTGCTAAATCTAAAACAGGAAGCGGTCAGCATCGCCGGTGGCATCGTGTTGTTCCTGATTGCATTACGCATGATTTTTCCTGGTGAAGGCGGAGTCACTGGATTGCCGGAAGGCGAGGAGCCTCTGATTGTCCCGATGGCGATCCCGATGATTGCAGGGCCGTCAATTCTGGCTGCATTGGTGCTGCTGTCACATCAGTATCCGGCACAGATGACCGACTGGGTTCTAGCACTGGCACTGGCCTGGGGTGCTTCGTCGATCATCCTGATGTTCTATGAACAAGTGCATAACTTGCTGGGTGAACGGGTTTTAACGGCGATGGAGCGTCTGATGGGGATGTTGCTGGTGATGATTTCAGTGCAGATGTTATTAGACGGTGCGGTGCAATATCTGCATCGGTGATGGCGACAGTTGTAAATAAAAAGGAGGCCTAAGCCTCCTTTTTGATCGGTGAGTCACAGCGACTAACCCGTGTTACGCATCCCGGCTGCAATCCCGGCGATGGTGACCATCAGGGCTTGATCAACCTGTGGATTGACTTCATCTGGTGTGGCGCGAGAACGGTGTAACAGCTCTACCTGCAACACGTTCAATGGATCGGTGTACGGATTACGCAACTGGATGGATTCTTTGATCCAAGGTTGCTCGTCCAGCAATTCTCCTTTTTTCGGACGCAGTTGCAAGACGACGTTGATGGAGTCCTGCAATTCCTGACGCAGGCGTTTGCCCAGCGGCCACAGATTTTCCGGTGCCAGACGCAGGTCGTAGTATTCTGCCAGCCACAGGTCGGCTTTCAGGAACACCATTTCCAGCATTTCCAGACGGGTATGGAAGAACGGCCACTGTTGATCCATGGCTTTCAGCACATCACCCTTGCCATCATCAATCACGGCTTGCAGTGCGACATGGGCGCCCAGCCATGATGGCAGCATCAGACGGTTCTGTGTCCAGGCAAAGATCCATGGAATGGCACGCAGAGATTCTACACCACCGTTCGGTTTACGTTTTGACGGACGAGACCCGAGCGGCAATTTGCCTAATTCCATCTCTGGCGTTGCGGCACGGAAGTAAGGCACAAAATCAGGCTCATCACGCACGACGCTGCGATAATGCTGGCAAGAGATTTCTGACAGCTTATCCATGACGTCATACCATTCAGCCTTCGGTTTTGGCGGTGGTAACAGGTTGGCTTCTAAGACCGCACTGGTATACAGCTTGAAGTTGTGGATAGCAATTTCAGGCAGACCGAACTTGAAGCGGATCATCTCGCCCTGTTCTGTCACACGGAAACCGCCTTTTAGCGATCCCGGTGGCTGTGACAGAATCGCCTGATGAGCTGGTCCACCGCCACGACCGATGGTACCGCCACGGCCATGGAACAAGGTCAGTTTCAGATCTTCACGTTCTGCGATGGCAACCAAATCTTCCATTGCACGGTATTGAGCCCAACCAGCGGACATCATGCCGGCATCTTTCGCTGAGTCGGAATAACCGATCATCACATACTGCTGACCGCGAATGTAGTTGCGATACCACTCTACAGACAGCAAGCGGTTCAACACGGCCGCCGCATTTTGCAAATCGTTCTGGGTTTCAAATAACGGCGCAATCGGCATATTGAATTTACAGCCGACTTCTTTCAGCAGCAATTGTACGGCTAAGACATCAGAAGGCTGACGCGCCATCGAAATGATGTAAATACCGAATGCATCCGGATCGGTTTGCGCGATCACGCGACAGGTTTCAATGACCTCATGCGATTCGGCACTCGGCTGCCAGTTTGCTGGCAGCAATGGACGGCGGGAGGCCAGTTCGCGCAACAGGAACTCCTGTTTCTCCGCTTCGCTCCATTGTGCGTAGTCGCCCAGTTCCAGATATTGTGTGAGTTCAGAGAATACCTGACCGTGACGTTCGCCATCCTGACGGATGTCCAGTTTCAACAGGTTGACGCCGAAACAAGCCAGCTTGCGCAGCACATCCAGCAACATGCCATCGGCAATGATGCTCATGCCACACGACTGCAGTGAGCGGTAGCACAGTTCCAGTGGTTCACGCAGTTGCTCGGTACGGGTGATCAGATCGCGGTTTTCCGTATACTGATTCTGTAATTTTGCGGTGACGGCCTGCTGGGTTTCACGCAACGCATCGCGCACGCCACGCAGGATCTCGCGATAAGGTTCGCTGCATTCGCCAACCCGCTGACGCAGTTCATCACTGCAATCGGTCATGGACAGTTCAGAGACCAGTTCCTGAATATCGGTCAGGAACAGATTGATAGCCACCCAGCGAGACAGCAGCAGCACTTCCTGTGTCACTTTCGCGGTAACGAACGGGTTACCGTCACGGTCGCCGCCCATCCAGGAGGCGATGCGGATCGGGTGTGCATGCAGTGGCAGACGGATACCAAAGCTTTCCTGTAAACGGTCATCCAATTTGCGCAAGAACAGCGGAATAGCAGGCCACAGGTTGTTTTCAATAACCGCAAAGCCCCATTTCGCCTCATCGACAGGTGTCGGACGCTGTTGACGAATTTCATTGGTATGCCATGACTGATTCACCAGTTGTTCAATGCGATGCAGGATAAATTTGCTTTCACGTGGTGTCAGATCCTGCAACTCCAGTTCTTCCAGACATTCATTTAACTGAACATGCTTGTGGATCAGGGTGCGGCGGGTAACTTCAGTAGGGTGTGCCGTCAGAACCAGTTCGATGTCCAGTTCACAAACGGTATCAATGATTTCCTGCTCGGACAGATTGGCATTTTTCAGTTTGTCGAACAGGCTATCCAGTGGATCTTGAGTGGTGTGCAGTTCACCTTGACGGGACATGGAGTGAAACTGTTCCGCCACGTTAGCCAGATTCAGGAATTGACTGAATGCACGGGCGACAGGTAATAATTCGTCATCACTCAGGTTTTGCAACGTAGATATCAGTTTCTGTCTGTCATCTTCGTTACCCTGACGGGATGATTTTGCCAGTTGACGAATATTCTCAATCTTGTCGAGGAATTCCCCGCCAAGATGTTCCTTGATGGTCTTGCCCAGCAGTTGGCCAAGCATGCCAACATTACCGCGCAACGCCGCGTACATATCACTCATTTATGTCGTCCTTCCTTTTAATGGCAGGGCATACAGCCTTTGCCCCGCAAACAATCCAAATTATCAGTATTCTTATAGGCAGATCAAATAGTGAACGCCATAAAAATGCAAAAAAATGCACCATGTTGGTTACAAACAGAAACGTTGCACCAAATGGCGGAGTAATTCAGTCGTGGGTTTCACAAACGACAGGTCAAGATACTCATCTGGTTGGTGAGCCTGGGTAATGTAGCCGGGGCCCATCACAATCGTTTCACAGCCAAGCTGCTGGATAAACGGTGCTTCAGTACAGTAGTTGACGACTTCCGCTTTATTTCCACTGAGTTGTTCCGCTTCTTTCACAAAAATGGAATTTTCGTCGCAGCCATAGGGGGGAACCGGCTCATGCAGATGTTCCAGACTGATTGCGCCCGGATATTCCGCTTCAACCGGTGCCAGATGGCGTTTCAGTTCGGCAATCAGGTCTTCCGGCATTACGCCGGGAATGGGGCGAAAATCAATACAGAGTTCACAACCACCACAAATACGGTTGGCACTGTCACCGCCATGAATGCTGCCCAGATTCAGGGTCGGGTAGGGCACATCAAAATGGGCATTATGATATTTTTGCTTTAATTCCTGCTGCAACGCCAGTACATGAGTCAGCACTTTATGCATGATTTCGATCGCATTGACCCCATTGGCAGGGTTGGAAGAGTGTCCACTCTTGCCGGTCACGCGGATCGATTCGGACATATGTCCTTTATGCATAAACACGGGAACCAGACCGGTGGGTTCGCCAATCACGGCATAGTCCGGGCGAATCGGATGTGCATCGGCAATGGCTTTGGCGCCGGCCATGCTGGTTTCTTCATCCGCAGTAGCCAGAATACGCAGCGGTTTCTTCAACTGGGCCAAATCGATGTCTTTAAGTGCTTCGACAATAAAGACAAAGAAACCTTTCATATCGATGGTGCCAAGGCCATAAAGGCGATCGCCATCCTGCGTCAGTTGGAATGGGTCTTTCTGCCAGCGTCCTGCATCAAACGGGACGGTATCAGTATGGCCTGCAAGGAGTAATCCGCCATCACCACTACCTATGGTGGCGATCAAATTGAATTTTCCGGTCGTGCCGGGCACCGTGGTGATATCAATCTGCATGCCTAATGCTTCAAACCAGGAGGCGAGTAGTTCAATGACCCCTTGATTACTCTGATCCCAGGCAGGATCTGTGCTGCTGATGGATGGCTGCGCGATAATATCGCGGTACATCTGAAAAAAATCGAGATTACTCATGTTTCCTCCTTGCGCGGCACAGTTTAATTTGGTAAATAATAGAAATGCAATCGAAATGCATAAATATTAACTTCTGAAGGCGATTTAGCACGACTTCAGTCACGGGGCATCCACTATGTTCATGCAGCAAAATTTTATCGAACGACGATATATTTCTGTTTGAATCTGCCACACTATGTGCCGCAGAGGTCCGCATTTCACTTCGTTACGAATTAATCTGAATTTTGAGATAAATGGAAAGCGCTATGCTTAATGTCGTTATTATTGGTGCCAGTGGTTATGCCGGGGCTGAATTAGCCTTATTAGTACACAAACATCCTGAGCTTAACCTGAAAGGGCTCTATGTGTCTGCAGGCAGTCAGGATGCTAACAAACCTTTTTCTGCCTTGCATCCGCAGTGTCTGGGGCTGGTTGATCTGCCGGTCCAACCGTTGGATGACGCGGGCATGCAGGCAGCGAAAACCGGCACCGATCTGGTGTGTCTGGCGACTGCTCATGAAGTCAGTATGAATCTGGCTCCGCAATTCCTGGCAGCGGGTATTCCGGTTTTTGATCTGTCCGGGGCTTTCCGTGTACAGCAGGATGGTTTCTACGACAAATATTACGGTTTTGCGCACGACCAGCCTGAATGGTTATCCAAAGCGGTTTATGGCTTGGCCGAGTGGAATGCCGAACAGATCAAACAGACGGATTTGATCGCAGTTGCAGGTTGCTACCCGACCGCTTCCCTGCTGGCCCTGAAACCACTGATGGCTGCGGGTCTCATCAAGGCCGATACCACGCCGATTATCAATGCCGTTTCTGGTGTTTCGGGCGCAGGCCGTAAAGCGGCTATCGGTACCAGCTTCTGCGAAGTCAGTCTGAATCCATACGGTGTCTTCAATCATCGTCATCAGCCTGAAATCAGTTATCACTTAGGTGGCAAGGTCGTATTCCAGCCACATCTGGGTAATTTTGTGCGCGGTATTCTGGCCACCATCTATGTGCAACTGGCTGATGGCGTCACCGAAGAACAGGTGAATGCTGCATACCAGCAGGTTTACAGCAATAGCCCGATTGTCCGCCTGAGCAAACAGTGGCCTTCGATCCGTGGTGTAGCGGGTACGCCGTTCTGTGATCTGCACTGGCAAATGCAGGATGGCTTGCTGATTGTCGGTTCTGCCATTGATAACCTGCTGAAAGGCGCCTCCTCTCAGGCGATGCAATGTATCAACCTGCGTTTTGGTTTCGAACCAACGCTGGGTTTGCTGTAAGTTCAAGGACATCGTGATGACACAACAAGTTCCGTTGATTATCAAATTGGGTGGTGCGCTGCTGGAAACAGAAGGCGCGCTGACTGCATTTATTGGTGGCATTCAGAGCTTCCTGAAACAATTCCCGCGTCCGTTGGTGCTGGTGCACGGCGGTGGTTGTCTGGTTGACGACCTGCTGAAAGCCTTGGGTAAAACCAGCACCAAGAAAAATGGTTTGCGGGTTACGCCGGCGGATCAGATCCCTTATGTCGTCGGTGCACTGGCCGGGACAGCCAACAAGCAGATGATGGCCGAAGCGATCGCACAGGGTCTCAATCCAGTGGGTTTATCACTGGCAGATGGCGGACTGTGTGAAGTGACTCAGCTTGATCCTGATCTGGGCAATGTGGGTGATTGCAAACCGAAAAACCCGGCGCTGCTGAAAGCATTGCTGGCACAAAATTTCCTTCCTGTGATCAGCTCCATCGGGATCACGGCACAAGGCGAGCTGATGAACGTTAATGCCGATCAGGCAGCGATTGCATTAGCAGAACTTTTAGATGCAGATCTGCTGATGCTGTCAGATGTAGAAGGCATTCTAGATGCAAACAAACAGCTGATTGCAGAGCTGGATCCGGTTAAAACAGAACAATTGATTGCCGATGGCGTGATCACTGATGGGATGGCGGTCAAAGTAAAAGCGGCCTTGCAGGTCTCTGCTGCCATCCAAAAACCGATTGTCGTGGCGAGTTGGCGTGATCCTCAACTGTTAGTCAAGCTTGCTAATGGTGAAGCGGCTGGTACTCGTCTTCAAGCTTAAATAAATGGATTATTAAGGAGCGCAGTGATGCGTCATCTGTTAGATACCACGGAATTCAATAAAGATGAATTACATGCCCTGATCGCTTTGGGTCGGGAAATGAAAGCCACGCCGGAAGCATTCCGCAGCGGATTGGCAGGCAAAAACATCGTGACGCTGTTTGAAAAACAGTCTTTGCGGACCCGGGTAACGTTCGATATCGGGATCAACCGTCTCGGTGGTCATGCTGTCTATCTGGACCAACAGAATGGCGCAATGGGGCAGCGTGAATCGGTCAAAGATTTTGCGGCCAACCTGTCCCGCTGGTGTGACGGTATTGTGGCTCGTGTCTATGACCACAAGACACTGATTGGCTTACGTGAAAATGCGACCGTCCCCGTCGTGAACTCACTGTGTAACCTTTATCATCCCTGCCAGGCGTTGGCCGATTTCATGACCATTGCCGAAAATTACGATGATCTGAGCAAGGTAAAACTGGCTTATTTGGGTGAAGGCAACAACGTGTCTCATTCATTGCTGATCACTGGTGCCATTCTGGGCACTGATGTTACGATCGTTTCACCGAAAGGATCGGGTCCGGATGCGCAGATTTTCAACCTGGCTGCCGAATTGGCGCGTAAATCAGGTGCCAAACTGAGCGTCACTGATAACTGTGATGACATTCGTGGCTTTGATGTGGCTTACACTGATACTTGGGTTTCAATGGGTGATACGACCCCGATGGAAGCCGTTATCGACAAATACATGCCGTATCAGATCAATCAGGCACTACTGGATAACACCGGTATTCGTCATGTGCTGCACTGCCAGCCAGCACACCGTGAACTGGAAATTACCTCCGAAGTGATGGACGGCCCGGCATCACTGATTATGGATGAAGCCGAAAACCGTATGCATATCCAGAATGCCATTCTGTACACACTGATCAATCAGGCATAATTCAGTGGGGAGTCACTAAAAGTGGCTCCTCTTCTGTGAAGTGCCTCGCTACACTAAGCAGCATTGCAAGCATTTAAGAAAGGAACCTGTCATGGCTTTATGGGGTGGACGTTTCAGCCAGGCGGCTGATACCCGATTCAAACAATTCAACGACTCTCTGCGTTTTGATTATCGTCTGGCAGAGCAGGATATCGTCGGCTCCATTGGCTGGTCAAAAGCACTGGTCAGCGTGGGTGTACTGACAGGCGATGAACAGGCGAAACTGGAAGCTGCACTGCTGGCACTGAAAGCGGAAGTCGAAGCTGATCCCGAGCAAATCCTGCAATCGGATGCTGAAGACATCCACTCATGGGTCGAAGGTAAATTGATTGAGCGGGTTGGCGATCTGGGTAAGAAATTACATACCGGCCGCAGTCGTAACGATCAGGTCGCCACCGATCTGAAACTGTGGTGCAAGCAGCAGGGCGCAATTTTGCTGAGTAGCATTCATGGCCTGCAAACCAAGCTGGTTGCAACGGCACGTCAGTATCAGACGACGACCTTACCAGGTTATACCCACCTGCAACGCGCGCAACCAGTCACTTTTTCGCATTGGGCGCTGGCGTATGTGGAAATGCTGGATCGGGATTACACCCGTTTACAGGATGCGTTGAAGCGCCTGAATACCAGCCCGCTGGGTTCCGGTGCCTTGGCGGGAACAGCCTATCCAATCGACCGTCAGGTATTGGCACTGGATCTGGGTTTTGAGCGTGCCACCCGTAACAGTCTGGATTCCGTGTCGGATCGTGATCACGCCATTGAGCTGATGAGCACCGCTGCACTGTCCATGATCCATCTGTCCCGTTTTGCAGAAGATCTGATCTTTTACGCATCGGGTGAAGCCGGGTTCATTGAATTGTCCGATAAGGTGACGTCGGGGTCTTCCCTGATGCCGCAAAAGAAAAACCCGGATGCCCTAGAGCTGATCCGCGGTAAAACCGGTCGTGTGGCAGGTGCTTTGAACGGTATGCTGATGACGCTGAAAGCCCTGCCACTGGCCTACAACAAAGACATGCAGGAAGATAAAGAAGGGTTGTTTGACGCACTCGATACTTGGCACGATTGTCTGGATATGGCGCAATTGGTACTGGAAGATCTGAAAGTCAACGAACCGGTTACCAAAGCTGCCGCAATGGGTGGCTATTCTAATGCCACTGAACTGGCTGACTATCTGGTCGCAAAAGGCATTCCGTTCCGCGAAGCCCACCACATCGTCGGTGAAGCGGTGGTTTATGCCATCGGGCAGCAAAAACCACTGGAAGATCTGAGCATTGCGGAATTCCAGCAGTTCAATGTGGTGATTGCCGATGATGTCTATCCGATTCTATCTCTGGAATCGACACTGGCTAAACGGCAGGCGCTGGGTGGTGTTTGTGCCGAACAGATCGCCTTTGCCCTACAGCAGGCCGAACAACATCTGGCTAGCCGTTCACTGTAACGAAGAAAAGCGTAATTTCCCCGATAAAAAAGAGAGCAGCAGCTCTCTTTTTTATTTGGCAGGATCTGCACATAAAAACAACAACACAACTTGCACTCCGGTGTCAGATCCGTATAATACGTCGGCTTGCTAATACCAAGCTGAGCGATATGCTCTGGTGTTCGAGATATTCGGCACCTCATCAGTTCCTCCGATAGGGAGGAAAATGTAGCGAAACAACCTCCGGGTCGAATTAAAACGATCTCGGGCGGTTTTGTTTCATGTTCTTTTTACCATCTGGAGCTCTGGTCCATGCAGAACCAAAGAATCCGTATCCGCCTGAAGGCTTTCGATCATCGTCTGATCGACCAGTCTACTGCGGAAATCGTAGAAACTGCCAAACGCACTGGTGCACAGGTACGTGGTCCAATCCCACTGCCAACTCGCAAAGAGCGTTTCACTGTACTGATTTCTCCACACGTGAACAAAGATGCTCGTGATCAGTACGAAATCCGCACTCACAAGCGTCTGGTTGACATCGTTGAGCCGACAGACAAGACCGTTGACGCACTGATGCGTCTGGATCTGGCTGCTGGTGTTGACGTCCAGATCAGCTTGGGTTAATTCGGAAAGAGGTTGATAGACAATGACTCTCGGTCTTGTAGGTCGCAAACTGGGCATGACTCGCGTCTTCACTGAAGACGGTGTATCTATTCCAGTGACTGTTATTGAAGTAGAAGCCAACCGTGTTACCCAGCTGAAAACTCTGGAAACTGACGGTTACACCGCTGTTCAAGTAACTACCGGTGTTAAAAAGGCAAGCCGCCTGACTAAAGCTGAAGCTGGCCATTTCGCCAAAGCTGAAGTAGAAGCAGGTCGCGGTCTGTGGGAATTCCGTCTGAACGACGGCGAAGGCGCTGACCTGAAAGTTGGCTCTGAGCTGAAAGTAGACATTTTCGCTGACGTTAAAAAAGCAGACGTTACCGGTATCTCTAAAGGTAAAGGCTTTGCTGGTACTGTTAAGCGCTGGAACTTCCGCACCCAAGACATGACCCATGGTAACTCCCGTTCACATCGTGTACCGGGTTCTATCGGTCAGAACCAGTCTCCGGGTAAAGTGTTCAAAGGCAAGAAAATGGCTGGCCACATGGGTAACGAACGTGTAACCGTTCAGAGCCTGGATATCGTGCGCGTTGATGTTGAACGTAACCTGCTGCTCATCAAAGGTGCAGTTCCAGGTGCGACCAACGGCGACGTAATCGTCAAGCCTGCCGTTAAAGCGTAACGTCTGAGGAGATAGTAATGGAATTGGTATTGAAAGACGCGCAGAGCGCTCTTCAGGTTTCCGAAACTACCTTCGGTCGTGAGTTCAACGAAGCTCTGGTTCACCAGGTAGTCGTTGCTTATGCAGCTGCGGCCCGTCAGGGTACTCGCGCGCAGAAGACTCGCTCTGAAGTGTCTGGCGGCGGTAAAAAACCGTGGCGTCAGAAGGGTACTGGTCGTGCCCGTGCTGGTACTATCCGCTCTCCTCTGTGGCGTAGCGGTGGTGTGACTTTTGCTGCTAAGCCGCAAGATCACAGCCAGAAAGTAAACCGTAAAATGTACCGTGGTGCGATCCAAAGCATCCTGTCTGAACTGGTTCGCCAGGACCGTCTGGTAGTTGTAGAAAAATTTGGTGTTGAAGCTCCGAAAACTAAAGAGCTGCTGACCAAACTGCAAGCACTGGACCTGAAAGACGTGCTGATCGTTACCCCAGAAGTTGAAGAAAATCTGTTCCTGGCTGCACGTAACCTGTACAAGGTTGACGTTCGCGATGTAACAGGTATCGATCCGGTTAGCCTGATCGCCTTCGACAAGGTACTGATGACTGCTGATGCAGTTAAGCAAATCGAGGAGATGCTGGCATGATCCGTGAAGAGCGTCTGCTGAAAGTTCTGAAGGCTCCGCACATCTCTGAAAAGAGCACTATGGTAGCTGAAAAACTGAACACTATCGTGTTCAAAGTTGCTACTGATGCTACTAAAGCGGAAATCAAAGCGGCAGTTGAAAAACTGTTCGAAGTGAAGGTTGAAGCTGTTCGTACCCTGAACGTTGCTGGTAAGACCAAACGTACTGGTGCACGCATGGGCCGTCGTTCCGATTGGAAAAAAGCCTATGTAACTCTGGTTGAAGGTCAGGACATCGACTTCGTGGGCGGCGCTGCCGAGTAAGAGGAGTCTTAAAAAATGGCAATCGTAAAATGTAAGCCTACTTCTCCGGGCCGTCGTCACGTCGTTAAGATCGTTACCCCGGAGCTGCACAAGGGCAAGCCGTTTGCTGGTCTGCTGGAAGAAAAACGCAAGACTGGCGGTCGTAATAACAACGGCCGTATCACTACCCGTCATATCGGTGGTGGTCACAAACAGCACTATCGTCTGATTGATTTCAAACGCAACAAAGACGGTATCCCAGCTAAGATTGAACGTCTGGAATATGATCCAAACCGTTCTGCAAACATCGCACTGGTGTTATACGCAGACGGTGAACGTCGTTATATTCTGGCACCGAAAAATCTGAAAGCTGGCGATGCAATCGTCTCTGGTGTGGATGCACCGATCAAAGCTGGTAACGCGCTGCCAATGCGCAATATCCCGGTTGGTACTACTGTTCACGCAGTAGAAATGAAACCGGGTAAAGGCGCACAGATGGCTCGTTCTGCTGGTGCAAGCGTACAGATCCTGGCGCGTGAAGGTGCATATGTAACCTTACGTCTGCGTTCTGGCGAAGTACGTAAAGTATTGGCTGAATGCCGTGCTACTATCGGTGAAGTTGGTAACTCAGAACACATGTTGCGTCAATTGGGTAAAGCCGGTGCTAACCGCTGGCGTGGTGTTCGTCCTACCGTTCGCGGTATGGCGATGAACCCAGTTGACCATCCACATGGTGGTGGTGAGGGTCGCAACAAAGGTATCCAGCCTGTATCTCCTTGGGGTACACCGGCTAAAGGCTACCGCACACGTAGCAACAAGCGCACTGACAAGTACATCGTACGTCGTCGTAATAAGTAATTCTTTTATAGAGGAATCGCCATGCCACGTTCTCTCAAGAAGGGTCCATTTATTGACCTGCACTTGCTGAAGAAGGTAGAGAAAGCGGTGGAAAGCGCGGACAAAAAGCCTATCAAGACTTGGTCCCGTCGTTCAATGATCATTCCAGATATGATTGGTTTGACCATCGCTGTCCATAATGGTCGTCAGCACGTACCAGTTTATGTTACCGACGAAATGATCGGTCATAAACTTGGTGAATTTGCACCGACTCGTACTTATCGCGGTCATGCCGCTGATAAGAAGGCCAAGAAGAAATAAGGGATAAATGATGGAAGCTATCGCTAAACACCGTTTTGCCCGCACTTCTGCACAGAAGGCTCGCCTGGTTGCTGATCAGGTTCGTGGTCTGCCTGTGGATCGGGCCTTGAACCTGTTGGCTTTCAGCCCGAAAAAGGCTGCTGAGCTGATCAAGAAGGTTCTGGAGTCTGCTGTTGCTAACGCTGAGCATAACGAAGGCGCGGATATCGACACCCTGAAAGTACAAACTATCATGGTTGATGAAGGTCCATCTCTGAAGCGTATTCGTGCTCGTGCGAAAGGCCGTGCGGACCGTATCGTCAAGCGTACTGCCCACATCACTGTGGTGGTATCCGACGCTAAGGCTGGGAGATAAGCAATGGGTCAGAAAGTACATCCTAATGGTATCCGTTTAGGTATTACCAAGCCGTTCAACTCTACTTGGTATGCAAATACCAAAGAGTTCGCAGACAATCTGCACGGTGATTTTCAGGTACGTCAGTATCTGACCAAGGAGCTGAAAGCAGCCTCTCTGTCCCGCATTGTGATCGAGCGTCCAGCTAAGAGCATTCGCGTGACTATCCACACTGCCCGTCCAGGCGTAGTGATTGGTAAGAAAGGTGAAGATGTTGAAAAACTGCGCAAGCAAATCGCCAGCATCGCTGGTGTGCCTGCACAAATCAACATCGCTGAAGTTCGTAAGCCAGAGTTGGACTCTCAGCTGGTTGCTGACAGTATCTCCTCTCAGCTGGAACGTCGTGTTATGTTCCGTCGCGCTATGAAGCGTGCGGTGCAGAACGCAATGCGTCTGGGTGCTAAGGGTATCAAAGTTGAAGTTAGCGGCCGTTTGGGCGGTGCAGAAATCGCACGTACCGAATGGTATCGTGAAGGCCGCGTGCCTCTGCACACTCTGCGTGCAGACATCGACTATGCTACCTCTGAAGCACACACCACTTATGGTGTTATCGGTGTTAAGGTATGGATCTTCAAAGGTGAAGTTCTGGGCGGTCTGGCTGCTGTTACTGCTGCAGCTGCAGCTGCACAGCAAGAGCCGGCTCCTGCCAAGCCGAAACGCAAACCGCGTGGTGCTAAGTAAGGAGAACCGGTAAATGTTGCAACCAAAGCGTACAAAGTTCCGTAAGGTTCATAAAGGCCGTAACCGCGGTCTGGCTAATGCAGGTAGCGATGTATCTTTCGGTACCTATGGCCTGAAAGCGGTGACCCGTGGCCAACTGACTGCGCGTCAGATCGAAGCTGCACGTCGTGCGATGACCCGTGCTGTTAAGCGTCAAGGTAAAATTTGGATCCGTGTTTTCCCGGACAAACCAATTACTGAGAAACCGCTTGAAGTGCGTATGGGTAAAGGTAAAGGTAACGTAGAATACTGGGTTGCCTTGATCCAACCAGGCAAAGTGCTGTACGAGATGGACGGTGTACCAGAATCTCTGGCACGTGAAGCATTCGAATTAGCGGCTGCTAAACTGTCTGTTAAGACCACCTTTGTAATTCGGACGGCAATGTGATGAAAGCTCAAGATCTGCGTCAGAAAAGTGTGGAAGAGCTGAAAGCTGAACTGCTGGGCCTGCTGCGTGAACAGTTCAACCTGCGCATTCAGAAGAGCACTGGTCAGCTGAATCAGACTCACACTATCAAACAAGTACGTCGCGACATCGCGCGCGTCAAAACTGTACTGAACGAGAAGGCAGGTGCGTAATGACTGATAAAATCCGTACTCTGCAAGGTCGTGTAGTTAGTGACAAAATGGACAAGTCCATTACTGTAGCTATTGAACGTAAGGTAAAACACCCAATTCTGGGTAAAATTATCGTGCGTACAACTAAGTTGCATGTCCATGATGAAAACAACGAATCCAAAGCTGGCGACCTGGTGGAAATCCGCGAATGTCGCCCGTTGTCCAAAACTAAATGTTGGACACTGGTATCTGTTGTAGAGAAAGCCTAATCATCGATTAGGATAGGAATGTGAGCGGCCCGTTTCTGGGCCGCTCACTTTTTGGCTACCACTTTGTTTGGTGCTGTGATATTATGCTGCGCCTTTCAAAGGTAGCCAGATGCCCACATTTTGTGGGAAGTAGTTATTTAGCGGAGCACTAACATGATCCAAATGCAAAGTATGCTGGACGTCGCCGACAACTCCGGCGCACGCAGCGTAATGTGTATTAAGGTTCTGGGTGGTTCGCACCGCCGTTATGCCGGTGTAGGCGACATCATCAAAGTTTCCATTAAAGAAGCAATTCCACGTGGAAAAGTTAAAAAAGGTGATGTGTACAATGCGGTGGTCGTTCGCACCCGTAAAGGCGTTCGTCGTCAAGATGGTTCTCTGATCCGTTTTGATCGCAACGCGGCTGTGCTGTTGAACAACCAACATCAGCCGATCGGTACTCGTATCTTCGGCCCAGTGACTCGTGAACTGCGTAACGAAAAGTTCATGAAGATCGTGTCCCTGGCCCCAGAAGTACTGTAAGGAGCACAGAACATGGCAGCAAAAATCCGTCGTGAAGACGAAGTAATTGTTTTGACCGGTAAAGACAAAGGCAAACGTGGCAAAGTCACTAAAGTCTTGGTTCAACAGGGCAAAGTAATTGTAGAAGGCATCAATGTGGTGAAAAAACACCAGAAGCCAGTTCCGGCTTTGGGTGTTGCTGGCGGTATCGTTAGTAAAGAAACCCCTATTGATGTATCAAACGTAGCGATTTTCAACCCTGCTACTGGCAAGGCAGATCGCGTTGGTTTCAGATTTGAAGACGGCAACAAAGTTCGTTTCTTCAAATCTAACGGTGAACTTGTAAAGTAATTGGAGTTTAACGATGGCGAAACTGCATGATACCTACAGACAAACTGTAGTCCAGGAACTGATGAAACAGTTCGGCTACAATTCTGTCATGCAAGTCCCTCGGATCGAGAAGATCACCCTGAACATGGGTGTCGGTGAAGCCTTGGCTGACAAAAAAGTACTGGAAAATGCTGCTGCAGATTTGGCCGCAATTTCTGGTCAGAAGCCACTGATCACCAAAGCACGCAAATCTGTTGCGGGCTTCAAGATTCGTGAAGGCTACCCGATCGGTTGTAAAGTAACCCTGCGCGGCGAGCGTATGTGGGAGTTTTTGGAGCGCTTGATTTGCATCTCTATGCCACGTATTCGTGACTTCCGTGGTGTTAGTGCTAAGTCCTTTGATGGTCGTGGCAACTATTCTATGGGCGTGCGTGAGCAAATCATCTTCCCCGAAATCGACTACGATAAAGTCGATAAAGTGCGCGGTCTGGATATCACTATCACAACGACTGCGAAGACTGACGAGGAAGGCCGTGCTCTGCTGGCTGCCTTTAGCTTCCCATTCCGTAAGTAAGGTGTAGGGTTATGGCAAAACTGTCCATGATTGCACGTGAAGAAAAACGTGCAAAATTGATTGCAAAACACTTCGAGAAGCGTGCTGCGCTGAAAGCGATCATCTCTGACGTTAATGCTTCTGACGAAGCACGTTGGGATGCTGTGCTCAAGTTGCAACAACTGCCGCGTGACTCCAGCCCGAGCCGTCAACGTAATCGTTGCAATATCACAGGTCGTCCACACGGCTACCTGCGTAAATTCGGTCTTTGCCGCATCAAAGTGCGTGAGCACATGATGAAAGGCGAAATTCCTGGCCTGAAAAAGGCTAGCTGGTAATTAATCACGGGAGTTAAGACACATGAGCATGCAAGATCCGATCGCGGACATGCTGACCCGCATCCGCAACGGTCAGGCGGCCCACAAGGTTTCCGTCTCTATGCCTTCTTCCAAGCTGAAAGTAGCTATTGCTAATCTGCTGAAAGAAGAAGGTTACATCGCTGACGTTAAAGTGAGTGGTGACGTTAAACCTGAACTGGAAATTGAACTGAAATATTTCCAGGGCAAGCCTGTTGTTGAGCTGATCCAGCGCGTAAGTCGCCCTGGTCTGCGTATTTATAAGAAACGTGGCGAACTGCCAAAGATCATGAACGGTCTGGGTATCGCTGTGGTTTCTACTTCTAAAGGTGTGATGACTGACCGTGCTGCGCGTAAAGCAGGCATGGGCGGTGAGATCATCTGCTACGTAGCGTAAGGAGCTAGGAAATGTCTCGTGTTGCGAAAGCACCTGTTACTATTCCTGCTGGCGTGGAAGTAACCCTGAACGGCCAGGAAATTGCTGTTAAAGGTAAAAATGGCACCCTGAAGCGCACTCTGAACGCTGCAGTTATCGTCACCAAAGAAGAAAATGTGTTGAAATTCGCACCTCAGGAAGGTGTGACTGGTGCAGACGCGCAGGCTGGTACTGCTCGTGCACTGGTTAACAACATGGTTGTTGGTGTTACTACTGGCTTCGAGCGCAAACTGGTGCTGGTTGGTGTAGGTTACCGTGCACAAGCTAAAGGTAAGTCTGTTGGTCTGGCTCTGGGCTTCTCCCATCCAATCGACCACGAACTGCCAGAAGGTGTGACTGCAGAATGCCCTACTCAGACTGAAATCGTACTGAAAAGTGCTGATAAAGCTCTGTTAGGCCAAGTTGCTGCAGACATCCGTGCTTATCGTAGCCCGGAGCCTTACAAAGGCAAAGGTGTACGCTATTCTGACGAAGTTGTGCGTACTAAAGAAGCTAAGAAGAAGTAAGGTAACACTATGGACAAGAAAGCAGCTCGTATCCGTCGTGCTACTAAAGCACGTCGTAAAATGCTGGAACTGGGCGCGACTCGTCTGGTGGTTCACCGTACTCCGCGTCATATTTATGCGCAGGTTATCGCAGCAAGCGGTGCCGAAGTGTTAGCTTCTGCATCAACTGTTGAAACAACCATTCGTGAGCAAGTGAAATACACCGGTAACGCCGATGCGGCCGCCGCTGTGGGTAAAGCAATTGCAGAGCGTGCTCTGGCAAAAGGCATTACCACCGTAGCGTTCGATCGCTCTGGGTTCCAATATCACGGTCGCGTAGCCGCACTGGCTGCTGCTGCACGTGAAGCTGGTCTTCAGTTCTAAGCCAGGAGTCGACAATGTCTAAAATCGAATCTCAAGCCGGTGAACTGCAAGAAAAGTTAGTCGCAGTAAACCGTGTTTCAAAAGTAGTTAAAGGTGGTCGTATTTTCTCCTTCACAGCTCTGACTGTAGTTGGTGATGGTGCTGGCCGCGTTGGTTTCGGTTACGGTAAAGCACGTGAAGTTCCTGCCGCTATTCAAAAAGCGATGGAACAGGCTCGTCGTAACATGGTTAAAGTAGAGCTGATTGAAGGCACTCTGCATCACCATGTTAAAGGAACCCATGCAGGTTCTACCGTATTCATGCAGCCTGCTTCTCAGGGTACCGGTATCATCGCCGGTGGTGCAATGCGTGCCGTTCTGGAAGTGGCTGGTGTACATAACGTTCTGGCTAAGACTTATGGCTCAACCAATCCGATGAATGTTGTTCGTGCGACTATCGAAGCACTGGCTGACATCAAATCACCGGAACAGGTTGCAGCTAAACGTGGTCTGCGCGTGGAAGAAATCCTGGGGTAATACGACATGGCTAACAAGACTGTAAAAGTTACACAGACTCGCAGCTCCATCGGTCGTTTACCGAAGCACAAAGCCACTCTGGTGGGTTTGGGTCTGCGTCGTATTGGTCACACTGTCGAACTGGAAGACACTCCATGTGTTCGTGGTATGATCAACCAGGTTTATTACATGGTGAAGGTGGAGGAGTAATCAATGCGTTTAAACACTCTTTCTCCAGCTGCTGGTGCTAAATCTGCTAAGAAACGTGTGGGTCGTGGTATCGGTTCTGGTTTAGGTAAAACCGGTGGCCGAGGCGTCAAAGGCGCTGGCTCACGTGCTGGTAGTGGTGTAGGTCCAGGTTTTGAAGGCGGTCAGATGCCTTTGAAAATTCGTCTGCCAAAATTTGGTTTTTACTCTCGTAAAGGTGCTGTCACTGCTGAAGTACGTTTGAGCGAAGTTGCTAAAGTTGAAGGCGATGTAGTAGACCTGAACACCCTGAAGCAAGCTGGTGTGATCACTAAAGGCATGCAGTTTGCCAAGATCGTTCTCTCTGGGAACATCGACCGTGCAGTAACTGTTCGCGGTGTAAGCGTCACTAAAGGTGCTCGCGCTGCAATCGAAGCTGCTGGTGGCAAAATCGAGGAATAATAAGTAGATGGCCAAGAAACCAGGATTAGTAACACGGGGCTCGCAAGGGGGCCTGAGCGAACTGAAAAGCCGTTTGTTTTTCGTTCTAGGTGCTATCATCGTCTTCCGTGCGGGCGCTTATGTGCCGATTCCTGGTATTGACGCTGCTGTGCTGGGACAATTGTTCCAGCAACAGAAGGGAACCATCATTGAAATGTTCAACATGTTCAGTGGTGGTGCTCTGTCTCGTGCATCAATTTTTGCGCTGGGTATTATGCCGTATATTTCGGCATCTATTATTATCCAGTTGTTGACTGTTATCAGCCCTTATTATGTAGAGCTTAAAAAGGAAGGTGAAAGCGGTCGACGTGTGATCAGTAAACATACTCGATGGGGTACTTTGGTATTAGCCACAGTGCAGGCATCGGGTATTGCAACTGGTCTGCCTAATATGATGCATGGCTTGGTGCTCAACCCCGGTTTCGGCTTCTACTTTACTGCGGTGGTCAGTCTGGTCACAGGAACCATGTTCTTGATGTGGTTAGGTGAACAGATCACCGAGCGCGGTATTGGTAACGGTATTTCACTGATCATCTTTTCTGGTATTGTTGCCGGTTTGCCAAGAGCAATCGGGGCAACGGCAGAACAGGCCCGACAAGGTGAATTACATATACTGTTGCTATTGTTACTTGTAGTCATTGTGTTTGCAGTCACTTATTTTGTAGTGTTTGTTGAACGTGGTCAGCGACGTATTGTTGTTAACTATGCAAAACGCCAACAAGGTAATCAGATTTTTGCAGCACAAAGTACACACTTACCGTTAAAACTGAATATGGCGGGTGTAATTCCGGCAATTTTTGCGTCGAGCATTATTTTGTTCCCTGGGACGATTGCGTCTTGGTTTGGGCAGGGTGATTCTTGGATTGCAAATATCCTGCAAGAAATCTCTTTGAGCTTGCAACCGGGACAGCCGTTATATGAATTGCTGTATGCTATCGCGATTGTTTTCTTTAGCTTTTTCTATACCGCACTCGTGTTTAATCCACGTGAAACGGCCGATAATCTGAAGAAAAGCGGTGCATTCATTCCTGGCATTCGTCCGGGTGAACAGACAGCACGTTTTATCGATAAAGTGATGACTCGGTTAACACTGGCTGGTGCTTTGTATATCACAGTGATTTGCCTAGTACCTCAGTTATTGATGACCTTCTGGCACGTCCAGTTCTATTTCGGTGGTACTTCACTGCTGATTATTGTAGTGGTCATCATGGACTTTATGGCACAGGTACAAACACATATGATGTCTCATCAATATGGGGATGTACTGAAAAAAGCCAATCTTAAAGGCGTAGGCCGATAAGTCGGCCTAATATTGCGGAGTTAAGCAATGAAAGTTCGCGCTTCCGTTAAAGCAATCTGCCGTAACTGCAAAATCATCAAACGCCACGGTGTGGTGCGTGTGATTTGCAC
Organism: Tolumonas lignilytica; assembly: GCF_000527035.1. Lineage (NCBI taxonomy): Bacteria > Pseudomonadati > Pseudomonadota > Gammaproteobacteria > Aeromonadales > Aeromonadaceae > Tolumonas > Tolumonas lignilytica. The sequence goes on from NZ_AZUK01000001.1 coordinate 1,938,573, forward strand.
TGAGCCGAAGCATAAACAACGCCAAGGCTAATATATTTTCGGTAGAGACTTGAAAAGTCGAGGCTGGCTAAGTACATTAGCCAGCCTACATTTGTGTGTAGGCTGATCACCATGTATCCGGAACGGGCTTTGTGGTGGTCATAAAATTACTATTTTGTTTAGGAGTGGAATAGTGGCCCGTATCGCTGGCATTAACATTCCTGACCATAAACATGCAGTTATCGCGTTAACTGCGATTTATGGCGTTGGCGACACCCGTGCAAAAAACATTTGCGCAGCAGCTGGTATCGCCGAGGATGTGAAAGTTAAAGATCTGGACGAAGCTCAAATTGAAGCGCTTCGTACTGAAGTTGGTAAGTTTACTGTCGAGGGTGACCTGCGTCGTGAAGTATCCATGAACATCAAGCGTTTGATGGACTTGGGTTGCTACCGTGGTCTGCGTCATCGTCGTGGTCTGCCGGTTCGTGGACAACGTACCAAAACTAACGCGCGCACCCGTAAGGGTCCTCGTAAACCGATTAAGAAGTAAGCGGGAAGGTAGAAAATGGCAAAAGCTCCTACTCGTGCTCGTAAGCGCGTTAGAAAGCAAGTTAGCGACGGCATTGCACACGTTCATGCCTCTTTCAATAACACAATCGTAACTATTACTGACCGTCAAGGTAATGCTCTGTCTTGGGCTACTGCCGGTGGTTCTGGTTTCCGTGGTTCTCGTAAATCAACACCTTTTGCTGCACAGGTTGCTGCTGAACGTGCTGGTGAGATCGCCAAAGAATATGGCGTTAAAAACCTGGAAGTAATGGTTAAAGGTCCTGGTCCGGGCCGTGAGTCTTCTATTCGTGCGTTGAATGCTGCGGGTTTCCGTATCACCAACATCACAGATGTGACTCCGATCCCGCACAACGGTTGTCGTCCTCCTAAAAAACGTCGTGTATAACGTTGTCTAGTAGGATTGTTGGAGAAAGAACATGGCAAGATATTTAGGCCCAAAGCTGAAGCTTAGCCGTCGTGAAGGCACCGATCTGTTCCTGAAATCAGGCGTTCGTGCTATCGACTCTAAGTGTAAAATTGATACAGCCCCTGGTCAGCACGGTGCGCGTAAGCCACGTCTGTCTGACTATGGTGTGCAATTACGTGAAAAACAGAAAGTTCGTCGTATTTACGGCATTCTGGAAAAACAATTCCGTAATTATTACCGCGAAGCAACTCGCTTGAAAGGTAATACTGGTGAAAACCTATTGCAGTTGCTGGAAGGTCGTCTGGATAACGTAGTTTATCGTATGGGTTTTGCAACTACCCGTGCTGAAGCTCGCCAGCTGGTTAGCCACAAAGCCATTGTTGTGAATGGTAAAGTAGTTAACATTCCTTCTTCTCAGGTTTCTCCTGAAGATGTAGTCACTGTTCGTGAGAAGGCAAAGAAACAAGCTCGTATCAAGGCCGCACTGGACTTGGCTGCGCAGCGTGAAAAGCCAACTTGGATTGAGATCAATGCAGACAAGATGGAAGGCGTTTACAAACGTCTGCCAGAGCGTTCAGATCTGTCTGCTGACATCAATGAACAGTTGATCGTCGAGCTTTACTCCAAGTAAGGCTAGCTTCTAAGAGAGGACATAATGCTGGGTTCTGTAACAGATTTTCTCAAGCCACGTTTGGTTGATATCGAGCAACTCAGTCCGACTCATGCCAAGGTAACTCTTGAGCCGTTGGAGCGTGGTTTCGGTCATACTTTAGGTAATGCGTTACGGCGCATTCTCCTGTCGTCCATGCCGGGATGTGCAGTTGCTGAGGTTGAGATCGACGGTGTATTGCACGAGTACAGCAGCAAAGAAGGTGTTCAGGAAGATATCCTGGAAATCTTGCTGAACTTGAAAGGCATTGCAGTAAAGCTGGAAGGTAAAGATGAAGTAATCCTTTCGCTGACCAAGTCTGGTGCGGGCCCGGTCACGGCAGGTGATATCGTCCATGGGGATGATGTTGTCATTGTCAATCCGGAGCATGTGATTTGTCATCTGACCGGTGCAAATGCTGAAATCAGCATGCGTCTGCGTGTACAACGTGGTCGTGGCTATGTTCCAGCATCAGCTCGTTTACATACAGATGATGAAGATCGTCCGATTGGTCGTTTGTTACTGGATGCTGCGTTCAGCCCTGTGGTACGTATTGCCTACAATGTTGAAGCTGCTCGTGTGGAACAACGTACTGATTTGGATAAGTTGGTTATCGATATGGAAACCAACGGCACGCTGGATCCGGAAGAAGCAATCCGTCGCGCAGCTACTATTCTAGCTGAGCAACTGGATGCCTTTGTTGATTTGCGTGATGTTTCCGTTCCGGAGAAGAAAGAAGACAAGCCGGAGTTCGATCCGATCCTGCTGCGTCCTGTTGATGATCTGGAATTGACAGTTCGTTCTGCGAACTGCCTGAAAGCAGAAGCAATCCATTATATTGGTGATCTGGTACAACGTACCGAAGTTGAGTTGTTGAAAACTCCAAACTTGGGTAAGAAGTCTTTGACAGAAATCAAAGACGTGCTGGCTTCTCGCGGTCTGTCTCTGGGTATGCGCCTTGAGAACTGGCCACCGGCAAGTCTGGCTGATAATTAATCCAGATCGCAGGTTCTACCGATTTTGTTAGAAGGATAAGGTCATGCGCCATCGTTTGAGTGGTCGTCAACTGAACCGGAATGCTAGCCATCGTTCGGCTATGTTCCGTAACATGGCCAGCTCCCTTGTTCGTCATGAGATCATCAAGACGACTCTGCCTAAAGCAAAGGAGCTACGTCGTGTAGTTGAGCCCTTGATTACTCTTGCTAAGAGTGACAGTGTTGCAAATCGTCGTCTGGCGTTTGCGCGTACCCGTGACAGAGATGTTGTTGGTAAGCTGTTCACTGAACTTGGCCCACGTTTTCAAGGCCGTCCAGGTGGTTACACTCGCATTCTGAAATGCGGTTTCCGCGCTGGTGATAATGCACCAATGGCTTATATTGAGCTGGTTGGTCGTCCGGTAGATGCTGAAGCAGTTACCGAAGAATAAAATAAAGCCGGGGTATCCCGGCTTTATTTTTTCCTGCAATTACATCACGGCATAGCCGTATCACATCTTATGATTTGATCCTTCGTCTGCTATACTGTATCTCATACTGAATGACCGGGATTATCTTCCTGTTTTATCAGCAGAAATCATGGTTAGTATTTTAGTTTTTTATTGCCAATGATCTGAAGGATTCAATGCTGATCTCTTCCCGTATTGAGTTAAAACCGCCATCTCTGGAGTGGGTTGAACCACTTCGCCTTGCCTTATCTGAAAGCTATGAATTGCATCAATTATATTTGGATTGGGCAGAACCAGAACCTTCACTTTTGACCGTTACTGCAACGATGAATGTGGCCAAAGAACAATTTGAGCGTAAAGAGCATGAATTGCGTTTTCTTATTGTTCGTCGCGAAGATCAGGAGTTGGTGGGGAGTATTAGCTTACACGTCAGGGATGTTGCTGTACCGTATTACGAACTGGGCTATTGGGTGCGGCAGTCGGCGGCAGGAAAAGGCTATATTACGGAAGCAGTCTTGTTATTGGCTGACTATGCATTTATTCATTTGCATGCAGCAAGATTAGAGATCCGTACTGCTGCAGGAAATGAGAAGAGCCGGGCCGTTGCGGAACGGGCTGGCTTTCATCTGGAGGCAACCTTGCAGAATGCTTGCCGTACGCAGGGGCATTTGGATGATATGCTGGTCTATAGTCGGATAGGTCACGAAGACATGATCCCGGAGATTGATTTAGTGGATATCTCCCCGGAGGACTTAGATTACTAATTCACATCACGCCATTATTCATCATATTTTTCTATCGGTTTACCCATTTCTGCCATGAGTTGTTGTACCGCAAGAGGGATATCATCGGGGCAATCTTTTCGCAGATCATCATCGGCAGGTAGTGGTTGTCCTGTGTAGGCATGCAAAAAAGCCTCGCAGAGCAATTCGCTGTTTGTGGCATGACGGAGATTGTTGATCTGACGACGTGTACGTTCATCTGTGAGTATCTTGAGTACTTTCAGAGGAATGGATACAGTGATTTTTTTTACTTGTTCACTTTTTTTGCCATGTTCTGCATATGGGCTGATATAGTCGCCATTCCACGCCGTTTTCATTGTGCACCTGCAATTTTATCCAGACTTTAACATAGTAACCCGTATGCCTTGTAATGGCAATCCATAGGCAAAGCCATATGGACGTCTAGAAGTGTTGACGTCTTATTGGCGGTGGGGTAACGTGGTACGCAGTACGACCAGTAAGGAATGATTATGTCGGATTACCAACGGGAAACATACGCTGTCAAATCAGGAATCGCCACAGATACCCAGTATGGTGCTGTCGTTCCACCTATTTATCTTTCCACTAACTACACCTTTGCGGGATTTGGTGAGAAAAGAGAGTTTGACTATAGCCGTTCTGGCAATCCAACGAGGAATACTTTGGCTGGGGCGTTAGCGGCATTGGAAGGCGGTGCTGGCGCTGTATTCACTGGCAGCGGCATGGGAGCTATTAATCTTGTTACGGCATTGTTGTCTTCGGACGACCTGCTGGTAGCTCCGCATGATTGTTATGGCGGTACTTACCGATTATTTCAGCATGTGGCTGCTAAAGGTTCATATCGGGTGTTGTTTGTGGATCAGACTGATCCTCAGGCATTGGCGCAGGCATTAGCATTACAGCCCAAGATGGTGTGGCTGGAAACCCCATCCAACCCCTTATTGCGTGTTGTGGATGTTGCGGCAATTTGTCAGCAGGCTCATGCCGTTGGCGCCTTGGTTGTGGTGGATAACACGTTTTTATCCCCCTTATTACAGCAGCCTTTGGCATTAGGGGCGGATATTGTCGTTCATTCTACGACCAAATATATCAATGGTCATTCTGATGTCGTTGGTGGTGCTGTCATTTCAAAAACGCAGGAACTCCACGAAAAATTGGCCTGGTGGGGCAATTGTCTCGGTCATACTGGCGGTGCCTTTGATGCCTACCTGACCTTGCGTGGTTTGCGTACACTGGCGCCTCGGATGCGTGCCCATCAGGATAATGCCACTGCCATATTGAGCTATCTGCAACAGAAACCGCAAGTTACCAAGATTTATCATCCTAGCTTGCCGGATCATCCGGGTCATGAAATTGCCAAGAAACAACAACAGGGTTTTGGTGCGATGTTGAGCTTTGAGGTTGACTTTGATGTCGCACAATTAAAACAATTTTTGAGTGGATTAGAGCTATTTTGTTTGGCAGAGTCACTAGGCGGCGTGGAAAGTCTCGTTGCGCATCCGGCCAGCATGACTCACGCCGGGATGGATCCTGCCGCCAGACAGATAGCCGGTATTTCCGACCAACTGCTGCGCTTATCGATTGGTATTGAACATATCGATGACCTGTTGGCGGATCTTGAACACGCTTTTTCATGCGTGAGCAGTAAATAAAAAATGAATTCGGGCAGTATGCACGGGCTGCTTAGAGATAGTTAAGAGGTAAAAGATATGCCCCACACCGCAACAGGCCATTTGCCAGGACGCCAGGTTCACAAATTCGGTGGTAGCAGTTTGGCTGATCCGAATTGTTATCGTCGGGTTGCAGGTTTGATTGAACAGGAAGCCGATGCTCGGGCTTTGATTGTTGTCTCTGCGGCTGGAAAAACGACCAATCGTTTACTCCAGGTGCTGGAACTCAGTGAAGCGGGTGATGAAGCGGTGGTGACGGCATTAAATGGGTTAAGAAGCTATCAATTAGGATTGATTGAAGGGTTGCTTGATGGCCCGGCCCGTCAGGTGTTATCGCTACAACTGATCGAAGATGTTGAGACGATTGCTCGTGTTCTGAAAAATGGTTATGACCGACATGGTCGTAACGGCATTTTGGCCAACGGCGAGGTATGGTCTGCCCGTTTGCTGGCTGCGCTCTTAACGGAACGTGGTAATCAGACGGCCTGGCTTGACGCAAGGCGCTTTCTTTCTGCTGAAGAAGGGGCTTTAGCGCGGGTTAATGAACTCTTATCGCGTGAGAAATTGCGCGATGTATTAGCGGGTATTGGTGAACAGCGCGTTGTGGTTACGGGATTTATTGCCGCGGACCCTGAAGGTCGAACCCTGCTCTTGGGCCGCAACGGTTCTGATTATTCAGCAACGCTGTTAGGCGCGTTGGCAGATGCCGACTCGACAACGATCTGGAGTGATGTTGCCGGGGTTTATAGTGCTGATCCGCGTTGCGTGAAAGATGCGAAGTTGCTGGAGCGATTGTCATTAACCGAGGCCAATGAATTAGCCAGATTAGGCGCTCCGGTTTTGCATTCCCGGACCTTACAGCCGTTATTGCGCAGTCAGCAAAGATTGGTTTTACGTTCCAGCTATGCACCTGATGGCGGTGCATCGCATATTTTGCGGCGTAAATCGCAGGTTAAAGGGGCTCGCATTGTTACGTCACTGGATCAAGTGGCATTGATTGAATTACGGATCCAACCCGGCTGTGATTACGCAGAAGCCATCCGTCATTTGGAAGAGTTATTGTCGCAACAGCAATTATCGCCACTGGTGAGTAAATGCCAGGCGGATCGTCGTCTCATTCGTCTGACTTACACATTGGAAATGATTTCAGACGCGTATGATTTTCTGGTTAAACAGCAAACGAATTGCAACTTAAAAGAAGTTGTACGCCGTGATGGATTCAGCTTAATCGGTCTTGTCGGGGCCGGGGTGTGCGACAACGCGGAACAATGCCATCGCTTTTATCGGTTATTGGTCGATCAACCGCTGGAGTTTATTTATACCTCGCCGGATGGCGTGAGTTTAGTCGCCGTTGTTCGCGAAATTACTTTGGAACCGCTCCTGATTGCGTTGCACCACGCCATGTTCCTGCAGACAAAACGGGTTGGCCTAGTGGTCTTGGGGAAAGGAAACATTGGCAGTCAGTGGTTAAAATTACTGGCCAAAGAAAAACACCATCTTGAACAGGCCCATCAGTTAACTCTGACACTGTTTGGTTTGTTTGATTCGCGTGGCGGTATTCTGAGTGAGGATGGTTTAGACCCCCTGCAAGTTCTGGATAATTTTGATCCGCAACCGGTCATCTGGGCCGAATTGCTGGTGCAGCTTGAACAACATCCCTTTGATGAGCTGGTGTTACTTGATTTGACGGCCAGTGAGACCGTCAGCAGTTATTACCCGGAGTTTGCACAAATTGGTGCCCATCTAATCACTGCCAATAAGCTGGCGGGTGCGGCAGAAAATGTCTTCTATTCCCGGGTACGCCAGAGTTTTGCCGAACATCAAGTGCAGTGGCGTTATAACGCGACCGTCGGTGCGGGTCTGCCGGTTCAGGCATGTATTCGCATGATGCTGGAATCAGGAGATCGGGTACATGGTATTTCGGGTATTTTTTCCGGCACGTTAAGTTGGTTGTTTCAACAATATAATGGTTCTATTCCCTTTTCCGAGTTGGTTGAACAGGCTTGGCAGCACGGCTTGACGGAACCTGATCCGCGTGAGGATTTAACCGGACATGATGTGCGGCGGAAATTGCTGATTCTGGCCCGTGAGGCGGGCTTGGATCTGGAGCCAGATCATATTTCATTGCAGAGTCTGGTTCCTGCTGAACTGGCTGATATTCCGTTGGATGAATTCTTTGAACGACTGAGTGAACTGGATCAGACGATTGAGACGGCATTTGACGAAGCACAGGCGCATGGCAAGGTGCTGCGTTATGTGGCCCGACTTGATCGGGATGGATCTGCGCGTGTGGGTCTGGATTTGTTATCTGCAGAGCATCCGTTCGCGAATTTGCGTCCTTGCGATAACATTTTCTCAATCGAAACCGATTTCTATCGGACTAATCCACTGATTCTGCAGGGACCTGGTGCCGGGCGGGAAGTGACAGCCGCCGCCGTACAGGCAGATCTTTGGAAAATTTGTGCCACGCTAAAATAAGCTTAATAGGCCCGGAAGGCGCTTGCTGATACAGAACCTGCCGCTAATTCCGTAACCTCTATCTCATCGACACTGGCTGTTCTCGGACCTGATTTCAGCCAGTGTATGAGTTTTTCTATGGCTTCTGCCTGACCTTGCGCGATCACTTCGACTGAACCATCGGACAGGTTGGTAGCTCGGCCACATAGCCCGAGGCGGCTAGCTTCCTGTTGTGTATAGTATCGGAAGCCGACACCTTGCACGATGCCATATACCTGTACTCTGACGCTGCGTAATTGCGACATGCTGCTCTTCTCTCGTTCTGCTTTTCTTTAACTTAGACATAACCCTATCAGGCAGCAAGGTGGAATGTGGCATAAGGGCGATCTGAATCGCAATTTGCTGCGTATCATCATCACAGTAAACAGTGGCTTGTTGCCATATTCAGGATCGATAAATGCCAGAATTACCAGAAGTTGAAGTGAGCCGGTTAGGTATTACACCTTGGCTGGAAGGGGTGGTGGTTGAACGAGTTGTGATCCGCCATCGGCAGTTGCGCTGGCCAATTCCCGCTGAAATTCATTTGCTCGAAGGCCAGCCTATTCAGCGAATAGAGCGTCGGGCCAAATATTTACTGCTACATTCCACATTAGGAACTGCGATCCTGCATCTGGGAATGTCTGGTCGTTTACGCATCTTACCGCTCGGAACTCCGGCTGAAAAACACGATCATGTAGATATCGAACTGGCTAATGGCAAGCTATTGCGTCTACATGATCCCCGGCGTTTTGGTGCTCTGTTGTGGACATCGGATGATCCCTCATTACATCCATTATTAGAAAAAATGGGGCCGGAGCCGCTTACCGACCTGTTCACGGGGAATTATCTGTGGCAACGCGGACGCAAAACGCAGAGTGCTATCAAACCCTGGTTAATGAACAATCAGATCGTGGTTGGTGTAGGTAATATCTATGCCAACGAAGCGCTGTTTATGTCGCGGATCCACCCCAAACGCGCTGTAAACTCCCTGTCACAGGTGGAGTGTCAGTTACTGGTCGATGCTGTCAAAACCGTCTTGGCCAGAGCCATTCAACAAGGGGGGACGACATTACGTGATTTCATGCGAACGGATGGTAAACCGGGCTATTTTGTTCAGGAGCTATTGGTCTATGGACGCGCGGGCCAGCCGTGTACGCTTTGTGCGCATCCGCTGGAAGAATTGCGACTAGGGCAACGCAGCAGTGTGTATTGCCCCATCTGTCAGCCGTTTGGCAATTAAGCCCGATTCAGGAGTTGTTTATGCCTGATCGCTTCCGCCACATTATCTGTGACAAACTGGCTGGCATCACCGCCATGTAACGCAATTTCTCTGACTAAGGTTGAAGAGACAAAAGCATATTGTTCCGCAGGCGGCAGAAAGATAATTTCCATTTCAGGCATCATGCGGCGATACATGGCCGCCAGTTGTGATTCATACTCAAAATCACTGCCTGTTCTTATGCCTCGCAACAGGATGGTTGCATTTTGTTCCTTCATGAAGTCGATCAACAGGTTGCTGAAACCAGTGATAGAGACATTAGATAATGACTGGCAAGCTTGTTGTGCCAACTGGATGCGTTCATCAAGGGAAAACAAAGGGCGTTTTCCCGGACTCGCGGCGACGGCCAGAATCACCTCATCAAATAAAGCGGCTGCGCGGTTGATCAAATCCAAGTGGCCGCATGTCAAAGGATCAAACGTTCCGGGAAATACGGCTTTCTGTGGCATGAAAATTTCACTCAAATGACATTAAATATTGGCTATTATAAAAGAGATAACCGTTATTTAGATACTGCAACGAATTTGCTTCGCAAAACCAGGGCAACCGGTTATCGTCCATACGCGACAACATCAAAGAGGATACATTATGTCTGCATTTTGGGGTGTGATTGCTCGATTACTCGTTGTGTCTTTATTGGCGCTATCGTTACCAGCGAAGGCTTCGATGATGTCGGCACAAGATACCATCGCAATTCATCAATCGACAGAACGCGTACACGTGATGCAATTTCTGGCCAGGGAAGATGTCGCAAAACAAATTGCTGCACAGGGTGTCGATATTGCATTAGTGAAACAGCGTGTGGCGGCGATGAGTGATGACGAAGTTAATCAGTTATCCCATAAAATTGATCAACTGCCCGCGGCCGGTTCTGATGTGCTCGGGGCGATTTTATTTGTCTTTATCGTCCTATTGGTTACCGATATTCTGGGTTTAACCAAGGTATTTCCATTTACACGCTCTGTTCGATAAGTGAAGCCTATACTGACCAAAGCCCTCCTGCTGGTGGGCTTTTTACTTTTGTCGTCTTGTGCGTCGCATGTTTCGTTTCCGAAGTCGGCACTCCATAGCTCGGAAAAGCAGCTTGTTGTTCCCTTTATTGCACAAGAGGATGCTTTTTGTGGGCCATCGGCATTGGCGATGGTGATCGACGCGCAACAGCAAAAAACAGTTTCCGTCTCTGAGCTGGCACGAGAGATGTTGTTACCGGCCCGGGGCGGTTCGTTACAGGCGGAACTCAAGGCCAGTACCCGACGGCAAGGTTATCTGGCTTACGAAATTTCACCCTCGTTACCCGCGCTTTTACGGGAAGTGGATGCCGGACGTCCAGTTATTGTCTTGGTGAATTTGGCATTCAACTGGTATCCGCGCTGGCATTATGCGGTAGTGACGGGCTATGACTTATCACAGCAAGAAATCATCGTACATTCGGGATCAGAAGCCAATCAGCACTGGTCATTTACCCAATTCGAGAATTTATGGCAGCGTAGCGGTCGTTGGGGATTGATTGTACTTCCTCCACAGCAGATCCCGCCGACTTCCGCTGACGAGACGCGTTATTTACAGGCTGTTGTTGATTTAGACCGGACCTCCGGGGCGTTAACGGCCATACCTGCGTATCGTGCTGCATTACAGCGGTGGCCTGACAATCTGACGGCCATGATTGGATTAGGCGTTGCGGCATATCAGCAACATGATCTGGTGCTGGCGCGACAATGGTTCCAACAGGCAACCAACGCCCATCCAGACTCTGCGGTGGCGGCGAACGATCTGGCGCAAACGTTACTGGATAGTCGTGAACCGGTAGAGGCATTTGGCTGGGCGCAGAAGGCCGTGTTATTGGGTGGCGGCCCATCAGCTCAAGATACCTTGCAACAGGTTCTACAGGCATTACATGCTCAATAAGCCGACAACCTATGCAAAGTTGTACGGAGACGAGTAGAATTGTAAGTTTATTTCACAGGGATTAGTTGATGACTGCGATTCGTATTCTGAAAAATGGCGGGCAGACCTGTTGTTTTGATCCGTCGTTGGCGCCTGATTTTACGCCGGATTACTTTTCAGTAGACTATTGGCAGCATCGGCACGCGATTACCGGCCAATCACATGGTCGGGGCATTACCTGGTTTATCCAACATCAGACGGCGCATTGGGTATTACGGCATTATTGGCGTGGTGGTCTGATTGGCCGTTATGTTCAGGATCAATTTTGCTTTACGCGACTTAATCTTACCCGATCGTTTGCAGAATTTAATTTGCTGCATAAATTGGTTGAGGATGAGCTGCCTGTCCCGCGCCCTGTTGCCGCACGTGTTGTGCGACAGGGTTTGTTTTATAAAGCAGATATTTTGATTGAGCGGATCCCCGGCGCGGAAGATCTGGTTCAGCTTCTCAAGCGGGATGCGCTGCCGCGCGATACTTGGCAGCAGATTGGGCAAGTCCTGGCACAATTTCATCAGGCCGGGGTTTACCATTCTGATCTCAATGCCCACAACATCTTACGAGATACATCGGGAAAGATATGGGTCATTGATTTCGATAAAGGCAATATTCGACGCCCGGGCCGTTGGCAGGCCAAGAATCTGGCCCGCTTGTATCGCTCTTTACAGAAAGAGTCGGCGTTGCATCCTCTTTTTCACTGGCAAAGCGATGATTGGCAGAATCTGCTGGTGGCCTATCAGGCTTATCGCTGAGAGAGAATGGATTCCAGCGCGTTCAGACTTTTCTCCAGTGCACCCTGATTGGCGGCGACGACATCAAAAGCAGCCATTCCCATCTGGTGTTGTTTTTCTTTGGCTAACAGCAATTCCTGTACGGTTGCCGCCAGTTCATCGTCGTTATGGATCACCTGACAGGCCTGTTTGGCAATTAACTGACGTGTAATATCACTGAAGTTAAAATAGTGCGGGCCAATGAGTGTCGGTTTTGCCAGTGCGGCGGGTTCCAGCAGGTTGTGTCCGCCAACCGGTACTAAACTGCCACCCATAAAGGCGAGGTCAGCCATCTGAAAGTAGTAAGCCATTTCCCCCATGCTATCACCCAGCAGTATCTGTTCGTCGGCAGCTACGCTGCGTTGTTCACTGCGGCGGCATAAAGAAAATCCCTGATTCTGACACAATAACGCAACATCATTAAAACGTTCAGGGTGCCGAGGCACTAACACTAACAAGGCATTCGGGATCTGTTGCAGAAGGATCTGATGAGCCCGCAGGATTTTTTCATCTTCTCCCTTGTGCGTGCTGGCCGCGATCCAGACGGGGCGGTTACCAAGCTGCTGGCGATATTGTTCTCCATTTTCGATTTGCGCTTGATCCATCTGGATATCAAATTTGATGGAGCCTGTAATGAGCAGCTTATTTTTATCGACCCCCAAGCGCTTAAAGCGCGCGGCATCGTCATGATGCTGGCACAGCAACAGGGTTAATGCGCGACTCATGTGTTGGAAGAAATGTCGGATATGTTGGTAACGCTGGCATGAACGCTCTGAGAGTCGAGCATTGAGGATCGCCACCGGTATCTTTTTCTGACCGCATTGCGCAAGTAAATTGGGCCACAGTTCGGTTTCCATGATCAACAATGCACGCGGATTAGCGGTGCGTAAAAAACGGGCGACAGCTCCCGGATAATCTAACGGGGCATAACGATGCTCAACCAGCGAACCCAGCCGGGCTGCTTGGTCAGCGCCAGTGCGCGTGGTGGTGGTTAATAAGATAGGCAGGTCAGGATGGCGCTGTTTTAGCGCTTTAATCAATGGTGTGACCGCAATCGTTTCACCAACACTGACGGCATGGATCCACAGCGGTGCAGATTTCAGGGGGGCGGGTATCCAGCCAAGATGTTCTTTCCAGCGGGAGCCAAATCCAGGTTTACCATGTCGGGGTCGGTAGAGCAAAAAGAGAATAAACGGTGAAAAGAGATAAATGATCAAAGTGTAAAGTATACGCATGAAAAGTAGCCGACACGGGAAATGGACCACAGTATCAGAAAATCTGATCCGACTAGCAAGAGACATTCGTGGTGCGCAAATGACGATGTTGCACTATTTTAAAGCGAAACAGCAGAAAACAGTGCGATCGTTAAAAATATAGTCTGCTATGCAGATGGATATCTTGTTTTTAATAACGGAATTATATTTTGTGTTTTTTTAAATATTAGGCTGATTAATCTGCTTTTGGTTATTAATGCTAATATTGGCTCTATTTTTGCAAAAAATATCGGAGATCTGTGTTGTTCGTGCACGGTTTGATACGCGGATATTTTTCACTCCTGCTCTTGTCTTTCGCCATATGGCAGTGATAGAAAGCGGTTAAACCAATTGTAGTTGTATAAAAAAAGGCCCAAATGGACTTGATGTCCGAGAATTGAGGGAATCTGAATGAAAAATACGTCAAAACTGCTCGTAGCTGTAGCGGTATCTACCGCGTTGTTTGGTTCTGTTTCTGTTATGGCAGAAGATACTATCAAAGTGGGTATCGCTGGCCCGCTGACTGGTCCTGTTGCTCAATATGGTGACATGGAATTTACCGGTGGTCTGATGGCCGTAGAACAAATCAATGCTGCTGGTGGTATTAAAGGTAAGAAACTGGAAGCCATCAAATACGATGATGCTTGTGATCCAAAACAAGCAGTTGCAGTTGCTAACAAAGTTGTGAACGACGGCGTGAAATATGTCATCGGTCATCTGTGCTCTGACAGCACATTGCCATCATCTGATGTCTATGAAGATGAAGGCATACTGATGATTACGCCGGCGGCAACTGCGCCAAAGATCACCGAACGTGGTTACAAGCTGGTGCTGCGTACTACGGGTCTGGATAGCGATCAGGGTCCAACTGCTGCAAACTACATCACTTCTCAGATCAAACCTAAAACGATTGCTGTTATCCACGATAAGAAACAGTACGGTGAAGGTATTGCCACTTCGGTTTACAACACACTGAAGAAAAATGGTGCCAACGTTGTCGATTTTGAAGGTATCACGGCAGGCGATAAAGATTTCTCTGCACTGATCGCTAAGTTGAAAGAGCTGAAAGTTGATTTTGTTTATTATGGTGGCTATCACCCTGAGCTGGGTTTGATCCTGCGTCAATCAGCCGAAAAAGGTTTCCATGCTAAATTCATGGGTCCGGAAGGGGTGGGTAACAAAGACATTTCTGCTATTGCAGGGAAAGCCTCTGAAGGCATGTATGTCACCATGCTGAAGAAATACGACCAAGACCCGGCTAATGCTAAACTGGTTGAAGCGTTCAAAGCGAAAAAACAAGATTACTCAGGTCCGTTCGTATGGACAACCTATGCAGCAATCCAGGCTTTGGCGGCGGGTATCAATGCTGCAGGTGATGAGCCTGCTGATATTGCTAAATATTTGCGCGGCAACAAGGTGGATACCGTTATGGGCCCACTGGAATGGTCAGCAAGCGGCGACCTGAAAAACTTTAAATTTGGTGTCTATCAGTGGCACGCGGATGGTACATCCAGCGTTCTGCAATAACATCCGCTAACATGATAAAGCGGGGCTGTCATTACGGCCCTGCTTTTTATTTATCGGGTTGGTAACTTTCTTTCCGCGCTGATCCCGTCTTTCGCGGATCGCTCAGGAACAACGGTCTATGTCTGAACAGATTTTTTACTTTATTCAGCAGTTGCTGAATGGTTTGACTATCGGCAGCACCTACGCGCTGATAGCGATTGGTTATACGATGGTGTATGGCATCATCGGCATGATTAACTTCGCGCATGGCGAAGTGTATATGATTGGCTCCTATATTGGCTTTATGGTCATTACGGCACTGATGATGATGGGAATCGACAGCTCGTTCCTATTAATGGGCGCTGCTTTCATCATCTCGATTCTGATCACCAGTTGCTATGGCTGGAGTATTGAACGTGTTGCTTATCGTCCATTACGTGGTAGCAATCGTCTCATCCCACTGATTTCAGCCATCGGGATGTCTATTTTCCTGCAAAACGTGGTGCGTTTTGCGCAGGGTTCTCGTGATATTGCGATGCCAGCCTTGGTACAAGGGGGCATCCAGTTTGGTACTAATAATACCGCCAGTCTTTCTTACATGCAGATCATCATCTTCGTGGTGACCTTCATTTCTATGTATGGCCTGTCACAGTTTATTTCTCGTTCCCGCATGGGGCGTGCTTGCCGTGCCTGCGCAGAAGATATCAAGATGGCGAACCTGCTGGGTATCGATACCAACAATGTGATTGCGCTGACCTTCATCATTGGTGCTGCGTTGGCTGCTATTGCCGGTATTCTGCTTGGTTTGTACTACGGCGTCATTAATCCTTCACTGGGTTTCATGGCCGGTCTGAAAGCCTTCACGGCAGCGGTTCTCGGTGGTATCGGTTCTATTCCGGGTGCGATGATTGGCGGCTTGATTCTGGGGGTGACTGAAGCCCTGACGTCAGCATATTTAAGCTCGGAATATAAAGATGTGGTGGCATTCGGTTTGTTGATTGCCATTCTGTTACTGATGCCAACAGGTATTTTAGGTCGTCCAGAGGTGGAAAAAGTATGAAGCATCTTAAACAGGCCTCTGTTGCCGGTTTGCTGACGCTGATTTTGTCGCTGTGGTTGTTTTGCTACCAGCTGCAAACTGAGGGCGTGGGTATCACCGTGGTTAGCCGCTTAAAAGAAAATGGCCCGATGGTCGCGCTGGCGGTCGTCATTGTATTCCTGTTCCAGTTGTTTCGAGATCAGATCGCCAGTGGTTTTTCAGCGCTGAAAGAAAATATTCCCGTATTGTCTTTACCCAGTACGACGGAGAATCCGCGGTTATATCGTGTGTTGCAGTTGTTACTGTTGGCCGCGGTGCTGGTGATCCCTTGTTTTGCTTCACGGAATCTGCTCGATTTAGGAACCTTGATTCTGATTTATGTCATGTTGGGATTAGGTCTGAATATTCAGGTCGGTCTAGCTGGGTTGTTGGATCTGGGCTATGTTGGCTTCTATGCCATTGGTGCTTATACCTATGCACTTCTGAACCAGCATTTTGGTCTAACGTTCTGGGAATGTCTGCCGATTGCCGGTGGTATGTCCGCTTTATTTGGCTTCCTGCTTGGTTTCCCTGTATTGCGTCTGCGCGGAGACTATCTGGCAATTGTGACGCTGGGATTCGGCGAGATCATCCGCATCCTACTGAACAACCTGACGACACTGACTGGTGGCCCAAATGGCATTACTGGTATTCCAAAACCGACATTATTCGGGTTGGAGTTCTCTCGTCGTCCGGAAGCTGGTGGCCGAGCATTCCACGAATTCTTTGGTATTCACTATGATGCCAACTATAAAATTGTGTTTTTGTATGTCATGGCAGTGCTGCTGGTGTTGTTTACCCTTCTGGTGATTAAACGCTTGCTGCGGATGCCATTGGGTCGTGCCTGGGAAGCGTTGCGGGATGATGAAATTGCCTGCCGTTCTCTGGGGCTGAATCCAACCGTTATCAAACTGACTGCATTTGCCATCGGTGCGGCTTTTGCCGGGTTTGCGGGTAGCTTCTTTGCTGCGCGTCAGGGCTTTATCAGCCCAGAATCATTTACCTTCATCGAGTCCGCCATCATTCTGGCAATTGTGGTTCTGGGGGGAATGGGCTCACTGGCGGGTGTTGTACTGGCGGCGATCATTATGACGGTACTGCCGGAGCTGCGGGCCTTTAATGAATACCGGATGCTGATGTTTGGTCTGTTGATGGTAGTTATGATGTTGTGGCGTCCACAGGGTCTGGTGCCAATGACTCGTCATCATGTGGAGTTGCCTAAATGAGTAAGTTATTAGAAGTCTCTGATCTGTCCATGCGCTTCGGCGGGCTGTTGGCAGTCAATGGCGTCAAACTGCAACTGAAAGAAAAAGAAATTGTCTCCATCATCGGGCCGAACGGTGCAGGTAAGACAACGGTATTTAACTGCCTAACCGGGTTTTACAGACCTACCCACGGCATCATCCGTTTCCGTGATGAAGAAATACAAGGGTTGCCGGGGCATGAAATTGCCCGGAAAGGGGTGGTGCGAACCTTCCAGCATGTGCGTCTGTTTAAAGAGATGACCGTACTGGAAAATCTGCTGGTTGCCCAACATCGGCACATGAATACCAGTTTCATCGGTGGATTGTTGAAGAGCCCGGCATTTCGTCGTTCGGAACGTGAAGCGTTGGAGCGGGCCAAATTTTGGCTGGATACCATCGGACTGACAGAACTGTCGAACCGCTCTGCCGGTAACTTGGCTTATGGTCAGCAACGTCGCCTGGAAATTGTGCGCTGCATGTGTACCCAGCCCAAAATTCTGATGCTGGATGAACCTGCCGCGGGCCTGAATCCGAAAGAAACCGAAGATCTGAACAATCTTATCCGTCAGTTGCGTGATCAGTTTGATGTGTCCGTCTTGTTGATCGAACACGATATGAAACTGGTCATGGACATTTCCGATTACATCTATGTGGTGAATCAGGGAACGCCACTGGCTGATGGCAAGCCAGCAGAAGTGCGTGATAATCCGGCCGTGATCAAGGCCTATCTGGGCGAATCGTAGGAGATAACCGATGTTAGAAGTGAAAAACGTCTCAACCTTCTACGGTAAGATTGCGGCGCTGACCGATGTCAGCGTACATATCAAAAAGGGCGAAATTGTCTCCCTGATTGGTGCTAACGGTGCGGGTAAAACCACGCTGCTGATGACGATCTGTGGTGATCCGAAACCTTCACAGGGGCAGATCCTGTTTGAAGGCCGGGATATTACACAAGATACCACCTCAGCCATCATGCGCGGGGATATTGCGATTGTGCCGGAAGGGCGCCGAATTTTCTCGCGCTTGACAGTGGAAGAAAACCTGAGCATGGGCGCCTTCTTTATCAATGATAAAGAAGAAAAGATTGCGCTGATGGATGAGGTCTTCAATCTGTTTCCGCGACTGAAGGAGCGTATCAATCAGCGTGCTGGCACTATGTCCGGTGGCGAGCAGCAGATGCTGGCGATAGGTCGTGCCCTGATGAGCAAACCACGCCTGTTGTTCCTTGATGAACCATCACTGGGGCTGGCTCCGCTGGTGATTCAGCAGATTTTCGACATCGTACAGCAATTGCGTGAGGAACGTGGGATGACGATCTTCCTGGTCGAGCAGAATGCGAATCAGGCGCTGAAATTGGCGGATCGCGGCTATGTGCTGGAGACCGGACGTATTGTGCTGGAAGATACGGGCGAAGCTTTGCTGGCCAATCCTGCAGTGCGAAACGCTTATCTGGGTGGTTAATTTTTTTTAAAAACAGATCTTTTCTGTAACAATCGGGTAAACTGTGCGCATGCCTCTGAGGAGATAATGATGACACAGTTTACCCGAATTTCTATTCAACAAGCTGCCGCACTGCTAAAGCAATCTCCTGTCTGCCTGGCCGATATCCGAGACGCAGGTTCATATAATGCCGCACATGTTGCGGGTGCTTATCATCTGACGAATGATACCTTGTCACAGTTCACACAGTCGGTGGCGAAAGACACGCCGGTGCTGGTAATGTGTTATCACGGAAACAGCAGTCAGGGTGCGGCCAATTATCTGGTCAGCCTCGGTTATCAATCCGTATATAGCATCGATGGTGGTTTTGAAAGCTGGCGACACGTCTATCCATTTACGGCAACAGTATGATACTGCTGATTGAACTCAATGATCTTCAGCTTGCGCAAATGCTGGCTGATTATCTGCAGGGGCAACAAATTTCCTGTCAAATACACAGCTCGGAAACGGGTGTAGCACTCTGGTTGTTAGATGAAAATCAGGCTGGCTTGGCGGAGACGGAAATTCAGCGTTTCATTCACGAGCCGTATCATCCCCGTTATCGGGAAGCGGCTTGGCAGCAAGAAAAATCGGTGAGTTGGCGCGCTGCTGCCGATTCTCATCTAATGTCTGAACTCGTATTGCAAGCCCAGCCATTAATGTTGGTAGTTACCGGTCTGGTATTGATTGAGTATCTGCTTCGCTCCATGGGTTTACCGGTGGAGTCTTGGTTATCATTTGAGTGGCCATGGCTGAATGGTCAGATTTGGCGTCTCTTTACACCCGTATTCCTCCATTTTTCTGTCATTCATCTGCTGTTTAACCTTTCCTGGTGGTGGTATCTGGGCGGTAGAACAGAACAACGTTATGGTGTCAGCAAACTTGCCATTGTGCTCATTTCCGGCGCATTGATCCCAAATGTCTTACAAGCGATGGTCTCCGGTAATACGTTCGGCGGATTATCCGGTGTCACTTATGCACTGTTAGGTTATCTATGGCTGCGGGAACGACACTCAGAACAAGCGCAAATGACGGTTTCAAATGGTTTGTTTATCTTTATGCTGTGTTGGTTGACGTTAGGGTTTGCGGATATTCTGCCGGTGAATACGGCTAATTTTGCACATTTAGGCGGCTTGTTAGTGGGGCTGGTTCAAGGCTGGCGGGATAGCCGTCGCGCTACCCCTCGCAGTTCGTGAAGGTTATTGGTATAGGTAGTTGGTAAAGATCAGGTCGCGAACCAGATTTTTTCCAGTCTCCTTTTGGAGTCGTTCGTTTATTTTATCCTGACATTCTAAGCGGATCACTTCCCGGCCTTTGAGAGAGCGGATATGTTCGACGGTTTCTTTTCCCAATACGTCATTGATGGTATCGCGAATCAATGGTTCGTGTTTTTGGACTAACGCCAATTCGGCAGCACTATTGACCATGAGCTCAACTTTGACGCGGATATATCCCATTTCATTGTTGGTCGTGATGTAATTAGTAATGATTTCAGGGTCAAGGGAAAAATAAGTAATGACGGGTTTGTTCGGATCTTCGGTTTTTCCACCCTCACCGCCGCCTTCTGAGGCTAGTACCAAAAACGGGATCAGGCAACATAACCAGAGTAAACGTGACATGATTTTCATAACTAAATTCCGGGCAGCAAATAACAGCCAAAGTGAGTGTTAAGTAAATTGTTCAAGGCAAACGCATTTTCGTCAAGCTTGATGAGGCCGCAATACGATCTACTCACCGATGTAGAGGATCTGGATCAACTTGTTTGGCTTTCGGCAACATCAATGACATGGCCGGAACGTTATGCCGACTGGTTATTTGATCCGACGTCATTAACCGCCAAACTTTGTCAGCATACTTCGCAGCTCAGGGTTCATTTGTTGACCTCTGGTTGGATACCATCGAAAGCAACATCTTCCACTCAGCTCATGCGACAAGTCTTATTATCAGATGATGAGCGGCCATGGATCTGGGGGCTCACTCAAGTGACGACCAGCCAGCTTCAGAATGAACCTGATTTATTGAATTGGAAAGCGCAACCGCTGGGGACGCTGCTATTTGCTGCAGCAGAAGAACAGAATAGCTGCAGGGAGTTTGAGGTGGCAGATTTTTCGACACAGGCTTCCTTTGCCAAGCTGTTGCCGCAATGGGGATGTACAGAGACTCATCCGCTTTGGGGCCGTCGTTCCACCGTGTGTTTTCGTTCCTGTCAGCTAAGCTTAACTGAGGTTTTTTTACCTCAACACCCGATGTATGGAGTGTGACTAATGATGTCGGTAATACCTACCCAATGGCAACCCTACTGGCAATTGGCGCGTTTGGACAAACCCATTGGTACATTATTATTGCTATGGCCGACCCTTTGGGCCTTGTGGTTAGCGTCGGGGGGAATGCCCTCTTTTTCATTGTTAATTGTGTTCTCACTCGGTGTGGTCGTGATGCGTGCAGCCGGATGTGTGATCAACGATTATGCCGACCGTCATTTTGATGGACACGTAAAACGTACCGCCTTCAGACCATTGCCTTCTGGACGCATCACGACCTTTCGGGCCTTATCTTTTTTCCTGATATTGGTGGTGGTTGCATTCTTGCTCGTTTGGCAACTTAATCGCTTCACGATTTATCTTTCTACGGGTGGATTGTTGCTCGCCGCCGTTTATCCGTTTATGAAACGAGTCACTTCACTGCCTCAAGTCATTCTCGGAATGGCGTTCTCGTGGGCGATCCCCATGGCTTATGCTGCCGTCACCGGGCATTTGAGCCTTATCAGCTGGCTACTCTTCTTGGCTAATCTGTTATGGACCGTGGCCTACGATACGATGTATGCGATGGTTGATCGGGATGATGATGTGAAAATCGGCATCAAATCAACGGCAATCCTGTTCGGTAAAAATGATAGGTTGTATATCGCATTATTGCAGTTCAGTACTTTGGCTTTATTGAGCTTGGTTGGCTGGTTATCTGAACTGACAATCAGTTATTTTATGGCCTTGTTGGTCGCGCTCTGTTTATTCATCTATCAACAATATTTGATCTGGCATCGTCAACGTGACGCCTGTTTTAAGGCTTTTTTGAACAACAACTGGGTTGGTGTTGTCGTATTTGCGGGCATTTTATTTTCTCAGTGGTAGCTAGTTTGTAGATGAGCCTTTGTTTTTATACAGATAACTGTATATACTCACAGTTATCTGTATAAAAACACAGGCTTATCTCATGAAGCAGCTTACCCCCCGTCAAGCCGAAGTACTGGCTCTTATTCGTTCTGCTGTGCAACAAACTGGAATGCCACCGACGCGAGCCGAGATTGCTTCTGAGCTTGGGTTTAAATCAGCCAACGCAGCGGAAGAGCATCTGAAAGCACTGGCTAAAAAAGGCGTGATCCGAATGATGCCAGGCACTTCCCGTGGCATACAATTATTGACCGATGAGGAACCAGAAGAAGAGGGATTGCCGCTCATTGGTCAAGTGGCGGCAGGAGAACCTATTCTGGCCCAACAACATATCGAAACCCATTACCAAATAGACGGCTCGTTATTCCATCCCCGTGCCGATTTTCTATTGCGGGTGCATGGCATGAGCATGAAAAATATCGGTATCTTAGATGGCGATTTGCTTGCTGTGCATAAAACCACCCAAGCGAATAATGGTCAGGTTATAGTTGCCAGAGTCGGGGATGATGAAGTAACCGTGAAGCGTTTTGAGCGCAAGGGAAATACCGTGCGTTTACTGCCCGAGAATGAAGAACTGGAACCTATAGTGGTTGATTTGACACAAGAACAACTCAGTATTGAAGGATTGGCTGTCGGCGTGATCCGCAATGGTAGTTGGATGTAACCACAAAACAGTGAGCCGAGTTTGCTCTCGACTCACTTACTTTCTTTATACCGCCCCGGCAAAACCTAATTGACGCCAGCTTTCATAGACGAACACAGACACTGCATTTGAAAGATTCATACTGCGACTTTGCGGCAGCATCGGGATCCGCAGTCGTTGTGCTTCCGGCAGACTTTCAATGATCGACATAGGAAGCCCACGGGTTTCAGGTCCAAACAGCAAAACGTCACCCGCCTGAAATCCGGCATCCGAGGGGTAGGCTTTACCCTTAGTGGTACAAGCAAACAGCCGAGCATCACCGACATCATTCAAAAATGCTGAAAAATCAGCATGACGTTTGATCTCTGCAAACTCATGGTAGTCGAGGCCTGCACGCCGCAGACGTTTATCATCCCAGGCAAACCCGGTGGGTTCGATGATGTGCAGGAAATATCCGGTGTTGGCGCAAAGACGGATAATGTTGCCAGTATTAGGCGGTATCTCTGGTTCGTATAACGCAATATGTAGCATAGCAGGCCAGGTATTGATCTCGAGTCATCGTGAATAACTGTTATTGTTGTCAGATAATTGACAATTATGTGGATAACTTCGCTAAAAGTTGATCTTTTATAAAGATGTCATGTAACAACGAACTATATTATTACATATATAAATGTAGTTATCTCATCCTGTCGCCTGATGGGTTGCGATGAAATTATAGTGAGTAGAAAGATAGTATATGCAGCTGACTTTATTTACGGATTATGCCTTACGAACGCTGGTGTTTCTGGCCTTGCAACCGGAACAGCATTTATCCACGATTACTGAAGTGGCTGATCGCTTTTCTATTTCTCGTAATCATGTGGTCAAAATTGTTCATCAGCTGGGCATGAAAGGATATATCGAAACTATTCGTGGAAAACATGGTGGTATTCGTTTGGCTCGCGTAAGTTCCGAAATCAATCTGGGTGATTTGATTGCGGATATGGAAAATGTGAGTTGTTTACTGGATTGTCAGCGTGAAGGCTGCCGGTTAGCTCCGGGATGTCGTTTCCAATCCATCATGCGAAAAGCCATGCGGGCATTTATGGGCGTATTGGCTGAATTCACGCTTGCGGATTTGGTGAAAGACGAAGAGCGGATGTGCGGTCTGCTGGGACTGAATATCCCTGTCATGGCTGTTGACGCGGTTTAACTGCAAACTGCTTGTTTAACCATAAATCCAGAAAAGCCACAGCATTCAGCCTGTGGCTTTTTTCGTGGTATTAATCTTTCCAAAATGAAGGGAAGAGTAAGACTGCGACGGTTAATACCTCTAAACGTCCCAACATCATGTCTCCAGCCAGCACCCATTTTGCGGCATCCGGTAAACTGGAAAAATTCCCCGCAGGACCTATTTTGCTGCCTAAACCAGGGCCGATATTACCCATGGCAGTGATGGCTCCACTAATCGCTTCCTGTGGCGTCAGATTAAACATACCGAGGACAATGGCACTTAGGGTAATGATTGCCAGATAACTGAGCACAAAGGCGACAATAGAGCGGACAATGGCGTCATTGACCGGACGACCATTGTATTTTTGTGGGAATACCCCAGCAGGGTGCATCAATTGGCGGGCTTGCTTTTGAAACAAGGCTCCTGCAATTTGAATGCGGAACAGTTTTAATCCACCCGAGGTGGAACCAGAACACGCCCCCAGAAACATGAGTAAGATAAAAATCACGGTAGTCATATAACTCCAGTGACTAAAATCTGTTAAACGGTATCCGGTAGTGGTCAGGATAGAAATGACATTGAATGTGGTAATGCGAAAGGCATCTTCCAGACTGAAGGTGCTTGAATACCAGAGCCAAACACTCATCAGCAGACTCGTTCCCAGCACTAACCAGAAAAAACCACGCACTTGAGCATCCCGAAACAGTAAACCTTCCCGGCGACGCACGCTTTGTACGTAGAGTATGAAGGGCAGCCCGCCTAAGAACATAAATACACTGGCGACCCACTGCGCCTGTGGCGAGAAGGCATTCATGGAAATGTCGTGCGTCGAAAAACCGCCTGTACTTAATGTCGTCATGGCATGATTAATGGCATCAAATAATGACATGCCACTAAACCAATAACAGAGACAACAGATCAAGCTAAGCGCGACATAGACAATGAGAATATTACGAGCCACACCGGACATGCGAGGTGTATCTCTCTCTGAACGATCAGATGATTCCATCTGGAATAATTTCATCCCACCTACGTTCAGATAGGGTAATACGGCAACAGCAAGAATAATGAAGCCGACACCACCGAGCCACTGTAACAGCGAGCGCCATAGCAGGATTGCCGGCGGCATTCTGTCCAGCCCGCTCATAACGGTGGAGCCTGTCGTCGTTAAGCCGGACATGGCTTCAAAGTAAGCATCGGTAAAATGCAGTTTACTGAGGAATAAGAAAGGCAGCGTCGCGAAAGCGCAGGCAACAAGCGAGACCAGACTCGTCATTACAAACATATCTCTGACGCTCAGACGGAATGTTTGCTGATATCCCAGCCGGATCAACAGTAAGGCCGCTACATGCGTGATCACCGCAGAAGCGAGAAACTCCGCCGTTCCTGCCGTACCACTAAAAAAAGCAACCAATAGTGGTAACCACATAAAGAGGGCCAGTTTCGATAGCGTCAGGCCAATAACGAAGGTAATGGATTTAAAATTAATCATATGACCTACAAGAAGAACGGGCTTGGCTGGAATAGACGTTCAACCTCGGGGATATGTTTTTTATCCACTAAAAACATTACCACGTGGTCATCCTGTTGGATCACGGTTGAATCATGTGCGATCAATACTTCATCACCCCGCACAATGGCGCCAATGGTGGCACCTGGCGGCAGTTTCAATTCGCCAATAGATCGACCCACGACTTTGGAGGTATGTTCGTCACCATGAGCAATCGCTTCGATTGCTTCGGCTACACCGCGGCGCAGTGAATAGACGTTGGCAATATCGGCTCGACGGACATGGGTCAATAAGGCAGAGATTGTCGCTTGTTGGGGTGATACGGCAATATCAATGGTGCCACCCTGAACCAGATCTACATAAGCGCTGCGTTGAATTAACACAATCGCTTTCCGGGCACCGAGTTTCTTTGCCAACATGGCAGACATGATGTTGGCTTCATCATCATTGGTAACGGCAATGAATACATCAATCTGTTCGATATGTTCTTCTTGCAATAATTCCTGGTTGGCGGAATCACCACAGAAGACAATGGTTTCTTCCAGCATTTCGGAAAGCGCTTCCGCACGTTCCGGATTGCGCTCAATCAGCTTAACGCTGTATCGACCTTCCAATTGACGAGCCAGACCGGCACCGACGTTCCCACCACCAACGATCATGATCCGGCGGTATGGGCTTTCCAGACGCTGCAATTCCGACATGACGGCCCGAATATGACCTGACGCAGCAACGAAGAACACTTCATCATCGGCCTCAATGATGGTTGTGCCTTGCGGACGGATAGAACGACCCTGTCGGAAGATGGCGGCCACACGTGTATCAATGTTTGGCATATGTTCTTTCAGGGTAGCCAGTGCGTTACCGACCAATGGGCCACCGTAATAGGCTTTAACGGCGACCAGACCGAGGCGTCCGCCAGCAAAATCGGCCACCTGTAGCGCGCCAGGATATTCAATCAGACGACGCATGTATTCAATAACGAGCTGTTCCGGCGAGATCAAATGATCAATATGGAAGACTTCGCCCTTAAAGAGTTTCTCTCTGGAGGACAAATAGGCGTGAGAGCGGATCCGGGCTACTTTATTTGGAATATTGAACAGAGAATATGCAATTTGGCAGGCCACCATATTGCATTCATCACTGCTGGTGACGGCAACCAGCATGTCAGCATCATCAGCACCGGCTTCACGCAACACGCCGGGGTAAGAACCCGGACCACATACGATACGCAGATCATATTTATCTTGTAATTCGCGTAGTCGTTCCGCATCGGTATCCACGAGCGTAATTTCGTTATTTTCACCAACCAGATTTTCGGCCAGTGTGCCGCCAACTTGTCCGGCGCCGACAATAATGATTTTCATGCTGTAATCCGCTTAGTCAATTTGGCGTAGAAAAAGCCGTCCATCTGCTGCTCTCCGGGGTAAATTTGCCAGCCAGGTTGTTCGGTTGTGTCTTTCGCGTGCAACGGAACATGAATTGCGTCGGCAGTTCGTTCCAGAAACGATTTTATTTGCAGACTATTTTCATCAGATAATATGGAGCATGTGGCATATAACAAAGTACCACCGGGTTTTAATTGTTGCCACATTGCATCCAAAATCAGGCTTTGCAGATGAGCCAATTCGCTAATATCTTCTGCACGGCGTAACCATTTGATATCCGGATGCCGCCGGATCACCCCTGTTGCCGAACAGGGGGCATCTAATAAAATTCGATCAAACTGCGGCCCATCCCACCATAGTTCTGGCTGCGAGGCATCGCCGTTGATCAGTGTGGCATCTAGTTTGATGCGTTGTAAATTTTCACTTACACGCATCAAGCGCTTGGCATCGCTATCAACGGCGATTAATTGCTTGAGCGCGGGCTGTCTTTCCAATATATGCGCGGTTTTACCGCCGGGAGCAGCACAGGCATCGAGAATTATTTCGTCCGGCTGCGGGTCGAGTAGCCAAGCTGCATGTTGCGCCGCAGCGTCTTGCACAGAACAAAGCCCCTCACTGAAACCCGGTAGCTCATTCACATCACAGGCCTTCTCCAGCAATAATGCAGAATCACAAGATGGATGCAGGGTGCTGTGAATCCCTTGCTGCATTAGCAGCTGTTGATAGTCATCGCGAGTCTGCTGGCTGAGATTGACTCTAAGCCACATGGGCGGGTATTCATTGCCTGCCTGTAATACGGAAACATAACCATACTGGCAGGATTGTTTGATTTTTTTCAATAACCAGCGTGGATAACTGAAGCGTGTTGCTTCATTTTTATCTGCCGCCACCAACAACTCGGCTTGCTGGCGCTGTGCATTACGTAAGACACCGTTGATCAAGGCCCGGAAGCTGTCGCCGTTAAGGGCACCAGAGGCATTAACGGTTTCTGCCAATACCGCATGGGCGGGTATGCGGGTATACAGCAGTTGATACAATCCGACCAATAACAGATAGTGCAGTGTCCGATGTTTACCTTTTAACGGGCGCTCAATCAGTTTTTCGGCAATAAACTCCAGGCGGTTCAGCCAACGCAACGTGCCGTAACAGATTTCCTGTAATAAAGCCCGGTCTTTAGCTGCGATCAAGGGTTGTGCAGCAGGCAATGCGGTAGAAAGCGAGAGGCCCTGTTCCACTACCTGATAAACGACTTTAGCGGCCGTTGCCCTAACTTTCATAAATGGTCACTCATTAAAAACGGTTAAGGCAGAAGATTGCCGGGAAGGAACAGATCCTGACGAGCATTCAATACGTCAGCAAATGACATGGCTTTTTTGCCGGGTAACTGCAATTGTTTGATGCGTAGCAGGCCATTACCGGTTGCCACGTCCAGACCTTGTTTGGTGGCCTGTACGATGGTGCCTGGCGGGTATTGTTTGTCACTGGTCAAAACTTCTGCTTGCCAGACTTTAATGTTCTGCTCGGCAAGGCTGAAATAACTCACAGGCCAGGGGTTGAAGGCGCGAATACAACGCTCAATAAAAACGGCATCCTGTTGCCAGTCGATCTGTGCTTCTTCTTTGGTGAGTTTCTTGGCATAGGTCGCTGCGACATCATCTTGCTTTTCGGGTGTCGTCTGACCGGTGGCGATTTGACCGATGGTCATTAACAGCCCGCGGGGGCCATCGATTGCCAATTTGTCATACAGTGACGCACTGGTTTCCTCAGCCGTAATAGGTCGCACCACTTTATGCAACATGTCACCCGTATCCAGACCAACATCCATCTGCATGATGGTCACGCCGGTTTCAGCATCTCCCGCCCAAATGGCGCGCTGGATCGGAGCGGCTCCGCGCCAACGTGGCAGCAGAGACCCGTGAACATTAATACAGCCCAGCCGTGGTGTGGTCAGCACAGGTTGAGGTAACAGCAATCCATAAGCCACCACAACCATCAAATCAGCGTTGAGGGCTGCTAATGCTTGTTGATCCTCTGCATTCTTAAAATTTTCTGGCTGATAGACAGGGAGTCCGTGCTCCAGCGCCAGCGTTTTGACTGGGCTGGGGGTCAGCTTATTCCCTCGGCCTGCAGGTCTGTCCGGCTGCGTGTAAACCGCCACCACCTGTAATCCTGCATCCAATAGGGCTTGTAGGTGTTTGGCGGCGAAATCGGGTGTTCCTGCAAATACAATACGAAGATTCTGCACGGGTATTTCCATTAGGATGAACGTTCTTGACGAGCGATCTTTTCCAGCTTCTGCCGGATACGTTGCCGTTTTAACGGCGACAAATAATCCACGAACAATTTGCCAACCAAATGATCCATTTCATGTTGTAAGCAAATGGCTAATAATCCATCGGTTTCAATTTCAAAGGGTTCGCCATGTCGATCCCAAGCCCGGACTTTTACCCATTCTGCTCTTGGTACAAAAGCTCGACATTCCGGAACAGAAAGACAGCCTTCTTCAATACCGGTTTCGCCCCGTTTCTCAATCAGCTCCGGATTGATAAAAACAAGGGGTTGGTCCCGATTTTCCGACGTATCAACGACGATGATTCGTTTATGAATGTTGACCTGTGTCGCAGCTAGCCCAATCCCTTCTTCCTGATACATAGTTTCAAACATATCCTCTATAATATGTTCGAGGTCAGAAGTGATTTTTTCGACCGGCGTAGCAATTTTTCGCAACCGTTCATCAGGAAAACGTAAAACTTCCAGAGTAGCCATATAATTAATTAATACTCACAAATCGTAACTGTCAGCCTGATTTTAGTCGGCTGGCGTTGAAAATAACAGCCGTCCGGCATAAACGGGGACAGGGATGATCATGAAACCACGTTATATATCGCTTTTTTTAGCGTCTGCATTACTCGCTTTTCAGGTCAGCGCCGATACCTTGGCGTTACGCAAAGATCACCCACAGCAATATGTTGTTCGGAAAGGCGATACATTATGGGATATTTCGGGGCGTTTTCTGACTAAACCCTGGTTGTGGCCGCGGTTGTGGAACATGAATCGCCAGATCAAAAATCCACATTGGATTTATCCTGGCGATCGGTTGCGTTTAACCTGGGTACATGGTCAGCCTCGGTTAGTGCTGGATCATTCAGATGCCCGAGAAGGGAAAAAAGTGATCCGGCTATCACCTCAGATGCGTGTCGAAGAACCACAGGCACCGATTCCTGTGGTGGAGCTGTCGGAAATCTCCCAGTTCCTGCGTGCCGATCTGGTCGTCGATAATGGCGTGGATATTGAGCATGCACCGTATATTCTCGGCGACAATGAAGACCGAAGCATTTATATGTCTAAAGGGCAAACCATACATGTTCGTGGTAAACCTGATTTGGATAAGACATACGGGGTCTATCACGTCGGGAATATGTACAAAAACGAACAAACCGGGGAAGAACTGGGCCGTCAGCTCGAATTGGTCGGCATAGTGCAACCGAAAGAGTTATACAACCAAAACATTACTGCGGTAGATGTCCTCTCAAGTTTCAGTGAAATCCGGAGAGGAGATCGTTTATTACCCATGTTAAGCGAGAGCAGTATTGACGCTTATTTTGTGCCAGAGCCAGGCAATCTGCCACAAGGTGGGCATATCATTGATATACCAATGAAAAGCACTTATGTTGGCCGGTATGACACTGTCATTATTGACAAAGGGGCACGTGAACACCTGAAACCGGGTGATGTTTTCGGTATTGTACGTCCCGGCGCTAAACTGGTCGATAACGGGCCCGATCAGATCGTCTATCAGCAAGATAGTACGATAGGGCAGAAATTAATGGATAAACAACCGACAACGCTGATGGCAGATAAAATCGGCGAGTTGATGGTGATAAAGGTTTATCAAAAAACCAGTTTGGCAATTGTGATGGATAGTCGGGACCTAGTGAAGGCTGGTTATGCGGTGGAGAACCCTTGAGTCGTTACTGTCGGAAGAAGAATTAGCGCTTTGGTTACATTTTACGAGTATTCCTGGAATTGGCCCCGTTAAAGGGGCTAATTTATTACAGCATTTTTCCGTTGCGGAGTTGCAAGGGCGAGATGCGGTATTTCTGACTGAACACGGTTGGAATGAACAACAAATTCGTTATTGGTTCGATTTTTCCGCTGAGAAATACCAGTCGGTCTTGGCTTGGGCTCACACTGATCAACACCATCTCATTGATATAGAGCATCCTGCCTATCCGGCATTGCTTCGGAATATTGTTGGTGCACCGTTAATCCTATTTATAGACGGGAATTTGGATGTCATTAATCAGATGCAATTGGCTGTCGTCGGATCAAGAAAGCCAACATCGGATGGACGCGATGCCGCCCAATTGTTTTCGCAAGAACTTGTCGCCCATGGGTTTACCATCACTTCCGGGTTAGCGGCTGGGATTGATGCCATCTGTCATCAAACCGCACTGCAATCGAGAGGTCGAACTGTCGCAGTCCAAGGCTGTGGGCTCATGCATGTCTATCCATCGAAACATAAATCACTCGCCGGTCAGATCATTGGAGAAGGTGGTGCGTTGATTTCTGAATTTTTTCCACAAACTTTGCCAAAGGCTGAACATTTTCCCCGCCGTAACCGTATTATCAGTGGTCTGAGTCTAGGTACATTGGTGATTGAGGCAGCGGAAAAAAGTGGGTCATTAATTACAGCCCGCTACGCTTTGGAACATAATCGGGAAGTTTTTGCCGTACCGGGGCGAGCAAACAACATCAATGCTCGGGGTTGTCACAGATTAATTCAACAAGGTGCAAAACTTGTTTGTGATGCTGCCGATATAATAGAAGAGCTTGGTGTTTTTACACAATTGATGAGGCATGACAATAAAACGAGTCCTATATTTGAAGAAGCTTCATCTGATTTGCCATTTTCTCGATTGTTAGATAACGTAAGAAGTGATGAAGTCACCGCAATTGATGTGATTACAGCGAAAAGTGGGTTACCTGTTCAGGAGGTGATGACCGAATTAATCACACTCGAATTAGAAGGATTAATTTTGTCAGTACCGGGTGGTTATGTGCGAACGAGGAGTGCCTAATTATGTTTGATGTCTTAATGTACCTGTTCGAAACATATGTGCAAAGTGAGTTAGATTTCATGGTTGATCAGGATGCCCTGACGGATGAACTGACTCGTGCCGGCTTTCAAAAACCCGAAATATATAAAGCATTATCCTGGCTTGAGCATTTAGCTACATTGCATGATAGTGATGAAGCGCCAGAATATATTGCCTGTGCCTCTGATTCTTTCCGTGTTTATGCTTCGGAAGAGATGCTGAAATTAAGCACCGAATGCCGGGGTTTTTTATTATTTCTAGAGCAAATCCGCGTGTTAAATTGCGATACCCGCGAGATTGTTATTGAACGCTTGATGGAATTGGATTCACCAGAAATAGAATTAGATGACCTGAAGTGGGTGGTCATGATGGTGTTATTCAATCTTCCTGGTGGTGAAAATGCCTGCCATCAGATGGAAGAGCTGATGTTTGAACCAGAATCTGTCACGATCCAGTAACCATACACCGATCCTGGTGACTCAATTCAATGAGTAAAATTGATTCCTCTCTATTTTCTATGCAAGAACACGCTCTGGATAAAGAATACCGTCTTTGTCCAGAGTGTGGTGGTGCTTTGTCTTTGCGCCGTAGTAAACATGGCCTGTTTTTGGGCTGTGATAATTATCCTGCATGCCAATACATCCGACCCTTACAGCAACAAAATGTGCAGATAGAAAAGGTATTAGATGATTCAAAATGCCCTGAATGCGGGAAACCATTAGCCATTAAAAAAGGGCGTTTCGGGTTGTTTATCGGCTGTACGGGTTATCCTGAATGTACACATATTGAAACCAATAGCAGTGTCGATGCCTCTGCCAATGCAGAGCGATTACCCGCATGTCCACTTTGTCATGGACAACTGCAAGCAAAAATCTCCCGATACGGGAAGACATTCTATGCGTGTAGCAACTACCCGAAATGCAAATATGCAATTAATGACAAACCGGTCGCGGCTACCTGCCCCGACTGTGGGTCGTCTATACTGGTAGAACGAAAGAGCAAAAATGGCATCAGATATTGCTGTGCGAGAAAAGAGTGTACCTACAGCACTGATTCACTATAATGCCCCCGGTTTTAACAAAATTTTAACCTGACAAACGAAGCAAGGAAGTACTATGTCTACACCATTTGTTGCCATTCTGATGGGTTCTGATTCTGATTTCCCGGTCATGCAGACAACATTAGACGTACTGAAATCATTTGATATCAGCTATGAAGTGAAAGTCACCTCAGCCCACCGTACACCAGCAGCTACCCACGCTTATGTTACTGATGCAGAAGCTCGCGGTTGTAAAGTGTTTATTTGCGCTGCGGGGCTGGCGGCTCACCTGGCTGGTGCGGTTGCCGGTATTACTACCCGTGCAGTGATTGGCGTACCGATCGATGGTGGTCCACTGAAAGGTCTGGACGCATTGCTGTCTACTGTACAAATGCCTGGCGGCGTTCCGGTTGCTACTGTTGCGATTGGTAAAGCGGGAGCTAAAAATGCGGGCTATTTAGCTGCACAG
Source organism: Tolumonas lignilytica (assembly GCF_000527035.1). Taxonomy (NCBI): domain Bacteria; kingdom Pseudomonadati; phylum Pseudomonadota; class Gammaproteobacteria; order Aeromonadales; family Aeromonadaceae; genus Tolumonas; species Tolumonas lignilytica. The sequence continues at coordinate 1,971,626 of NZ_AZUK01000001.1, forward strand.
ATCCTCGCGGTAGCGGATGACGCTTTGGCTGCAAAAGTTAAAGCTGAGCGTCAGAAAAATGCTGAAGAAGTCATCGCGAAAGATGCGGCCCTGCAAGCTCAGTTAAAATAATGAAAAATGAAAAGGAAGGCGACCTGTGTCGCCTTTATTGTTTATGAGTGATGATTTACAAAAAGCATGTAAGACCTTGCAATCGGGTGGCGTGATTGCTTATGCCACGGAAGCAGTCTTTGGTTTAGGTTGTGATCCGGATAATCAGCTTGCTGTTCATAAGCTGCTGCAAATCAAGCAACGACCGGTAGAAAAAGGATTAATTTTAATCGCAGCGACGTGGGAGCAACTGCTTCCTTACCTAGATATCAGCCAGCTAACCAACGAACAGATACAACGCGCTTTTAACAGCTGGCCTGGCCCTTACACTTGGATTTTCCCCGCAAAGCCAACCACGCCCAAATGGCTAACCGGTCAGTTTTCCTCGTTGGCGGTACGAGTAAGTGCTCATGCGCAAGTGCAGGCATTGTGTCAGCGATTTGGCAAACCATTGGTTTCGACCAGTGCTAACCTAACAACATTCCCTCCGTGTCGGACAGCAGAGGAAGTTCGCTTACAGCTCGCAGAGCGAATAGACTATATTCTGCCGGGAAAGGTAGGGACGCAAAATAACCCCTCTGAAATCCGTGATGTGATCACTAATCAACTATTCCGCGCGGGCTAGCAAAAGGATTGCCGGTGCCCGCGGTAATCAAGAGGCTAGCCATGGATCGTTATGCTGTTTTTGGTAATCCCATAAACCATAGTAAATCGCCGTTCATTCATACATTGTTTGCCAGACAGACACAGCAAGCTATGGTGTATGAAAAAATCGAAGCACCGATTGATGATTTTGACGGTACGATTCGGCGCTTCTTTGCTGAAGGTGGGAAAGGGGCCAATGTTACTGTTCCGTTCAAAGAACAAGCTTTTCAGCTGGTGGAACAGCTCTCACCAAGAGCAAAACTAGCGGGTGCAGTAAATACCCTGAAACTGACCGATGACGGCATTTTGCTGGGTGATAACACCGATGGTGCTGGGTTAGTACAGGATCTGAAATATCATCTGACCGACCTGACCGATAAAAAAATCCTGTTATTAGGGGCTGGTGGTGCATGTCGAGGTGCGCTCGGCCCGTTACTGGAACAAAAACCTGCGGAAATTGTCATCGCTAACCGGACAGTAGCCAAGGCGGAGCAACTTGCCCATGAATTTTCAACGTTGGGCAAGGTCAGAGCGAGTGGATTCACAGAATTGAACGAAGAATTCGATCTGATCATCAATGGTACATCCGCCAGTTTGGCAGGCGCGATGCCTGATATTCCAAATAGTGTTATCGGCACGGCAACAGTCACTTATGACATGATGTATGGCAGTAAGGAAACGGTCTTCAACCTCTGGGCAAAAGAGCACGGCGCAATTCAAACCATTGATGGGTTGGGGATGCTGGTTTGCCAGGCTGCAGAAAGTTTTGCTATCTGGCGTGGTATTCGCCCCGGAACCAAGCAGGTGATCCGTGAATTACGGCGGAATCTGACCGGGGCATAATTGCTACAGCTTCATTTCATTTATAAACTCATTTTTTAATAACACATAATTAGCCGAGGATTGAACAAAGAAGGCCCGTTCATCTTCGGTTAGCTCCCTACCTTGTTTTACCGGATTGCCTACATAAACATAACCTGAAACCAGACGTTTACGGGGTGGTACAACAGCACCTGCTGCCACAATGACATCAGATTCAATGGTGGCACCATCAAGAATAATGGCTCCCATACCGATCAACACCCGGTCATGAATAACGCAACCATGCAAGACAGCTTTATGACCCACCGTGACATCTTCACCAATAATCAACGGACAACCATCAGGATTCTTTTCTGTGATCCGATTGACATGTAATACCGAGCCATCCTGCACATTGCTTCGTGCACCAATAGTAATGTAGTTCACATCCCCACGTACCACCGCCATTGGCCAAATACTCGTATCGTCAGATAGACGAACATCTCCAATAACACAACTTTGAGGATCGATATAAACAGAATGCCCTAATTGAGGTTTTATACCTCGATAGCTACGAACAGAAGACACAAAACGACCTGTTTTTATTCAATTGTGGATAACCATGTTTATATCTAGGAATAAAATAAGAGCAAGATGTAGATAAATAAATTGATTAAAAAAAACTGAAAAAAGCACTTGATCAAAAAAGATCGGCCCCTATAATGCGGCCCCACTGAGACGGCAGACGCCGCAACGAGTTGAGATTCAGCACGTTAACTCAGTAAAGATTCAAGTTGCCAAGCCGTTTGTGATAAACACCGCTTGACAACGAAGAGGGAAAGCGTAAGATTCGCGTCCCTGGCCTAACAGCCACGCTCTTTAACAACATATCAAGCAATCTGTGTGGGCACTTGCGTAGATTGATTAGATTGAAAAAATTTAATCAATGATACGAAGTGTCTGTAAAGACAAGTCATTCATTGAGCCAAAACTTTAATTGAAGAGTTTGATCATGGCTCAGATTGAACGCTGGCGGCAGGCCTAACACATGCAAGTCGAACGGCAGCGGGGGATAGCTTGCTATCCTGCCGGCGAGTGGCGGACGGGTGAGTAATGCATGGGGAGCTGCCCAATCGAGGGGGATAACAACTGGAAACGGTTGCTAATACCGCATACGCCCTGCGGGGGAAAGGTGGGGACCTTCGGGCCTACCGCGATTGGATGCACCCATGTGGGATTAGCTAGTTGGTGAGGTAACGGCTCACCAAGGCGACGATCTCTAGCTGGTCTGAGAGGATGACCAGCCACACTGGAACTGAGACACGGTCCAGACTCCTACGGGAGGCAGCAGTGGGGAATATTGCACAATGGGGGAAACCCTGATGCAGCCATGCCGCGTGTGTGAAGAAGGCCTTCGGGTTGTAAAGCACTTTCAGTGGGGAGGAAGGGTTGATGACTAATACTCATCAGCATTGACGTTACCCACAGAAGAAGCACCGGCTAACTCCGTGCCAGCAGCCGCGGTAATACGGAGGGTGCAAGCGTTAATCGGAATAACTGGGCGTAAAGCGCACGCAGGCGGTTGGATAAGCGAGATGTGAAAGCCCCGGGCTCAACCTGGGAACTGCATTTCGAACTGTCCGACTAGAGTCTTGTAGAGGGGGGTAGAATTCCAGGTGTAGCGGTGAAATGCGTAGAGATCTGGAGGAATACCGGTGGCGAAGGCGGCCCCCTGGACAAAGACTGACGCTCAGGTGCGAAAGCGTGGGGAGCAAACAGGATTAGATACCCTGGTAGTCCACGCTGTAAACGATGTCGATTTGGAGTTTGTGCCATTATGAGCGTGGGTTCCGAAGCTAACGCGATAAATCGACCGCCTGGGGAGTACGGCCGCAAGGTTAAAACTCAAATGAATTGACGGGGGCCCGCACAAGCGGTGGAGCATGTGGTTTAATTCGATGCAACGCGAAGAACCTTACCTGGCCTTGACATGCTGAGAAGTTTGTAGAGATACGAATGTGCCTTCGGGAACTCAGACACAGGTGCTGCATGGCTGTCGTCAGCTCGTGTCGTGAGATGTTGGGTTAAGTCCCGCAACGAGCGCAACCCCTATCCTTTGTTGCCAGCGGGTCATGCCGGGAACTCAAGGGAGACTGCCGGTGATAAACCGGAGGAAGGTGGGGATGACGTCAAGTCATCATGGCCCTTACGGCCAGGGCTACACACGTGCTACAATGGCGTATACAGAGGGAAGCGACCTCGCGAGAGCAAGCGGAACCCAAAAAGTACGTCGTAGTCCGGATCGGAGTCTGCAACTCGACTCCGTGAAGTCGGAATCGCTAGTAATCGCAAATCAGAATGTTGCGGTGAATACGTTCCCGGGCCTTGTACACACCGCCCGTCACACCATGGGAGTGGGTTGCACCAGAAGTAGTTAGTCTAACCTTCGGGAGGACGATTACCACGGTGTGATTCATGACTGGGGTGAAGTCGTAACAAGGTAACCGTAGGGGAACCTGCGGTTGGATCACCTCCTTACCTTAACTAATTGACTCTATGTGAGTGTTCACACAGATTGCTTGTGTCCCCTTCGTCTAGAGGCCCAGGACATCGCCCTTTCACGGCGGTAACAGGGGTTCGAATCCCCTAGGGGACGCCAGAAGTTCTTTAAAAAATTGGAAAGCTGATAAAGTTCAATCAAGACAAACAAGCGTCTTGGAAAAACTTGGTGTTAAACCAGTAAACTGGTCATAACAACAGCGCTGAATGGGAAACCATTTGGGGTTGTATGGTTAAGTGACTAAGCGTACACGGTGGATGCCTAGGCAGTCAGAGGCGAAGAAGGACGTGCTAACCTGCGTTAAGCTGTGGAGAGTCGGTAAGAGACATTATTATCCACAGATGTCCGAATGGGGAAACCCACTGAGTTTACTCAGTATCGTATGATGAATACATAGTCATACGAGGCGAACCGGGAGAACTGAAACATCTAAGTACCCCGAGGAAAAGAAATCAACCGAGATTTCCTTAGTAGCGGCGAGCGAACGGGAATTAGCCCTTAAGTTTCTTGGAAGTTAGTGGAACAGTCTGGAAAGGCTGGCGATACAGGGTGATAGCCCCGTACATGAAAGCGACCTTGGAATGAAAACGAGTAAGGCGGGACACGTGGTATCCTGTCTGAATATGGGGGGACCATCCTCCAAGGCTAAATACTCCTGACTGACCGATAGTGAACCAGTACCGTGAGGGAAAGGCGAAAAGAACCCCTGTGAGGGGAGTGAAATAGAACCTGAAACCGTGTACGTACAAGCAGTGGGAGCACCTTCGTGGTGTGACTGCGTACCTTTTGTATAATGGGTCAGCGACTTACATTCTGTAGCAAGGTTAACCGAATAGGGGAGCCGTAGGGAAACCGAGTCTTAACTGGGCGACTAGTTGCAGGGTGTAGACCCGAAACCGGGTGATCTAGCCATGGGCAGGTTGAAGGTGCCGTAACAGGTACTGGAGGACCGAACCCACTAATGTTGCAAAATTAGGGGATGACCTGTGGCTAGGGGTGAAAGGCCAATCAAACTCGGAGATATCTGGTTCTCCCCGAAAGCTATTTAGGTAGCGCCTCGGACGAATACTACTGGGGGTAGAGCACTGTTTCGACTAGGGGGTCATCCCGACTTACCAACTCGATGCAAACTCCGAATACCAGTAAGTACTATCCGGGAGACACACGGCGGGTGCTAACGTCCGTCGTGAAGAGGGAAACAACCCAGACCGCCAGCTAAGGTCCCAAAGTACTAGTTAAGTGGGAAACGATGTGGGAAGGCTTAGACAGCTAGGATGTTGGCTTAGAAGCAGCCATCATTTAAAGAAAGCGTAATAGCTCACTAGTCGAGTCGGCCTGCGCGGAAGATGTAACGGGGCTAAACTAGTCACCGAAGCTGCGGATTTGCCGTAAGGCAAGTGGTAGGGGAGCGTTCTGTAAGCCTGTGAAGGTGTGTGGTAACGCATGCTGGAGGTATCAGAAGTGCGAATGCTGACGTGAGTAACGTTAAAGGGAGTGAAAGACTCCCTCGCCGGAAGACCAAGGGTTCCTGTCCAACGTTAATCGGGGCAGGGTGAGTCGGCCCCTAAGGCGAGGCTGAAAGGCGTAGTCGATGGGAAGCGGGTTAATATTCCTGCACTTTTTGTAACTGCGATGAGGGGACGGAGAAGGCTAAGTAGGCCAGCGGTTGGTAGAGCTGGTGAAAGGTGGTAGGGAAGTACGGTAGGCAAATCCGCTGTACTATATTCCGAGAGCCGAGACGAAGTGACCACGGTCATGAAGTTACTGATGCCACGCTTCCAGGAAAAGCCTCTAAGCTTCAGGTTACAAAGAACCGTACCCGAAACCAACACTGGTGGTCAGGTAGAGAATACCAAGGCGCTTGAGAGAACTCGGGTGAAGGAACTAGGCAAAATAGTACCGTAACTTCGGGAGAAGGTACGCTGATGTTGGTGAAGAGATTTACTCTTGGAGCGAATGTCAGCCGCAGTGACCAGGTGGCTGGGACTGTTTAACAAAAACACAGCACTCTGCAAACACGAAAGTGGACGTATAGGGTGTGACACCTGCCCGGTGCCGGAAGGTTAATTGATGGGGTTAGCGCAAGCGAAGCTCTTGATCGAAGCCCCGGTAAACGGCGGCCGTAACTATAACGGTCCTAAGGTAGCGAAATTCCTTGTCGGGTAAGTTCCGACCTGCACGAATGGTGTAACCATGGCCACGCTGTCTCCACCCGAGACTCAGTGAAATCGAATTCGCCGTGAAGATGCGGTGTACCCGCGGCTAGACGGAAAGACCCCGTGAACCTTTACTACAGCTTGACACTGAACATTGAACCTACCTGTGTAGGATAGGTGGGAGGCTTTGAAGTGATGACGCTAGTTGTCATGGAGCCGTCCTTGAAATACCACCCTGGTATGTTTGATGTTCTAACCTTAGCCCGTTATCCGGGCCAGGGACAGTGTCTGGTGGGTAGTTTGACTGGGGCGGTCTCCTCCCAAAGAGTAACGGAGGAGCACGAAGGTGGGCTAATCACGGTCGGACATCGTGAGGTTAGTGCAATGGCATAAGCCCGCTTAACTGCGAGACGGACAGGTCGAGCAGGTGCGAAAGCAGGTCATAGTGATCCGGTGGTTCTGAATGGAAGGGCCATCGCTCAACGGATAAAAGGTACTCCGGGGATAACAGGCTGATACCGCCCAAGAGTTCATATCGACGGCGGTGTTTGGCACCTCGATGTCGGCTCATCACATCCTGGGGCTGAAGTTGGTCCCAAGGGTATGGCTGTTCGCCATTTAAAGTGGTACGCGAGCTGGGTTCAGAACGTCGTGAGACAGTTCGGTCCCTATCTGCCGTGGGCGTTGGATGATTGAGTGGGGTTGCTCCTAGTACGAGAGGACCGGAGTGAACGAACCGCTGGTGTTCGGGTTGTCATGCCAATGGCACTGCCCGGTAGCTAAGTTCGGAAAAGATAACCGCTGAAAGCATCTAAGCGGGAAACTTGCCACGAGATGAGTCATCCCTAGGACTTTGAGTCCTCTGAAGGGCCGTTGGAGACGACGACGTTGATAGGTGAGGTGTGTAAGCGTAGTGATACGTTGAGCTAACTCATACTAATGACCCGAGAGGCTTAACCATACAACACCCAAGTGGTTTCAAACCCCAATGCTTGTTTGACTGATTGAATGATAGCTTTCCAATGAACCGAATATGCCTGGCGGCGATAGCGCGATGGAACCACCTGTACCCATTCCGAACACAGAAGTGAAACGTTGTAGCGCCGATGGTAGTGTGGCATTCGCCATGTGAGAGTAGGACACTGCCAGGCTTCTAAATTAGACGAAAGTCAAGATGAGTAAAAACAAGAACCCCGCTAATGCGGGGTTTTTTTGTTTTGGTGCAAAATTTTTATACTACTATATTTTAAGCTCAGCACTCAGCTTTGGTTGCTTTTCGTGGCGATCTAAGTAAAATTGCGCGGCTTATTCTAAGCTGGGGCTCGTATTAGGTTGTGAGCCTTGTTCAATCAAAGTTAATGAGGACGATATGGTAACCATTCGTTTACAACGTGGCGGCGCGAAAAAGCGTCCTTTCTACCAAGTGGTAGTTGCCGATGCACGCTTCGCGCGTGATGGTCGCTTTATTGAGCGTGTTGGTTTCTTTAACCCACTGGCTGCTGGCCAGGCTGAGAAAGTAAATCTGGACCTGGAACGTATCCAACATTGGGTAGGTCAGGGTGCATCTCTGTCTGATCGTGTAGCTAAACTGGTTAAAGACGCTTCTAAAGCGGCTTAATTGCGATCCGGTAGGTGGGAGTCAGCGTGGATAGCTCTATCGTTGTGGGTCGTCTTGGTGCCGTTTATGGCATCAAAGGTTGGCTGAAGGTCAACTCTTTCACCGATAATCCAGAAAGCATTTTTGAATACACTCCTTGGATGCTTAAGCACAAAGGAGAGTGGCGTGAAATTCAACTGACCGGTTGGAAACGTCACAATAATGGTCTGATCTGTAAACTTAATGGTGTTGACACTCGAGAGGATGCGCAAGCACTGACCGGTGTTGATATCGCTGTTTCTTCTGATCAGTTACCAGCTTTGCCGAAAGGTGAATACTACTGGCGTGATCTTATTGGTTGTGCAGTAGTTACTACTAAAGGTTATCAACTTGGGACTGTTTCTGAACTCATGGAAACAGGATCAAATGACGTATTAGTTGTTGAAGCTAATTTGAATGATGCTTTTAGTATGAAAGAACGTTTGATTCCTTTCATTGATGAACAAGTGATTAAGCATATTGATATCACTGCGCGTCTGATTGAAGTCGATTGGGATCCGGGATTCTGATCCCGAGATTTGTTTTCGTGCGGAGGTAGTATGTGGATCGGGGTGATTAGCCTCTTCCCGGACATGTTCCGTGCTATTACGGATTTTGGGGTAACTGGTCGGGCGGTTAAACGAGGCTTATTGGATATCCAATGCTGGAATCCTCGTGATTTTGCTCATGATAGACATCGAACCGTGGATGATCGCCCCTATGGCGGCGGTCCCGGTATGTTGATGATGGTGCAACCGCTTCGAGATGCGATTCATGCGGCCAAAAAAGCTGCTGGTGATGATGTGAAAGTGATTTATCTTTCACCTCAGGGTAAAAAGTTAACGCAATCAGGGGTCGTTGAGCTTGCTCAATGTAGAAAGCTGATTTTAGTCGCTGGTCGGTATGAAGGTATCGATGAGCGAGTGATTCAGTCAGATATTGATGAAGAGTGGTCTGTTGGTGATTATGTGTTAAGTGGCGGTGAATTACCGGCAATGACCTTAATTGACGCGGTTTCTCGTCTTGTGCCTGGTGTTCTGGGTGATATGGCGAGTGCTGAACAAGACTCTTTCACTGATGGTCTGCTTGATTGTCCTCATTATACTCGTCCAGAAGATCTGGATGGTGTAGGGGTTCCTGATGTGTTACTAAGTGGTAATCATGAACATATTCGTCGTTGGCGTTTAAAGCAGTCGCTGGGACGTACGTGGCAAAGAAGACCGGAATTACTTAATAACCTAGCTCTGACTGACGAGCAAGCCAAATTGCTTGCCGAGTATGTTCAGGAGCTTTGATACTGAACAGCAGTAGAGTTTTCAGTTTATCCTAGGTAGGAAAGACAATGAGTAACATTATTAAACAACTGGAACAGGAACAATTACGTACTGATATCCCTGCATTTGCTCAGGGCGATACAGTTCGTGTACAGGTTCGTGTTATTGAAGGTGGCAAAGAGCGTCTGCAGGCGTTTGAAGGCATTGTTATCGCTAAGCGTAACCGTGGTCTGCATTCTTCTTTCACTGTACGTAAGATTTCTAACGGTGAAGGTGTGGAACGTGTATTCCAGACCCATAGCCCGCTGATCGCAAGCGTAGAACTGAAGCGTCGTGGTGATGTTCGCCGTGCTAAACTGTACTACCTGCGTAATCTGTCAGGCAAGGCTGCTCGTATCAAAGAGAAGCTCAACTGATAAACGTAAAAAAGCCTACTTCGGTAGGCTTTTTTATTGCCATCAATTAAATTTTTATTGAGGTAGTACGGTCAGTACTGAGTTTTCGCCACCATATGGGTTGCTGCAATATGCATCAGCCTGCGCTTCGTTCTCAAATTTTTCTGAGCCGTCTGGTAATACAAAACGATAGCGATATTGGTAACTATCCTTTTCGTTAGTTGGAAGGTTGATAGTGGTTTTAAATAATCCACTTTTCAGCTTTTTCAGTTCTACAGGTTCCCACCCGGCAAACTCTCCAACAACATAAACCTGTGAAGCATTCTCGGTTGCGTCTGCTTTTACTTCAAACGTAACCTGTACCTCAGGCTTAGTTTTTAAAAATTTCTTTGTAACTGCCATGTCAACTCCTTGAGTCTTAACCGTGAACTAGTACCAACACTCTTTTATAAATAATAAGTCATAAAATAACCAGGGATATTGTTATCTGCATAGCTTTATTTAAGTCCATGAAATCTGCATTGTGAGGTTGTATATCGCGACAGACTTCACAGATGAAATTGCAATTGGAGCAGCTGGTGTGTAAAAGCACTGCGTAGATAAAATCCGCGAGGACGAGTTTGAATGAGTGTGCCATCTCGTCCAATGGCCGATGTTTGAGAGCGCCCACTGGCTGCTTTGGGACGTAATTGCAAAATAGTACCGTGACGGGCACTGATAGCTTCTACATTGCCCAAGGCGATCATTTCCATGATTTCCTCCCAGTCTTGCTTCAACAACCGTTCTTGTTCGGCCGTGGGTTGCCATATCCAGGGTGAACCTATCAGACGGGTTCCTGGTGGTTGTTGACGATCACCAATGATGGGTATCCAGAGTACAGTCGAAAGCTTGTGATGAACGTTTGATGTTTCCCATGAAATTTGTTGCTGGTTTAAAAGGGGTGCGGTACAAACGAAGGTACTTTCCAGTGGGGTGCCATTGGGCGCTATAGGTAAAGTTTTAAGCTCAACACCGAGTTCAGGAAAATCTTGCTGTGGCTTACTACCAGCAGAGGCACCTAGTGCCAGCTCCAACAATTGGCCTATCCAGCCTTTTTCTCTGCGTAAGGAAGACGGAACTACCAAGTGATATTGTTCTGCCAATTCACTTAGCGTTAATCCTGCAAGCCGATGGGCGGCATCAAGTAATTCCGAAATATTCTGGTGCATGGTACTGCCTGAAGGAGAAGCCTGATCGTCGGCTTATTGTAAGCACATTTTTATTTTGTTGTTGAAATAGAAAAATAATGCCGGTGAAGAATGATTTCATGAAAACCAGCATTCGTTATAGCTCTCACTCTGGGAATGTGTGTTTGCTGATCTGAAGCTAATATGAAAGAATCGGGTTAGTTCAAGTTGTTACATCAGGTGATTGCGTGATTGATGGCGATGGTTTCCGCCCGAATGTAGGTATAGTGATCTGCAATCGCAATGGACAAGTGTTATGGGCTCGTCGCTATGGGCAACATTCCTGGCAGTTTCCTCAGGGTGGTGTGGACGATGGGGAAACACCAGAGCAAGCTATGTTTCGTGAGTTGTACGAGGAAATAGGATTAAAGCAAGACGATGTTACTATTCTCGCAACCAGTCGGAACTGGCTTAAATATCGACTCCCCAAGCGCTTGATCCGTTGGGAAAGCAAACCCGTTTGCATTGGGCAGAAACAAAAATGGTTTTTATTACGATTGGATGCAGCTAAAGAAACCAGCATCCAATTTGGTTGCCATGGTCAACCCGAATTTGATGATTGGCGGTGGGTGAGTTATTGGTATCCCGTTCGGCAGGTAGTGTCTTTTAAACGAGAGGTTTACCGTCGAGTGATGAAGGAATTTGCAGCCATAGCAATGCCTTATACACCACCTGTTGTGAAAAAAGAGCCTCGTCGAAAAGCTTCTCGCTGGTAATCGATACAAGAGAAAGGAGATATATCGTGCTGACAACATTGCGGCAAATCGTGGAAAGTGTAACAGCGGCGCCATCTTTGTTTGATGCGATGCAGACGCTGGTACAACAAACCCGTACTGCTATGCATGTTGATTGTTGCTCGGTCTATATTTCTGAGCCTCAACGGCAACGTTATCGATTAATGGCCACTGATGGTTTGTCTCAGGATGCGGTCGGCAAGGCGATATTACCTTTTAATGAAGGTTTGGTCGGGTTGGTCGGTCGTCGTGAAGAGCTGATCAATCTGGCTGATGCACCAGCACACCCCAGTTTTAAATATCTGCCGGAAGTGGGCGAGGATGAATTTAAAACGTTTCTTGGTGTGCCGATCATGCATCAACGTAACGTATTAGGTGTCTTGGTTGTACAGCAGACGTTGTCACGGCAGTTCACCGAACTGGATGAGTCATTTTTGGTGACCTTAGCAGCACAGTTGGCGGTGAGGATTGCGCATGCTGAGTTGAAAGGATTGATCAGTTCGCCTTCAAATAGTCATCGAGCCGTGCATGGTGTGGGTGTATCGAGCGGTATGGCAATTGCCAAAGCATGGGTTTGGCAACCGAAAATGGATTTGGCTCAAGTTCATTTAAAACACAGCGATGAGCCGGAGCTACAGGTTGAGTTACTTAATCAGGCTGTTTTGCAGGTTCAGATGGACTTGGATTCTCTGGCAATGCGTTTTCAGGATGCCGTGCAGGTCGATTCACAATCTATCTTTGATATTTATCAGCACATTTTGGCTGATCCGAATTTTATTTTTCAGATCGAACAAGAGATCACCACCCATCACTGGAACGCCACCTCAGCGGTGAGACAGGTCAGTGAACGGTTGATTGCCCAGTTTTCAGCAATGAGCGACCCATACCTACGGGAGCGGGCGTTAGATATTCGCGATGTTGCACAGCGGCTGTTGAGCTGCCTCGCTCATAGCCATATGGAGCAGTTCGATTTTAAGGAACCGGTTATTCTGCTGGCTGAGGAAGTGACTGCCACGCTGTTAGCCGAAGTACCAAAGGATCGATTAGCGGGTGTAATCTCCATTCGGGGGGCGGTGAACTCACACGCGGCAATCTTAGCGCGTACCATGAGTGTGCCTGCTGTCATGGGGCTGGAGTTGCCGTTGCAGGAGCTGGATGGTCAGGAATTGATCATTGATGGAGGCAATGGCGATGTGATTATTCAACCAAGCGGTGCGGTGCTGGCTGAATATGAACAGCTCATTCAGCAGGCGAAAGCATTTGATGATTTGGTGGCTCAGGAAGCGCAACTGCCATCTGAAACGCTGGATGGTTGTCCGGTCTCTGTCTTGCTAAATGCCGGATTAAGTCTGGATGTGGATAGCTGCCTGATGGACTGTTCCGATGGTGTCGGTCTTTATCGTACTGAAATCCCGTTTATGCTGCATGATAGTTTTCCTTCTGAACAGGAACAGACAACGCGCTACCGGACGATTTTAGAACAATATAGCGGACGGCAGGTCTGTATGCGGACGCTGGATATCGGCGGGGACAAGCCGTTACCCTATTTTCCTATCAGCGAAGAAAATCCGTTTCTTGGCTGGCGAGGCATTCGAATCACTTTAGACCACCCAGAATTGTTTCTGGCTCAGCTGAAGGCGATGTTACGGGCCAGTGAGCATAATGATAATCTGGCGATTATGTTACCGATGATCTCGTGTGTCAGCGAAATTCAATCGGCACGCCGCTTGTTGGATCAGGCTTGGCTGGAAGTCTCGGATGAACTTCGAGCCAGAGGCAGTTCAATTCGTTATCCTAGCTTAGGGGTGATGATCGAAGTACCTGCGGCGATTTATCTGTTACCTGATTTAGCGCCGTATGTTGATTTTTGGTCGGTGGGAACCAATGACCTGACTCAGTATCTCTTGGCGGTGGACCGAAATAATGCTCGGGTTGCAGACATGTACGATGGGTTGCATCCTGCTGTTCTTCGGGCATTACAGCAAATTGTTCAGATTGCCAATCAGCAGGCCAAACCGGTCTCTGTGTGTGGTGAATTAGCGGGCGATCCAATCGGTGTGTTGATTCTGTTGGCCATGGGGTACCATCGGTTCAGCATGAATTTAAATAACATCGCCAAAATCAAATACCTGTTACGCCGGGTAAAGACTGATGCGTTGGCCCCGTTGCTTTCGCAAGCCCTGCAGATGCATGATTCTTCGCAAATCCGAAAGGTGTTTTCTGGGTATCTGGAGTCTTTAGGCTTACAGGGCGGATTTATTAGCAAGAAAGTAGAACAATAAATAACAAGGTGAGTACGTGAAATACTCACCTTGTTATGCTGTGTCATTTATACGGAAAAGGGATATTTAATGGCGTCGTGGTGCTGATAGCCGACGACATTAAAGTCATCCAGCGTTACCCAGGTTTCCAGATCTTTGAGAGTTTTTATCTCTGGGTTAATTTCGAGTTTTGGTGATGGGAATGGGGTTCGTTGCAGCTGAACATCCCGCATCAACGCGACCTGATCTTCATACATATGTGCATTCACGATCTTGTGATAAGCCAGCCCTGGTTTTTTCCCTGTAATTTGCGCTACCAGTGCCAGTAATGTAAATACTTGAATCTGATTGAAATTAAGCCCTAATGGAACATCGCAGGAGCGCTGATAGCTGGTCAGATAGAGCGTGTCGTTTAATAACGAAAAGGTATGTGTATGCATGCATGGGCGTAAACACCCCAGCTCAAACTCTCCAGGATTATAAAACGTCAGGATTTCACCGCGATCATCAATCCCTTTTGAGAGATGGCTAATAATTTTGGCCAGCTGATCCAATTCATTACCATTGTGTTGTCGCCAATGACGACCCTGAACGCCGTAAACACGTCCCATGTCATCATGACCTTTCCGCGCAGGATTATTTAGCCAGGCTTCATTTTCATTGGCATTGGCATCCCACGATTTAGTGCCCAGAGCCCGAAAATCGGCGGCATTATCGTATCCCCGGATGTAACCCAACAGTTCTGCTATCGCCGCTTTCCAGAAGCTTTTACGTGTCGTAATGATCGGAAATTGATTGTTTTGTACATCGTAGACTAAATCGGCATTGATTACGGTCAGGCAGCGTTTGTTCGTTCTTTCATTCTCGATCCATACACCATCATCAATAATGCGCTGGCAGAGGTCTAAATATTGTTTCATGCGATATCCTGATATTTCCTGTCGGAGAACATACTCGTGCTATTTTGCGATCCCTGCCTTCGTAATGCACGATCGAATTGTTTTCATCTTGTTTTGCTCGGTAATACCGATGGTTTTGGCGATTTTAAGTGATTTTTTCTGATAAAAGAGAGATTGTATACTGGCGTAACTGATTTCAGGGAGCTGCACTATGGTTTATTTAGTGAAACGATTTTTGCAGATGGAAGCAGCAAGTGGAATTATATTGTTTGTTTCTGCCTTAGCTGCATTGTTATGCGCCAACTCATCATGGTCTGAGATATATCATTCTTTTCTCTCCATTCCGATACGTGTGCAAGTGAGTAGTCTGGATGTGCATAAGCCATTGTTGCTGTGGATCAATGATGGATTGATGGCGATCTTCTTTCTGCTGGTTGGCATGGAAATCAAACGTGAAATGCTGGATGGCGCGCTATCGACAGTCCGTCAGGCGAGCTTGCCTTTGATTGCTGCCGTAGGCGGAATGGTCGTTCCGGCTATCTTGTTTGTCGTTGTTATCGGCGATCATTCGCAATTTATGTCTGGCTGGGCGATCCCCATGGCGACAGATATTGCCTTTGCCTTAGGGGTGCTGGCCTTGTTAAGCGGTCGGCTCCCATTTTCACTGAAGATATTCTTGTTAGCTCTGGCCATCATTGACGATCTGGGGGCTGTGCTGGTCATCGCGTTATTTTATACCGCCAAATTGCACACGCTACCATTGTTGATTGCCGCAGGATTAAGCCTGTTGCTGTTTATTTTGAATCGTTGCCGCGTCATGCGCCTGACGCCATATCTGCTGGTGGGGACACTATTATGGTTTGCGGTATTAAAATCCGGTATTCATGCCACCATTGCCGGTGTGGTCTTGGGGTTGGCGATACCCCATATTAGAAATATGACAACCACGCCACTGCTTCAATTGGAACATCAACTTCATCCCTGGAGCAGTTATTTTATTTTGCCTCTTTTTGCGTTTGCTAATGCCGGATTACCGCTGTCGGGTTTGTCTTGGCAGGATCTGGGTTCTGGGTTGCCATTGGCGATCACGCTCGGACTCTTTCTTGGTAAACCTTTCGGGGTATTACTGGCGTGCTGGCTCGCGATTAAAAGCAGGCTTGCGGTGTTACCGGACGGCGTGAGCTGGTTCCATCTTGGTGGGCTTTCCGTGTTATGTGGTATCGGTTTTACCATGTCGATGTTCATTGGCGGCTTAGCGTTCGGAACCTCCAGTGATGCGTTTGCCGCGTCCCGGCTGGGGATCTTGAGTGGTTCATTCTTTGCCGCTGTTTTCGGCTACTTCTTGTTAAGCCGTTCGAGCCATGTCCATCACAGTCAGGAGTCGGAACATGTTTCATCTTAATTATAATCACCTCTATTATTTCTGGATGACACAGAAAAAAGGTTCCGTCACCCAGGCTGCCGAGGCTCTTTATCTGACTCCTCAAACGATCACCGGGCAGATCCGTCAGCTAGAGGATCGGCTCGGGGGGCGATTATTTAAGCGTAAGGGCCGGAATATCGAAGCGACAGAATTGGGACAATTAGTTTTTCGTTATGCGGACAAGATGTTTTCGCTTTCTTATGAAATGCTCGAAGTCGTGACATTCCAAAAAGAAAATGAAAGTTCATTCAATGTGGGTATTGCGGATGTCCTATCTAAACGCATTGCGTCCAAAGTATTGCTAACGGCATTACCAGAGGATGGCTCAGTCCATTTGCGTTGTCTGGAGTCGACGCATGAAATGCTCCTGATCCAGTTACGTGAACACAAATTAGATGTCATTCTTTCCGACTGTCCGCTCGATTCCGCGGAGCATCCGGGGTTGCTTTCTAAAAAACTGGGGGAATGCGGTGTGAGCTTTTTTTGTCAGGCACCGTTACCGACAAAACCATTTCCTGAGTGTTTGATGGAAAGAAAATTGCTGATCCCCGCGAAACGCACAGCTATGGGACGACAACTGACGCGTTGGTTTGATGAACAGGGTTTGGTGCCGCAAATTTTTGGCGAATTTGACGATGCTGCATTGATGAAAGCATTTGGTTTGTTCAATCAGGGGATCTTTGTTGCACCCACCCTTTATCAGGAAGAATTTCTGGATGGATTGTCCGTTTCGTTGGTCGGGCAGACCGATGCATTGAAAGAAGAATATTATGCTATTTTCGCAGAGCGAATGATTCAACATCCTGCCGTCAAACGACTTTGTGAAAGCGATTTTTCCGCACTGTTTGCTGGAGCGGTATGATAATGGCTATTCCTATTTATTCTCATTCGCAAAATTACTGCTATCATGACGCGTTTTAAGGCACGGAGGAAAAGATAATGACCATCGAAGAAATGGAACTTAGCGCCGATCACGCGGTATCGCTACTGAAGGCGATGGCCAACCGGCACCGGCTGATCATTCTGTGCTGTTTACAAGGGGGAGAGCTGTCGGTTGGTGAGTTGAACCAGAAAATTGGTCTTAGCCAATCTGCATTATCTCAACACTTGGCTATATTGCGGCGTGATGTGTTGGTAAAAACCCGCAAGGAGGCTCAGACGGTATACTATTCTCTGAGCAGCAATGAGGTTGAGGCGATCATCTCTACATTGCATAGTTTATATTGCGCACCGTAATGACAATCATATCCGTGTAGAAACAAAAAACCGGCCGAAGCCGGTTTTTTTGTCTGAACGGAACGTCAGCAAATTACTGCATTGCAACGATCTGAGCAGACAGGCGAGACTTATGACGAGCAGCCTTGTTCTTGTGGATCAGGCCTTTGGTCGCCATGCGATCCAGAATTGGCTGTGCAGCCGCGAAAGCAGCCTGAGCAGCAGCTTTGTCACCAGATGCGATCGCTGCAACAACTTTCTTAATGAAAGTACGGGTCATAGAACGACGGCTGGCGTTGTGCTTGCGGGCTTTCTCTGCCTGGATAGCGCGCTTCTTAGCAGATTTAATGTTAGCCAAGGTAAAACTCCTGAAAAAACGGTCTTAGCGAGTGTGCTGAAAAGGTCGAGAAATATGCCTTCTCAACCCGATGATGTCAATCAATTTTGTGCAAATAACCACCGTACTCTTGTAGCCACCCAGAGCGCAGATAGTTAAACTGTCGGCCGATTTTAGCAGGAATCTGGCTGCTGTACAGTTTTCGAGGTCTATCTTGAGCAAGAAGTTAATAAAATCTGGTCTGATGGTGACAACGGCCACCTTTGCATCGCGTATTTTGGGATTGGTGCGGGATATTGCGATTGCCCATTTGTTGGGGGCGGGTATTGCGTCAGATGTGTTTTTCTTTGCCAATCGCATTCCCAACTATCTGCGGCGCTTGTTTGCCGATGGTGCATTTAACCAGGCATTTGTCCCTGTGATGACGGAATACAGGGAGATGGGGGACAAAACAGCCGTGAGAGAATTACTGAGTGCCGCATCAGGGACACTTGGATTAATTATTACGATTGTGACTGTGTTGGGCGTTTTAGGTTCGACAGTTTTATCTGCATTGTTTGGCTGGGGTTGGTTTATGGCCTGGTGGCACAATGAACCGGGTGCAGAAAAGTTTGAATTGGCCAGTCTGTTATTAAAAATTACCTTTCCCTATTTATGGTTTGTGACCTTTACGGCCATGTCAGGAGCGGTACTTAACACTTATGGTCGTTTTGGGGTTTCATCCTTTACCCCAACTTTCCTGAATGTATCGTTAATTGCGACGGCCTGGTGGATTGCGCCACATACGGGAAAACCTGAAATTGCGCTGGCAGTGGGTACGTTTGTTGGTGGTTTCATTCAGTTGATTTATCAGATCCCCTATCTTTATAAAATGCGTTTTTTGGTGAAACCCAAATGGGCATGGCATCATCCGGGGGTCACGAAAATTCGTTCGTTGATGTTACCGGCGATTTTTGGTGTCTCAGTCAGCCAAATCAACCTGATGTTCAATACCATGCTGGCCTCTTTTTTGGCCACGGGGTCGATCAGTTACCTTTATTATTCCGATCGCCTGCTGGAATTTCCGCTGGGTATGTTTGCTGTTGCGATCAGTACGGTCATTTTGCCGTCACTGGCTAAACGTCATGTTGATGCCGATCCATTACGTTTCTCGCAAACAATGGATTGGGGAGTGCGGATGGTCTTATTTTTAGGGCTACCCGCCATGGTTGGTATTATGGTGTTACGGGAACCCATTTTACGTGTGCTGTTTATGCGTGGGGAGTTTGGTGCACATGAGGTTCAGATGGCGGGTGGTAGTTTGCTCGCGTCGACGTCCGGTCTGTTATCGTTGATGCTGGCCCGCGTGCTGGCCCCGGGTTTTCATGCCCGACAGGATACGAAAACCCCGGTCCGTTATGGTATGCATTCGATGGCAGCCAACATGATATTTAATGCGATCCTGATATATCCGCTGGGGTATATTGGTTTGGCCTTATCGACCGCCTTATCCGGCACGGTGAATGCGATATCTTTGTTCCAAGGGCTCTATCGCCGACAAATTTATCGTCCGGGAAAAGAGACCGTTATCTTTCTCATCCGATTGGCGATGGCGACATTATTGATGGGGGGAGTGCTGGTTTGGTTATGTGCGCCGTTATCAAGCTGGACGGCCTGGTCTCAATGGCGTTCGGTTTTGGAATTGAGCAAGCTGATCGGCATTGCTTTAGTGGCCTACGGTTTGGGGATGGGATTGGTTGGCTTACGTCCTCGCCATTTCAAAACTGTGACAGAGGGCTGATCCGGCAAGGCGTTCAGTATATAATCCAGCAGTTTTGCAGTGTAACAGGGCTCCGTATCTATGGAATTGATCCGCGGTATTCATAATATCCATCCTGAACATGCAGGTTGTGTTCTGACTATTGGTAATTTTGATGGTGTACATTGCGGACATCAGGCGGTATTGCGTCGCCTGCAAGAACAAGCAAAAGTGCTGGGCTTACCCTCTTGTGTGATGGTCTTTGAGCCACAACCGCTGGAGTTTTTTGCTCCGGATAGAGCTCCGGCCCGACTCAGCCGCCTGCGTGATAAATATGATGCGATTGCGGCATTGGGTATTGATCGCTTGTTATGTGTTAAATTTGACCAAACCTTTGCGGAACTGAGTGCGACGGCGTTCATTGAGGACATCTTGGTGAAAAAGCTGTCTGTCCGGTTTCTCGTGATTGGCGATGATTTCCGATTTGGCCTGCAGCGCAGTGGTGATTTTTCGCTATTGGTGGAAGCCGGTAAACGGTATGGTTTTCAGGTGCTCAGTACCGATACGTTACTGCATGAACAACAACGGGTCAGTAGCACACTGTTACGCGAAGCATTAAAAGACGGCCGTTTGGCTGATGTGGAGCGCATGCTCGGTCATCCGTATTGCATCACCGGGCGTGTTGCACATGGTGCAAAACTGGGAAGAACCATTGGTTTTCCAACAGCGAACATTCATCTGAAAAGGCTGGTGGTGCCAATTCAGGGCGTGTATGCCGTTCAGATCGTGATTGCGGACAACACGTATTTCGGTGTGGCCAATATCGGCTTTCGTCCGACAGTCAACGGAACGCGTTCGCAATTAGAAGTACATATTTTTGATTTTCAAGATGATTTGTATGGTAAACAGTTACAAATCCGGGTATGCCATAAATTGCGGGATGAACAGAAATTTTCTTCATTTACCGCGCTACAAACACAGATAACAGCGGATGCTCGATATGCCAGACAGTGGTTTGGTTTGTCGGATACCGCTGTTGCACCTGATGGAATTTAGGACTGATGAGCGACTATAAACATACTTTGAACCTGCCGGAAACTGCGTTTCCGATGCGTGGCGATCTGGCTAAACGTGAGCCAGAAATGCTGAAAAACTGGTACAAGCAAGATTTGTACGGTGCAATCCGCAAAGCCAAAGCAGGTAAGAAACCCTTTATTCTGCACGATGGCCCACCGTACGCTAACGGCAGTATTCATATCGGTCACTCTGTTAACAAGATCCTGAAAGATATTATTATTAAATCCAAAGGGTTATCTGGTTTTGATTCACCTTATATCCCAGGTTGGGATTGCCATGGTCTGCCAATTGAGCTGAAAGTTGAAGGCATGGTGGGCAAACCTGGTGAAAAAGTGACGGCGGCGCAATTTCGCGAAGAGTGCCGTAAATACGCCAAAACACAGGTTGAAGCGCAGAAAACCGATTTTATCCGCCTGGGTGTGTTAGGTGATTGGGAACACCCGTACCTGACCATGGATTTCAATACCGAAGCCAACATTATCCGTTCGCTGGGCAAGATCATTGCCAATGGTCATCTGCACAAGGGTTCTAAACCGGTGCATTGGTGTACCGATTGTGGTTCGGCTCTAGCTGAAGCGGAAGTGGAATATTACGATAAAAAATCGCTTGCCATTGATGTGCGTTTCCGTGCAGAGGATGAAGCACTGGTCGCCAGTAAGTTCGGTGCTGCGGGTGAAGGTCCGTTATCGGTGGTGATCTGGACGACCACGCCATGGACATTGCCAGCTAACCGGGGTGTTGCTTTGCACCCTGAACTGGAGTATGTCTTGGTGCAGGTGAACGGCGAACAAACGGAACGCCTGGTTCTGGGCGCCGCCCTGTACGAATCAGTATTGGCGCGTGCCAAGATCACTGATTTCACCATTCTGGGTCGTTGTGTGGGGGCGGATCTGGAATTGTTGCGTTTCTGTCATCCATTTTATGATTTCACTGTGCCAGTCGTGCTGGGTGATCATGTCACCACCGATTCTGGTACGGGTGCGGTGCACACCGCTCCGGGTCATGGTCAGGAAGACTTTGTGGTCGGTAACAAATATGGTCTGGAAGTCGCCAATCCGGTTGCCGGAAATGGTACCTATCTGGCCGATACACCACTGTTTGCCGGTCAGCACGTCTTCAAAGCCAACGACAAGGTGGTGGACGTGTTGCGTGAGCATGGGGCTCTGTTGCACCACGAAGCCTATTTGCACTCCTATCCGCATTGCTGGCGTCATAAAACGCCGATCATCTTCCGTGCAACACCACAATGGTTCGTCAGCATGGAACAGGCGGGTCTGCGTCAGAAAGCATTGTCAGAAATCAAAGGGGTTCGCTGGATCCCGGAATGGGGCCAGAACCGTATTGAGGCGATGGTTGAGAACCGTCCTGACTGGTGTATCTCGCGCCAGCGTACTTGGGGGGTGCCGATTGCGTTGTTTGTGCATAAAGAAACACAGGCATTGCATCCTCGTGCACTGGAGCTGATGGAAGAGGTTGCTAAGCGAGTAGAGGCGAAAGGCATTCAGGCATGGTGGGATCTGGAACCGGCTGAATTGCTGGGGGCGGAAGCTGCTGATTATGAAAAAGTGCCAGATACGCTGGATGTTTGGTTTGACTCTGGTTCAACTCATGCCTCCGTCGTGGATGTTCGTCCTGAGTTCCAAGGGAATGCCGCGGACATGTATCTCGAAGGTTCAGATCAGCATCGAGGCTGGTTCATGTCATCGCTGATGATCGGTGTCGCCATGAAACATCAGGCACCTTATCGTCAGGTGTTGACACACGGTTTCACCGTGGATGGTCATGGCCGCAAGATGTCTAAATCGCTGGGTAACGTGGTCAGTCCGCAGGATGTGATGAACAAACTGGGTGCCGATATCCTGCGCCTGTGGGTGGCCTCAACAGATTACACCGGCGAAATGACGGTGTCTGATGAAATCCTGAAACGTTCGGCAGATGCGTATCGACGTATCCGCAATACGGCGCGTTTCTTCCTCGCAAACCTGAACGGTTTTAGTCCTGAAACGGATATGGTGGCACCAGAACAGATGGTGGTACTGGATCGTTGGGCGGTAGGCCGGGCTCAGGCTGTACAAGAAGAGATCATTGCTGCGTACGAAAATTATGATTTCCATATTGTGACCCAGAAGCTGATGCAATTCTGCTCGGTCGAAATGGGCTCGTTCTATCTGGACATCATTAAAGACCGTCAGTACACCGCGAAAGCGGACAGTATTGCTCGCCGTTCTTGCCAGACCGCGCTGTTCCATATTGTGGAAGCGATGGTACGTTGGATGGCGCCAATCATGAGTTTCACTGCGGAAGAAATCTGGCAGTTGTTGCCGGGTCAGCGTGACCAGTTTGTCATGACGGGGGAATGGTACACCGGTCTGTTTGGTCTACAGCAAGGCGAAGCTCTGGATGACGCATTCTGGGCTGAGTTGTTAGCCGTTCGTGCCGAAGTGAACAAGGCTCTGGAAGTGGCTCGTAATGACAAATTGATCGGCAGTTCATTACAAGCTGAAGTGACCTTGTTTGCGAATGCAGATTTAGCGGCGAAATTACGTTTGCTAAACGATGAACTTCGTTTCGTATTGCTGACCTCAAAAGCCGTGGTACAGGATGCCGACGCGCAACCAGAAAATACACAGCCTACCGATGTGGCTGGGTTGTGGTTACAGGTTGCAGTCAGCAGTGCCACGAAATGTGAGCGTTGCTGGCATCATGTCGATGATGTGGGAGCACATGATGGTCATGGTGATATTTGTGGTCGTTGTGTTATCAACGTAGCCGGAGCAGGCGAAATTCGCCAGTTTGCATGATGAAATTACTCACCGGAACAGGGCTCCGCTGGCTATGGCTGGCGGTAGTCACGATAGTGCTGGATCAACTGGCAAAGCATTTCATTATGCAACATATCCCTTATGGACACGGCGTGATCATGACGCCGTTTTTTAATCTGGTCCATGTTTATAACACCGGTGCGGCTTTCAGTTTTCTGGCTAACGCCGAAGGCTGGCAACGCTGGTTGTTTAGTGGATTGGCGGTGGCTATTTCCGGGCTTCTCGTAATTGCCTTGGCAAAAGCGCCGGCAAAATGTTCCTTGTCCAACCTGGCTTACAGTCTGGTGATCGGCGGGGCGATCGGTAACTTGGTTGACCGTATGCTTTATGGTCATGTTGTCGATTTTCTGGATTTCCACTGGCATGAGCTTTATCACTTTGCCGCGTTCAATGTTGCCGATATGGCAATCAGTTGCGGTGCCGCGTTGATTATTCTGGATGGTTTTATTAAGAAGCCTGCGAATAAGTAACGTGCTGTTAACATCTGCGATATGATATAAGCCGGTATTCATACCGGCTTTGTTTTAAATGGCTCGGAGGGGCATCATGAAAATTCTGTTAGCAAATCCACGCGGTTTTTGTGCCGGCGTTGATAGAGCGATCACCATTGTCAAAAATGCCCTGCATAAATTTGGCGCCCCCATTTATGTTCGCCATGAAGTGGTTCATAACAAATATGTCGTGGATGAACTGAAGGCGATGGGAGCCATCTTTGTGGATGAGCTGGATGAGATTCCAGATGGCAATACCGTCATTTTTTCTGCTCATGGCGTTTCCAAACGCGTGCGTGATGAAGCAAAAAATCGTGGATTACAAGTGTTTGATGCAACTTGCCCATTAGTGACCAAAGTGCATATGGAAGTTCATCGCGCCAGCCGTAAAGGACAGGAAGTAGTGCTGATTGGGCATAAGGGACATCCCGAGGTTGAAGGTACCTTGGGTCAGTATGATGCCTCGGGAGTCGGCATGTATCTGGTTGAAGATGCATCTCAGGTTGATGCACTGCCAATCCAACACCCTGACAATGTGAGTTTTGTTACGCAAACGACACTCAGTGTGGACGAAACCCGAGACGTGATTGATTCATTAAAACAGCATTATCCCGCGATTCAGGGGCCCCGCAAAGATGACATCTGCTATGCCACGCAGAACCGACAGGATGCTGTCCGGGCATTGGCACCCAGAGTTGATGTCATGCTGGTGGTCGGTTCACGGAATTCATCCAACTCCAACCGATTACGTGAACTGGCTGAACGATTAGGTCCCCGCGCTTATTTGCTGGATGATGCATCGCAACTGCAGGATGAATGGTTTGTGAATGCTAACACTGTAGGCGTCACTGCCGGTGCGTCAGCCCCTGAGGTGTTGGTGCAAAGTGTCATTGATCGCTTATATCAGCTGGGTGGCAGTGATCTGGAACAGATGGATGGCGTGCTGGAAGATACCGTATTTGAAGTACCTATGGAATTGCGATAAACAAACGTCATAATTTTAAGCAAAAAACATATCCCATCGGTACTCATGCGAAGTGATTATTATTTACAGGTTAGTTTAAACACTTTCGCGTGAGTACCTGTTCATTTAAATTTGTTCCGGCTCTCATTGTTCTCAAATAACCCTACAAAAATCATACTTATCCCTTGAATACAGTGGTTTGTTATGTAAACTTCTGTGCCGTTTTGTATAAAAAAGCATCGTAATAGTAATACACAGAGCACTAGCTTTTACGATATAAAATAAAAAGTAGAGGGATAAATGAATAATAAAAATAAAGGCGTAACGCTCATTGAGCTTATGCTTGCGGTTGCTATTGTTGGCATATTAGCCGCCATTGCCTACCCCAGCTATTCCCGTTATGTATTAAGTTCCCATCGAACAGAAGCGCAAGCAGCATTGACCCGAATTGCGAATCTGGAAGAACGATATTTCATGGACGCTAACAGTTACGGGACACTTCAAGACCTTCACCTGACAGCCACTTCTGCTGCAATCTACACCACCGACAATGGCTACTATCAGGTCAGCATCACCCCGAGTAGTGCCACCTATACGCTGACGGCAACAGCAACAGGAAACCAAGTGGGGGATACGGACTGTCAAACCTTCACTCTGACTCAGGATGGTTTAAAAACCAGCTCTTCTGCAGCAGCCAGCATTTGCTGGCACTAATCACAGGATAATCAAGCATGAACCTGACTCAAGGAAGTGCGAACGATCAGGCTGGATTTACGTTGCTGGAGGTTTTGGTGACGGCCGTTATTCTCTCTGTCAGCTTATTGGGTCTGATTGCATTACAAGGGATCGCTAAGTTTTCATCTTATGAAGCAAGGCAACGAACACTGGCAGTTTATGCAGCTTCCGATATTGTTGAGCGGCTTCGTATCAACAAAACCCCTTGGATTGATCAGCATTTAAATTCAAGCGGTGCCTCGTGGGCTGTGTCTGTCGGGAAGGATCAGACTGTGCAGACAAAACCCACCTGTATTAATGACAACGGTATCACCACGGCTAGCTGCAGTTATGCGGATTTGGTCAACAATGATTTGTACAGTTGGCAGCAGTTGCTAAGTAATGCGGCTTCCAATGCCAGTTCAACGTTAATCGATCCCGTCGGCTGTCTGAGTTTATCTCGAATTAATTCACAGAGTGCCGCCACCGCCACGATTGTTATTAGCTGGCAGGATAGAGAATCAATACGGGATGCAGCCGAAACCACAGGGCAAACCTGTGGTACGGCCGATGCCAAACATCGCCAGTTCGTGTTGAGTACCACGCTATGAAAAAACAAACAGGTTTCACATTGCTGGAATGGATGATCGCGCTCACGATCGGATTGTTTTTGCTCGCTGGTATGATGTCGTTATATTCAGCTTCACACGAAACAACAAATGATTCCTTAGATAGTGGCGAATTGCAGGAAAATGGCCGGATTGCCATGAATTTGCTCATGCGTGATCTGCACATGGCCGATTTCTGGGGCGATTATACAGGCTCCGTGTTATCCGCAGCCTCAGGCGCCAATATCACGCTCAGTAGCGCGGCCTCTAATCTATCAGCGGCAAACGACTGTCTTGATGATCGAAACGCCGGCAGTTTTCCTGTCGGAAGCAACAATCTGCGCCCCGTCTGGACCGTGCACGTCAATCATTCTGGAAGTAAAGGGACGGTATTAGGTTGTATCAGTAATACTGCCGTTTTATCGCCAGATTCAGACATCATTAATATAAAACGGTTAAGAGGTGAAGATGCCTCAAATCTGACACTGGATAATGATCATTTTTATATGGCCACCACGGTACATGCCGGTTATTTCTTTAAGGGGAATGAAACGGCTCCAACCGCGGCCAACATGCCGAATCGACGGATATGGGAATATTTAAATCATCTCTATTTCATTCGCGTTACCGATAATATTCCGGAACTACATATGACCTATCTACTGGGTTCAATGACCGACTCTGCCTTGGTGCAAGGCGTTGAAAAAATGCGTCTACTATTTATGGTTGATACGACTTTTCAACCAGATGGCATCGTTGATCAATATATCACGCCTGAAAATATTACCCAGCAAGAATGGGATGAAGGCCGGGTGTTGGGTGTCAGGTTATTTCTATTAGTTCGCTCACTGCAACCAAGCCCGCTATATACCAATACCAATACCTATCAGTTAGGCGATATTTCTTATACCCCCACAACGGATGATCATTTCCGGCGTTTATTACTGCAGTCCACGGTGAAATTTAATAACGGAGGATTGTATATCCAATGAAAAAATATTCAGCTGATCGCGGCATGGTATTAATTGTCGCGTTGATTTTATTACTACCGCTGACTCTGATTTCAGTATCTGTTATGCAGTGGGCCCGGGAGGATTTAAAAATGACCGGTGCAGCTTCTGGGCGCAGTGCAATGGAACAACAACAGGAAGGGACAGTGCAGAATATTTTAATTCTCAACTCCCTGGCCAGTACGATTGCAGGAATGCAAACCGGTGTTTCTGCCAGTGTGACAACAGGTGGCTCGACCGTACCGTTGACGCTCGTGGTGGATACTAATTGCAAACATAAATTAAGGGGCTACAGCACTAATCTGGCCGAATCTTGTCGTTATGTGGATGCCAATTTAAGCCAGACCTTCGACAAAGGTGGTATGGGGCAATTGCAAACGACAATTGGCATAGAGCAGCGTCTGCTAACCACCACAAATTAAAATAAAGCAGGGATGTGAGATGAAAAAAATAATAAGCATAATACTGTGGGGTCTGCTATTTGCCGGAATTATGCAGAGTTATACGGCACAGGCAGATGATACGGAACTGTATGTTTTGAATGTCGCACAGGCGAATGGTATCCGTCCAAAAATACTAGTGATTCTGGATAACTCTGGCAGTATGAAAGATACCAATACGGTTACGCCTTATTTTTCCTACAATGCTAATACTAATTATATTCCGACGGTATTAGATGAGGCTACTTACAGAAAACATGCTTTTTTAACTGATTCTTCGACTACCTATCCATCTATCAGTAATTCATATTATTTAAATAACTGTAATGCCTCGTATGCTTCTGGTTTCCTATATGATGTATTCAAGCAGTACTATGTTCCGCAATCAACAGACCAATGTATTTCATACTCGAGAAGAACAGGGGCGTGCAGACAATATCAGACTATTGACACATGGGGTACTCCTGGTAATGGCAGTGGTGCTATAGATTGTGCCTCAGATGTGTCAGCGTTGAGTTTAACTAATCCTGGTAGCGATGATGTAGGTTATCCAGTCGATGATGGCGCGACTGGTTATGCATCATCTGGGGCTGCGAGTAGCCAATTTGGTTCTGGTTCTTATTATTTGTATACCGAAAATTATTTGTATTATCGAACAAAATTAGTATCGGCCAAGCAGGCAGTCAAAGATATTATCAATTCTACTTATGATGCCAGTTCAAGTAAAACAAATATGGATTTTGGATTGGAGATCTTCAATGTCAACACTGTTGATACAACGGGATATGACAGGAATGGCAATTATTACATAAATAATAATGGTGGCCGAATAATAAAAAATATAGCGCAATTAGATCAAACAACAAAAAGCACTTTTTTTAGTACCCTAGACAGTTTGGATGCAACGACAAATACTCCCTTGGCTGAATCTATGTGGGAGGCCTATCGCTATTTATCCGGTGGTCATTCTGGATTATCGGATAGTAATGCTAATGACTATGGTTTAAATACAGATACGGGATTACCAGCCAAAGATCTTGCGGCTTTTACGTCTACCACATCAGGTATTTATCAATCTCCATTACTGAGTGACTGCGCTGATCATGCATATATCATTCTGGTAACCGACGGCGATCCAACCAGTGATACCAATGCTGATTCGGCAATCAAGACTTTGACCGGAAAAAATAGTTCCGAATATGGCAACGGCAGCTATTTGCCCTATCTGGCAGAGTGGATGAATAAAAACGACATTCTGGATGGGCAAAGTGGCCGAGCAAATAAAACCGGTAAGCAATATGTGACGACCTATACGGTCAGTTTTGGGAATGACATATCTGCAAATGGCAAAGCCATACTGCAAGCTGCTGCGACAAAGGGTGGTGGTACTTATTACGATGCCAGCAGTGCCGGTTCATTGTCCAGCGCATTAAACAATATCATTAAAGATATAGCTAAACGTCAGTTCACTATGACCGCGCCGTCAACTGCGGGTAGTAATACTGACCGGACGCAATATCTCGATAGTCTCTATATCACCGGTTTTGTGCCTGCCAGCGGTCCATTTTGGGGTGGAAATCTTAAAAAACTGAAATATACGGCCAATGGCATAGAAGATAAAAACAATCATTTGGCCTTTGATAGCAATGGTCGCTTGCTGGCGACGGCTCAAACCTATTGGTCAACAGCGGTGGATGGGGATGCCGTTGCCAAAGGCGGTGTGCAGGAAATGCTCGCCGATCAAACGACAGCAAGAACGATCTATACCAATACCTCGGCACCCGCATTAACACCGCTGACCCGTAGCAATCTGAATACAATTACAGGAAATGACGATGCTACGCTAAAAAGTGCACTGGGGTTGGCCAGTAGTGCTACCAGCACGGGTTCGCCGAATGATGTCGATACCATGATTAGCTGGATTCAGGGTGTGAACACCGATAGCACCGCAACGCCTAAACCGAATCGGGATACCATCATTGGCGACATGATGCACAGCCACCCACGAGTGATTAATTATGGTGCCAGTTCCGGTGATCCGGATCTGCGCATCGTCGTCGGCACGAACAGTGGTTTTCTGCATATGTTTAAAGATAACGGCGATACAGTGGCAGAGAGCTGGGCGTTTATCCCGTATCCACTGTTAAAGATGCAATCGGTATTAAAAACCAATAGTGCTGCTTTGAATCATGTCAACGGCATTGATGGTTCACCGGTTTCCTATATCGTCGACAAAAACAACGATGGCCGGATTTCCAGTGCGACACCAGGGGATAAAGCCTGGATATTTGTCGGCCAACGCCAGGGTGGTCGCAGTTATTATGCACTGGATGTCACCAATCCTGATGCGCCGACGCTGAAATGGATCATTACAGGCGGTGCTGGTGGCACTACCGGATTTAGTCGCTTGGGCCAAACATGGTCAACGCCCCAAGTGACTAAAATTCCGGGCTATACCGATACGGATGGCAAAAGTAAACCCGTTGTTGTTTTTGCGGGTGGCTATGATGTCAATAAAGATGCCTCCACGATTGGTACCGATGATTCTATGGGCAATGCAATTTATTTTGTGGATGCTGACACCGGAGCTCTGATTTTATCCGTATCCCCAGATGCTGCTTCTGCAACTAATCTGAGTAAAAGTTCAATGGTCGATAGCATCCCCAGTGATGTGACTTTGCTGGATAGCGATGGTGATGGCATTACCGATCGTCTGTATGTCGGTGATACTGGGGGCAATGTCTGGCGTATGGATATGTCGGGCACGGATCGCAGCAAATGGTCGATTTTCAAACTGGCCAGTCTGGGTAGCGATGATACGCAAACGGCTGATCGGCGTTTCTTTGGTGCGCCATTGGTGGTGCGCAGTATTAACCCGAAAGTCACTGCTATGGCTGACGGTACCTATAAATACACGCAGGAACCATACGATGCGGTGTTGCTCGGTAGTGGCAATCGCAATCACCCGGCATCAGATAAAACTACCGTTAATGCTTATTTTATGATCCGGGATATGCATACGGCGGTGTATGGTGCCAATGACACCAAACCCGCGGATGCCTCTGCTGTCGTCATTACTGATTTGTACGATATCACCGGAAATAAAATCGGCCAGATTGCGAGTAGCGGGCCAACTTCAGCACAGCTGACGGAAATTGCCAAACTGACGTCACAAAAGAAAGGCTGGGTTTATTGGATCTCCGGTACGGGTGAAAAAGTGTTTGGTTCAGGTTTTGTATCTAATGGTACCCTTTATTTTACCTCATTCATCCCGGAAGCTTCGGCCGATGCGAATGCCAATCAGTGTTCGCTGGGGAGTTCCATTGGCAGTACCCGTCTGTACGCTGTCGATATGACGTATGGATATTATACTGGGTTGACCGCTTATATCAGCGCGAATGATTTGTTAACTGAAGATTTGAGTTATATCGTGGATAGTAATGGCAATATTCTCGGATTGGGATTCCCCGGCGCAGTTAAGGTTTCTGGTGCGGATGCAAATGGAGTACAACAATGTCAGGATGGGCAACCATGCATGCAATTATGCACCGGGGATTGTTCGGGAACCTTCGGGCCGGTAGGGTCTATTTTACCGGAAATGGAATATCAATACGTTCATGAACCGAAATAGTTATGTAGATGATGTCTGCAATGTAGGCATCTTCGTTTAACACGCGGCGGATGTTTTCCTGATACGACCACTCATGGCAACAATAATGTGATAACTGTTGTTGCCATGCCTGTCACACACACTGATGGTGCCCGGCGAACCGGCCACCGAGCCATCCGGTTGAAAGACATATTCATTCCGGTTGGTTTGGATGTTTAACCGATTAGAGAAAGTCGTACTGGATAATAAGGGAATATCCGGATCTGCGTTATGTAGTGTTAAGCGGTTATCGGTGTTTTTATCAATAAATAACAGAAGATGAGTAAAACCGGCGCTGACACAGTCATTCTTTTCATTGGCTAGACAAGCAACCACACGTTGATTGATCGCAATGGCATGGCTTCTGGCTGAACTGAGGGCATTGTGAATAGAGTCTGACTGATATTGCAGATCACTGTTTGAGACAAATGCGTACAGTGCGGGTGGCGCCAAAACAGCTAATAAACTCCCGATAGTCAGAGACAGTAATAATTCCGGTAAGGTAAATCCTTTTGACATGACACACCCAGTACTGAACGATAGTAATGGGCATTGTCAAAATTTGCTGTATTGACGGGAACTGCCAAATCAGACAGAAAGGATAAGCAGCGGTATTAATGACAGGCAATATTGTCAGATTGGGTTCGGCCACTGAGGGAGACACTGAGCCGATGCCCTTCGGTGGAGGCTTGCGTATCACCGGAACAAACAGAGATAGAACCCACCGCAGAGGTTGAACCATCGGCCAGAAAGACATAACTGCCTGCATCCGGCGCTATGTTGAGCGTATGATCAAAAGCAGAGCCATTGAGGATAATGGCATCCGGATTGGCTCCTGAGGTGGTTAATACGCCATCATTATTTTTATCAACAAAGACGAGCAGATGGGTAAATCCGTTGTTTTTGCAGATGTTACTGTTGTCGGCAAAACAGACAACAACATGTTGATTGATATCAACGGCATGACTGCGGGCCGAGTGCAGGGCGTTACTGATATTGCTTGCTTCCGCATCAATGGCGTTGTTGGTGATCAGCGATGCTAAGCCGGGGGCGGCAATACTCAGTAATATGGCCCCCAATGTGATAGTGACCAGCAATTCCAGTAATGAGAAGCCTTTCGTTATCATGCGACACACCTTGCACCATGTGAACTGATGCAATTGTATCCCTCCTATTGAGGGATAGATAGCCGCTGAAATCTACGCACTTCTCATTTTTCTGCTTCGCAGCATCAGAATAATACCGGCGAAAACAAACGGTACGCTTAGCCATTGTCCCACAGTGATCAAATTGCCAGCTTCATAGGCGGCCTGCGGTGTTTTGAAAAATTCCAGAACAAACCGGGCTGAGAATACCAGTGCCAAAAATAGACCTAACAGATAACCGGGTTGTCTGATTTTTGGGGTTTTTGCCAAGGTGAACAACAAGACAAAAATGACCAAATAACAGGCCGCTTCATAAAGTTGTACTGGATGCCGTGGAATGTTATCTACCCGTTCAAATACCACCCCCCAGTTGCCATTAGTCGGATTACCCAGGATCTCTGAATTCATGAAATTACCGAGGCGGATAAAGCAACCGGTCAAGGCCGTCGGAATGGCCAGCCGATCCGCCAGCCATAAAAAGTGATTTTCTGGATGCTGACGTACGAATAACCAGATGGCCAGTAATACGCCGACGCCACCACCGTGACTGGCCAAGCCGCCTTCCCATATTTTCAGGATTTCGATGGGATGTGCCAGATAGAATTCTGGTTCGTAGATCAACGTGTGCGCGAGGCGTGCACCGACAACAGTCCCGATAAAAATATAGGTGAGGAGCTTATCCAGTTGTTCTGTCGGACGGCCCTCTTGACGATACATGCGTTGCATCAGTTGATAACCGAGCAGGAAACCTGTCGCAAAAAGAGCGCCATACCAATGGATAGCTATCGGACCGAGTTGCAGCAAAATAGGGTTTGCATTCCAGAACAACATTCTTTTTCTCGCTAGTGAAGCATCACCTTAGTTATCTTTGGCGACAGGGTAGCATGTTATCAGAGCTGCGGTGAAGCGTGATCACCGGCAGGCTCGGGCGCCTGCCGGTGATTCATGATGGTTTATTGGCGCAGTTGCTGCGCGGCCTTGACCATATTTTGCAGGGCGGCCCGCGTTTCTGGCCAACCCCGCGTTTTTAAGCCACAGTCGGGGTTGACCCACAGGCGCTCTGTGGGGATGTGCTGCTGGGCTCTTTGTAAGAGCCGGGTCATCCATTCGGTATCCGGGATATTGGGGGAGTGAATGTCATACACACCGGGTCCGATATCATTAGGGTAAGCTTGGTGATGAAAGACATCCAGCAATTCCATATCCGAACGAGAGGTTTCCAATGTGATGACATCGGCATCCAACGCAATGATTGCGGGCATGATGTCGCCAAATTCACAGTAGCACATGTGAGTATGGATTTGCGTATCATCATTGACGCCGGAGACTGCAATTTTAAACGCGTTAACGGCCCAATGAAGGTAGGCTTCCTGATCTTGCTGACGTAGTGGTAATCCTTCGCGTAGCGCCGGTTCATCGACTTGAATGATGGCTATTCCGGCTTTTTCTAAATCCAATACTTCTTGTCGCAATGCTAATGCCAACTGCAAGGCCATGGTTTCCTTTGCAATGTCTTCACGGGGAAACGACCAGCATAGCATCGTGATGGGGCCGGTCAGCATGCCTTTCATCGGTTTTTGGGTTAATGACTGGGCATATTGACTCCAGCGTACGGTCATGGTGGCAGGGCGGCTGATGTCGCCTACAATCACAGGGGGCTTGACGCAGCGTGAGCCATAGCTTTGTACCCAGCCATTTTGTGTAAAAGCATAACCGTCTAATTGTTCGCCAAAATATTCCACCATATCATTTCGCTCGGCCTCACCATGCACGAGAACGTCCAGGCCGATTTGTTCCTGCTCGCGGACCGCATAAGCAATCTCTTGTTGAATGCCTTGTTCATAAGCGGCAAGCCCGATGTTTCCTTGTCTGAATTGGCGGCGGAGTTCGCGAATTTCCTTGGTCTGCGGAAAGGAACCTATGGTGGTGGTTGGCCAGGCGGGCAGTTGCAAGCGAGCACGTTGTTTCGTCACGCGTTGTGCATATCCGGTACTGCGCTCAGCGTCTGCGGGACGGATGGCGGCGGTTGCGATTTGTACGGCCTGATTTTGAACCCGGGTTGATGATTGACGTTGTAATAACGGCGCACTATAGGCCTTGAGCGTTAATATTTTTTGATCGTCCGGTTCTCTGAGTGCGCGCTGTAACAGATGAAGTTCAATACATTTTTGTCTGGCAAATGCGAACCAGCTTTTCGTTTCGGCATCCAACCGGGTTTCGGCATTGAGATCGATCGGGCAGTGTAATAATGAACATGAAGTGCCTATCCAGAAATCAGGTCGTTGCTGTTTTATGGATGATAACTGGCTATAAAGCGCATCGAGATCAGCTCGCCAGATGTTGCGCCCGTTAATCAGACCCAGTGAAAGCTGCCAATGTGCAGGCAGTGCTGCAATGAGCTTGTCTAAGTCATGCGGACTTGCAGTTGCATCCAGATGGATGCCATCGATCGCCAATTCAGGCAACCAGCCCAACTGATGTGTCACACTACCGAAGTAGGTGGTCAACAAGAGCTTGCTCTTGCCCTGTCTCAGTTGTGAATATGCCGACAGATAAGCCTGTTGCCATTCAACGGGTAGATCTAAGGCTAAAATAGGCTCGTCGATTTGTATCCATTCCACTTGTCGTTCTGAGAGTTTATGTAATATCTGCTGATACACAGCTAACAACTGGGGCAACAGAGAAAGTTTATTGAATTCACTACCTTTGTTTTTCCCTAGCCAGAGATAGCTGAGTGGCCCCAGCAGCACGGGTTTGGCCTGATATCCTGCCGCGAGAGCTTCATCCAGTTCGTCAAATAACTGCGTCCAGCCGAGGTGGAAATCCTGTCCGGCGTGAAATTCAGGAACCAAATAATGATAGTTGGTATTAAACCATTTACTCATTTCAGCTGCCGGAACGGCTTGACCTGTGGGCGCTTTTCCTCGAGCGATCCGGAATAACGTGTCTAAGTTAATTTCGCCCTGTAATTCTGCGTGGCGGGCAGGAACATTGCCAACCATCAGGCTGGTGGCCAGTATATGATCATACCAGGCAAAGTCACCAACCGGGATAAGGTCAATTCCGGACTCCTGTTGCCATTGCCAATGCCGTAAACGAAGTGCTTTGCCGACGTTGATGAGTTCAGCCTGCGTTATTTTTTCAGCCCAATAAGCTTCCAAAGCTGTTTTCAACTCACGATGTATGCCGATGCGGGGAAAACCCAGGGTATGTGTTGTGTAACGCATAATCACTCCAAATAGATGTTTAGATGGCTAGATGTTTACACATCCATATTTGCGCGTTACCTTAATGGATACCAGTGCATTTATTGCATGCAGAACTTGCAGGATCCTCATGTTTGAACTGAAACATCTTCGATCGTTACTGACGTTAAAACAAAATGGTTCGCTAGCGGCGGCGTCGGCGGTGTTAAATCTGAGTCAGTCGGCGTTATCGCATCAATTCACCGAATTGGAAGGGCGCATTGGCGGCCCGTTATTTTTACGCAAAAGTAAACCCATCGTTTTTACTGCTGACGGAATCAGACTAGTGACCTTGGCCGAAGCGATATTACCGCAGGTGGATGATGTACAACGGTATTTGCAACGAGAACAGCATCCGGTTCAACTGCGCTTGAATATTGAATGCCACAGTTGTATTCGTTGGCTTACCCCTGCACTGCATACGTTGCAAGATCGGTTTCCCAATCTGGAATGGATCTTTGCCAATCAGCTGGATTTTTCTCCGCAGCAGAGTTTGCTGCAAGGGGAGTTGGATATGGTGCTGACGGCGGATGTATTACCTGAAGCCGGTATTTTTTATGCGCCGTTGTTTGATTTTGAGATGCGATTGGTTATTCCAGCGACACATGCCTTAGCGGCAAAAGCCGTGATAGAACCGGAAGATTTGTGTCATGACGTCTTGCTTTCATATCCGGTGTCGCCACAGCGGCTGGATGTGATCAAACATTTCATGGCGCCCGCAAGCGTGAGCCCGAAGCAGATCAAAACAGTGGATAATACGCTCATGTTAATACAGATGGTGGCTGCAGGGTGGGGGATTGCCGTGTTACCGGATTGGGTTTGTCAGGAGTTTGAACCACCGGCGCTGATTGTATCCCGATCACTCGGACATGGACTATGGCGTCGTTTACATGCTGCGGTCCGAGTGGGCGAACGACAGCAACCGGCTATCAGTAGATTAATACAAGCACTGACCCGTCTTTCATAGGTCATTCATTTTCATCGAATCGGGTTTCAAACAAATGCTGAACCGCTTCCATGACCTCAATTGCCTCTGGTCCATCACAGATCACGCGGATCGTTTCTCCCTGTGCTGCTTCCAGCATCAGCAAGCCGACGACACTATCAGCACTGGCCTGTTTTTCTCCATTGCAGAGCGTGATCTTGGCTTTGAAATTAGCGACTAATTGCACCAATTTTATGGCGGCCCGCGCGTGTAATCCCAGCTTATTGATCACGGCGACTCGTTGTTCAACGCGAGGCATGAGACTTCTCCAGCGTACGGTGACGACGTTGTACGGTTTTTCCCAGCACCAAAAAATGGTTCGCCAGTTGTTCGGCAATAAACACCGAGCGATGTTGACCGCCAGTACAACCAATGGCGACGGTGACATAGCTCCGGTTATTGCGTTCCAGTTGCGGTAGCCAGGTTTCCAGCAAACTGATCAACTGATTGATGTATTTGACCACATCAGGTTGCGAATGCAGATAACGCTGCACAGGCTCATCCAATCCGGTGAGTGGCTTGAGCTCTGCAATCCAATGCGGATTTGGCAAAAACCGTGCGTCAAAGACAAAATCTGCATCTTTGGCGATGCCGTGCTTGAAGCCGAAAGACTCAAACACCATCACTAATTCATGTTCTTTTTTCCCGAGCACCCGTTCGCGGATTTGTTCACTGAGGTCATGAATACTTAGATGGCTGGTATCAATACGCAGATCGGCGAGCGATGATAATGGGGATAATAAATTGGTTTCCTGACGGATCGCCTGTTCTAACGTTAACTGTTGCCGAGACAAGGGGTGCAGTCGACGACTTTCGCCATAACGCTTTAACAAGGTTGCATTATCGGCATCAAAGAAAAAGCTGGAAAATTGCAGATCCCGATGCTGTCTGATGGCATCCAGGATAGAAACCAACTCATCGGCATTGGCTGGTAGGTTGCGAACATCGATACTCACCGCGATTTGATCGTATTTCCCTCGTAGCTCTGCCACCAACTGAAATAACAGCGAAACCGGCAAATTATCTACGCAGTAATAACCCAGATCTTCCAGAACCCGCAGGGCAACGGTTTTCCCTGAGCCAGAGCGACCACTAACCACGATGAGTTTCATCGATCATCATCCATTGATCATTTGTTGATAAAGCGCTTCGTCGGATTCGGCTAGCCGTAATTGACGACAGAAGTTTTTATCGTTGAATTTTTCTGCCACCAGCGCCAGTGTTTTCAGATGCATTTTACACTCGCTTTCTGGCACTAACATGGCAAACAAAAGATCCACGGGTTGATTGTCTATGGCATCGAAAGGGATCGGTTGTTCCAGCGTCAGGAGTATCCCAGTGACAGGATAACCATCGGGGATTCTGCCGTGCGGAATGGCAATCGCTCCGCCGATACCGGTCGTTCCCATTTTTTCCCGAGCTTGCAGACTGTCGAAGATCTTTTGTTCGTCGAGTCCTAGTTTGGGGGCGGCTAATTCGCTGATGATTTCCAGCACACGTTTTTTGCTGCTGCATGGGACTGCACTTTTCGTGCAGTCCGCAGACAAGATTTCAGAAATTAACATGATCACTTGCTAGATAGTTTTTCTTTGTATTTGATGATCTGACGATCCAGTTTATCCATCAGAGCATCAATGGCGGCATACAGACTGTCATCTTCGGCATTGGCAAAAATCTCACCACCATTGACATTCAGTTTCGCTTCCGCGATTTGTTTCAGTTTTTCTACAGATAAGATCACTTGAACGTTGTTGATGTGCTCGAAGTGACGTTCTAAACGGGCAAATTTAGTTGTGACATAATCACGCAATGCATCAGTTAACTCGATATGGTGACCTGACAGGTTGATTTGCATAACGTCTTCCTTATTGTTGGCCTACAGCAGGCGTTTGCGTTGGCTTGATGGTGGTATGGACAACGATTCGCGGTATTTTGCGATCGTTCTTCGTGCCACCATAATGCCTTGTTCAGTCAGCAAGTCTGCGATCTTGCTGTCGCTTAACGGTTTGGCCGGGTTTTCTGCCGCGACCAGTTTTTTTATTAAGGCTCTGATCGCGGTCGAAGAACACTCGCCGCCGCTCTCAGTATTAACATGACTAGAGAAAAAATACTTCAGTTCAAAGATGCCACGAGGCGTGTGCATGTATTTTTGTGTAGTAACTCGCGAAATTGTCGATTCGTGCATCTCCACTTCCTCGGCAACATCATTCAAAACCATCGGCTTCATTGCCTCTTCGCCATACTCAAAGAAGTCCTGTTGCTGTTGTACAATACAGTTGGCTACTTTCAGAAGTGTTTCATTCCGGCTTTCTAAGCTCTTGATAAACCACTTGGCTTCTTGCAAATGAGAACGGATGAACTGGCTGTCGCTGCTGTTACGGGCATGGCGTGCCATCGAGGCATAGGTTTCATTGATACGAATTTTGGGCATCGCATCCGGATTTAATTCCACCACCCAGCGCCCATTTTTCTTCAGCACGGCAACATCAGGAATGACATAACTGGATTCGCTCGGCATGACACGACTGCCGGGACGCGGCTCCAACGTCTGGATCAGTTGCAGAATTTCTTTCAGGTCAGTTTCTTTCAACTGGAGTTTGCGGGCCAGATTCCGGTAATCGCGCGCACCCAGTAGATCCATGTGATCTTTGATGGCCTGACGGGCTTCATTCAACCAGGGTGTTTCTGGTACGAACTGATTGAGCTGGATTAACAAACACTCCTGTACCGAACGGGCGGCCACTCCGATGGGATCAAAATGCTGGATCCGTTTTAACACGGCTTCAATTTCATCCATCTCCACGGGGTCTTCATCCGTTGTGACGGCTTGCTGGATCTCTTCCAGTGTGGCGCTGAGATAGCCGGATTCATCGATACTATCAATGATCGTGAGCGCAATGGCGGCATCTTGATCACTGAACGGGGTTAGGCGCATCTGCCACAAGAGATAGTCTTGTAAGGTTTCCGATGTTTCACCCTGATAAATGGATTCATCATCACTGTTCATCAGTCCACTGGAGGGGGCGGAGCCAGCAGCGGTATAAACCTCATCCCAGGTGGTATCCATGGGCAGTTCCTCAGGCATGTTTTCTTGTGCCTGAGCCATCTCTTCGCTGCTATCCGGCGGAGTGAAATCTTCATCATCAGGAAGTTCCGGCGTAGCAATATCTGATTCATCCTCTTGTTCCAATAAAGGATTGGCATCAATGGCTTGCTGGATTTCCTGCTGTAGTTCCAAAGTGGACAGTTGCAGCAGACGAATCGCTTGTTGCAATTGTGGGGTCATGGCAAGTTGTTGGCCAAGACGCAACTGTAAGGTCGGCTTCATCTACGGGATTTGTCCTTAGTCTCTAATTTCCATATCGGCGCTTGTAGTCAGCCGGTTGGCTGAAACGATCAATCTACAAGCTGTCCGTGAGTTAATTATGGCTGATAATCGCCATTGACACACTGTTTACAGGGTAAATCCTTCACCGAGGTAAACTTGTTTCACATGCTCATTTTGCAGGATCTCTGCCGGTGTGCCTTCAGCAATCAGGTTTCCATGGCTGACAATATAGGCTTTTTCGCAGACATCCAACGTTTCACGCACGTTATGATCGGTAATTAATACACCGAGACCGCGATCACGTAAATGCTCAATGATGCGTTTAATGTCGATCACGGAAATAGGATCAACACCTGCAAACGGCTCATCCAGCAGAATAAAGCGGGGCTCTACGGCCAAGGCCCGCGCTATTTCTACCCGGCGGCGTTCCCCTCCGGAGAGACTCATACCTGTGTTTTTCCGAATATGACCGATATGAAATTCTTCCAGCAAGGCTTCCATTTTTTCTTTTTGCTCCGCCCGGGTCAGTTCGCCGCGCAGTTGTAAGACGCCAAGTAAGTTCTCTTCCACCGTCAGGCGGCGAAAAATGGAGGCTTCCTGTGGAAGATAGCCAATACCATGACGTGCACGCTGATGCATGGGCATGGACGTGATGTTTTGTTCATCAATGGTGACGGTTCCACCATCTTGCGGTACCAGTCCGACAATCATATAAAAAGAGGTGGTTTTGCCTGCACCATTTGGCCCTAACAGGCCTACGACCTGCCCGGTCGCCACCTGGAGACTGACATTTTGAACCACTTGTCGGCCTTTATAACTTTTCTTCAGACCGCTTGCTTGCAAAAGAGCCATAAATTTATTGTTTGCCTGCTTTGTTAAATTCGTCAATTTCCTGTGGTAGGAAAATGGTTTTTACGCGAGAACCTTTGCCACTGCTCTGTGCAACCATCTGTTGCTTCTGGATGTCATAGCGGATCACATCGCCGTTCACTTGATTATCATCCTGTTTCAGCTCGGCTTTTCCCGTTAAGGTGACCAAGCGATCTTTGAGTTGATAGCGCAGTTCGTTGGCACTGGCATTGACTGGTTTGCCATTATCCAGGATTTGGAAAAATGTCGCCGGATAGCCGGTGGCAATCATTTCATCATTGCCTTTTTCATGACGTAATACCACGACTTTATCGGCATGGATAATGATAGACCCCTGAGTGATCTTGACGTCTTGAAGAAAGGTCACTTTGTTGGCATTCAATTCGGCCTGCTGGCTGACCGAGTCAACCGTCACAGGTTGCTGATAATCGGATTGTTTCGCAAAAGCGCTGGCCGAGAACAGCAGCATCAATCCAAAACTAACGTGGCTTAAAGTAAGTCGCATGTCCTTGGTCCAGAATTTGGTAGCGTTTGTTATTCAAATCAGCATGTAAGCCGACACCTTGTACATGATAATCCGGGCTGTCAATAGTAATGGGCTTGTCGCTCGTTATCTGATGTTTATTAATGTCCATTTCCAGATACGAGGTTTGCATACGATCAACATCTATTGCCGGATTATGATTTTTGATCAATACGTTATCGTGCAAAATCAAGCGATCGTTACTGAAAAGCTGGCCGCTGTTGGCGGAAATATTCCAGGCTTTTTGACCATCAGGATCAAATGTCTGTAATACCGGGTGTGTGGTCTTGGTCATTTTATCTTGCTGATAATAAAAAGCCTGATCTGCAGTAAAAATATCGGTTAACTTCCCATCTGCTGAGTAGCGCTGGTTATGAAGTTTGGTCGCAGTAAAACTGGGTAAAGAAAGATCTTGTTTCTGCAATTGAGCATTCTGATTATCGCGCTGCGAAGACCATTGCCAAGCCAGCAGAGAGGCTAAAAACAGGAAAAACATCAGTAGCGTTTGCCGGCTGATCATATTGACATTCCCTGGGCCGAGTCGAACAAACCCTGAGCAAGCAGAATCAGATCGCATACTTCCCGCACAGCGCCTTCACCCCCACGGGTATGGGTCACCCAGTCTGCCTTCTGTCGTACCAGCGGGTGCGCATTGGCGACCGCAATACCGAGTGCAGCATTGTTCATGACGGGCAAATCAATGACGTCATCCCCGATATAGGCAGCTTGCGAGGCAGAAAGTTCCAGTTTATCTAACAGATCTTCAAAGGCCGGCAATTTGTTACCCTGACCTTGATAGATATGCTGGACACCGAGCGCCTGCATGCGGCGCTGCACGATGTTGGAATTACGACCAGTAATGACTGCCACATCGATACCGGCATTGAGCAAGGCTTTGATGCCGAAACCATCATGGGTATGAAACGTTTTCAGCTCTTCGCCGTCGTTGCCCATATAGATCAGTCCATCTGACAAGACGCCATCGACATCGCAAACCAACAGACGAATATCAGCCGCCAGTGTCATAACGTGCTTTTCTACAGGGCCATAACAGGTCGTTATTAACTCGCTCATACTACACCGGCTTTGAGGACATCATGCATATTAAAAGCACCGATAGGATGGCGTTGTTTATCCAGCACAATCAGTGCGTTGATTTTTCTTTCCTGCATCAGTTTAACCGATTGGGCCACCAGCATTTCGGCTGGCACGGTGATGCAATTGACCGTCATGACTTTGGTGATCGGGGTGGTATGGATATCAAGCTGCTGATCCAGTATGCGACGTAAATCGCCATCAGTGAAAATACCGGCCAGGGTTCCGGCATTATCCAGAATGGCAGTCATGCCAAGGCCTTTACGACTCATTTCGAGTAAGGCATCACTCACCGTCGCCTGATCGGAGACCGCGGGTATCAGTTCGCCCTGATGCATAATATCGGCGTTGCGTAATAGCAGTTTTCGACCCAGCGCTCCGCCTGGGTGCGACATGGCGAAGTCATCGGCGGTGAACCCTCGGGCTTCCAGCAACGATACAGCCAGCGCATCGCCGAGCACTAACGTAGCGGTGGTGCTGGAGGTAGGTGCGAGTCCTAATGAGCAGGCTTCTTGTTCCACATGCAGGCAAAGATGAATATCCGCCTCTTTGGCCATGGTGGAATCAGGACGGCTGGTCATGCAGATTAGCGGGATCCCCCAGCGCTTGATCACAGGCAGGACGGCCATAATCTCATTGCTTTCACCAGAGTTGGAAATGGCAATGACAATGTCATTGGCACTCAGCATGCCAAGATCACCGTGGCTGGCTTCGCCTGGGTGGATAAAAAAGGACGGCGTGCCGGTACTGGCAAAACTCGCGGCCATTTTACGGGCAATGTGGCCTGATTTACCCATTCCCATCACCACGACTTTACCGCGACACTCAAAGAGCATCTGACAAGCCTGACTGAATTGTTCATCCAGCGTTTGAAAAAGCCCTTCTATCGCTTGCAACTCCAAGCGTAAAACCCGTTGTGCGGACTGGCGGAAATCAAAATTGGTTGTCATCAACGATCCTCTGAGCGTATTGCGCAATAGCCTATTATATGAAAACCTCAGCGCATAAGCGATAACGGCTCTTTTTTTGCTTTAAAACAGTATCAATAGATACCAGTTTAATTGGCTACGGCATTTTGCAGCATATACAATGGGCGCCAGACGTTTGTCAGTGGAGGTTACGTGAGCAATTCGTTGATCCAGATCCAAAACTTAAGTTTCAGTCATGGAGAGCGGTTGATTTACGACAATATCAGTCTGGAGATACCCAAAGGCAAAATTACGGCATTCATGGGCCCCAGTGGTATTGGTAAAACGACGCTGTTACGGTTGATCGGTGGACAGATCAAGCCGGATCAAGGAAAGATCCTCTTTGATGGGAATGATATTCCGCAGTTAAAGCGGGGTGATCTTTATGCGATCCGCAAACGTATGAGCATGTTGTTTCAAAGCGGTGCGCTATTCAGTGGGATCAGTGTCTTTGATAACGTAGCATACCCGTTGCGTGAACATACCCACTTACCCGAGGAGATTATCCGCACTC
This sequence comes from Tolumonas lignilytica, assembly GCF_000527035.1. Classification (NCBI taxonomy): domain Bacteria; kingdom Pseudomonadati; phylum Pseudomonadota; class Gammaproteobacteria; order Aeromonadales; family Aeromonadaceae; genus Tolumonas; species Tolumonas lignilytica. The sequence continues at coordinate 2,015,464 of NZ_AZUK01000001.1, forward strand.
TGGTGCTGATGAAACTGGAATCGGTCGGGTTGCGTGGTGCCGCGAATTTGATGCCTGCGCAGCTTTCTGGCGGTATGGCGCGTCGTGCGGCGTTGGCGCGGGCCATTGCGTTGGATCCTGAGCTGATCATGTATGATGAACCGTTTGCCGGACAGGACCCGATCACCATGGGGGTTCTGGTGAAATTGATCCGGGAGCTTAATCAATCGCTGGGGATCACGTCGGTGATTGTTTCGCATGATGTGGCTGAAGTGATGAGCATTGCCGATCATGTGTATTTGATTGCGAATCATCGGATCGTCGCACAGGGTTCTCCGGAAGAATTACGGCGTGAAGGTAATCCGGAAGTTGTGCAGTTCGTGCAGGGGTTACCGGATGGCCCGGTTCCATTTCATTATCCAGCCGTTGAATTGTTACAGGAATTGTAGATGTTGGTGGATTTTATCAGCCGTCTTGGACGGCGGGGCATCCAGAGCCTGAACACGATCGGACGAGCCGGGATCATGCTGTATCAGGCATTGATCGGACGACCCGAGCCGAGAAAACATTTTCCACTACTGATCCAGCAGCTTTATGTTGTTGGCGTTGAATCGGTGTTGATTATTTTGGTTTCCGGTTTGTTTATCGGTATGGTGCTCGGTTTGCAAGGTTACCGAGTCTTAGTGGATTTCGGTGCAGAAGCATCACTGGGGCCGTTAGTGGCACTGTCATTGTTACGAGAGCTGGGCCCTGTGGTGACGGCGTTATTATTTGCAGGTCGTGCCGGTTCAGCCTTGACAGCCGAAATCGGGTTAATGAAAGCGACAGAGCAACTCAGCAGTCTGGAAATGATGGCGGTCGACCCTTTGCGTCGCATTATTTCACCACGATTCTGGGCTGGCGCAATCAGCCTGCCGCTGTTATCCCTGATGTTTTGTTTCATTGGTATCATTGGGGGCAAATTGGTCGGGGTTGACTGGTTGGGGGCTGATGACGGTGGTTTCTGGTCATCCATGCAAGCTTCTGTGGACTGGAACAAGGATATTGTTCAGGGCATTTATAAAGCCATTGTTTTTGCATTGGCTGTCACATGGGTCGCACTGTTTAATGGTTATGACAGTCAGCCCACGGCAGCAGGGATCAGTCAGGCAACCACTCGTACCGTGGTTCATGCCTCATTGCTGGTATTAGGATTGGATTTTTTAATGACAGCCGTCATGTTCAGGTGAGCGCAATGAAGTTCAGTAAAATTGAGTTTCTGGTTGGATGTTTCATGCTGGCAGGTATTTTTGCCGGTGTGATGTTGGCCCTCAAAGTGGCCGGGCTGAGTTTTAGTAGCCAGGGGGATAGCTACGCGGTATATGCCAGTTTTGATAATATCGGCAGCCTTAAGGTGCGGGCACCGGTCAAAATTGGGGGGGTGGTGATTGGACGGGTTTCTAATATTTCAATTGATGTTAAAAACTTCACCCCTAAAGTGGAAATGCAGATCGAAAGCCGTTACAACCAATTGTCTGATACAAGCACCGCCGCCATTCGGACTTCAGGTCTATTAGGTGAACAATATATTGCTATTACGCCTGGATTTTCTGATGCCGACATGGGTACTGCTATGTTGAAAAACGGGGATTCCATTACCGACACCAAATCGGCATTAGTGCTGGAAGATTTGATCGGCAAGTTCGTCTATGGACAAGCAAATGGTAAGTCTGCTGAGCCGACCTCGGCAGCGAAAAGTACCAATCACTAAAAAATATTAGGAGTCACGCAATGTTTAAGTGGGTAAGTCGTTGGGTTGTCTGGTTATTCCTGCTGGTATCAGCGCAGGCATTTGCGATCAATGCGCAAGATCCATACTCGCTGGTTAAAGACGCTGCTGGAAAAACGTTTTTGCGGTTGGAACAAGATGCACCACAAGTCAAAAAGGATCCGAACTACCTGCGCACTATTGTTCGTGAGGAGTTGATGCCTTATGTCGATAACAAGTTTGCTGCCTATAAGGTCATTGGTGCAGAACTGAAAAACACCACACCAGAACAACGGGATCGGTTTGTTAAGGCATTCACTGACTATATTGTGGCTACCTATGCCGATGCATTAGGGAAATACGATAAACAGACGATTCAGGTCGAATCCAGCCAGCCTGTTGATGATAAAAAAGAAGTGTCAGTGAAGGTGACCGTTATTGACCCGAGTAAGCCTGAAATTAACGTAGTATTCCAACTGCGGAAAAACAGTCGCACCGGGGAATGGAAAGTATTCGACATGGTTGCGGAAGGAGTCAGTCTGCTGTCGTCAAAACAATCAGAACTGGGTGGTTCAATTCGACAGAAAGGGATCGACAGTGTGAGTTCTATGCTGGAACAACATAACCTGAAACCAGCAACATTACAGAGTAAACAGTCATGAAGCTGACAGGCAGTCTGAATGCTGAACAAGTGACACAATTATGGGCGGAACGGGCAACCCTGTTCCGCCAGAACATGGTTGATCTTGGTACAGCAACGAAGATTGATTCTGCCGGAGTGGCTTTTTTGGTGAAGTGGGCTCAGGCTTGTCAGGCTGATAATCAGCGCCTTTCTATTACCGGCGCGTCACCCGAATTAGTGCGGTTGCTCGCTTTATATGGCGTCAGCACACTGTTCGATCTGGTATCACCGCAATAAACGAGAAATTATTATGCATCCAACCGAGATTGAGAGTATTCTTCGGGCCGCTCTCGCGCTGGACGAGTTACATGTACAGGGTGACAATGGTCACTATCAAGTTATTGCCGTTTCCTCCCTGTTTGCCGGTATGAGCCGGGTGAAAAAACAGCAGACTATTTATGCTCCGCTGACGGAACATATTGCCAGCAATGCCATCCATGCCCTGAGTATCAAAGCGTTTACACCTGAAGAGTGGCAACGCGATCGGAAACTGAACGGTTTTTAAGTCAGCGCGGATCACCGCGCTATGAAATCTAATGTTGAGAAATCGTCACTATGGATAAATTTCGTGTGCAGGGGCCAACCCAGCTCACCGGTGAGGTTATTATTTCCGGTGCCAAAAATGCTGCTCTGCCCATTCTTTTTGCTGCGTTACTCGCAGAAAAACCAGTAGAAATCCAGAACGTACCTAAATTACGTGATATTGATACGACCATGAAACTGCTGAGTCAGTTAGGGGCTCGTGTCGAACGCAACGGTTCCGTGCATGTGGATGCCGGCCCGGTTAATGTATTTTGTGCTCCGTATGAACTGGTAAAAACCATGAGAGCTTCGATCTGGGCATTAGGGCCACTGGTGGCCCGTTTTGGTCAGGGACAAGTCTCCTTACCGGGCGGTTGTGCTATCGGTGCGCGTCCGGTGGATTTGCATATTCATGGCTTGGAGCAGCTGGGTGCCAAAATCACCCTTGAGGAAGGCTACGTTAAAGCCAGCGTCGACGGTCGTCTGAAAGGCGCGCATATCGTTATGGATAAGGTGAGTGTTGGCGCAACCGTGACAATCATGTGTGCTGCAACGCTGGCTGAAGGTAAGACCGTCATTGAAAATGCGGCTCGTGAACCTGAAATCGTCGATACAGCGAATTTCCTGAACACACTGGGTGCAAAAATCAGCGGTGCTGGTACAGACAAGATTATTATTGAGGGTGTGGAACGCTTAGGTGGCGGTGTCTATCGCGTGCTGCCCGATCGTATTGAGACGGGCACCTTCCTGATTGCTGCGGCTGTGACCGGTGGTAAAATCGTCTGCCGCAATACCCGTCCTGATACACTGGATGCCGTGCTGGCCAAATTGACAGAGGCGGGAGCCGATATCGATGTGGGTGACGATTGGATCAGTCTGGACATGCACGGTCGTCGTCCCAAGGCTGTCAATATTCGCACAGCACCCCATCCAGGGTTTCCAACCGATATGCAAGCTCAGTTCAGCCTGCTGAATATGGTGGCAGAGGGAACCGGGGTGATCACGGAAACCATCTTTGAAAACCGCTTCATGCATATTCCTGAACTCATTCGTATGGGCGGTCATGCAGAAATCGAGAGCAATACCGTGATTTGTCATGGTGTTGAGCGTTTATCGGGGGCTCAGGTGATGGCCACTGATCTACGAGCGTCAGCCAGTCTGGTTTTGGCTGGTTTTGTTGCGCAAGGTACGACGATGGTTGATCGTATTTACCATATCGATCGCGGTTACGAGCACATCGAAGAAAAATTGCGTGCGCTGGGTGGACAGATCGAGCGGATAAAGGCCGAATAATATCACTGGCGTAAATGATAAAAGGCACCTGAAGGTGCCTTTTGTTTATCCATTGTTGGTTTTATTGAAGCGCATATCTTCATCAACGGTAATCATGAAATCGAGCTGTTTTCCGTTACGCAAGACGGTGAATTTTGCTTTGGTTCCGGGTTGCATTTCAGCAATAAGATCCATGGCGTCGCGAACGTTGACAATGGGTTTATCGTTGATCCGCAACAGAAAATCGCCACGTTGTAAGCCCCCCTTGGCTGCAGGACCTTCACTATCCATATTTTCGATCATTAAGCCCTGTGACATCTTGGCGTCTTCTAATTTCGCCGTGACGGAATCGATTTGAATACTTGAAATTCCCACATATCCCCGTTTTACGCGGCCATGGGCAATCAGTTCATCCATGATCCGTTTTGCCAGGCGATATGGGATCGCAAAACTGATGCCATATCCCTCCTGTGATGTACCGGAATGATAGGAACCGGCATTGATACCAACCAATTCGCCTCGGGTATTGACTAAGGCTCCACCAGAATTCCCGGAATTAATGGCGGCATCCGTCTGTAACAGATCCTGACGCCCGTTACTGTCTGGCCCCATTGTGCTAAGACCGATGCGGCCTGTGGCACTAATAATACCCTGCGTGATGGTCTGACCAACGTTATAGGGGTTACCGATAGCCAGCACGACATCGCCGACTAGGGGCGATAGCTGCGGATCTTGGGGAATTTCCGGCAGATTATCAGCAGAAATTGACAGCACCGCCAGATCGGTAGGCACATCCGCACCGACTAACTCGGCGGTAAAAACCCGACCATCCTGCAAGGCCACAATGATTTGATCTGCATCGGCAATAACATGGAAATTGGTGAGAACATAGCCCTTACGCTGCATGATCACACCAGAACCCAGGCTTTGTGGTAATAATTCTTTGCCATTGTTCAGCGAGGAGTGCTGAAAACTGCGAGTGTATATATTGACAACGGCCGGACCTGCGCGACTGGCTGCATAGGCATAACTCAAGGGTGGAGAATCCCGTGGATCGGGAGTATCAAAACTGAATTGACGCAGGCGAGGAGCCCAGATAATCAAACCAGCAAGCAACAGCCCTAATAGCACGGCTTTGCCAATATAACGTAAGGCTGCGATTATCATGAACACTCTCTCCATTCCAACTGAATGAAAAGAATAGCATATCTTCCAGAAGAATCGCCTGCTGACACATGATCAGCAGGCGGATTTGTTAACGCAGTACCAGATAGAGATTGGCATCGCCACGGCGAATATTCAATGCCAGAATATCACCATGATGTTTCATCTCAGCACGCAGCTCTTGCAGATTCGTAATTGGTGTACGGTTTACACCAATGATGACATCACCTTTCTGTAATCCCGCCTGTGCCGCTGCGGAATGTTGGTCCAGTTTGGTAATGACTACCCCGACGATATCAGAACCCGGTTCGCTGTTACCTAAGGTAGCGCCTTCCAGAGCGGGATGCAGCACACTGGCTTTGGTTTCAGAAAGGTCAGCCTGCTTCAGTGTTACATTGACTTCCTGTTCTTTGCCATCACGGATGACACCCAGCGTGACGGTTTTTCCTGCCCCCATGGTAGCAATGTTGGCCCGTAACTCGCCGAATGACTTCACTGCTTTTCCGTTCAGCTTAACGATGATGTCGCCCGGTTTGATCCCGGCTGCGTCAGCGGCAGAATGAGGCACCACCTGATTAACAAACGCACCCTGTTGTTTATCTGTACCAAATGCTTTTGCTAAATCAGCCGTCAGCTCTCCGCCCATGATACCAAGGACACCACGACGAACTTCACCGTATTTCAGGATCTGGTCTGAGATATCACGGACCATATTTGCAGGGATCGCGAAGCCGATACCGATGTTGCCACCGTTAGGCCCTAAAATAGCGGTGTTGATACCAATCAGTTCGCCCTGGAGATTCACCAGTGCACCGCCGGAGTTACCGGAGTTGATGGCGGCATCGGTTTGGATGAAGTTCTCGATATTTTCGATATTCAGGCCACTACGCCCCAGCGCACTGACAATGCCGGATGTCACGGTCTGACCCAGACCAAACGGGTTACCAATGGCAATGGCAAAATCGCCGACGCGTAACTGGTCGGTATTTGCCAGCTTGATTTCAGAAAGACCATCGGCCTTTATCTGTAACAGTGCGATATCTGATTGCTGATCCTCACCAATCTTCTTCGCTTTGAATTCCCGGCCATCCTTGAGGGTTACTTTAATTTCGTCTGCACCATCCACAACGTGGTGGTTTGTGATCACGTAGCCTTTAGCTGCATCAATAATAACGCCTGAACCTAAAGCCTGAAACGGCTGTTCCTGTACCTGGGAATCTGGCGCATCAGGACCAAAGAAGAAGCGGAATTGTTCCGGGATCTCCTGACGGGTCTTCTTTTTGCCTGAAACCAGAATATTAACAACCGCAGGCGTCACCTTTTCAACGACGGGGGCCAAGCTCGGCATCTCTTGTCCGTTAACAGTTAACGGTAAAGCGGCCTGAGCAGGTAATGCAGATAAAGCCATACTCAAACTTAATGCTAAAGCACTCAACATGTGTCGGGTATTGCTCATGCGCCACAGCTCCTTACAAACAAGACCAAGTAACTACCAACTCATTGGTATATGACAAGAATTGCTAAGAAGAGTTCACTAAGATTTATGATCATTTAATAAACCTGATGGCTCACCTGAGTAGTCGCGTGGTGGATGAACGCCTTCGTTAACGGGTGTTGGCAGTTCTTTTTCCTCGGCAGGAACATCCGGTTGGAAATTGTAAACGGTCTGACTGTTCGTGAGCTTTTCGCTCTGTTCAGTCATATGTTGTGACATGCGTTGATACTGGACATCTAGTTGCTCCATCAGCGTGGAGAATCCGATGAAATGATCCTGCACATCCCGTTTGTACTGTTCAAATTCCTTACGGGTTTTGGTTAATTCTTTGTGCAGTTTGGCTGCATCACCAGCCCGGGAAGTTGAACGTCCTGCCACAAAGCCAATAATCAGGCCGATTACTACAAACAGGATCATGGTGAATTCAGTCGTCATAACAACACCTTAAATACATTACAGGAGACGGCTTCACTATAGCCGCAGACTTAAGCTAAGTGTAACGCTTTTATATTGCGGACTCTACGTAGTGTGATTACACAATAAAAAGCTGAAATCAAACTTAAACAGATAGAACTATTTGTAGCGATAAAATAAAAATCAAGATGCTTTTCTCATCAGCTTCCCCTATAATCTTGCGGCCCACGTTACAGGCCACCTCCGTAGACGGTGCCCACGCCGCTACGCGTGGACTAGCAACTCTGCTGGTCTTGTATTCGAAGGGGTACAAGCGAAAGCATTCACAGGTTATGTCTTAAATCAAGACGTAATTCGTTATTTTATTTAGGTAATTTGGGTTTACTCGATGAAAACTTTCGTTGCCAAACCAGAAACCGTTAAGCGTGACTGGTACGTTGTTGACGCAGAAGGCAAAACCTTAGGTCGTCTGGCCACTGAAATCGCTTCCCGCCTGCGCGGTAAGCACAAACCAGAATACACTCCGCATGTTGATACCGGTGATTACATCGTTGTTATCAATGCAGAGAAAATTGCTGTGACTGGTAACAAAGCAGCAGCTAAAACTTACTATTCATACTCTGGTTTCCCAGGTGGTCTGAAATCTATCACTTTTGAAAAGCTGATTGATCGTAAGCCAGAAATGGTTCTCGAAATCGCAGTCAAAGGTATGTTGCCAAAAGGCCCGCTGGGTCGTGCTATGTTCCGTAAACTGAAAGTTTACGCAGGTACCGAGCACAACCATGCGGCTCAACAACCTCAAGTACTGGACATCTAATCGGGAGCTGGCAAATGGCTGAAAATCAATACTACGGCACTGGCCGTCGCAAAAGCTCTACCGCTCGTGTATTTGCTAAAGTAGGTAGCGGCAATATCGTTATCAACAAGCGTTCACTGCAGGATTACTTCGGTCGTCCTACCGCTCGTATGGTGGTAATGCAGGCTCTGGAGCTGGTTGAACTGACTGATAAAATCGACCTGTACATCACCGTTTCTGGCGGTGGTATCACTGGTCAGGCCGGCGCTATCCGTCACGGTATCACCCGTGCACTGATGCAATACGACGAATCTCTGCGTCCAACACTGCGTAAAGCGGGCTTCGTTACCCGTGATGCACGTCGCGTTGAACGTAAGAAAGTTGGTCTGCATAAAGCGCGTAAGCGTCCACAATACTCCAAACGTTAATTTTACGTTTCAGTATTTGTGTTGCGAAGAAACCGTCTGGCGAAAGCCGGGCGGTTTTTTTTTATCCGGTAAAAAGCGATTCCTGTGCTATAACAAATGTTAAATGTTATTGGATTATGTCACAGTTCAAACCCTGAATTGCTGAGGGTGGTTGAAATCATCCGCAACAGGTATCATGTTGATAAACAGGATATGATCTGGCAGGAGAGCAGTAGATATGAAAAAGATTGAAGCGATTATTAAACCATTCAAATTGGATGATGTGCGCGAAGCACTGGGCGAAATCGGCATCAGTGGTATGACCGTTTCTGAAGTGAAAGGCTTTGGTCGTCAAAAAGGCCATACTGAACTGTATCGTGGTGCTGAGTATGTCGTCGATTTTCTGCCTAAAGTGAAACTGGAATTGGTGGTGAACGACGATGATGTTGAGAACTGCATCGATGCCATTAATCGCAGTGCTAAAACCGGCAAGATCGGCGATGGTAAGATTTTCGTCACCACGGTAGAACGTGTCATTCGAATTCGTACCGGCGAAGAGAACGAAGAAGCTATCTGATCCTCTTCCTGTAACCACATCGTTACTGTGCATTAAGCAGATGACGATGTGGTTTTGTTTTTATGGATTGTCGTGTCATGTTAAAACCACTCTTTCTGCTTTTGTTGTTATTGCTGACCTCATGCAGTTCAATAACGACGCAACGCCCCGCAAATCCAGAAAATATTTGTGATATTTTCAGGCAGAATAGTGACTGGTATGAAGCTGCATTGGATATGCAGAAGCGCTGGAAAATCCCTCTGACGGTGCCGATGGCGATGATGTATCAGGAATCGAGTTTCAAATATGATGCGAAACCGCCGATGGATTATTTCCTCTTTGTACCGATTGGTCGACGTAGTTCCGCCTATGGTTATGCCCAGGTGAAAGATGAAGCGTGGGATGATTATAAAAAGCAGACCGGTAATCGCTGGGCAGATCGGGATAATTTTGCCGACGCCATTGATTTCATGGGCTGGTATGCCTACAAGACGAGCCGGGTAAACAAAGTTGCACCATCGGATGCGTATAATATGTATCTCAATTATCATGAAGGCTGGGGCGGTTTTCGGCGTGGTACGCACAACGATAAACGCTGGTTACTCAAGACCTCCCGCATCGTAGATACGCGGGCGAAACGCTATGCGGCCCAGTTCCGGCAATGTCAGAGTTCGCTGTAAACACAGAATGTTAAAGGAGGCAGCATGCCGTTATTAGATAGTTTTACTGTAGATCATACCCGTATGCAGGCTCCGGCAGTGCGTGTGGCAAAACAGATGCGCACACCACATGGTGATCCGATTACGGTGTTTGATCTGCGCTTCTGTGTGCCGAATAAGGAGATCCTGCCTGAGCGGGGGATTCATACGTTGGAACATTTGTTTGCGGGTTTCATGCGCGATCATCTGAATGGCAGTGATGTGGAAATTATTGATATTTCCCCTATGGGCTGCCGGACTGGTTTTTATATGAGTTTGATTGGTACGCCAGATGAAGCGCGTGTAGCTGCGGCCTGGCAGGCGGCGATGGCGGATGTGCTGAACGTGGTGGATCAAACCAAGATCCCTGAGTTGAATGTATATCAATGCGGGACCTATCAGATGCATTCACTCGAAGAGGCTCATGAGATTGCCAAGGCTATTCTGGCGCATGGGATCGGTATTAACAAAAATACGGAACTGGCGTTGCCTTCCGATAAACTGGCTAGTCTGTAATAATGAAACATGAAAAATCTGAGCCGACGAAGCAGGAAGTCTCTCGGCATAATGGTTCGGGGCAAGGAGCTGATATGAGTCAAGAATTAATGGAATGGCAGGAAGAAACGGCGGAAATTATTGCTGAATTGATGGAAGACGGCAGTAATCCAGATGCAGAATATCCGATAGAACATCACTTTGCAGCTATTGACTTCGACAGTCTGGAAAAACTGGCCGTGGATTTGTTTAAGGCCGGTTTTGAGGTCGAGGACGCAGAAGAAGTGGAACTGGATGACGGTGCGATAGTGTTTTGCTTTGACGCTACCAAAGAGGGTTCGTTGGATGTTGAGCGGATCACGGCGGAAATCGCTACCCTGTTGCCACTGTGTAAGAAATACCGCGTCGATTATGACGGTTGGGGCACCTATTTCGCGGAATAATGGACCATTCTTCCGTCAGCATTAGCAAAGCGGCCATTCACGGCCGCTTTTTTATTGTCAGAATTGACCGGTCTGGTAGTCGGCAATGGCTTGTTCAATTTCCTCGCGGCTGTTCATGACAAACGGCCCCCATTGCACAATCGGTTCGGCCAACGGCTGGCCGGTTAATACGAGCAGTTGATCGCCGGCATTCCCTTGCAGCAGCACACCATCGGCCTGTGGGTTGTTTTCCAGAACCGCCATCCGACGGGCCGTGACGCGCTGTCCGCCGACCTCGGGTTCCCCTGCTACCACATAAACCAGCGCATTGTGACTGGCGGTAATGGGAACAAAGATCGGCTGGGCATTGGCCAACTGAATGTCCAGATACAAGGGGGCAGTATCTGGCCGTTGCAGCGGTCCGACGATGTCATGCCACTGACCGGCAATCACTTTGACCGAATGCCCTTCTTGACTACGGACGACCGGGATCTGATTACTTGCTACTTCCTGATAGGTTGGTTTGGCCAGTTTGTTTTTGGCTGGCAAGTTGATCCAGAGCTGAAAACCGTGCATCAGACCTTCCACTTGTTCGGGGGTTTCTGAGTGCAGGATCCCTTTGCCCGCCGTCATCCACTGGACATCACCCGGACCGACGACACCTTCATGGCCAGCATTGTCTTTGTGACGCATTTGCCCGGCCAGCATATAGGTGACCGTTTCAAAGCCACGATGCGGATGTTCCGGAAAACCTGCGATGTAATCATTCGGATCGTCGGAGCGAAATTCATCGAGCATCAGGAACGGATCCAGCCGACGTTGCCATTGGTGGGTCAGCACCCGCACCAGATTAACCCCGGCACCATCCCGGGTTGGCTGACCTTGTACGAGATGTTCGGTTTTACGGCTGAGTTGCGACATATTATCACCTGCGGCATTTTTAAATTGACGATGACAGTATGACTGCAGATTTATCGAAAAATAAGTGGATTATTTCCACTAAATCGTTCGATTTTATGCAATTAAAGTCTGTCTCAATAATGCCGGAAAAACGGTGAAATCTGTGTGCTGAAGGCGTGAGCCATGCCATAACCCAGCAGGATCAAGAATATTCCTCCCAACAGCGCGATGATTTCCAGACTGTAATACACCCATGGCCCGGATTTTTTATGACTAATGAGACGGATCGCCAGATGACGCATGCTGTGGCTGAACCAGGCGAGTAAACACACGGTTCCAGCAGTGCCGAGCGCCATCAATAAGACGGCGGCAATTCCCAGTGAGAACAGACCGATGGATTTGGCCAACACCATGATCAGGAGGGCACCAGTGCAGGGACGGATCCCCATGGTGAACATGACTCCCAGTTGGCTGTGCCAGTCTTGCGCCTTGTTTAATTGCGTGAGATCCGGGGTGTGGGCATGGCCACAGCCGCAGGCGGCTTGCGAGGAAACGGGTTGGCGCTGGAGCCCGGTCACGGTTTTATGGCTGGCCGGTTGTACGCGATGAATGGTGAATCGGGGTTTTGCCGGTTGTCTGAGTTGGTATAACCGATAAGTAGCGCGCAGACTGAGATAACCACCCAGCAGGGCAATCAGCCAGAAACTGAATTGATCCAACTGCAGACCGAATTGCTGGGCGCGGATCTGTGTCCAGCCGAGTAAAGTGGTGATAACCGTCATCAGCAAGATGGCGACCAGCGCCTGCATCAGGGCGGCCCCCAGCGACAGACTCATTGCTCGTTTTAGCTGGCTGTCATGTGTGGCCAGATAGGTGCTGAGTACGGCTTTACCATGGCCGGGCCCGACCGCATGAAATACACCGTAGAGAAAGCAGAGCCCCAGCAGTAATGCTTTGGTTTTGATATCAGGGCTCAGCGCAGCCCGTAACAGAATGGCCATTTGCTTATGCAGCTGATTTTGCCATTGCATGACCTGCCAGCTGAGCCACTGCCAGTGCAACATGGCGGTGAGCAGGATGCCACCTAAGGCAAGAAATGCTGTCAGCAGAAGAATGAAATGAACACGATCTTGTTGCGGTGTGGTTATGGATGACATGTCACGATGACCTTTTCAGCAAAGAGTGTTCCCAGTCCTTTATCGCTTTGCTGTGTTACATCCAGCGAAGCGGCATAAGCACTTAGATCGTCTGGGGGTTTCGGGGTTTCAAGCCGTGCACTGCACAGTTTGCTGGCATTATCCGAGAAGCTGATGGCGCTGAGTCTGTGGTGCAGCATCTCCACATAATAGGTTGAATCATAAATGGAGAGGCTGAAGGTATTGCCTTTGACCACGACGGGTTCTTTCAGCGGCAGCACAAAATGCAGCACCAGATGATATTGCTGTTTTTCAGTGCGGTAAGCCGTCGGCGGGGAGAAGGTGAGATCTTTTCCATTCATTTTTAAATGGGTTAACCAGTTCTCGGAAGCCATGAATTCAACGCTTTGTTTGGCAAAATCCTGATATTGCTGTGCCAGCGGCTCTTTCTTCTGCTTCATGTCTTCGATGATGTTGGCGGAATAAAAATCGTCGAAGTGCCAGATCAGATCGAGTGCCGTTAATTGCTGTTTATCATCAATCAAAAAGCGGGTTTGCAGATCCATCCAAGCATGCGGATGAGCCATCGCCAGCGGTGCGGCGAGGCTCAACAGAAGAAATAGGCAGAATCTTTTCATCATTTACTGCTTCAGCGCGGCCAGAATTTGTGCGGTATTGTAGCGCATCATGTCCAGATAGGTCGAAGCCGGACCATCCTTGGCGGACAAGGCGTCGGAGTACAATTCCTTACCGGGGATCACACCGGTTTCTTTGCTGATTTGCAACATCAGCCGCGGGTCAGAAATATTTTCGACAAACAGGGCTTTGATCTTTTCCTTACGGATTTGCTGGATAATTTTTGCCACATCACCGGCAGACGCTTCGGATTCGGTATTGACGCCCTGCGGGGCAATGGCGGTGAGCTGATAGTGACGTGACAGATAGCCAAAGGCATCATGGCTGGTGATCATCTTGCGCTGTTCGCTTGGGATCGCGGCAAATTCCTGTAACAGGGTATGGTCGAGCGCGTCCAGCTTCTGAATATAGTTCGCGGCATTGCGCTGATAATCGGCCTGATGGGCCGGGTCGGTCTGGCTTAAGCCATCTGCAATGTTATGTACATATTGGATCACATTGGGAATGCTGTGCCAGGCGTGAGGGTCTTGGGTGGGCTGCGCATGTTTTGCCGCATCTTCGGCATCAACGAAGGTCTGGGGTTGAATGCCCTGACTGGCGGTGATCACCTTGCCTTTGTAATGACTGGCGGACACCAATCGATCCATCCAGCCTTCAAAGCCCAGTCCATTGACGACAAATAACTGTGAGTGGGTCAGATGGATGGTGTCCTGCGGCGTTGGCTGATAAACGTGCGCATCACCATTCACTCCAACCAGTGTCGTCACGGTGACATGTTCTCCACCCACCTGTTTCACCAAATCGCCGAGGATTGAGAAACTGGCCAGCACCGGTATCTTATCAGCGGCAAACACGCTGCTACTGCTCAGACAGGATGCCAATACGGCAGAAACGAGGAGCGATGATAAACGCATGAAAACTCCTTAGGCTTGCAGATGTGAACGGTGAACATAACGCCAGAGCAAACCGCTTTGACGCCCAAAAATCACCGAGAGAAAATAGCCGATCCCCAATGTCAGGATGATGGCCGGACTGGTAGGCCACCCCAAATGGTAGGAAATCAGCAGACCAACCAGTGCACTGAACATGGCCAGTAGCACAGAAATCAGTAACAGGTGGCTGAGACGGTTGGTCCAGTAACGGGCCGTGATGGCGGGCAGGATCATGATGCCGACTGCCATCAGGGTGCCAATGGCGTGGAACCCGGCGATCAGATTCAGCACCGCCAGCAAGAGAAACGCGATGTGGGCAATCGGCCCCATCCGGCTGACGCTGCCGAGAAAATCCGGATCCAGACACTCCATCACCAAAGGGCGATAGAGCAGTGCCAGCAAGAGCAGCGTGAGTGAAGTGACACTTCCCAGCAGCCAGAGTGCGGCGTCGTTCAAGGCCAGGGCAGAACCGAACAGGACATGCAACAGATCGACACTGCTGCCATGCACGGAAATAATCATCACCCCCAGTGCCATCGAGATCAGATAGAACGCGGCCAGACTGCTGTCTTCGCCACTTTCGGTCAGGCGCGCCACAAATCCGGACAGGATCACCACCAGTCCACCGGCCAGCAACCCACCAATGGTCATCGCTTCCACCGACAACCCAGCCACCAGATATCCCAGTGCGGCACCGGGTAAGATGGCATGTGCCATCGCATCACCGGTCAGGCTCATCCGGCGCAACATCAAAAAGACACCCACCAGTGGCGCACTGAGTGATAACGCAATACAACCGGCCAGAGCCCGTAGCATAAAATCAAATTCGGCAAAGGGTTGGATCAACCACTGCCATAACAAGGTGAGCATCAGGCAACTTCCTTTTCTGAGAGATGACACACCGGAGCATCTTCATCAAACGAGTCGATTTGATGACGGGCCTGTTGCCAGTTTTCTGCGGTGATCACCTCGGCGGTCGGGCCGTAAGCGATCATCTGGCGGGCCAGTAACAGGCTCTGCGGAAAGTGATGACGGACCTGTTCGTTGTCATGCAGCACCGCCAGAATGGTACGGCCTTGTGCATGCCAGTGATGCAACAACTGCAGCAGATCCTGACAGGTTCGGCTATCAATGGCGTTGAAGGGTTCATCCAGCAGGATCAGCTGTGCATCCTGCAGATAAAGCCGGGCAAACAGGGTGCGTTGCAGTTGTCCACCAGACAGTGAGGCGATCGGGCGGTTGGCAAAACCCTGCATGCCCACGGCGGCCAGTGCATGTTCAATCTGATGGCGGTGTGCCTTGGTCAAACGGCCAAAGCTACCCAGTTCACGCCATAGGCCCATGCCGACCAGTTCCGTGACGCTGATGGGAAACTGTCGGTCAATGCGCGATTGTTGCGGCAGATAGGCGATCTGCTCGCGGGTGATACCTTGTAGCTGTAAAGTGCCCTGCAGGGGTTTTAGCTTGCCCATGATACCTTTCAGCAGCGTCGATTTACCGGCGCCATTAGGGCCAACAATGGCCAATAGCTGACCGGCTGGGATATCCAGATTCAGATGATGAATGGCCGGGTGCCGATCATACCCCAGCGTCAGATTTTCAAACCGTAGCATGATTAACGCATACTCCAGAGTAAGAGCGCCCAGATCGGCAATAAGATGACAGCAGCAACTAACAGGCGTTGCCCGACGGACCAGAATAGACTGGCTGCTGGCCGTGGCGATGAAGCTTGATGGGAATGAGACATTGCAGTGAACCATGAGGTTACAGATTGTTGCGGATGTTATAACATAACATTCGGGATGAAAAGTATTATCAATAAGACTTTTTGCTGCTGAATCGGCAGTGATTCGGTATCCTTAATAGGGATCAGGTTATTCAGGAGTATTGAACCCATGCAGCATGCATCGCCTCGCTGTGAACATAATCAGGCCGGCTTGACCACCAATCGCCGGTTAGTGCTGGATGTATTGCTGCAGGCGGATCGGGCCGTCAGTGCTTATGACGTGCTACAACTGTTGCGTGAGAAAGAGGTGCACTGGCAGCCGCCGACTGTGTATCGAGCACTGGCGTTTCTGGTCGAGGCGGGGATGGTGCACTATATCCAGTCGATCCAGAAATATATGGTTTGCCATCATCAACACTGCGGACATGTCACGCAATTGTTGATTTGCCATCGGTGCGGACAGGTGCAGGAAGTGCCGATCGCTGACTCACTGGTGGCGGAACTGGAACAACAGGCCGCCGCGTATCATTTCACGTTAATTCCGCAATTTCTCGAATTGCAGGGCATTTGTGCCACATGTCAGGGCGAGAACACGGATGTTCAGATAACAGAACGCTGACACGCCATAAATACATCCCTGTAGGCTCGAACGGCGGCATCCCTGCCGCCGACGGTCGCTTATATCTTATCTGACCAATCTTGAATCATATGTATATCTGAAAATCACAGATTAAGTATCGCAACATCCCGCAGTTGCATCACTGCTGTTATGCTTTAGATATTGATCGTAAACGGATTGTCTGAACATGACCTCATCGACTGTACTTCCTTTACCTGCCTTGTTGTCTGAATTGGCGAACCGGCAGTGGCAACGGCTGTTGGAACGCGCTGATACTACGCAGCAAGCCTTGTTTTTCGCTCATCAGCCGATGCTGTTACGCTTGCTGGCCTTATCTGATTTTGTCGCCGAAGCCTGTATTCAGTCGCCCGCCATGCTGGCCGAAATGCTGACCAACGAACATTATCTGCAGGCCGAACGCAGTGACAGTTACGCGCCGTTATTACAGCAGGCACTGGCTGAGATCGAGAACGAAGAACAACTGAAACGGGTATTACGCCAATTCCGTCGTCAACAGATGGTGCTGATTGCCTGGCGGGAGCTGCTCGGTTTATCGACGGTTCAGGAGAGTTTTACCCATCTATCGGTGTTGGCGGAAAGCCTGATCATGGCCGCCTATGACTGGTTATATGCGCGGATGTGCCGGGAGGTGGGTACGCCGATTGGGCGCGACAGCCATGAGCCGCAACGCATGCTGATCTTTGGTATGGGGAAACTGGGTGGCGGCGAGCTTAATTTTTCCTCCGATATCGATTTGATTTTTGCCTATCCCGAACGGGGATTTACGCAAGGTGGCCGGCGGGAGTTGGATAACCAGTCGTTCTTTACCCGTCTGGGGCAGCAACTGATCCAGGCATTGCATCAGCAAACCGTTGACGGACAGGTGTATCGAGTGGATATGCGCCTGCGTCCGTTTGGTGATTCCGGCCCGCTGGTGGCGAGTTTTGCGGCGCTGGAAGATTATTACCAGCAGCATGGCCGCAACTGGGAACGCTATGCGATGGTCAAGGCCCGGATCATGGGGCCGGAAAACGCAGATAGCCGTTATCTGATGCAGATGCTGAGGCCGTTCATTTACCGACGTTATGTCGACTTCGGCGCGATTGATGCCTTGCGCAAAATGAAGGGCATGATCGTGGCTGAAATCCGGCGCAAGGGGTTGAAAAACGACATCAAACTGGGTGCTGGGGGTATTCGGGATGTCGAATTTATCGTGCAGGCGCATCAGCTGATCCGCGGTGGTCGGGAGCCGGGGCTACAGGTGCGGCATATGCCCGCGGCACTGGCGGCCTTGCGTGATTATCAGGTGATCAGTACCGAAGAATATCAGACGCTGCACGAAGGCTATCATTACCTGCGGCGGGTAGAGAATATCCTGCAGGAAATCGCCGATCAGCAGACGCAGACGCTGCCCGACAATGATCGTGACCGCTGGAGGGTTGCCGTGGCGATGGGACATGCCAGCTGGGAAGATTTCAATCGCGAATTGCAGCAGGTGCATGCTCAGGTCAACCAACTCTTCCGTGAGGTCATTGGTGAGCAGGAGGAGCAGGAATCGGATGTTCCGGCGTGGTGGCAGGATGTCTGGCATGGCCATTTGTCGGCGGCGGATCTGACATTACTTTTGCAACAACAGGCGATCACCGATGCGGAGAAGCTGGCCACGGAACTGGTCGCGCTGCGTGACGAGTGCGCACATCGTCCCATTGGCCCACAGGGGCGAGAAGCGTTAGCCAAGCTGATGCCCCGCTTATTGAATCTGCTGGTTCAGGACGAGGCGCCTACTGCACTCCTCATCCGTATCCGGCAGGTGCTGTTGCAGATCGCGACCCGTTCGGCGTATCTGCAACTGCTGGCGGAAAATCCCGGTGCGTTGAAACAGTTATTGAAACTGTGTGCGGCCACACCGCTGGTGGCGGAACAACTGGCCCGTTACCCAGTGTTGTTAGATGAATTGCTGGACCCGGCGCAGTTGTATCATCCGACACCGTTGGAGCAGTATCGAGATGAACTGCGGCAATATCTGTTGCGAGTGCCGGAAGAGGATGTCGAGCAGCAGATGGAGGCGATGCGCCAGTTCAAACAGATCCAATTGTTGAAAATTGTCGCAGCCGATATTGTGGGCGCCTTGCCGCTGATGAAGGTCAGCGATCATCTGACTTGGCTGGCAGAAGCCTTGCTGTCAGAAGTGATCAATCAGGCCTGGAACCAACTGACCGGTAAACATGGTGTCCCGCCGCAAACGGTGCAGCATGGCGGGAAAAATTTTGCGGTGATTGCCTACGGCAAACTGGGAGGCATCGAGCTGGGGTATGGTTCTGATCTGGATGTGGTGTTCATTCACGGCGGTGACCATGACGATGGCTATACCAACGGTGACAAACCGATCAGTGTGCGCCAGTTTTATGTCCGTCTGGCTCAGAAGATCATTCATCTGAGCGAAACCCGGACAACATCCGGCATCCTGTACGAAATTGATATGGAACTGCGGCCATCGGGAGCTTCCGGCATGCTGGTGTCCTCGCTGAAGGCCTTTGAACATTATCAGCAACACGATGCCTGGGTCTGGGAACATCAGGCGCTGGTGCGTGCCCGGGCTGTCTACGGTGATGATCTGCTGTTACGAGAATTTGCACGGGTTCGTGCTGCGGTATTAAGCCAACACCGGGATATTGCCATGCTGGCACAATCCGTGGCCGATATGCGCGCCAAGATGCGTACGCATCTGCTGCGTGGCACGGCAGAGCAGTTCGATCTCAAGCAAGGGGCGGGTGGAATGATCGATATCGAATTTATCGCCCAGTTCATGGTGCTGGCCTATGCGGAACAGCATCCGGCCCTGCTGACACACTGGTCAGACAATGTCCATATTTTTGAATCTTGTGTGGCGGCCGGCTTATTGTCGGAAGCGGAAGCGACCACCCTGAAGAATGCCTATTTGCTCATTCGGGATCGCGCCCATCGCTGTACCCTGTCGGGGTTGATCCGGATCATTGATGGACAAGAGCTACAGGCCGAGCGCACGGCGGTGATTTCACTTTGGCATCAGCTGATTGAATCGCATCTGCCTGCCAACTGATTTGGGATACAAGCAAGGGAATGAAACATGTCCCTTTGCTTTATAGGTGAAATGTAAACGATTACATAAATTCTATGATGTCCGTCACGACCTGAACCGATGCGGACAGTCAGAACATCTGACGCTCTTTATGATGACAGCGGACAACAGCATGTTTATCAGAGGAGTTTCTATGCAACTGGCTCAGTGTCTGGCGCGTCGTGACTGGCAAAATCCGGCGGTAACCTCTCTGCATCGTCTGCCCGCGCATACCCCGCAGCGCAGCTGGCGTAATATTGAGGCCGCCCGGCAGGAACAATCTTCCCCCTCTTTTGTCAGCCTGAATGGCGAGTGGCAATTCAGTTATTTCAGCGCACCGGAACGGGTGCCGGAAAGCTGGTTACAGGCCGATTTAACCGACAGTCAACCCATTCCCGTTCCTGCAAACTGGCAAATGCAGGGCTATGACATCCCTATTTACACCAACATCAAATATCCGTTTCCCTGCACACCGCCAACGGTACCGGAAGAAAACCCAACCGGGTGTTATTCCACCACCTTTACGGTCGATGCGGCGTGGTTGGCTTCAGGCCAGACCCGCGTCATTTTCGACGGCGTGAATTCCGCATTTTATCTCTGGTGCAACGGGCAGTGGGTTGGTTATTCCCAGGATAGTCGTTTACCGGCGGAATTCGATCTGACGCCTTACCTGCAGGCGGGGCCAAACCGTCTGGCGGTGTTGGTGCTGCGCTGGTCAGATGGCAACTATCTGGAAGATCAGGATATGTGGCGCATGAGCGGTATTTTCCGCGATGTGTCGTTACTGCATAAACCCGATACCCGACTGGCTAATATCCTCGTTCGTCCTGAGCTGGATGCCTGCTATCGGGATGCACAGTTGCATCTGCAGATCGAGGTAGCCGGTGAGGTGGCCGGGCATCAGGTTAGCGTTTGGTTATATGATGCCGAAGACGCACTGTTATGCGAACGTCGGCCGCTTGGCACCGCTGCCATCGATGAAAAAGGGGCCTATCATGATCGGCTGCTGCTCTCGCTGCCTGTCAGGGAACCGCGGCAGTGGTCAGCGGAAATCCCGAATCTTTACCGGCTGGTGGTCGCACTGGAGACGTGCGACGGAGAACTGGTTGAGGCAGAAGCCTATGATGTGGGCTTTCGCAGCGTCGAGATTAAAAATGGCCTGTTGCTGGTCAATGGCAAGGCGGTACTGATCCGTGGCGCGAACCGGCATGAATTCCATCCAGAGCGAGGTCAGGCAGTACGTCCGGAAGACATGCTGCAGGATGTCCTGCTGATGAAGCGCTATAACTTTAATGCCGTCAGAACCTCGCATTACCCCAATCATCCTTACTGGTATCAGTTGTGTGACCGACTGGGGCTTTATGTGGTTGACGAGGCCAATATTGAAACGCACGGCATGACGCCGATGAGCCGTCTGTCGGATGATCCCAGCTGGACAGGCGCTTTCACCGAGCGCGTGACCCGGATGGTGCAACGCGATTTTAACCACCCATCGATCATTATCTGGTCACTGGGAAATGAATCAGGACATGGCGCGGTACAAGACAGCATGTATCGCTGGATCAAGTCCCGCGATCCCAGCCGTCCGGTGCAGTATGAAGGCGGTGGCGCAAATACCGCCGCCACCGATATTGTCTGCCCGATGTATGCGCGCGTCGATGAGGATCAGCCCTTCCCGGCGGTGCCCAAATGGGCAATCAAGAAGTGGATTGGTCTGCCGGGTGAGACTCGTCCGCTGATCCTCTGCGAATATGCGCATGCGATGAACAACAGTCTCGGCGGTTTTGCCCGTTACTGGCAGGCATTCCGGCAATATCCGCGTCTGCAGGGCGGATTTATCTGGGATTTCGTCGATCAGGGGATCCGCCGGATCAGTGCTGATGGGCAAGCCTATTGGGCCTATGGCGGGGATTTTGGGGATACGCCCAATGATCGCCAATTCTGCCTGAACGGGGTGTTCTTCCCCGATCGCACCCCCCATCCGTCATTGTATGAGGTACAGAAAGCCCAGCAGTTCTTCCAATTTAAGTTGCTGAGCGTGACTCCTCTGACGATAGAGGTGCAAAGCGAATACCTGTTCCGGCACAGTGATAACGAGCAGTTACGCTGGCAAATCATGCAGCAGGGGGAGCTGAAAGCCTTTGGGGAATTCGCGCTATCAGTTGGCCCGGAAGAGCGCGTGATCCTGACACTAAGCCAGGATTTACCTCATTTGGAGGCCGGCATTGAAGCCTGGCTGGATGTGTCGGTGCATGTAGTACATGAGACGCCATGGACGGAAGCTGGCTTTGCGGTAGCGAAAGAGCAATGGCCGTTGCCGGTTGCATTGGCCGCGCCAACGACAGCAACGACGGTTGAGGCATTGCCGTTACTGGAAGATATGGGGCATGTCTGGCAGATCTCGGCCGGTTCACAACGCTGGTGGCTGGATAAAGCATCGGGTCTGTTAAGTGACTGGCAACAGGATGGACAGGCGTTGTTGTTGTCGCCATTGCAGGAACAGTTCATCAGGGCGCCCATTGATAACGATATCGGCGCCAGTGAGGCGGATCATGTTGATCCTAATGCCTATATCGCCCGCTGGCAGGCGGCCGGTTTAAACCAGTTGCAGAGTCGTTGCTTCGCGATGACAGCTTATGCGGGTGCTGAGGGCGTGATGATCCAGGTGGCACGCGGGCATTACCACGACGACCGGTTGTTACTGCGTTCTGACTGGCAATATCAGTTTACGGCACAAGGTGCACTGACGCTGACGGTCACGACGCAGGTTGCGGAAGGGTTACCTTCATTGGCCCGGATCGGGATGGTGTTGCATCTGGCGGATGGCGCCGAGCAAGTCAGCTGGTTTGGGCGTGGTCCGCATGAAAATTATCCGGATCGC
Organism: Tolumonas lignilytica; assembly: GCF_000527035.1. Taxonomy (NCBI): domain Bacteria; kingdom Pseudomonadati; phylum Pseudomonadota; class Gammaproteobacteria; order Aeromonadales; family Aeromonadaceae; genus Tolumonas; species Tolumonas lignilytica. The sequence continues at coordinate 2,038,040 of NZ_AZUK01000001.1, forward strand.
CAGTCATCAGCCCATATCGGTTACTGGCAGTTTCCGCTCGCTGAAATGCATACACCTTATATCTTCCCCTGTGAAAACGGTCTGCGTTGTGACACGCGCTATTTGCAACTGGGAAGGCTGAAGATTCAGGGCTTGTTCCATTTCCGCGTTAGCCCATACAGCACGACACAACTGGCTGCGACGCGCTATCAGTATCAGCTACAGCCGGAAAAGGGAGTCTATCTGCATCTGGATGGTTACCATATGGGGATCGGCGGCGATGACTCCTGGAGCCCGAGCGTCCATCCCGATCATCAGTTGGGGGCGGGAACGTATCGCTATCAGGTGACGCTGGAATATAAAAGATAGTCGTCAAATTTAATTTGATGTGTGGCGGTGGGCAGGGAATAAATAAGGGAACCGTCGATGGCAGGGATGCCATCGTCGAGCACCCAGGGATGGGTTCACAGCGTGTTCCCGTTTTATTGCCTGTCTGCTGCCTTTGCCCACTCAACAAAAAGCCCGTCGGTATCACCAACGGGCTTTATAGTTGCTGCAGTATCTGGCGCTATTCTTCGTGCAACGCCAGCGGGGCAACCGCTTCGTCAAACTCCTGCAGCGGCTTGTGGTTTTTACCAATAAAGGTATAAATCACCGGCAGTACAAACAGGGTAAACAGCGTACCGATGCTCAGACCGGCAATGATCACGATACCGATACTGAACCGGCTCAGGGCTCCGGCGCCGACCGCACCCAGCAGCGGGAACAAGCCGGACACCATGGCTGCGGTCGTCATCAGGATCGGGCGCATACGAATGCGGGCTGCGACTTTCACCGCATCCATCTTGTTCAGCCCTTTCAGTAATTGCTGTTCACGGGCCACCTCACAGATCAGGATCCCGTGTTTACTGATGAGCCCGACTAGCGTGATGATCCCCACCTGGGTATAGATATTCATCGTCGATAATCCCCAGGCCAGCGCCACCAGCGCACCACAGATAGCCAGCGGCACCGACACCATGATCACCAGCGGATCGCGCCAGCTTTCAAACTGCGCAGCCAGTACCAGGAAGATCACGCACAATGCCAGCAGGAACGTGAACATCAGCGCATTCCCTTCCTGCACGTACTGACGGGCTTCCCCCATATAGTCGTGCTGATACCCTTGCGGGAAATCAGGTACCACATTCTCTTCCAGCCATTTGACCGCATCGCCCATCGGCATGATTGGTACAATCCCAATGGTGGCTGCGTTTAGCTGGTTATAGTGCGGTAAGGCCCGGATCTCACTTTTCAGTTCAACCGACACCAAATTGCTCAGCGGGATCGATTGTCCGCTGGCGGACAGCACATAGTAGTTTTTGAGTGATTCCGGGTTGAGACGGAACTGACGTTCCACCTGCGGGATCACCTCATAACTGCGGCCATTCAGCGAGACACGGTTGACGTTACCATCCCCCATCATGGCGCTCAGCGTCGAAGCGATATCCTGCATGGTGACGCCATAAGCACCGGCTTTATCCCGATTGATCTTGATGTGCATCGTGGCGGAATCAAAAGCCAGATCCAGATCGGTATATACGAACTGACGGTTGGTTTTGATTTTTGCCAATGCATCGCTGGCGACTTCAAACAGATTGCGGAATTCGTTTGGTGTCGTGATCACCAACTGTAACGGTAATCCGCCGCCAGCTCCCGGCAATTCAGGGAATGGGAATGAACTGATGGCCACGCCCGGAATGCTTTGCAAAGCCGCGTTGGTGCGTTGCAATACGACCGGCGCTTTGTCACGCTCACTCCACGGTTTCAGGATCGCAATCGCCAGCCCCTGGTTACTGTTGGGGATCCCAGCCAGCGCCAGATTGGTCGACATCGCCGGATCTTTCATCAGTTGATTGCCCGCTTCGGCCACGTTCTTCTGGATATAGTCCAGATTGGCGGTATTCGGAGCCTTGGCCATCATCAGATAGGCGCCACGGTCTTCTGAAGGAGCCAGTTCAGCCGGGATCAGCTTAAACAGTAACGGCATGACGGCTAACACGATCAGACCAAACGCAATAATGACCGGACGACGGGTCATCACCTTATCCAGCATCCGACTGTAAGCCGCCGTAATTGAGTTCAGCGTATTTTCGACCGCTTTCTCAAAACGGTTTGGATTGACATGCGCCTTCAGCATCTGCGAACACATCATCGGCGATAAGGTCAGTGCAATGACACCGGAGATGAACACGGCCCCCGCCAGTGTCAGCGCAAATTCCTTAAAGATCGAGCCGGTGACGCCGCCCATCAGCGCAATCGGCGTATAAACTGCCGCGAGCGTAATGGTCATGGTTATGACCGGATTGGCAATTTCCCGCGTACCGATGATGGCGGCCCGGAACGGACTTTCACCCGCCTTGATATGCCGGTCGACGTTCTCGACCACGACGATCGCATCGTCGACCACCAGACCGATCGCCAGCACCATGGCTAACAGCGTGATGAGGTTGATTGAGAAGCCAAACATCTGCATCAGCATGACCACCCCGATCAGGGATAGCGGGATCGTCACAATCGGGATCACCACCGCCCGCATCGAGCCGAGGAACAGTGCAATGACCACCAATACGATAGCTGCCGCTTCTACAATGGTCTTTAACACCTCATGGATCGATTCATTGATCGCTTGGGTAGAATCGTACAGCAGTTTCATCTGCATGGTATTGGGCAGGTTGTGCTCAAAATCCGGCAACAGCTTGCGCACATTCGCGGCAATATCCAGCGGGTTGGCAGACGGTGAAGAGTCAACCCCAATGATCACCGCTTCTTTACCATTGGCCAGGGCGCGGTAGATATCGTGGTTTTTCTCCAGCGTCACTTTGGCGATATCGCGTACCCGGATCACGGCGCCATCATGGCTGGCGACCACCAGATCTTCCAGCTGTTGGGTACTGTTGATCTGGGTATCCGCTTCGGCGTTGTACAGCACAAAATAGCCAGTTGCCTGACCCGGTGCCGACTGATAGTTGTTGGCCTGCAAGACCGACATGACCTGCGAGGAGGAGAGGTTATAAGCCCCCATCTTCAACGGATCCAGCCAGATGCGCATCGCGAACTGGGTACCGCCATACAGGTTCACTTTCGCAACACCTGGGACGGTAAACAGCTGCGGCTTGATCACGCGCTCCAGATAATCGGTAAGCTGAGAGGAGTTCAGCGCCGCACTGGAGAAGGCAATATACAAGATCGAAGTATTACTGCCCGTCGAAGAGGTGATGGAGGGATCCTCCGCCTCTTTCGGCAGTTGTGACCGGACGGAGTTCACCTTGGCCAGTACATCAGCCAAGGCCGCATTCGGATTGGTGTTAAGGCGCATATTCACCGTGATGGTGGAGCTGCCTAACTGACTACGAGAGGTCATGTAGTCAATATTTTCAGCCTGTGCGATGGCTTGTTCCACGGGTTGTGTAATAAACCCCTGGATCACATCGGCACTGGCACCATAATAGTTGGTAGTAACGGTGATGACGGTATTGGTGACTTTCGGGTATTCCCGAACCGCCATCCCCCGTAATGCTTCCAACCCGAAGAGTACCATCATCAGGCTGATGGTGACGGCCAGCACGGGCCGCCTGATAAAGAGATCGGTAAAACGCATGCGCAGCTCCCGTTACAGTGCAGGCAAAGTCGCCGGTTTAGCGAGGGTATTGTCTTCCTCCGCCTTGACCTGGCTGCCGTTTGATAAACGGATCTGACCGGATGTCACCACGATATCGCCGATTTTCAGACCACTCAGCACATGGGCAACATCTTCATTTCGCTCGCCGACATTCACCACTACCTGTTTGGCAATGGTTGCCGGCTGGCCTTTGATATTCTTACCATTTTCGACGACATAAACCGTTTGTCCGTAAAGGGTAAAATTAATGGCGGTTTGCGGAATGATGATCTGATCTTTTATGACAGGTAACAGCACCTGGACTTTGGCATACATCCCGGAGCGCAATAAACCTTCGGCATTCGGAATCGATGCCTGAACCTCAACGACACCGGATAATTGCTTGACGGCGGGTTCAATCGCCGCAATTTTGCCGGTGAAAGGACGCTGCGGATACGCATCGACAAAAATATTGATCGACTGCCCGACCTTCACTTTGGACAAATCAGTCTGGGCGATCGTGAAGCGGATCTTCATCACCGAGGTATCTTCCAGACGGACGATATTGTCTCCTGCTTTTAGATACTGCCCTAAAAACACATTCCGTAACCCGACCTGCCCATTGAATGGGGCCCGGATCGTCATGCGGTCAATGGTGGCCTGCAGGGAATCGATCTGCCCTTGCAAAGAAAGATACTCCGCCTGGGCATCATCCAGATTTCCTTTAGAGACACCGCCTTTGCCATACAGGCTGCGCATCCGCTCATAATTGGCTTTTGCCGCCGGTAATTTCCCAAGTGAACTTTTCAGATTTGCACGTTCCACATCGGTATTCAGAGACAGCAATAACGTGCCTTTTTTGACCTTTTCACCTGATTCAAACGACAGTTTATCTACGGTACCGGCAACCTGTGTGCTGATATCCAGACCCTGATTGGGTTCGATAAAACCGATAGCTTCAATCGTCGGTGACCAATCGTGGCCTTTGACGGTCAGCGTGGTGACTGGGAAAACCGGTGCCGGTTTGCTGGCCATGGCTTTACCCATCTGAGCAAACTTATAAAAATTGAAACCAATCACACTGCCAAATAGCAACAGTACGATCAATATCATGATGATTATCCATTTTTTCATTCTGCTCTCCGTTTTTGTCTTTATCTTGCTGTAGGGTAGGGCATTCACTGGGCCAGAATGGCATGCCAACCGGCCTGAAGCAGTTGGTCTTCCAGTTCTGGAGTCATTTCAAAGGGATTGACACGTTGGGCTTGAGCAATACTCAATAATGAGCCAATGCTTAGATAGCCCAACATGCAGATCGGCATGTTCCGGAACAGGCCGCTGGCAATGCCTTGTTGATAAAACGCATCAACCGGTTGCCAGAGTTGGTCAGCCCAGAGTCGATCGTCATCATTAAAGAATGGGGAACGTTCATACAATTCTTTGAAATGCACCATATTTTGTTTGTCACGCAGCCCGTGATAGGCATTCAACCAAAAATGGCGGTATTGTTCGAAAGGAGCTCGTGTCGCATCGTGACCGGCCAGTAAACAATCCAGCATGGCACTGGCAGCCCGACGATAAATCGTCCGGATCAGAACCTCTTTACTCGGGAAATGCAGATAAACCGTTCCTGCCGCGATCCCGGCGGCCTTCGCAATCATTTGCATTGAGGTACCATGAAAGCCATGTTCGATGAACAACTGCTCTGCCTGGGCCATGATGATTTCGTTTTTTTCCTGCGACATTATTCACACTCATAAAAATGAATGAACGTTCATTCCATAACGAAGTTTAAAGAGATCCTGATGCAGATCAAGTCTGATATGATAAAAAATGAACAATAACTGCGCAGATTGGTTTCTGACTGAACAGAGTTGCAGCATCCGTACATTTTTTTATTAAAATTGCTGGACATGTTTTTCATCAGCCCTTAATATTCGCCCCGTCTTGAGGACAAGGCGCCCGTAGCTCAGCTGGATAGAGCGTTGGCCTCCGGAGCCAAAGGTCTCAGGTTCGAATCCTGTCGGGCGCGCCAAGTGCTTCAGATTCAACCGAGCAGTTCCAAGATAGCAGTGGTGGCTATAGCTCAGTTGGTAGAGCCCTGGATTGTGATTCCAGTTGTCGTGGGTTCGAGTCCCATTAGCCACCCCAGATTTAAAAGTAAAGATATCCCGATGCGAAGGTGGCGGAATTGGTAGACGCGCTAGCTTCAGGTGTTAGTGCCTTCGGGTGTGAGGGTTCGAGTCCCTCCTTTCGCACCAATCTTTACTGAATAAATCAAACCTCGGTGATTAGCGCAGCCCGGTAGCGCATCTGGTTTGGGACCAGAGGGTCAAAGGTTCGAATCCTTTATCACCGACCACATTTAGAAAACCCCGCTTCGGCGGGGTTTTTGCTTTTCTGTTCACTTGCCTTAATCAGCCTGCAAATCGTCATCAATGTTGGAATATTGATAATCGTTCGGTACGTCAGGCCAGCGATCCTTTGCTTCGGTCGTGGTCACCGCTGACAGGGCCGTGACATTGAATAGGTCAGCCCATGTTCCGGAGGGTTGCTGTTTGCGTAAACGGATGACGCTATTGAACATGGGCGACCAGCAAATCTGATAGCGGGGTGAGTCTGGCGTTTGCAACCGAACTTGTGACCAATGGCAAGCCACGGCGGTTTGCTGCGGATGCGCCACCTTTTCACTCAGGAAAGGGGATTTGGGTTGGGACAGATGAGTCGCTAACTGATCCCAATCCTCAAAAATACCCACCTGATATAATCCGGAGCGTTTGGCATCGAGCACTTTTTTATGTTGTCGATCCAAAAGCCGGATCTGCACTTGACCATCCTTTTCGCGCTGGGCAAATAGCTCCAATTGCTGATCAGTTACCCGATGCAGCCAATGTGAACCATGTCGTTCCAGATGTAACTCATGCTTGTTGCCGGCTTCATCCCAATAATCAGCCTGCAGTGTGACCGAGGGGATCTGGGCAGCATGTGGAAACAGTTTGGTCCAGTCGGATGCGGGGGTCGCTACGGCTGAACCTGCGGAAAAAATGCCTGCAATCATTGCAGGCATCCATCTATATTTCAGTAACTTACTCATGGCGAACCGCTTTAGCCTGATCCAGATAAATATAAGCATGGTGGCTTTGTTTATCCGTCAGCACTTTCTGCTGTAAGGTAAATTGGTAGCTGCCGGTCACAGGGGCTGCACAGGTGATGTCGAGAACGTCGCAGATGGGTAATTCCTTTACCAGGCTGCTGTTGGTCATCTTAGTGCTCATCTGATAATTCGCGGCTTTAAATTCATGTTGTAAGGCTTCACGCAGGATACGTCCTTGCGCCTCTGGCATCGTCAGGCCCAGCAAATGTGCTGCGGTGGGCGCAATATCGACATTACCGGTTGGGTAATGGTCGCTGAAACCCCGGCGGAAATCGGGACCACTGGCGATCAAGGTATTATGCACATCACGCGGGCTGAAGCTGCCATGCATGCCGCGGTTGCCCTGTGCACTTTCATATTCGGTGCCTGGAACCGCCTGATTGGCTGCTGTTACCGCATTTTCATCAAAGTTGAAGCTGACGATGATATCTGGGTTCGGCGGTGATTTACGTGAACTGCTGGCTGGTAATTCATTAAAGATGCTTTTCAGCGACAGAGTTCCCGGCACGTTACCATAACGACTGTGTACGAAGACTGCGCCGTATTGCGGACGAGATTGCAACGCTTTGACCAGTTTGCTGACTTCTTTTGCATCATGGCTCGGCACGTAAAGGTAATCGGAACCGCCATTGGCCGCGATAATGACCGAATCATCCGCCAGTTTTTCCGGAACCAAGTAGGAACCATAGGTATATTTCATGCCGGCTTTACCACAGACTTTGCCATCTTTATCCTCCAGTGTTGGATATAACGGCGTGCCATCGGCTTTGATGCCCGACATGACCGGATCATAAAGACAGCCGGCACCATCATAGACATGCGCAAAACCCGCTTTGGTTAAGAGGTCGGCGGTACGTACATCGCCAGAGACGGAATAACCCTGGGTTGCATCCGCCGTTTGTTTCATGTCTACGCTACCTTTGCCATCAGCCGAACCGGTCAGGGCGCGTAACGGGAATTTGGCCGGATCACCCGCCACGGTGCTGTGTGCATGATCCGACACGATAATCAGATCGGTGGTGTTGCGCAGATGCATCGCATCCAGTTTAGCTAACAGTTCACCCAGCAGTTTGTCTTGGTCTTCCAGCGCATTTTTGTAGGCTGGTGTACCTGGTCCGTAGGTGTGTTCGGTGCTGTCCGGATTACGGAACCAAATTAGCGACAGATCCGGGTTGGTTGTTGGCAGAATGTCACTCAGATACACCTTCATCATGTATTCATTTTTGGCATTGTGCGGCGATGGCATCGTGGTTCGCGGATCGGACGTCACTTTGTCATCCAGCAAGGTGCTTGCCGTGCTGGCAGTCGGATCGCCATTTTCTTTGTTCAGTGTCAGCGGATGTTCTGCATAGGCTTTGCTGGTATTCACTGGCAGTGCATAGCCGGCTTGCTGTAAATGTTCAGCAAAGCTTTGTGGATAAGCCATATTCTCATCCAGAATGACGCCGAATTTACCATTCTGTTTGTAATCCTGAATGAAGGCCGGACCGGATTTGCCAACGACGGCGGTCTTCAGACCGGCTTTATGCGCTTGCTGGAACAGGGTTGAAACCAAGAAAAGATCGGCGTTGTCGCGTCCCATATAGAACGAATCCAGATCCTTCAGAATGGCATAATCTTCAGTGAAAAATGGCTGACTGAAATCAACGGTAGCACCTTTGGCGTTTTTCCCTGTGACGCCTGGCTGATATTCGGTGTTACCAAAAAAGCCATGGTGACCAGGATAGGAGCCGGTTGCGAAGGCGGCGGCGTTCATCATGGTAAATGTCGGATATACGGCATGATGATCTTCAAAATGGACGCCATCCTGATTCTGCAGTTTTGCCAGATTAGGCGTAATTTCGGGTGTCACCGAGTCAGGACGCAAACCGTCCCAGACAAAAATGATGACTTTTTTAGCCGTGTGCGGCGCTGTTTTCGCTTGTACTGCCGGAGCATGAAGCCCGCCGAAAACCAGTAAACCAGAGATAGTTAGAGCCAGTGTACTTTTGCTGAATGAGAAAGAACCTTGCAATATCTTAGACATGGATGCGTCACCCCGTGATTACAGATTAAGCCACTGTAAGTACCGAAAATGACAGAATGATGAAGTATTAAGGCTCACGTGAGATTCTTTGGGGCGAATAAACCGGGGACAGTGACAGAAAATAGGTGCGGCGATGAAGCTGATACTGAGTGTCGGACTGACCAGAGATCAGGGCGATCTCTGGTCGTGAATGGCATGGTCAGGATCAGATATAGCCGAACACCGAACCGAGGATCAGGCCACAGCCCAAGACAAAACGGTACCAGACAAAGACCCAGGTACTGCTTTTTTCCAGATAATGCAGCAAACCATAGATCGCCAGGAAGGCAGTGATACTGGCGCTGACCAGACCAATACCCAAGGTTTCCCAGCCAGCCAGATCCAACCCTGCCTTATGCAGTACCCAAATTTCATGGAAGCCGGCCAGCGTGATCGCAGGCAGACCCAGCAGGAAGGAGAATTTGGCTGCGGTTTCCCGATTCAGACCACAGAATAAAGCCGCCGTCAGTGTGGAGCCAGAGCGGGATACGCCAGGGATCAGGGCGAATGCCTGTGCCAGACCGACCAGGATACCATCGCGCAGTTTGATCTGGCCAAAGGTACGGTCATGGCGGGCTGAGCTTTCGGCCCATGCCAACAACAGCGACATCACCACACTGGCGATACCGATCACCATCAGGCTGCGCAGGGGAGAATTACACTCATTGAGGACTGACTTGAGTGAAACCCCTGCAATCACCAGCGGCACGGTACCTACCATAATCCCCAGTAGCATCTGGGATTCTGTGGTCTGATAGCGTTTGCCGATGACATCGCGCGTACCATTGACCAGAATCTGTTTAATGTCTTTAAAGAAGTAAGCAATGACGGCACAGAAGCTGGCCAACTGCATTGCGGCAGAAAACGCAGAACCGGGATCTTGCCATCCCAGCAGACCGGGGACGACACGCAAGTGCGCCGTACTGCTAATTGGCAGCAGTTCCGTGATGCCCTGCACAATGCCTAAGATGGTGACTTGAAACCAGGTCAAGTGCGCAAAGCCCAAATCGATAATATGGGGATCCGTACAAACAGCCGCCGTCGCGGGAGAAATAGCCATGTTCAATACTTCCGTTATGTATTAGATGGACGAGAAACAATGAGCCAGACCCCGAGCGTGATCAAGAGAACGCCGAAGGTCTTAGCCGTGGTAAAGGTTTCCTGATACCAGGGTAAAATTGCGGTCGCCAGATAGACTAACGCATAGCTGATACTCAGGAGTGGATAGGCCTTATTCAGCGGCAAATAATGCAAGGCCTGTAACCAGCAAATCATGGAAAGCAGGTAAGCCAGCACACCACAACTCACGAAGAATAACGCACTAGTGTGACTCAGCAATGACAACGAGGTAAACCAGTCAAGGCTGAAGTGCGGCAGATGCGTCATGCCCCATTTCATGGTGAGTTGGGCCGCTGTGGTCAGCAAGACACTGCCTGCTGCTAAAACATATCCGCGCAGGGAAGAGGTCACTGATGGGCTCCCATAAGTATGACGCCGAGCATGATACAGACGATCCCGGCCCAGCCCCGCCAATGAGTTTGTTCGCCAAACCAGAAGCGAGCCACCAGTGTCACCAGCACAAAATTCAGACTCAGCATGGGATAGGCGATGCTCAGCGGGACATATTGCAGTACGATGAGCCAGACCGCCATTCCGAGCCCGAGCGAACCAATCCCTGCCAGCAACCAGCGATCCAATAACTTGGCTTGCCAGCTAAGTGATTGGTGTCGCCAGTTTTCGACTGCTTGTTTCTGGCACAACTGTCCACAACAAGTCAGCAGGCTGACCAGAATGATGAGTAAACTAGTCATGCTTGGTTTGTCGGTAATAGAACAGCGTGAAATTTTGCTGCGGGATCACTTCGTCCGCCTGAGGCAGCTTCGTTGGAATGAGCCCCGGTTTATTTCGGGTGACCACGGCCACATTGCCCTGCTCACGCGCTTGCGGCAGCCACTGTGCGAAGCTTTCTGCATTCAGATATTTATCTTTCTGTGCAGAGTCAGCCAGCCCATAAGCCAGTTCGCCGTCGGCACCAAAAAGCCGAATATCGGCACGCTGCAGTTGCCAGCCCAAACTGACGGCCAAACCGACATCATTACTGAATACAAAACGGCTATCATGCAACTCTTGCAGATGTTTGGAGATAAAGGTTTCGGGCAGTTTGGAGTTGATCAGCGTGCTGGGCAGTGACCAGCCAAGTAATAATCCGAGCACCAGAGGGCAGCAGGCCGTCAGCAACAGGGATTTTTCGGGATACCGTAAACTGAACCAGCCAGCCAGTAACCACCCCAGAAAACAGCAAATCGCCAGTGTTAATGCCAGATGATCTTCGGTGGTATAAACGGTTTTTTTCCCGACCAAACCTAAGCCGACTAAAATAAGCGCCAGTACCAACAGGCCACCGAACAGCATGTTGATCCAGCTATTGAGGCGGATGGATTGCCATTTTTTCTGCTCGATCAGTTCCATGATGCCATGACCCAGCAGGATGGCGAGTGGCGCAAAGCATGGCAGAATATAGGTCGGCAGCTTGCCTTTTGCAGCACTGAAAAAGAGAAACGGGATCAGACACCAGCTCAGCAAAAATACGACGACCGGGCGGAGCTGATTCTGTTGCCAGGTTTGTCGCAATGCGGCCGGAACCACGCCCAGCCAAGGCAAACAACCTGCTACCAAAACAGGCAGGTAATACCAGAAGGGTGCCTTATGTTGTGCATCGTTGCCGGAAAAACGCTGAATATGTTCGACCCAGAAGAAATAGTGCCAGTAATCCGGCGCCCGTAAATGAACGGCAATCGCCCACGGCAGGCTGACCAGTAGCATAGTCAGTAATGCTACCCAGAGATAACGCAATTCATTCAGTTGCTTGCGATAAACCAGATACGGCAGGGCTACGATCACCGGCACTGCCAGCGAAATAAACCCTTTCGTCAGGAATCCTAACCCGGCAGCCACTCCCATCAGAGCATAACCGAGCAGTTTTGTCCGCGAGTGACGCGCTTGCAGGCTGACGTAAAAGCAGACCAGTGTCAGGTTCAGCCACAAGGTCACCATACTGTCGAGCACGCTGTAGGTGCCGATGGCATAGACCAGAATAAACGACAGATAGCAGGCGGTAGCGGCGATAGCTTTCTTGTAATTCTGGAATAACCAGTTGCTGAACCAGAAGATCAGCAGCGCGGTTAGCCCGGCTGACAGAGTTGAGGCAAAACGCACGGCAAAATGGGTCTCACCGAACAACAATTGACTGATGCTGTTGAGCCAGTAACCGGCAATGGGTTTTTCAAAATAGTGTAGCCCCAGCAGATGCGGCACAATCCAGTCACCACTTTGGATCATTTCCCGACTGATCTCGGCATAACGCGATTCGTCAGGGATCCATAACAGGCGATTGTTGATGGGCAACAGATAAGCCAGTACAAAAAAGAGGGTTAATAGCCACAGCCCGGTTTTTTGCGATAAAGTTTTCATTGTTGACATCCAAGCCATCCTTCACGTCCGTCAATTACTGCGCGTTGTACTTTTCCTGCTGGCAGTGTCGCTGGATCGGGTAATAATTCGCCGAGCGGGCAAAAACGAATGTTGGCCTGCTGTGCTCGTTGTAGCAGATCTTCAAACAAAGATGACATCACAATGCCTTCCACTTCGGCATGAATGGTGTACACATTCAGTGCATTCGGACGTAACAGGGAAAGGATGTGCTGGTTGAAGTTTTGGGTGGTGATCTCGGTGCCAATGACCTCATCAAACGTAGGCAGTGTCACCGGGATCTGCGGTGTGCCGAGCGAACCATCGGCCAATTGGGGACGAAAGATCGAGGTGCCACGGCAATCGCTGTTGTAGCGAAAACGGTAAGGCTGTTTGAGTTGAACCACGCGCTCATCAGCCCGCCAGCCAGCGACGGCAGAACAATCAATTTTCCGGCCCAGGATCTGTTCGAGGGAATCGACACCCAGTTTGATCTGGTGTTGTAATGCCGCGTCAGACCAATCACCGGCATGAGCTTGCCAGCCATGATGATCCCAGGCATGTAATCCTATTTCGTGTTGCATCAGATCGGTATCGCGCATGATGTGACCAAGATGCTTCCCAATCTGTTTTCCGGGCCAGGCGGTACCGGCCAGCAAAATATCCCAGCCATATAAAGATGCTGCATTGGAACGCAGCATCTTCAGCAGGAACTGTGGTTTCAGTAATCGCCATAGATGTCGCCCCATATTGTCCGGGCCGACACTAAAGAAGAAACTGCCTTTGACACCATATTTATCCAGCAATTCAAGCAGGCGGGGAACGCCATCACGCGTTCCCCGGAAGGTGTCGACATCAATACGTAAACCAACGTCCAGCATTGCTTACTCCGCTGCTACACAACCACGCAGGAAGAAGTCGAGTGTATTCTCGATGGTTTCTTCAGTTGGAATGGTTGGCGTCCAGTCGATCAGACGTTGTGCATTGCGGATGCTCGGACGGCGGTGAGAGACGTCCTGATAGCCATTACCGTAGTAGGAATGGCTTTCAATTTCGTTAAAGCCGGCAAACGCTGGGAAATGTGCGCGCAGCGGGTGCGCTTCAAATTTCTCCAGCAGGATCTCCGCCATTTCACGGATACTGGCTTCGTTCACTGGGTTACCGATGTTGATGATTTGACCATCACAACGACCGCCTTTGTTTTCGATGATACGGAACAGTGCTTCGATACCTTCACGGATATCAGTGAAGCAGCGTTTCTGTGCACCACCGTCAACCAGTTTGATTGGTGTACCCTCAACCAGGTTCAGGATCAGCTGGGTAATCGCACGGGAGCTACCAATACGGGCTGAATTCAGAGAGTCCAGACGTGGCCCCATCCAGTTGAACGGACGGAACAGGGTAAATTTCAGGCCGTCTTTCTGGCCGTAAGCCCAGATCACGCGATCCAGCAACTGCTTGGAGACAGAGTAGATCCAACGTTGTTTGTTGATTGGGCCAACGATCAGACGTGAGTTGTCTTCATCGAAGCTCTGATCATCACACATACCGTATACTTCAGAAGTCGACGGGAAGATGATGCGTTTGTTGTATTTCACGCAGTAACGCACGATCTTCAGGTTTTCTTCGAAGTCGAGTTCGAACACTCGCAGCGGGTTACGGGTATATTCGATAGGCGTGGCAATCGCGACCAGCGGCAGGATCACGTCACATTTCTTGATGTGGTATTCCAGCCATTCGGTGTGGATGCTGATATCCCCTTCCACAAAATGGAAGTGCGGATTGCCGATGAAGCGGGTGATAGCATCAGAACCGATGTCCATACCGAAGACTTCATATTTGTCATCTTCCAGCAGGCGCTCAGTCAGGTGGTTACCGATAAAGCCGTTCACACCCAGGATCAGCACGCGGGTACGACGCAGAGCTTGCAGGCTGCTGGAAACTTTAGGGCCCAGAGATGAACCTTCGGTCAGACCCAGTTCACGTGCCAGCTGGCTACCGCGAACATACAGACCTTGTTCTGACTGGCCGGAAGTGATTTCCAGAATGTCTTTACCACAAGCAACTTGCAGCGGATCGATGGAAACGATAGTGCCAGGGGTGTGATTACCACCGCGCGCCGGAACTACAGCCGCCTGCCAAACCAGCAGTTTACGATCACCGGCAAAGGTAAAGGCGCCAGGATAAGGACGCGTCACTGCACGCACCAGGTTGTAAATTTCCTGAGCCGGTTTATGCCAGTGAATTTCGCCATCTGCTGGAGTGCGGCGGCCGAAGTAGCTGGCTTTGGCTTCATCTTGTGGTGTCAGGGTGATGTTACCGGCTTTCATCTGTGGCAGTGTGGCGGCCAGCAGTTGTTCAGCGGCGGCTTTCAGTTTGCCGTGCAGGGTCAGCGCGGTATCTTCGTTGCTGATAGCAACGACCTGCTGTGCGACGATATCGCCAGCGTCAGGCTGGGTCACCATCTTATGCAGTGTTACACCGGTTTCGCTTTCACCGTTGACCAGCACCCAGTTGGCTGGTGCGCGGCCACGGTAGCGTGGCAACAGGGAACCATGCAGATTGAATGCGCCAACCTGTGGGATATCCAGAATTGGCTGGCTTAACAGGTGACGGTAGTAGAAAGAGAAAATGACATCTGGGGCCAGCTTCTGAATGCGTTCAACCCACAGCGGGTGGTTGACATCTTCCGGTGCGAATACAGGCAAATCGTGTTCGGCACAGATCTGAGCAACAGAGCCGAAGAAGGTGTTTTCATTCTGGTCATCCACATGGGTAAAGACTGCCTGAATTTCGTAGCCCGCATCAATCAGGGATTTAATACCAGCGCAACCAATATCATGATAGGCAAAGACAACAGCTTTCATTAATTTTTCTCCACAGAGGATGATTCAGAAATTTGACGGACAACCGTCTGAATAAAATAACGGGGGCGGGCACGGACATCCGTGTAGATGCGCCCGATGTATTCACCGAGCAAGCCCATCCCGACAAACTGGGCACCGATAAAAATGAACAGTAACGCAAACAGGGTGAATACTCCATTTGCGGCCCAGGTTGCACCAAGTGCAAAGCGTAACAACAGCAACATCACGGCCAAGGCGAAACCGGAGCCGGCAATGACGCCACCGACAAAACTGAGCAGACGCAATGGGGCTGTGGTCATGCTGGTGACCAGATCAAACATCAGATTGATCAGCTTTAGCAGGTCATATTTGGATTCACCATGTTCCCGTTCGGCATGCAGTACCGGCAGTTCGATGGTATTGCGGGCAAATGAGTTGGCGAGGATCGGAATGAAGGTGCTGCGTTCCTGACATTGTAACATGGCATCGATGATGGAACGGCGATAGGCGCGTAGCATACAACCGTAATCACTCATGTCTTGTCCGGTGGCTTGTTTTACCATCCGGTTAATCACTTTCGATGCACTCTTGCGGAAGAAGCTGTCCTGACGGTTGGTACGGATAGTACCAACGACGTCATAGCCTTCGGCCGCAGTAATTACCAGACGCGGGATCTCTTCCGGCGGATTCTGCAGGTCAGCATCCAGCGTGATCACCAGATCACCGCGGGCTGTTTCAAAGCCAGCCATCACAGCCGCATGCTGACCATAGTTACGGTTCAGGATCACCGCGACAATTTTGCTGTCGGCTTCATTGGCGGCCGCAGTCAGCATCTCGGCAGAGCGGTCACGGCTGCCGTCATCGACCAGCACAATCTCATAGGCGGTGCCGATTTTTTCACAGGCGGCGGTGGTCCGACGCAGTAATTCCGGCAAACTGGCTTCTTCGTTATAAACAGGGATAACGACAGAAACTAAATTAAACTCAGACATTAACAGACTCCAGAACAGCATGAATCGCCTGAATAACCCGATTGAAATCGTCATCGGTCATATCAGGGAACATAGGCAGTGTGCATAACCGATCAGAATTCCATTCGGTGTCAGGCAGAAAGACCAGCGGGAATTTCTCTCGATAATATTTTTGCGTATGGGCAGCACGGAAATGCAATCCGGTGCCAATTTCCATGGCTTGCAGGCGTTGCATGAAGGTATCGCGGTCGATACCGCAACGGGCCGGATCCACCCGCACCATGAACAGATGATTGGCGTGTAAATGCGGATAATCAGGCACACTCAGTGGCAGCAACGGCGAATCCGCCAACGCGGCACGATAACGGGCAACCAGCTCGGCACGACGGGCATTGAGTTCATTGATGCGGTGTAGCTGAACGACGGCTATCGCGGCATTGATATCCGGCAGATTATATTTATAGCCGGGAGTGATCACTTCCGCCTGAGGTTTACGTCCTTGCATCTGGCGATCAAAGGCATCCACACCGAGCCCATGGAATTTCAGCATGCGGACTTTGGCTGCAAAGTCATCATCATCGGTGGTGACTAAGCCGCCTTCAGCACAGGTCACGTTTTTAATGGCATGGAAAGAGAAGACGGCGGTTCCTTTCGCACCAATCCAACGACCACGATATTGCGTTCCCACGGCATGCGCCGCATCTTCAATAATGGCGATCTGGTGTTGCGCGGCCAGTTCATAGATAGGATCTAAATCTGCGGGTGCACCGGCATAATGCACCGGAATAATTGCTTTGGTTCTGGGGGTAATGACATCGGCAATCAGACGGGCATTGGTCATCAGGGTATTGCGATCGACATCGACAAAGATCGGGGTCGCACCCAGTAAGGTAATCATGTTGACCGTGGAGACCCAGGTCTGGGAAGGCGTGATCACTTCGTCACCCGGGCCGATCCCCAACGCCATCAGGGCTACATGCATGCCTGCGGTCGCAGAAGAAACGGCGATGGCATGTTTACAGCCATACATCTGGCAAAAAAGTTGTTCCAGTTCATGATTTTTCGGACCGGTGGTGATCCAACCGGATTTTAATACTGCGGTGACGGCAGCAATTTCTTCATCCCCGATTGCTGGACGTGAAAAAGGCAAAAAACTCATTTAGTTAAGCCTCACAAAGGGTATTTAGACGAGAATTATACTAGTTATCTTGTATTACTGTTTCTGTGCTGTACACGGTTTTTTACCACAGTAATGATTGGATACATTATGAATAAAGAACCTTATTTAAATCTTAAAAATAGGGCGTTCTCATTGTTAATCGCTGTAAAAAATCATCAATTTATTGATATATAACAAATTCAGCCGGATACACTGACCACTAATACATATACGTCAGCCCATAGAAGATCGTATGTGGCGTGATGTCATTGACCACGCCGATCCGCGGCGTAAAGTTGTATTTTACCCTTAGCCCCAGATAAGGCATCAGATCTTTTGGGATCATCTTGTAGATCCGTGAATTCTGAAACGAGACTGATTGGTTGATGTCACTGATGTAATCGTTGACAGGATCATCCAAGTTATCAGGGTAATCGAAATCAAACCGACTGCCGGAAGACATGGCCGTTTCAAAATTAAATGATTTATTTTTCTCGATTTTATCAAAAAACGATGGGCTATTCGGTACGTTGCTTTCCCGATAGGGCAGAAAAACGGCAGGTGTATTGACTGGCAGGTTGGCTTCAAAACTAAACGGGGCATGTTTAGAAAACGAATCGTCGGAATACGCCAGCCAGGGCGTGCACAACAGCAACAGGCTCAGGGTCGTTTTTTGGCGTTTATCCAATGCATTATCCTTCAGGCGGCCATGTCAGTCATGGCCGTGTTGGTTGATTCATGGTGGTTCAGAGTGCCAATAATGCGAATACACCGGAAACGATCCCGACGCCAGACAACCCCCACATCAGCCATTCTAACCAACGTTTTCGCGTAAGTAACGAGATCGCTGCCATAGAAATGGCAACTTGTATGATCGTTGTGGCCTGTGCCCAGCGATGATGCAGGTGCATTTGTTCATCACTGCGACGATTCCATTCCACCGCGTCTTTTTCCAGTTTTTCAGCTTTGCTTTTTATCTGTTCCTTTTCTTGGTCATAACGACGGGCCATCTTTTCGTAACTGGCTCGTTTATTTTCGGGCAGTAAATCCAGTGCCAGCAGATTTAGATTTTGCCGGTTGCTTTTGGCCTGATAATAGTTCCATTGATCCGATGCCTCGGTTTTGGCAATGGCGGCATTGTTTTTATAAAGCATGGCATTGGCCTGTGTTGCTCCCCCCATATAGGAATAGAGCGCACCAATGGTGGCCAAAATGGCGGTTGTGACCGCGATCTGATTGGCGAATGCGTGAGCATGATGATGACTGACATGTTCTATTTCGTGATCATGCGGTCCGTGAACGTGAAAATCATCTGACATGGTTTTTTCTCGATAAAAGAGGAAATGTGATACGGGAAATATAGATTTGAGATATTAATTTTTCATTAAAGTTCCGAACAGCTGGTGTCGGGTGTCGTGTGTCGCGATACACGGGTTCGGTTTTGAACAAATATTCTGCGGTTAATCTCTTAATTGTTCTTTTTCTGGGCAATCAGTTGATTTCATTTATTCTTTGAATTTCCATCGCAACAGGTTAATGGCATAATATAGTTATTCGGTGATTAGCGCAGCCCGGTAGCGCATCTGGTTTGGGACCAGAGGGTCAAAGGTTCGAATCCTTTATCACCGACCACCTTCTAAAAACCCCGCATTCGCGGGGTTTTTGCTTTTCTGTACCGCCAAAAATACCGCGTGAAAACTTTGTAACAAAATTCTCGTTGTTTTTAACATCGTCTAGATGGAGTATCCACAGCAAACAACAAGCTGGACGACAATCAATGCGTAAATTTGTTTTGGGGTTACTGCTGGTGCTGGTCTTTCCGGTATGGGCTCTGCCGTCGCCCAAAGCCGTGTCGGATGCGGTACAGGCGGGGAATTTTTCCCATGCGGAGCAGATGTTACAGCAGATCCTGAAAGAAAAGCCGAATAGTGCCATGGCGCACTATGAGTTAGGTCAGGTGCTGGCCCGAGAACAGCGGCATCAGGAAGCCTTGAGTGAACTCAATCAGGCGAAAACATTGGATCCTGCCTTGAAATTTGCCAAGAACCCGGAACGCTTTGATGCCATCTATCGGGCCGAAGTTGCGGCATTGCAAAAGCCAGTGGCACTGACGACGCATTCGCCGATCCATCCGGCTACTCATACGGCTTCCTCCGGAAGCTCTCTGGTGGGTTTTGTGCTCTCGATCCTGTTGGTATTCGGGGCGATCTTGCTGGCCATCTATTTCTGGATGCGGCGAGCAGATAAGCAAAGAAAACAAGAGCAACAGCAATATCAGTCTGCATTAAGTCAGGAACAGTTGTCCGCACTGTTGCAAATGGCGGATGCCATGCGTGATGCCGAACTGGAGTGTCGTGCAGCGAGTTACGCAAGTGAACAAAAGCAAGCGATCTCAACGGCGGTAAATGCCCATCGGGACGCGTTACTGCGCGCTATTTCGCAATGTAAAGATGAGCATGTGCCGCTTTATGATGAACAGTTCACGGCATTACAGGCAGAAACTACTCGCCTGACACAAGCTGCCCGCAGTGGCACGTTACCTGCACCGATCACCGCCATGCCTCACGAACCGGTAATGAGAGCGCCGATAATGGATGCCGGAGCATTGGCGGGTAGCAACGCACAGCCGATCATCATCAACAACAATACGCCGTCTTCTGGCGGGTTGGGCAATGTGCTGACCGGGGTTGTGCTGGGCGAAATGCTGGCGGGAGATCGCCACTCAGAAACAGTGATCTATCGCGAGCGACGTGAGGATTTGCCACCGAAAGAGGATATCCCCTCTTTTGATGGCAGCACGGATGGAAGCGACAGTGCCTGGGATGAGGA
The DNA here is from genome assembly GCF_000527035.1 of Tolumonas lignilytica. NCBI lineage: Bacteria > Pseudomonadati > Pseudomonadota > Gammaproteobacteria > Aeromonadales > Aeromonadaceae > Tolumonas > Tolumonas lignilytica. The sequence goes on from NZ_AZUK01000001.1 coordinate 2,058,151, forward strand.
TAACAGCTCATTCGATAGCGGTAATGATAGTGGTAACGATGACGCCTGGTCTTGATGGATCAGGGTTATAAGAAAACTGAATAATCGGAGAACGGTATGTCAGGTATTTTGGATAAATTGTCCCGCACCATTAAAGGGTTGGCCAATGATGCTCTGGATTCAGTGGCTGATGCAGGACGCGATGCCCGCCAAATCGTGAGGGAACTGGAAGCTCAGATCCAACAGGCAGAAAGTGCCTTGCTGGATGTGCGTGCAGAATATGAATTGATGTTGAGTGGCAAAGAGAAAACTGCTCAGGAAGTCGCCCGTTGGGATGGTCTGGCGCGTCAGGCGATCACCGGTGGGGATGATGGTTTGGCGCGGGAATGTCTGGCACGTAAACAACAGTTTGCGGCGACGTTACAGCGGGAAAGCGAGCAGCTTGCGCAATATGAACCGTCGGTGCGGGAGCTGGAAAGTCGTATTGCGGAGTTAAAACAACAGCATGAAGCGATGCAGCAGAAAATTGAATTGCTGGAAGCCCGCAGCCATATGGCCGCGGCACAGGAAAAAGCTGCAACGGCGATCAGCGGTATTGGCGGGGATTCGTTGATCGCCGACTTTGATAAACTGGAAACGCAGGTCGAAAAACAGGAAGCGCGTGCCAGTGCAGCCAGTTCGCTGGCACAACAACAGAAAGGCGATGATCTGGAGCAACGCATTAAAGCGCTGCAGCACAGTGATGTCGATGATGAACTGGCTAAATTAAAATCGGAAATGGGGCGTTAATGTGCATTCGTGTGGATTGATCATGAAAAAAGCCGTGATTACAGCTTTTCTGGCACTTGTCTGTTGTTATGCCGTGCCATCTTTTGCGGCGACTGATAAACGGATCGATCCGAATACCGTGCAATGGTGGGGGCCGGCCTATCGGTATCCGCAAGCCGGCTGGATCAATATTCATATCGAAGGTGAGCCGCATGAACGTGGTGTGCAGCATGGCCGGTTATTGGCACCGGAAATTGCGGCCTATGTGCAGGCGTTAGCGCAGTTTTACAATCCCAAATCGCCAGAAGATGGTTGGGATAAAACGCGTGATCTGGTTAAAGCGCTGTTTTTAAGAGGGTTTACACCAGAACAACTGGAAGAGATGGATGGTATTGCCGTCGGCGCCAGTGCCAGTGGCGCTCAGTTTTTCGGGCGTCATCTGGATATCATTGATATTGCTGCGCTGAATCTGACGAATGAAATCGATTCGCTGAATGATGCTCTGGCGGCGACACCTAATGGCCTGGATCCGGTGAAGAGCGCAGGTGGTGAAGCGGTGGCGGGTAGTCTCCATCCGTCACATGGACCGGTGCGTTGCGATGCGTTTGCCGCGGTAGGGTCGGCGACGAAAGATGGCAAGGTGGTCTTCGGTCATATCACCATGTTTGATTTGCTGCCTGGTAACTACTACAACGTATGGCTGGATGTAAAGCCGAGCAAGGGCCATCGCTTTGTCATGCAGACCACACCGGGCGGTATTCACAGTGGGATGGATTACTCCATTAATGATGCGGGGCTCCTGCTCAGTGAAACCACGGTCGGGCAAACCAGTTTTGAATCCCGCGGTATCCCGCTGGCGGCGAGAATTCGCCAGGCACAGCAGTATGCCGACAACATTGAACAGGCAGCGTCGATTCTGACCACCAACAGCAATGGTTTATCGACGACCGAGTGGATTCTGGCCGATGTGAAAAAGAATGAAATCGCGCTGCTGACGCTGGGGACTCATGAACACAAGCTGTATCGCAGCAGCCAAAAAGAGTGGATTGCCGGGGCAGAAGGTTTCTACTGGAGTAATAACAACACCAAAGATCGCAACGTGCGTCTGGAGACAGTGGCCTCGATGGATGGACGTCCTTCAGATGTGGCCGCGTTGCATCCGGTGAAACGAGATGCGCTCTGGTTACAACTCTATGAACAGAATAAGGGCAAGATTGATACTGATTTTGCTCGTCAGGTACTGACCAATCCTGAAATTGTGTTATCTACCTCCGTGGATGCCAAATACACCACCAGTGACATGGCACAGCAGTTCCAGACATGGGCGACATTCGGACCTTCTGTTGGAGTGGTTCGTTATCCGTCGGTGACAGATCAACAAGATACCCCTGTCATTAAACCGTTGGTGAGCAACCCTTGGGTGGTGCTGGGCAATGATGCGCCGATAAAGGCACATTCCCAGAAAATAGCGGCGGATCTGCACGATCCAAACGATCCGGTGATTCCAGCCGCGCCGCAGGATGAATCGGAACCGGATACCGAGCCGGCCTGGCATGGCACGTTATTACCGAAAAACGATGCCGATATCTGGCTGACCACCGCATTTGCCAATTACGAACGCATTGTCGCGCTGGAAAAAAACTTAACGCAGAAGGCCTCCTCCCACAAACTGAGTCAGCATGACGTGGATACGCTGGCGGTGAAACTCTTTCTTTATCGCGCCCGTTATGAACTGGCGGTTCGAGCCGGACAGGACTTCCCGTTATCGCAGACCAAGGCCAATTTCCGCGATGACAAATGGTATGACGTCGTATCAGGAAAAGGGGTGTTGGTAATGCATGCCTTGCGCAGCGAACTGGGTGAGCAGCATTTTGATAAATGGATGGATGAATTCGGTCTGGCGCATGCAGGTCAGGAAGTCACTACCGGGCAATTCAAGTCGTTTCTGGAGAAAAAGAGCGGTAAGGATCTGAGCACCTTTTTCCATGACTGGCTGGATAAAACAGGTATGGCTAAACCGGTCATTACCGATCAGAGCGGATTGCCGCTGTACACCTATGGTTCTCCGTTTACGATTTTCACGTTTGATTCCGAGGTAGAGCAATCGTTGATTGTTTACGGTACGCAGGATGAGGAAGTGGCGAATAAGGAAGCGGCCCAGGTGCTGCAAAAGGCATTGCAGCGGAGAAAACATCATATTGTGGCACCGATCATGGCGGATCGGGATGTGACGGCCGCCGATCTGCAGCACCACCATCTGTTGCTGATCGGGCGACCTGACAGCAATAGTATTGTCGATCGTTTCAAAGGTGAAATGCCAGTGACGTTTGGGCAGCACTCATTCCAGATCCGGGGGACAACCTATGCCCATCCTGAGAGTGGGCTAATTCTGGCGGCAGAAAACCCACTGAATCGGCGTTACTCCATGGTGCTGGTGGCGGGTTTGAGTTCGTTGGGAACCTTGACGGTCACCCAGCAATTTTCCGAAGGTGCCCTGACGAATGGCCCTGTTGCCTTGCTACCGTATAACCAGGGTGAGATTGACTTCGTGCCGAAGCAGCACTGAGCATGAACCTCGCTAAATCAGGATCCCCGCAATGCGGGGATCTTATTTTGGGGCTCTGATTTGGTGCATGAATGCTGTCGTGACTTAATAATTGGTTTTAATTGACGCTTTTTTACCGGTGTTTACGGCTCATATTTGTTGGCGCATGGATTGCATAACTATTACTGTAACTGCACTTGATGATTATGGCGTGTTGACGCTAACTTCTGTGCCACAATTTGGAAATGGATGACTAGGGTTCCGGTTTGGCTTGTGTGCTGAATGTCTGGTCCGAGAGTTGTCGACCTTCCCTGAAGGTTACACGGCGGGACAAAAACCCGGGAGACAGCGGCGCACAGCCATGATCTCTCGTATTTGACCTAACGTGCTCCCAGGGAGGGAAACATGAAAAAATCTTCATTCAGCTCGTCATTCCGCAAATGGCTCTGTGTTGGCCTGCTGCCGGTCTTTCTGTTTGGCTCCGTACCTGCATTTGCCAAAGAAAAATTCAAAGTTGCCTGGACGATTTATGCCGGTTGGATGCCGTGGGATTACGCGGCACAAAGCGGCATCATCAAAAAATGGGCGGATAAATACGGTATCGATATCGATGTGGTGCAGGTCAACGACTACGTCGAGTCCATCAACCAATATACCGCAGGTGGTTTCGACGGCTGCGTGATGACCAATATGGATGCCCTGACCATTCCGGCGGCGGGCGGTGTCGATTCTACTGCGCTGATCGTCGGCGATTATTCCAACGGGAATGATGGCATCGTGCTGAAAGGTAAATCCAGCCTGAAAGATATCAAGGGTCAGCCGGTGAATCTGGTGCAACTGAGCGTTTCCCACTATCTGCTGGCACGTGCGCTGGAAACACAAGGCATGAGCGAGAAAGATGTGAAGGTGGTTAATACCTCCGATGCAGATATTGTGTCTGCTTACACCACCAAAGATGTGACGGCTGCAGTGACCTGGAACCCGCTGTTATCTGAAATACTGAAACAGCCAGACAGCCATTTGGTGTTCGATTCCAGCAAGATCCCGGGTGAAATTATTGACCTGATGGTGGTAAAAACCGACAAGCTGAAGGCCCACCCTGAACTGGGTAAAGCCCTGACCGGTGCCTGGTATGAGATCATGAGCGAGATGTCGGGTTCTGATGCCAAAGCCAAAGAAGCTCGTACTGCCATGGCCAAGGCATCGGGTACCGATCTGGCGGGTTATGATCAGCAGCTCAAAGCCACAAACATGTTCTATCAACCAGCCAACGCGGTTTTATTTACCACCGATCCCCACCTGAAACTGACCATGCAGATGGTTGCCGAATTTTCCATGCAACATGGTTTGCTCGGCGACAATGCACCTAGCGCGGAATCGATTGGGGTGGAAACACCGAGTGGCATTTACGGGGACAAAAACAACGTGAAACTGCGTTTTGACCCGAGCTACATGCAGATGGCTGCCGACGGCAAGCTGTGATCTTATCTGTTAAGGAGATAGGCGATGGCCCGACTCATTAATCGTCAGCCGGATCGGTTAGGTCGTTGGATTTTGGCATTACTGCCATTCGTCCTGTTGCTGGTGCTTTATCTGCTAAGTTCAGAAGCACGTCTGGCAGTGAACCCAAACGATAAACTGTTGCCGTCATTCCCGACGATTTTCGATGCCATCGTCAAGATGGCGTTTGAGCCGAATCGCCGCACCGGGGAGTATCTGCTGTGGGCGGATACGCTCTCCAGCCTCAGATTGCTGCTGCTGGGTGTCGGGATCAGTGCGTTGATGGGCCTGACTGTTGGGTTGTTGAATGGCGGGATCCCATTGATTCGGATCCCCTGTTCTCCGGTCGTTACCGCGTTATCGCTGATCCCGCCGATGGCGATCCTGCCGATTCTGTTCATCGTGTTTGGTTTGGGTGATTTGGCGAAAGTGATGCTGATTGTGATTGGGATCTGCCCGATCCTCATTCGTGATCTGCAGCTAAAAACCCTGAGCCTGCCGGAAGAACAGCTGATCAAAGCGCAGACACTGGGGGCATCCACCTCGCAGATCTTATTGCGCATGATGCTGCCACAAGTGCTCCCGCGTTTAATCGAAGCCATTCGTCTGACCTTGGGCAGTGCCTGGTTATTCCTGATTGCGGCGGAAGCGATCGCGGCAACCGAAGGCTTGGGTTACCGAATCTTCCTTGTGCGTCGTTATCTCGATATGTCGATCATCCTGCCGTATGTGGTGTGGATCACCCTGCTGGCGTTTGCGATGGACTGGATTTTAAAAGTGACCTCGCGGAAAGCATTTCCGTGGTATTTCGGTCGTAACGGGGAGGCGCAAGGATGAATACCTCAATGCCCATCCTGCAGGCGAAGAACGTCTGGAAAGAATATGGCGATGTCTGTGTGCTGGAACGCATCAACGTCTCTATCAATGCGGGTGAATTTGTCACGGTGGTCGGTGCTTCTGGCTGTGGCAAAAGTACCTTTCTGAAATTGATCCTTGGCACCGAAGCGGCGACGCGTGGTGAGCTGTTACTCGATGGTCAGCCAATCCCACAAGAACCGGATGAACATCGTGGCATCGTGTTCCAGAAATATTCGGTGTTTCCGCATCTGACGGTGCTGGGCAACGTCATGCTGGCGGATGAATTTTCTCAATCGCCATTCCTCGGCAAGCTGTTTGGTGCTGCAAAAAAAGCAGCACAGGAACGCGCCGAAGCCATGTTGGAACGGGTGGGGTTAAGCCATGCACTGAACCGTTATCCGAGCGAATTGTCGGGTGGCATGCAGCAACGTCTGGCGATTGCACAGGCACTGATGAAAAAGCCACGCATTCTGCTGCTGGATGAGCCATTTGGTGCGCTGGATCCGGGGATCCGTGGTGACATGCACCAACTCATTCGCGAGCTGTGGTTACAGCAACAACTGACCATTTTTATGGTGACGCACGACCTGAAAGAAGGGTTTGCGTTGGGCAGCCGGCTCTGGGTGTTTGATAAGACCCGCCATGATCCGCAGTCACCGCAACGCTATGGTGCACAAATTACGTATGACATTCCTTTACAGGGTGGAAAGCTGAACGCGGAACATGCGGCGCTGCTTCCACAACCAGAAAAAACGGAGCAATAACATGGCCGAATTACTGTATGAAGATTCGCTGCCGGGTGGCAGCCACTGGTCACTGGTGATGCCTGCTGGCTCACTGCTGAAAATCACCGATGTTGAAGGCGGTGCTAACGTCGGCATGCTGTTCTACAACCCACGCAACCTGCTGGAGCGTTACAACGCGCCAGATACATTGAAGTGCCAGCACACGTTCAAACTGACGACGGGTCATTGTCTGTATTCCGATATGGGTCGTATTTTCTGCTCGATTGTGCAGGACGATACCGGTTGGATCGACTCTGTCGCCGGAACCACAAACAAAGCAAAAGTCGCGGCGCGTTGGGGCGAACGTGATTATCAACATCAGCGTAATCTGTGGAAACAAAACGGTTATGACAGCTTCTTGGTAGAAGTGGCGAAATATGGGTTAGGTGCACGCGATTTGGCGGCGAACCTGAACCTGTTTAGCAAAGTGTTCACCGATGAAGAAGGCAACATGAAGTTTGCGGCAGGTCATTCGAAAGCCGGCGACACCATCACGCTGCGTTTTGAAATGGAAACACTGGTGGTGTTTAACACTTGTCCGCATCCGATGGATCCGGCAACAGAATATCCACGCAAACCAATTCAGTACGCACTCTATAAAGCCGATCCGGTAGCGGAAGATGATGTTTGCCGGATTTCTCGTCCTGAAAATGGTCGTGGGTTTGAAAATACCCGTCGTTATGTTTGCTGCGCTGGTCACTAAGGAGCTTTGGTCATGATTAAGGAAAGTTTACTGAACCCTACTGATGTGGCGTATCGCGAAACCGTGATGGCAGGTGATTACTGGATGAAAGTCGTCAAAACTGGTCAGACGATCCGCATTGTCGATTCAGAAGGTAATCAAGCGGCAGACACACTGTTTTATTCTGCGGCAAACCCAGCTGAGCGTTACAGCGCGGTGGATACCATTCGCGAACAAGGCAATGTCTATCTGTCAGCTGGCACGATGCTGATGACGAATGAATGCAACCCGATGTTGGAAATTGTGGCGGATACCTGTGGTCGTCATGACACCTTGGGTGGCGCGTGTGCGACGGAAAGTAACCAAGTGCGTTATGACCTTGGCAAAAAACACATGCATGCTTGTCGTGACAGCTGGTTGCTGGCGGTGTCGGAAAACCCAGAGTTTGGCATGAGCAAACGCGATATCACGCACAACATCAACTTCTTCATGAACGTGCCTATCACGGCCGAAGGTGGTTTGACGTTTGAAGATGGCATCAGTGCACCGGGTAAATATGTTGAACTGAAAGCGCAGATGGATGTCATCGTGCTGATTTCGAACTGCCCACAATTGAATAACCCATGTAATGCCTACAACCCGACACCGGTTGAAGTTTTAGTCTGGAATTAAACTATATATCCCAAAGCAATTGATGATGCAGGAAGGTGGCAGACAACGCTACGGCAGCATTAAGTGCGAAGGTGGATTGAGCGCAAGGACGACCTTGATCGCCTCCCTGTTTTTCGCGGGACGACCCGCAGTCTGACGGAACGAATGTGTCTCCGGCAGCCTTGAACAGAGTTAGACTTATGTTCAATAAAGTATTGATTGCCAACCGCGGCGCGATTGCCTGCCGAATTATCCGCACCCTGAAAGAAATGAGTGTTGGTTCAGTTGCTGTTTACAGCGAAGCGGATGCTGACAGCCGGCATGTCTTAGATGCGGACGAAGCCTGGTCTCTCGGTGAAGGGGCTGCCGCACACACTTATCTCGACCAGAACAAACTGATAACCATCGCCAAACAAACGGGCGCGCAGGCGATCCATCCTGGTTATGGTTTCCTCAGTGAAAACCCAGATTTTGCCCGTCGTTGTGTTAACGAAGGGTTGGTGTTTTTAGGCCCAACACCGGAGCAGATGGTGGCATTTGGTCTGAAACACGAAGCGCGTGCACTGGCTGAAGCGGCGAATGTTCCATTGCTGCCAGGCACGGGCTTACTGACTTCTTTAGAAGAGGCGTTAGAGAAAGCTGAAATCATTGGCTACCCGGTCATGCTGAAAAGCACCGCAGGTGGTGGTGGGATTGGCATGCAGCGTTGTTATAGCGCTGATGAACTGACCGGTGCTTACGCCTCGGTGAAACGTCTGTCAGAGAACAATTTTAGTAATGGTGGCATGTTCCTCGAAAAATTCATTGAGCGTGCTCGTCATATCGAAGTGCAGCTGTTTGGTGACGGACAAGGCAAGGTGATCGCCATCGGCGAACGTGAGTGTTCCGCGCAACGTCGTAACCAAAAAGTCATCGAAGAATGCCCAGCACCGAATTTATCGGAAGAGGTGCGTCAGGCATTGCAGCAAACCGCAGTGAAACTGGGTCAGCAGGTGAAATATCGCAGTGCGGGCACGGTGGAATATGTCTATGACGATGCCAGCGGTGCGTTCTATTTCCTCGAAGTGAACACACGTCTGCAAGTCGAGCATGGCGTTACCGAGCAAGTGTATGGTGTGGATCTGGTTCGCTGGATGATTGAATTGGGTGCCGGTGATTTAGCGCCACTAGAAAGTCTAGCAACAGTGCTGACACCGAAAGGTCATGCGATTCAGGTGCGTTTGTATGCTGAGGTCCCGGCGAAAAACTTCCGCCCAAGTGCTGGTTTAATCAGTGCGGTGCAATTCCCGCAGCAGGATCGTAAGTCGTGCCGTATCGACCATTGGCTGGATGCCGGTCTTGAAGTGCCGCCATTTTTTGACCCGATGTTGGCAAAATTGATTGCTTGGTCGGGCTCGCGTGAGCAAACCATCACAACCTTGCTGACCATGCTGCATAACAGCACGGTGTATGGCATCGAAACCAATAAAGAATACCTCTGTGCTCTGCTCAACAGTGACGTTGTGCAGCAGGGCAAAGTGCTGACTCGCACCCTGAATGAGTTCAGTTATGAACCATCCACGATTGATGTGCTCTCGGGCGGGACACAAACCACGATTCAAGATTTTCCCGGCCGTGTTGGTTACTGGGATATCGGGGTGCCACCGTCTGGTCCGATGGATAACTGGTCGTTCCGTCTGGGGAACCGTCTGCTGAAAAATGATGCAGAGACGGCGGGTCTGGAAATTACCCTGTCGGGTCCAACGCTGAAATTTAATACGGCACGTCAGATCGTGCTGGCGGGTGCCACCATTGATGCCAAGTTGGATGGTGAAGCATTGCCAATGTGGCAGGTAGTCACGGTGCCTGCCGGTGCAACCGTACAGCTCGGTAAAGTCGCAACAGCGGGTGCGCGCAGTTATCTGCTGCTGGCCGGTGGCATTGACTGCCCGCATTATCTCGGCAGTCGTTCGACCTTCACGTTGGGTCAGTTTGGCGGCCATGTCGGTCGTTCGATTCAGTCAGGGGATGTACTGCATCTGCCAGTCGTAGCGACTTCGGTGGCTGAACAATCACTGCCTGCAGCACTGCAACCAGCCATCACGAATACGTGGGAACTGCGCGTGATTTATGGTCCGCACGGTGCGCCCGATTTCTTTACTGACCACGATATCGACACCTTTTTCGCGACCGATTACGAAGTGCATTACAACTCCAGCCGCACCGGTGTGCGCTTGATCGGCCCGAAACCGGAATGGGCGCGTGCCGATGGTGGCGAGGCGGGGTTGCATCCATCGAACCTGCATGACAACGCCTATGCGATTGGTACCGTCGATTTCACCGGTGATATGCCGGTTATCTTAGGGCCGGATGGTCCGAGTCTGGGTGGATTCGTCTGTCCGGCAACCATCGTCAAAGCCGATCTCTGGAAAATGGGTCAGCTGAAAGCAGGGGACAAAGTTCGCTTCATTCCTATCTCGATTGCGGATGCCGAAGTGTTGGATCGCGCGCAACTGGCTGAACTGGAAAGCCTGACGGCACAACCCGTGTCTGTCGCCATTGCACCTCCAACCACACCCATTCTGAAAACACTGCCAGCGGAAAAATATGGCGAGAAAGTCGTGTATCGCCCCAGTGGGGATGATTATTTGCTGGTGGAATATGGCACGCAAGTGCTCGACATCCGCCTGCGTTTCCGCGCGCATGCGTTGATGCTGTGGGTGCAGGAAGCTGGCATCGACGGTGTGTTGGAACTGACACCGGGCATTCGCTCCTTGCAGATCCACTACGATAATCTGCAACTGCCGCTGACTCGTTTGCTGGAACTGCTGGAACAGGCAGAAAGTGAACTGGCAGATATTGAGCAGATCACTGTGCCAGCGCGTATCGTCCATCTGCCGCTGTCTTGGGATGATGAAGCCACCCGTCTGGCGATCCGCAAATACGACGAACTGGTACGTAAAGATGCGCCATGGTGCCCATCGAACATTGAATTCATTCGTCGTATCAATGGTCTTGATTCGATTGAGCAGGTCAAAGAGATCGTCTTTAACGCCAACTATCTGGTGATGGGCTTAGGCGATGTTTATCTCGGTGCGCCAGTGGCAACCCCATTAGATCCACGTCATCGTTTAGTCACCACAAAATACAACCCGGCGCGCACCTGGACGCCAGAAAATGCGGTCGGGATTGGCGGCGCCTATCTGTGTGTTTACGGCATGGAAGGTCCGGGCGGTTATCAGTTTGTCGGTCGCACGTTACAGATGTGGAACCGCTATCGTCAGACAGCAGAATTCAGCCAACCATGGCTGCTGCGTTTCTTCGATCAAATCAAATTCTATGAAGTGGATGCGGATGAACTGCTGCGCATTCGTCGTGAATTCCCACGGGGTCGTTACCCCATCCAAATCGAAGAGATCCAATTCTCACTGGCTGATTACAACAAGCTGGTGAATGAACACGCCGATGAGATCCTCGTGGCGAAAGAGCGTCAGCAAACTGCGTTTGAAGCGGAACGTCAGCGTTGGATCGAAAGCGGACAAGCAAACTTCTCTGCCGATAGCGACATGATGCTAGAAACCGGTGAAGAAGAGGCATTGCCGGATCATCACAAAGCAGTGGAAAGTCTGGTCTCTGGCAACGTCTGGCAGGTATTGGTTGAAGCAGGCCAAACCATCAAAGCCGGTCAGCCGTTGCTCATCATCGAATCAATGAAAATGGAAATTGAAGTGTTGGCACCGCATGACGGCAAGATCGTGGCGATCAACCGTGAAGCGGGTCAGCAAGTACGTGCCGGACAGCGTTTACTGGTACTGGAGGATTAAGGATGACAGCAGCAATGACAACCAGAACCATGACCATCAGCGCGATCCATGCAGCCTATCGCAGCGGGGAATTGACCCCGCAACAACTGCTGACCGAGTGTTTAGCGCAAGCCAAAGCTGATATCCATCTGGCTTGGATCTCCGTCCTGTCGGATGAGCAGTTAGCCGCTTATCTGAAAGGATTAGAAGGACATTCACCCGACGATATGCCGCTGTTCGGTATTCCGTTTGCGGTGAAAGACAATATCGATCTGTTGGATCTACCAACCACCGCGGCCTGTAAAGAATATGCCTATCAACCCAAAGAACATGCGTTTGTAGTTGCGCAGCTCATTGCTGCGGGCGCAATTCCACTCGGCAAAACCAACCTCGATCAGTTCGCGACCGGATTGGTCGGCGTGCGTAGCCCGTATGGGGCGTGTCAGAACAGTTTTGATCCAGATTATATTTCGGGTGGTTCCAGTGCAGGATCTGCAGTATCGGTTGCAACCGGGCAGGTCTGTTATTCATTAGGTACCGACACTGCGGGCTCAGGTCGCGTACCGGCTTCCTTTAACAACATTATTGGTTTGAAAGGAACGAAAGGCCGCATCAGTTGCAGTGGCGTTGTACCTGCTTGTCAGAGCTTGGATTGCGTGACGATCTTCACCACCACCGCAGCCGATGCCAAGGCGGTGTGGCAGGTGGCGGGTACGTTTGATCCGGTTGATCCATTTGCGCGCGCAGCGGTTCCGGCGAAAGCAATGCCAGCGGCGTTTACCTTCGGGGTGCCAGCACCAGAACAATTGGCGTTCTTTGGTGATGAAGCAGCGGAAATGTTGTTCTGGCAATCGGTCGAAACACTGAAAGAACTCGGTGGCGAGGCGGTCACGATCAACCTCGATCCGTTTGTGCAGGCCGCGAAATTACTTTACGAAGGCCCGTATGTGGCCGAGCGTTTAGCGGCGATTAAAGACTTCTTCCGTGACGATCCAACCCGTTGTTTACCGGTGATTCAGACCATTGTCGGTGGTGCGGAAAAACGTGCGGCAGTCGAAGCGTATGAAGCATTATATGCTTTGCAGCGCTACAAACGCGTGACGGATGCGGAACTGGCGAAAGTCGATTTCATCGTCACGCCAACCGCTGGCACGATCTACCCGATCGCCGATGTAGAAGCGGATCCTATTCAGCTCAACAGCAATCTGGGTCACTACACAAACTTTATGAACCTGCTGGACTACTGCGCGATTGCGATCCCATCAGGTTTTCGCATGACTGGGCTAAAACAGGGTTTACCGTTCGGTGTCACCTTGTTTGCACCGGCTTTCCAAGATGATGCGTTACTGGCGATTGCTGATCTGTGGCAACGTAAACTGGCATTGCCGCTCGGTGCGACCGGTCAAGAATTTCCTGCTAATACACCCGTTGTGGCGCAACCAAGCAACGGCATGATCGATGTGTTGGTGTGTGGTGCCCATCTGTCTGGCTTGCCATTGAACTGGCAGTTGACGGATCGCAAAGCCTTCCTGAAGCAAGTGACTGCAACCGCCAAAGCCTATCGTATGTATGCGCTGGCGGGTGGGCCACCGTATCGGCCGGGGTTGATCCGCGATACTGACAATGGCGCAGCCATTGCCGTAGAGGTTTGGTCGGTTCCTGCCGAACATTTCGGTTCGTTTGTCGCAGGTATTCCGGCGCCACTGGGGATTGGTAAAGTTGAACTGGCCGATGGATCGTGGGTGAGTGGTTTTATCTGTGAACCTTGTGGTCTCGACGGTGCTGAGGAAATTACCGCGCTGGGCGGCTGGCGGAATTATATAAATATGAAAAACATATAATTACAGCCCATCTTTCATCTGTTCGCTATGAAAATGCCGGAGCCAGCCGACGCGCTTGCTCCGGTATGAACGAAAATGCCCTTCTGTTAAAGAATGTAAATCGTCACGTTCTCTTTTCCGACACGTGGATTTTTACTGGTCAGCCGGAGTCTTCTGTGGATAATGCGTAACCTGATATCGCGAAAGCCGCGCGTGAAGAGCATTCATCATGAGACAAATTCTGAAATCATTATCTGGAGCGGTGTTTTCCTCTTTACCGTTTCCACGACAACATTTGTACGCCATTCTGACCTTGGTGTTATTTTCTTTTGCTGCCATGACGTTGCTACCAGCACCCGAACATCTGTTGTCAGATAAACCGCTGCCAGTCGTGCCTGACGATTCCTCCACCGACACTGCGCTGAACAAACAGGCCGCGGATACCGAATTTATTACCGCACCCAGCGATATCTTATTGGATGATGATGCCCAGGACATCATGGATGGTACAGCTACGGCAACAACCGATAATGAATTGCAGGTGACGGCGTACACGGTGAAAGATGATGATAATCTTTCCTCAATTTTCAATACCTTAAACCTACCGGCGGCGTTGTTGCAGAATATGCTTGCCGTGGATAGTCATAACGTACTGGTTCATCTGCGACCAGGGCAGAATCTCTCCTTTTTCCTGGACGACCACAATGAACTGCAAAAGCTGAGCATTCCCGCATCCTCCGGGCGTCAGGCCGTGTTTGTGCGCCAGTCAGGCGACAAATTTCAGCTGTTGATGGAAGCGACTAATCAGCCGCTGCCTGCAATATCTGATGAAGTGACTTCTGCCGAGAAAACAGAAAAACAGAAGAGTTCGCAGCGGCCGACACGCGTGCTGCAGGGCAGCATACAGGGTACCTTTGTGCAAAGTGCCAAGGCGGCTGGATTGGGTTCCGACCATATTCGTCGCATCATCCGGGTCTTTCAGGGCCGGGTTGATTTTCGCCGCGATCTGAAAAAAGGCGACAGCTTCAGGGTGCTACTGGATCATCAGACCGTCGATGGTAAAGCGCCGAATGACGCAAAAGTGCTGGCCGTGATCCTGTCAGCCAAAGGTAGAACCTATACCGCCTTCCGTAATATCGAGGACAATCAGTTCTATGATGCCACGGGTAACAGCCTGAGTATGACGCAAAGCGGTAAATTCATGCGTTATCCGATCCCGGGGAGACCGAAGGTTAGTTCCGGGTTTAATCCTACCCGACAGAATCCGGTTACCGGTCGCATCATGCCGCATAACGGCACCGATTTTCCGGTGCCAGTGGGCAGTAAGGTGGAAGCGACGGGCGATGGTGTGATCGTGAAAGTGGCGCATCATCCAGATTGCGGGATCTACATCGTGTTACGCAACAGTGGCCGTTATAGCAGTGTCTATATGCACCTGAGTAAGGCGCTGGTGCGTGTTGGCCAGAAAGTGAATTTGGGGCAGGTGATTGCCTTATCGGGCAATACCGGCAGAACGACCGGCCCGCATCTGCATTATGAGTTCCATATCAACGATCATCCGGTCGATCCGATGCGTGTCGATTTGCCTGTCAACGACCCCGAACGGACGAAAGCCGACAAGAAGATGCTGGCGAAGATCAAAGAACTGAAACGGTTGATTAATGCCTGATCGAAACAGGAGACGGCCATGAAACATCGTTGGTTGTTGTTATGGAGCGCCGCCTTTGGTGCCAGTGGAGTGATGGCCGGTGCGTTTGGTGCGCATGGCCTGAAAAACCGGCTTCCTGTTTCGGCGCTGGAGATCTGGGACATCGCCGTGCGCTATCAGCTACTGCATGCGGTGGTGTTACTGTGCCTGTTTGCCTTAGTTCAACAATGGCGCCATCCGCTGGTGCGACGCGCCGGCCAACTGATGATTGCCGGTACGTTGTGTTTCAGTGGCAGTCTGTATCTGCTGGCTTTTACCGGCAGCAAATGGTTAGGTCCGATCACGCCGCTGGGCGGGCTCTTTCTGATAGTTGGCTGGCTGTTATTGTTTTATGCTGCACTCAAAACTCCTCAAACGCCTGATTAACACCCTCTAATTGCGCTCTTTCGGCGGATACCCATCGTTTCAACTATACTTGGCTCATCCCCCCTGTATCTGTTACAGAATGGAGGCGCTCATGAAATCGGCACACATGCGTAATTACAGCAAAGCACTGCAGGCCGCTACCGAGTATTTTGAAGGCGACATGGAAACCGCCGAACTTTGGATGAAAGAACCGGCCAAATCACTGGGAGGAAAATGCCCGACCGATCTGGTATCAACTGAGGAGGGGTTGCATACGGTACTGGATGTCATCCAGCGGCTGGAAGATGGTTCGTTCCAATAAATGGCTGTATCAGGCAGCAAAATAGCAAAGCCCTGCATTGACAGGGCTTTGATTTATACGGGATTACTTTAGCCAACCCCGTTGAATTGCAGGGGAAAACAGATAGGCATATAAGCGGATCGCAGGGCGGAAGCAGGGTTCGATCAGCCATGCCGGATTCTTGTTGATAGCGAAGGCACACAGCAGCGTGATGACCATCGCCCCCAGCATGTCAAAGGGGAAGTGCACGCCTAAATAGATCCTTGCCCAGGCCACAGGTAATGAGAAACACAGCAACAGGCGACCGGTCTGACGCAGTGCCGGATACCAGAGCAGCGAAAAAGCCACCGCGCAGATCAGCGTCATGTGGTCGCTCGGGAAAGAGGAATCCGCCACGTGGGGGATCAGCGTATTGCCCAGCCCAATCATAAAGGGGCGCGGATGTTGCCAGAATAAGCCAATGACTTGATTGAGCGACAAGGCAACCCCTGCCGTGATGGCGGCAGCCAGTAAGCCTTTGCGCCGATCGCTATCGCCCTTCAGCCAGCCTATCACCAGCAACAAGGGAATCAGCCATTGGGGCAGCATCGCCATGAACTGAGCCAGTAACACCACCCACGCATTGGGATGGGCAGGGGCATTCAAGAGTAAAAACAGCGATTGATTGAATGATTCCAAAATGAGTCTTCCGTTTTGCCAGCTTCCACAAAGATGACAAACAGGTTACAGCAGAAAACTTAGGAAAAACTTAAATGGCCTGAGTCTGCCGAGAAAGCTACCCACACCGGCCTCATAACGCAATTTTCAGGGTGAATTAAGTTTAGCGGTTTATGCTTGATAACAGACAGAACAAACAGGAACAGCAATGAGAGTCTTACTCGTTGAAGATGATCGCATGATAGGTGAAGCGGTTGAGCTGGCGTTGAAAGATGCGAAATATGCAGTGGATTGGGTGCGAGATGGATTAATGGCTATCAACACCCTTGAATGCCAGACATATGATCTGGTTCTGCTCGATCTGGGGTTGCCGAAGAAAGATGGCTTTGAGGTGCTGAAAACCATTCGGGATCGGGGCAACGAGGTATCACTGTTGATCATGACGGCACGCGATGCCACCCAGGATCGCATCCGCGGGCTGGATCTCGGCGCGGATGACTATATTGTCAAACCGTTTGAAATCGGCGAGTTACTGGCCCGGATGCGCGCCGTCAGTCGGCGGAAGGGAGGAACGGCCAGACCCGTACTGACCAACGGGGTGATCACGCTCGATCCGGCAACTCACGAAGCGACGGTCAACGACCATACCATCACACTGACCGGACGCGAATTTGCTATTTTACAGGCCTTATTGGTTCGTCCTGGTGCCATTTTGTCACGTTCCGAGCTGGAAGAACGCATGTATGGCTGGAATGAAGAAATAGAAAGTAATGTGGTGGAATTCATGATCAGCTCATTACGTAAAAAGCTGGGCAGCAAAGATTTAATTAAAAATATCAGAGGTGTGGGATGGATGGTATCCAAAGACGCATGACCCAGTCGTTGCAATTCAAGCTATCCGTCTGGATCGCCGGGGTTATCTTGGGGATCGCGTTGGCAGCCGGGATTTTCTCCTTTACATCGGCCTTCTCGGAAGCCAACGAATTACAGGATGATCAATTACGGCAAGTTGCAGCCCTGATTGACCAGAAGATTATTCCTTCCGGCGCCAATATGACGGAGCACGAATACAAAAAGCTCCATATCGATTCTGAAGCGCGGATCATCATTCAGGAGCTGGAATCGGTAGCGACTATCATGCCACAGGCGGAATTATCGTTTCAGACAACCCTGCCTGATGGTCTGCAAACCATCACAGCCAAAGGTGATCGTTGGCGGGTCTATGTCAAAACGTTACACGATGGTCGTCGCATCGCCCTGGCACAAGACACCGCATTGCGCGATGAAATTGCCCGGGATGGTGCATTACGTACGCTGCTGCCGTTTATCATTCTGATCCCGATGCTGATCGGCATGACCAGCATTGTAATTCGCCGCATGTTACGCCCGATCCGGTTGTTGGCCTTCTCGGTCGATCACCGCTCTGAACAGGAATTGGGCGTCTTGAATACCACTGATATTCCGGTGGAGATCCGGCCATTTATTGAAGCCATTAACCGGTTGCTTTTGCGGGTTTCCCGTTCCATCGAGATACAACGACGCTTTGTGGCCGATGCCGCGCACGAATTACGCTCACCACTGACGGCCCTGTCATTGCAAGCGGAAGGACTGGATATCGGCCAGATGCCTATCGATACCAAAGTACGAGTGAATAAGCTGCGGGAAGGCTTGAAACGGGCCAGATCGTTGCTCGAACAACTGCTGGCGTATGCGCGGGTACAGGAACCTCAGCGGATTCCCGTCGTGACCAAGGTGTCGATGCGCCATATTTTTCGCCGGGTGCTGGAGGATTTGATGTCATTGGCTGAAGCCAAGAATATCGATATTGGCGTGCTGAATGAAAATGATGTGCTTATCGAAGCCAATGAAACGGATGTCATGACCCTGATAAAAAATCTGGTCGATAATGCCATTCGTTATACCCCTGAAAACGGGCAAATCGATCTCGATGCGGTGGAACTGAACGGGCGGCTGTTCCTTTCCGTGCAAGATACCGGCCCCGGCATTCCGCCGGAAGAGCAGGCCCGGGTTTTTGACCCGTTCTACCGAGTGCTCGGCAATGATGAAATTGGTTCCGGTCTGGGGTTATCGATTGTAAAGACCATCACGGATCGCATGAATGGCAGTATCACTCTGGACAATATCATTCGTGAAGGGAGAGTGACGGGGTTAAAAGTCACTCTCTCTTTTGGGACGGATACCAGTCATCTAATCTCAGAACAGCATACTGCCATCTAAAATCCCGCTTTCTGCCAGTAGGCGGATCCGCATAACCAAATCGTCGTCGTTAAAGCGATATGCCTCTTTCATGGCATATCCCAACGGGCTGTCGGCATGATGATCCACCGAATGTGCGTGATAGATAAAGCGTACAAACAGTGCTTCCGGCTGCGGTTCTTCGATGCGCATACGCAACAGAAATTCAGCGCCGGTCTCGGCATCATGGCTTTGATATTCCACCTGTTCATGGGGAACAAACGTGACCTCATCGTGGATCTGATAACTGCCGAAGTTTAAGCGCCGTGTCAGACCCTGCACCATATCGCCGTCGATCACACTGTCTTCCAGCCAAGGGATAAAGGTTTCAGGCTGGGTAGCCCGCAGCATTAAACCCTGCCAGAGCTGGTCGCGGGTCAACGCCGTCACTCGGGTATCCGAGGCATCGTTGATCTGCACCAGATGTTCAAACGTCAGCGGCTGACCCATCGGACGTGGTGTATTCATCATGTGCATATCATCTCCTTGGCTGGCAGAACCAACCCTGTGTTATCGCTGTGGCTGTTATGTTTTACGCCAGTAACTGTGTTCCGGATCCAAAAGCAAAAATATCCATGGCCAATGTGCCGAGCGCGACATCTTTGTGTAGACGTAAGACTGCTTTACTGTCAGCAGCGCCCAATGCCACGAACAAAGGCAATAAATGCTCATCGGTCGGATGTGCCCGACGGGCATGAGGCGCCAGTCGGCGATAGTCATTCAGAGCATCAATGTCATGGCTCTCAATTTTATCGATCACCCAGTCGCGGAACTGGTCAACATACGGATCGCCCGCTTCCGCTTGTTCATCGGGACGATCCCAGTGCAACTCACCCAGATTGTGGGTGAAACTGCCGGAGGCCAGTATCAGCACACCTTCGTCGCTTAATCCGCGCAGGAGCTGACCGAGTGCAAATTGCAGTTTCGGTGGCACAGACGGATTCAGCGACAGTTGCACGACCGGTATGTCTGCTTGCGGATACAGATAACGTAGCGGCACCCAGGCACCGTGATCCAGCCCGCGTTGAGCGTCGAGCTTGGCTTCCAGCCCAATCTTTTGCAGTGTGGCCTGTACCTTTGCCGCCAGTTCCGGTGAACCGGGAACTGGATATTGCAGGCTATACAAGGCCCGGGGAAAACCACCAAAATCGTGGATGGTTTCCGGCGCCATGCTACTGCTCAGCGTAGGCTGATGTGTCAGCCAATGGGCAGAGATCACCAAAATGGCCTTGGGTTTGGGTAACTGCTGCCCGATCCGGGTTAAGACGGGCCCGGTCGTGCCGGGTTCCAGCGCCAGCATCGGTGAACCGTGCGAAATAAAGAGCGTTGGTAAGCGAGCCATGAGGTTCTCCTTGCGTCATAAGACTAAATCATGGTGACAGCTTATGCCTTTATTTGTTGCTTAAAAATAACCATAAAAGCAAATAACTGTTGCCTATAATGCAACTATGCTGACGGAATGTGGGCCAAGTGTGTTTTGTTCAGTGCTCTGCCTGTCTCATTAGTTTAAGATACGGCGGTTTATTTATGACGCCTTGAAAAGGACAAAAGTAATGAAGATTGCAGTTGCAGGAACAGGCTACGTCGGGCTGTCAAATGCGGTGTTGATGGCTCAACACCACGAAGTCGTCGCCTTGGATATCATGGAAGAGAAGGTTCGGCAGTTAAATGCACGGATCTCGCCGATAGCGGATCATGAAATCGAAGAGTACCTGCAACATAAGGCGCTGAACTTGCGGGCAACCACCGATAAACAAGATGCGTATCAGGGGGCTCAGTTTGTCATTATCGCAACGCCGACGGATTATGATCCAGAGACCAACTACTTCAACACCTCTTCTGTAGAAGCGGTGATCCGCGATGTGATAGCCATTAATCCTGATGCCATCATGGTGATCAAATCGACGATTCCGGTGGGCTATGTCAAACGGCTGAGAAAAGATCTTGGTTGCGATAAGATCATGTTTTCACCAGAGTTTTTGCGAGAAGGTCGTGCGCTGTACGATAACTTATATCCTTCACGTATTGTGGTGGGTGAACAATCTGCCCGGGCAGAACAGTTTGCTGCCTTGTTGCTGGAAGGGGCGATCAAGAAAGATGTGCCGATCCTGTTCACCGATCCGACCGAAGCGGAAGCCATCAAGTTATTCTCGAACACCTATCTGGCAATGCGCGTCGCTTACTTCAATGAATTAGATACCTATGCACAAAGTCTGGGGCTCGACAGCAAGCAGATCATCGAAGGGGTGGGGCTGGATCCTCGTATCGGTTCGCATTACAACAACCCGTCATTTGGTTATGGTGGTTATTGCTTGCCGAAAGATACCAAACAGCTGTTGGCCAATTACAATCAGGTGCCAAATAACCTGATCCGGGCGATTGTCGACTCCAACACCACTCGTAAAGACTTCATTGCCGACTCCATTATTAAACGCAATCCGAAAGTGGTGGGCATTTATCGTCTGATCATGAAGGCCGGTTCCGATAATTTCCGTGCGTCGGCGATTCAGGGGGTCATGAAGCGGATCAAGGCGAAGGGGATCGAGGTCGTGATTTATGAGCCGGTGCTGAAAGAAGAAACCTTCTTTAAATCCCGCATCATTCGCGATCTGAGCGAATTCAAGACGGTGGCGGATGTGATCATTTCCAACCGCATGGTGCCTGAATTGAGCGATGTCGAAGAAAAAGTGTATACCCGCGATTTATTTGGTAAGGATTGATCCTGCTTTGCTAAGGCCACATCCGCTCTGGTTGTGGCTGTTTCTTGTATCCAAGCTGTTTTCCTGCTTTGTTGGTGTAAATTTTTAATTTATTTACACCATCCACCACTTTTCATTACATATCCTGCTATCACGCCCAGATTTTACTCTCCTGATTTTCCTGCTGAAAAATTTCACGACTCAGCTAACTGTAATGATAATTGCTATTGATATGCGCATATCTTTGAAAAATAAATGATTATTTTAATTTCATGGTGCGTTCGCGTTGTCTTTTTGCTTGATTCTAATGTGGTTAACATGAATTTGTGTAACCGATAACACTATTATTTTTATTTATAACTATATGATAAATAATGATTTAATTTTTGATTTCCGGTTCCATTTGGTTTTTGTGAAGTGTATCAACTCACAATTTGTGAGTTGATCTATATAATGCTGCCGTTTGCAGTGAAACAATTACACGCGATGTTAGTTTTTGAGCAGTAACTAACGATTAGAAACCAAAGCAAAAGGAAAACAGAATGAACGCTAAATGGATTCCCTTATCTGCAGCGATAGCACTGGCGTTAGGCTCTGCTGCAGCATCTGCTGCGACCACTCCCGATTTTCATGGCTATTTGCGCGGCGGAGTTGGTGCCTCAACCAAAGATGGCGGTACACAAAGTGGCAGTGAATTTCAGAAAAACTATTTAGGTCGTCTCGGTAACGAATTTGACACCTATGGTGAAGTCGAGCTGGGACAGGAAGTCTTTAACAAAGACAGCAAATCGTTTTATGTCGATTCCATGTTCTCCATGTCATCAAAGGGAACAACCGACAACGAACATACCGGCGACAGTTCAGCTGATTTCGGGCTGAAACAATTCAATGTGCAGGCCAAAGGGCTGATTGCGGCTTCACCGGATGCGGTATTGTGGGCCGGTAAACGTTTCTATCAACGCCATGATTTACATATCATTGATACCAAATACTGGAACGTGTCTGGTTATGGTGCCGGTGTGGAAAAAATCAAAGCCGGGCAGGGTGATCTTTCTGTTGCCTGGATAAGAAACGATCAAGGTCCGTTGAACATCAACTATGCGGATGTTCGTTATGCCGGATTGTCACCTTGGGCGGGCTCCTGGATTGAGCTGGGTGTGGATTACGCCATGCCGAACAAAACCAGCGCCCAGGATAAACTTGATGATACCGATAGCTCCGGCATCAAATACAGCACCGGTACCGATAAAGGTGTGATGCTGACAGCAGAGTTGAGTCAGCAGATGTTGGGTTTCTGGCCGAAAACCGTCTTCCAGTATGCGACCAAGGGCTTGGCGCAGAATATGGTGACACAGGGCGGTGGCTGGTATGACGCATGGCGTGATAATCAGGATGCCAAAGGTTTCCGTGTGATCAATACCGCGGAAGCGCCGATTACAGATAACCTGCAACTGGCATATGTACTGACCTATGGTCAGGTTAAAAATACGGCACTGGACTGGGCTACCTGGCAGGGTAATTCCTGGGATAAGGGTGATACCGACATGTTCTCTGCTGTATTACGCCCGATTTATCAATGGGATGACTACAACAAAACCATGCTGGAATTGGGCTATTTCCAGCTTGATCACAAAACAACGGATAATGGCAAAGACAAGTGGGGCGGTAAGAAAGTCACTTTATCGCAGGCTTGGTCTGCGGGTCGTGGTTTGCTGGCGCGTCCTGAAATCCGTGTTTACACCACTTACATCAAAAATGACCAAGGCGAAACATTCAACAATTCGACCTCTGATCATGATGTTCGTTTTGGTGTTCAGGCAGAAGCCTGGTGGTAATCAATGCCTTAAACAGCCCTGCGGGGCTGTTTTTCTTCCCTTGCAAGTATTGTGATGAGGGGAAGGCAACGAGTTCCACAGTTTCAGTGTCTGTCATGAGAGCATCGGAATGACTGATGTTAGTATGCTAGGTTATAAAACCGTTCATGGAGCTACAATATGAAGTTAATGTCGTCGATAGCGCTCGCTGTTTGCATTTCGTTAGCGGGCTGTTCTTCATTCAGTTCTGCAATATCAGGCCCGACCGCACTTAAACAGATCGCTAATGCCAACGATGCCAATAGTTCTCTTCGGTTGGCAACAGTCTGCTGCAAACAATATTCTGAAATAAAATATAAAGATTTCTCAACTATTAAAGATGACGATGAAGTCATCGATCAGAAAAATGATACCTATCTATTTCCTGATGGAAAAAGCTATTTTTCCGCATACAAATTGCCCGCTAATAAAGGCAGTTTCCGGATAACATTATCTTCTTTATTTACCAAAACAGTCTTTGTGCCCAAAGTCATTTTGCTGGATGGGCAATATAATATTACCCGCGTTATCGATGCCTCTATTTTTCATTTTGAACCGGCCGAATTACTCAATGACAATCAATTCTCCGGGACATTTACTATAGATCGTTCGCATTATGGGGATATTCATAATGAAACTTATATGATTATTTATACCCCAGAACAGGAATTATCTGCCTCGACCTCCATTGATACCGATGAGATGCGTTATGCCAAAGCTCGTGCGCTGACAACACCGCGTAACGCAAAGGAAAATATTCCGCATGCGGCATGGGGGAATCTGCATTGGAAAGTGGAATATTTATCTGATTTAAATGCGCAGAATAATATCTATATTCCAAATCCAGCCACGGCGCCAGCCGTGCAACCCGCTATCACTGCTCAGACAACGGTCGTTCATGATGACATACAACAACCCGCGATGCTGAAAGAGACAGAAAAATATTATAACGATCAAATCCGCTTGGCGATTAAAAATAATGATATCAAAAAAGCAGTAGCCTTATATAAGGAAGCCAAACGTTTAGGTTCACCAACGGCAGAAGGCGTTTTAATTAAAAGTCTGGAATAAATACTCCTAGCCATTTTTAATTTTTATTAACGCCTGTTCATTCATCGAATGGGTGTTGTT
Organism: Tolumonas lignilytica; assembly: GCF_000527035.1. Taxonomy (NCBI): domain Bacteria; kingdom Pseudomonadati; phylum Pseudomonadota; class Gammaproteobacteria; order Aeromonadales; family Aeromonadaceae; genus Tolumonas; species Tolumonas lignilytica. The sequence continues at coordinate 2,082,471 of NZ_AZUK01000001.1, forward strand.
TTGCTCTGTCTGCTGTTCCTGATTTATTTAATTATTTTTTACTGTTAATGATTGAAAGGGACTTTTATGCCATGGATCTCCAATTTTATATTTGCGTGTTTAGCCTTGCTGTTTGCTTCCTCTGCGTATCCTTCTGAAAATAACCATTCTGCGTTTGTGATTGGTGCGGATATTTCACATTTGCCGCAATTAGAAGCGGCTGGCGCACGATTTTATGATCAGAATAAAGCGGATGATTTACTGGTTATTTTAAAACGTAATGGCGTGAACACCATCCGCATTAAGGTGTGGAACGAACCGGGTAAATATGCCCAGTTTCCATCCAACCAGAGTGACCCCGTTGGGTATAACAATCCGGAACATGCGGTCGCATTGGCGAAGCGGGCGGCACAGTTGGGTTTTCGCATCATGATGGATTTTCACTACAGTGACTGGTGGGCCGATCCGGGTAAACAGAATATCCCGCTGGCCTGGCAGGGGAAAAATGCCTCCCAAGTCAGTAAGGCTCTGTATCAATTTACACTGCACGTCATGTTACGCCTGAAAGAGGAAGGGGTGACACCGGAATGGGTGCAGGTCGGTAATGAAATTACCAACGGTATGCTCTGGCCGCTGGGGCGAACCTCCGAGTGGGATAATCTGGCCGACTTTCTGAAATCAGGGGCTCAGGCGGTTAAAACGGTTTTTCCGCACAGTCAGGTGGTGTTGCATCTGGATGCCGGTGGCGATAACGAACGTTGTCGTCGCTGGTTTACCGAAGCGGTGCGACATCACGTGCCATTTGATGTCATTGGCCTGTCTTACTACCCAGTCTGGCATGGTGCCTTGCGGGATCTGGCCAGCAATATGGCCGATTTAAGTGAGCGCTTTGCCCGCCCGGTGATGGTGGTGGAGACGGCCTATCCGTGGACAAAAGAAAATGGCGATTCACAGCCGAATGTCTACACACAGACCGGGCCGGAACCTTGGCCGATGACACCGGAAGGGCAAACTGCATTTTTAACCCACCTGAACCACACCGTGAAACAGGTGCCACAGCATCAGGGATTAGGTTTCATCTACTGGGAGCCGGATTTTATTCCCGTGACCGGTGCGGGCTGGAAGAAAGGCGCGGGTGATGAATGGGACAACGTAACGTTATTTGATTTCAGCGGCCATGCGTTACCGGCGCTGCATGCCATCACGCAGGAGGCCTCAGATGACTGAGTTTGTTCGCGGTGCTGACATTTCGCAATTACCGCAATTAGAACACGAGGGGGTGCGTTACTTCCTCGGTGCAACAGAGATGGATTGTCTGACCCTGCTGCGCCAACAGGGGATCAATGCGGTCCGCATCAAGGTGTGGAATGATCCGGGAAACCCGGATTTTTTCCCTGCCAATCAAGGGCATCCTCTGGCCTTCAATAGTCCGGCGCAGGTGATAGCATTGGCGCGGCGTGCCGCAGCGCTGGGCTTTCGGATCATGATTGATTTCCACTACAGTGATTGGTGGGCCGATCCGCAGAAACAGTTTATGCCACACGACTGGCAAGGCTTATCGCTGGAGGATGTGGCGGAGCGATTATTTGCGTTCACGCTGGATCTCTTGCAGCGATTGCGTGATGCCGGCGTCACGGTGGACTGGGTTCAGATTGGGAATGAAATTACGCATGGCATGCTCTGGCCGATGGCTTTCTTACCCGGCAACTGGCCGGCGTTATCCCATCTGCTGATCGCCGGTGCGGCGGCGGTCAGGGCTTATGATCCGCAATGCCAGATTGTGTTGCATCTGGATGCGGGCGGCGATCATGAACTCTATCGGCGCTGGTTTAATGAAGCGATTGCCCGCAAAGTGCCGTTTGATGTGATTGGGCTTTCCTTCTATCCATGCTGGCACGGCAGTCTGGCGTTGTTAGGTGATAATTTGAATCGTCTGGCGCAGAGCTACGGCAAATCCTTGATGGTCGTGGAAACGGCCTACCCGCGGCTGCTTGATGTGACGAAAAATCATCACTGGCTGATCCAGCATTGTGGTGCGGAACCCTTTCCTGCAACCGAAGAAGGGCAAGCCCAGTTTTTACGGGCATTGCGGCATCAAGTACAAACGGTGATGGGAGGGCTTGGTCAGGGCGTCTTTTACTGGGAACTTGCGATGATCCCATCTGCACAACAGGGGGAGCATTCCGTATGGGAAAACGTCACCCTGTTTGACCGCGATGGCCGGGCATTGTCGTCACTGGCTGCACTGGGTTCAGATTGATCTTTGTTTAAAAGCTGGTGCGACCTGTTGCGCACCGGCTTTTTATCTCAGCCGATCAGTAATTCAGCAGGAAGGCATCCATTGCCGAGGTGGGTTTACCGCTGTTATCCATCAGCCCGAGCGAATAGCCCTGCCAGTTGTTATAACTTTCCGGTTCCCAGTAAAAGACGCCCAGCCCTTTGCCGTTGGGAATGGCCGCCATTTTCTTCAGCATATCCGCAATGGTGTCATAGCTGTTTTTCGGGTCATCCCACGGCATGCCGACTTCGACCACCATGACTTCTTTGTTGTAACGGCTGGCCATGTCAGCCAGATTGTCATAGCACTGATTATCCATTGTGAACCAGTCACCATTGCCAGTCTGTGTCGGATAAATCGAAGCACCGACCACATCCCACTTGGCGCCATTGCTCTGCAGACCATCAAACATCCAGCGATAGAGGCTGTTGTTTTCGCAGTTGGCCAGATGCACGATCACCTTGGTGGAACTATTCACGGCTTTGACCGCGTCGTAGCCGCTGTTGATCAACCAGGCAAAGTTTTTCATGTTGACGGAGGCTTTGCCGTCACTCCACAGCATCCCGTTATTGGTTTCATTGCCGACCTGCACCCATTTCGGCGTGATCCCGGCATTTTTCAATGTGACTAGGGAGTTGTAGGTATGCCAATAGACATTCGACATCAGTTGGTCAAAGGTATAGCTCGACCAGGCGGCCGGTTTGGTCTGATTGGCCGGATCTGCCCAGGTATCGCTGTAGTGGAAGTCGATCAGAATGTCGAAGCCGGCGGCTTTGGCGCGTTTGGCCTTGGCAACGACATCGGTAATGTTATTCCAGCCGGAACTGGGGTTCACCCAGACCCGCAGACGAATGGCGTTCATTCCGTGTGCTTTGAGGATGGGGAAAAGATCCTGCTGGGTGCCGCTGCTGTTATAAAATTTGTAGCCGGATTTTTCCATTTGCGTCAGCCAGCTCACATCAGCCCCTTTGACCATGGCCTGGCCTGCGGTGTGATAGAGCAGGGTCATGCTCAGCATTACGGCGCTCAACGTTTTTAATTTCATCGGTAACACTCCTGTGGTGATTTTGCTCCGAGCTTCCGAATACACATGCCAGGCGTATCTACACTGCATCAATCGACTGAATGACAGAGGCTGGGGGAATTAAGGAGATAAAGAGAAAACCCTTTATCTCCGGGGGGATCAGTTCGCTTTTTTCACGGTGACTAGCACCTTTTTCGCATCACGGCGGTCAAGATAGAAGGCATAAACACCATCGGCTGCCGGAGTAAATTTCATATCGCCCCATTGATAACCGGCTCTGGCAACGACAGGTTTATCCAGTTCAACCTTGCTGGTGGGGTCAAACTGGCCAAAGGTGGTGTCGCTTTTCCATTTTTCATCGGCGAATTTGAATTTATAGGCGCCGTGACTGGCTTGCAGCGTGGCTTTGGCGACTAACACGCCGGCTTCGGCCTGTGCGGCCAGATTGTCTTTCGGTGCGGTCCAGTTGTTCATTTCACCGCGCAGGAAGATCGGACGAGTGGCCGCTGAATCTTCATCGGCCCAGGCGGAGGAGAGGCTGAGCAGAAGGCCAGCTACGAGCGCTAATTTCTTGATCATGATGTGTAATTTCCTTTCATTGAGATTAAACAGGAGAACCTGCATAACCAGGCTCGATGAGTTTCTTCGGTGCTGAAGGAACTCATCGAGACGGGTTGGACGGGCGTGTTACGGCCCGCCGTGAAAATTAAAGACTGAACAGGCTAATCAGATTTTGTTGTTCGACAGAAAGTTGCTGTAATTGATTGCTGGTCGAAGCTACCTTGTTGATTTCATCTTTGTTTTTGTCGGCAATGCCGTTGATGTTGGTGAGATTCCGGGCGATTTCCGCACTGGTGGATTGTTGCTGTTCGGCGGCGGCTGCGATCTGGCTGCTCATGTCAGCAATATTCTGTAAGGCATCGGAAATGTCGTTGATTGTCCGCTTGGTCTGTTCGCTGTCGCTGGTGCAGATCGTCATCGCTTCACCACTGGCGCGGATCACACTGACCGCCTGAGAGACACTGTGTTGCAGTGCGCTGATCATGGACTGAATTTCCGTGGTGGAATCGGAGGTCCTACGCGCCAGATTGCGAACCTCATCGGCGACGACCGCAAAACCACGCCCCTGATCGCCGGCACGTGCGGCCTCGATGGCCGCATTCAGGGCCAGCAGATTGGTTTGTTCGGCGATTTGGCTGATGACATCCAAAATGCCGCCAATATTGACACTCAGACCGTGCACCTCTTCGATCACGTGTTGCGACGACTCGAGTTGAGAGGCTAACTGATTGATGCGCTGGATGTTGCTCTCACTGATATCACGGCCCTGGTTGGCTTTAATGGTGACATCGACTACCGATGCCATGGAATGATTGGCTGCCTTGGCGACATCGCCGACGGTATGTTCCATTTCGACCATCGCGGTGGCGACGCTGGCAGTTTCGGTGCGCTGTTGTTCAAGCTGCTGGTGGGTCAGCTCCAGGGTGTCCAGGTTTCTGTTTGCCACGGCACTTAATTCATTGGCGGTTTTCACGACCTGTCCGAGCATGTTGCGCATCTGTGCCGCCAGTTTGTTGATCCCCTGTGAGAGCTGGCCGAATTCGTCTTGTTTGTCATAGGCGATATAGTGTGTCATGTCGCCCTGACCCAGTGCGTGCAGCACCGCCTGGATTTGACGCATCGGCTGCCGGATGGATGAAATCACGCGCCATAACACGAAACTGGCCAGAATCAGTGAGATCAGCAGACCGACAAACAGCACCGACTTCAGGTTGCCCAACACGTGTTGCGTCGTGCTGACATTCGATTGCAACTGCTGGTCGCTGAGTTTGTCCATGGTGCTGAGTTCGGCTAAGACGGCATCAATGATCCGTGTCGACTGCTCACTCTGGTTGCGGATTTGAGTGCTTTCCTCTGTTAAGTGCAGATGCTGGGCCAGCAAACCATCATCCGCCGCCGTTTCTTTTAATAGCTGATCCAGATTTTTTCCCAGCGCGGCTTCAAAATCGATCGCCCCGCCAAAAGCACTTTCTTGTTTGAGCAGTGCGGCGGCCAACTCCTTGCGTTGTGCCTGGATTTTACTCACCAGTTTCTGGTTGTTGGTCAAGCGTGTTTCAATGGCATCAGACTCGTGCTGATTGAGTGCTTCCTGTGTGGCACTGACGATGGTCTCTAAGTTATTGGAGAGATTGTGACTGAGGCCGACGATGTCACTGGCGCCCAGTGAGGCGACCATGATGGCGAGATCACTGATAAAGCGCTGGCTGTTTGCCTGTAGTCCGGTGTTTTGGCGCAAAATCTGCTGGTTTTGCAGGTTACGGGTATAGCTGTTGACCAGTTGGGTCGTGAGTTCCCAGTAGACTTTCTGTTGTTCAGCCAAATCTGCAATTTTCTTTTGCATGTCAGTATGGTCTGCGGTTTTTTGCTGCAGGCGTTTCAAATCGTTTTCAAAGGTGGTTTGCCATACCGTCAACTGGGCCTGTTCCCGCTTGATGCTCTGGATATCCTGCTGATTGAGCAGATTCCGCAAGGCTTTATCCTGAGAAAACAGATCTCGGGTCACAAAACGACTTTGCACCAGGGTGGGAACGATCTGGTTGGCAATGGTATCGACTTGCGTCGCCAGTTGTTGGCCTGAACGTAACGCCATCAGTACCGCCAGGATCAGGAGCAGGATGATGAAGCCAAACCCCAGGGCAATACGCTGAATAATGGAGATACTTTTCATATTTATATCCTTTGATACCGATTACATATGACGTGTGGTGTGTGATACACCGTTACTGCAATATGACGTCGTCTGAAGGGTTAGTGAGTTGTCATTCACTGTTTTGTGTAACTTACATCATATTTGTGTAACTAATTAGCACGGAATCGATAGCTTGCGATCTATCTCTCATTCTGTCGTGATTTCATAAAACGCAGAAAAAAGAAGGCCCCGCAAAGCGAGGCAAAAGGGGTGAAACGTGGAAAGATGAAGAAAAACGGATGTCAAAAACAAGCGGTTATTTACTGATACGGATCCCGTCGTCATTAAAAACCAAGCAATTTTCAGGCGAGAAGAACACTTCAATCTGCTGATACGGTTTGAAGTCGTTATCACCCGGCAGCAGCATCTTGAAGTTGTCGATGCCACAACTTTGTCCAAACAGATATGTGCTGTTGCCCAGACGTTCGACCACTTCGCAGTTGAAAACTAAGGCGTGCGAATTGCCCTGTGGCGTGATGTGTTCAGGACGCAAACCCAGCGTTACACTGCTGCCGGGCTCCAGTTTTTGTGTACAGATGGGCAGTACCAATTGTTTTTGGTCAGCAATGAGCACGCTGAGCTGTGCCGGGCTCCATGAAATCACCTTGGCGGGTAAAAAGTTCATCTTTGGAGAACCGATAAAGCCTGCGACAAAGAGATTGACTGGCTTGTAGTAGAGTTCCATCGGTGAACCCACCTGCTCAACCTTGCCGTAATTCATGACCACGATTTTGTCTGCCAGTGTCATGGCTTCCACCTGATCGTGTGTCACATAGATCATGGTGGTTTTCAGTTCCTGATGCAGTTTGGCGATGTGTAAGCGCATTTCTACGCGCAATTCGGCGTCGAGATTCGACAGCGGTTCATCAAATAAGAACACCTTGGGATTGCGCACAATGGCACGGCCAATTGCCACACGCTGCCGTTGACCACCGGAGAGTTGTTTTGGTTTACGATCAAGGAGATGCGAGAGTTGCAAGGTCTTGGCGACGATATTGACCTGATGCGCCCGGTCTTCTTTTGATACGCCGTTGACTTTAAGTCCGTAGCCGATGTTTTCCGCAACCGTCATGTGTGGGTACAGCGCATAAGACTGAAACACCATGGCAACCCCGCGATGTGCCGGCGCCACATCATTTACCACGGTGTTACCAATGGAAACTTCACCGTCGGAGATCTCTTCTAATCCTGCAATCATGCGCAGCAGGGTGGATTTACCACAACCAGAAGGGCCGACGAATACCGCAAATTCACCATCTTCGATGTTCAGGTTTACATTCCGCAGGGTTTCAGTTTTGCCGAAACGCTTGATCACATTATTGAGTCTGATACTCGCCATTTAATAACTCCTTGATAATTAAATTAATGTATTGCAGCTCATACCATGAATACCCATCTGGATCATTCATTTGAAACCCATTCGGGGTTGTAAGCTATGACAAGATGCAAGAATGTTTGCGCAATTTTTCTGCTTGAGATGGAATATAGCAGTGCAGTGTAAGCGCTTGCACTAACTGCTGTGACTTTTGTGCATAAGATCACAGGCTTTGCATGAATTACTGGCGAATAAGCCATTCAACCCGTAACTTTAGTGCGTATAGTGTAATCGTTACCCTGAAGTTTCAGAAGTGAAGCACTACCGACAGTTTTAGGGTTGTAAGAGTTTTACACTGCGGTCGCTCTGATTGTTTTTTGAATAAATCATATATCAATCAGTTTGTTATGCTCTGTAGTCTGTTTTCGTTGTTGTTGATGTCACGCGATATCAAGTTGATAGAACAGAGGTCAGAATGTTGTTTAAAGAGCACTATCGGCTAATTACATAGTGATATTTGTGTAACGAGTGACTGATTGTGCATAAATACAATCACGAAATCACAACCACAACATGGTTTGCGAATTAAAGGAATCAAGGAGCAACGATGAAAATTAAAACATTATCAGCAGTTGTCATGTTATCACTGGGTGTTGCCGGTGTGTTCTGTAAAGCAGCAATGGCGGCCGATGGCAACTTATTGGTGTGGGAAGATATTAAGAAATCCAACGGGATCACCGATGCCATCAAGGCGTTTGAAGCCAAATATAATGTCAAAGTCAAAGTGCTGGAAACTCCTTATGCACAGCAGATTGAAAAACTGCGTCTGGATGGCCCAGCAGGCATTGGCCCGGATGTCATCGTGTTACCGCATGATCAGGTTGGCACCGCGGTTGTACAAGGTCTGATTTCCGAACTCAAGGTTGATAAAAACTACATGAGTTCATTCACTAAGCCTGCGGTCGATGCTCAAACCTATAACGGCAAGTTATACGGGATCCCGAAAGCGGTAGAAACCATCGTGATGGTTTATAACAAGGAGCTGATGCCGAAAGCGCCGGAAACACTGGACGAGCTCTACAACTTCTCCAAAACACAGCGTGCCGCGAATAAATACGGTCTGCTGGCCAAATTTGATGAAATTTATTACGCCTACGGGGTTGTGGCTGGCATGGGGGGTTACATCTTCGGCCAGAACAGCAATGGTTCCCTCAATGTAAAAGATGTGGGGTTAGCAAACCAGGGCGCGATCGATGCGGTTAAATACATCAAGAAATTCTACGCCGATGGCCTGTTCCCAGCCGGGATCGTGGGTGACACCGGGGCGAATGCCATCGATTCACTGTTTACCGAGAAAAAAGCTGCTGCGGTGATCACCGGCCCCTGGGCCTTCCAGCCTTACAAAGATGCCGGCGTGAATTATGGCGTCGCACCATTGCCATTGCTGCCGAATGGGGAACACATGCGTTCTTTCCTCGGCGTGAAAGGCTATAGCGTGTCTTCTTACTCCAAAGAGAAAGATCTGGCGCAGAAATTCATCGAATTCATCAACCAGCCGGAATACGCCAAAGTTCGCTTTGAGAAAACCGGTGAAATCCCGCCTGTGAAAGCTCTGATCGATGATCCGTTGATCAAAAACGATGAGAAATCTCGTGCTGTGGCAATCCAGGCCTCTTATGCCGTACCAATGCCAAGCGTACCTGAAATGCAGGAAGTCTGGTCTCCAGCTAACAGTGCGCTGCAGTTGAGCGTAACCGGCAAGCAGGATGTGAAAGCGGCACTGGAAGGTGCAGTCAAAAATATAAACATGCAGATCGAAGCTAACCACGCCAATCAGTAATGCATCGTTGTTACCAGTAGTCGTGGCTAAAACATGGGTAGCAGGTGGTTTTGTTACCCATGTTCTTTATGGATAGGAGGTTAATTGTGGTTGCTGATTCCAGTTGTGCATCGCAGGCCGATGCGAAAACCAACCATGCTAAAGTAGCGGCGCTGTTGTCGCTCATTCCAGGATTTGGTCAGTTCTATAACAAGCAAATTGTTAAAGGGGCCATCTTCTTCGTTATTCTTGCCTGCTTTATTGGCGTATCTCATGACTTCCTGCAAACAGGCTTCTGGGGGTTATTTACACTCGGTACGGAATTACCCAGAGATAACTCGGTTTTCCTGCTTGCTAAAGGGATCATCAGTCTGATCGTGGCCACCTTCGGGGTTGGCGTCTATTACTGGAGCATCCGCGATGCTTACCTGTGCGGACAAAAACGGGACGATGGTTTCGCCCTGACCAGTGTGAAAAAGCAGTATCAACTCCTGCTGAGTGAAGGCTTCCCTTACATGATGATCACCCCCGGCTTTATTCTGCTGGTGTTTGTGGTGGTCTTCCCGATCATTTTCGGTTTCTCAATTGCGTTTACCAACTACGATCTCTACCACACGCCACCGGCTAAACTGGTCGATTGGGTGGGGCTGAGAAATTTCTTCAATATTTTCCATCTGGATTTGTGGCGTTCGACCTTCTTTGACGTGCTGCAATGGACCGTGATCTGGACATTGATTGCGACCACGCTGCAGTGTGCGGTGGGTGTGCTGCTGGCGATCCTAGTGAACCAGAAAGATCTGCGCTTTAAACCTGTCATCCGTACCATTCTGATCCTGCCGTGGGCGGTGCCGGGCTTCGTAACAATTCTGGTGTTTGCCGGGATGTTCAACGAAACCTTCGGGGTCATCAACAACGGTATTCTGGCGGCACTGGGGATTACCCCCAAAGCGTGGATGACCGATCCGTTCTGGACGAAGACCGCCCTGATCATGATGCAGACCTGGCTGGGTTTCCCATTCGTGTTCGCGATGACGACCGGTGTGTTGCAGGCGATCCCGGATGATCTGTATGAAGCCGCCACCATTGATGGCGCCAGTGCCTGGCACAAGCTGACCACGATCACGCTGCCGCTGGTGCTCTACTCCATTGCACCGATCATCATCACGCAATACACCTTCAACTTTAATAACTTCAACATCATTTATCTGTTCAACAACGGTGGCCCGGCGGTGATGGGGTCGAATGCCGGTGGTACAGACATTCTGGTGTCGTGGATTTATAAGCTGACCATGTCGTCATCCCAATATGCGATTGCTGCCAGTATCACCATTCTGCTGTCGATCTTTGTTGTGGGTATCGCCCTGTGGCAATTCCGTGCGACTAACTCCTTCAAACAAGATGATATGGCATAAGCGAGGCAGTCTATGAGTGCAAAACACAGCGTTAAAAAGAGTAATTTCATTCGACTCAGCCTCTCGTATCTGCTGATCCTGGCCGTCTCCGTGATCATCATCTATCCACTGGTCTGGACGGTGGGGGCATCACTGAACCCGGGCAGCAGTCTGCTGAACACGTCGATCATTCCGGACAACTTCTCGTTCCTGCACTATTACGAGCTGTTCAACGGGGATATCAACTATGCGACCTGGTACTGGAACTCGATGAAAATCAGTTTCATGACCATGGTGCTGACGCTGATCAGTGTCAGTTTCACCGCTTATTCCTTCTCTCGCTTCCGTTTCCGCGGCCGACAGAACGGGTTGATGCTGTTCCTGCTGTTGCAGATGATCCCGCAGTTTTCCGCACTGATTGCGATCTTTGTACTGGCGCAGATGCTGGGCCTGATCAATAGCCACTTGGCGCTGGTTCTGGTCTATGTAGGCGGCATGATCCCGATGAATACCTATCTGATGAAAGGTTATCTGGATGCGATCCCGAAAGATCTGGACGAATCAGCCCGTATGGACGGTGCCGGCAGTTTCCGCATCTTCATCGAGATCATCATGCCGTTATCGAAACCGATCATTGCCGTGGTCGCGCTGTTCTCGTTCACCGGCCCACTGGGGGATTTCATTCTGGCCAGTACCATCCTGCGTACACCGGACAAATTCACGCTGCCGATCGGCCTTTACAACCTGGTCTCTCAGAAGATGGGCGCCAGCTATACCACGTATGCGGCTGGGGCTGTGCTGATCGCCGTGCCTGTCGCCATTCTTTATCTCTCTTTGCAGAAATACTTTGTTTCCGGCCTGACTGCGGGCGGCACCAAGGGTTAAGCGATAACACAGGATGACAAAATGAAACTGAAAAAAAGTTTAGTACTGGCGGCCATGCTGATGACCGGCCTGCTGCCCGTGGTACATCAGGCTCAAGCAGCCGACAGCGTTCAGATCCAACATGTTCAGCATTTACCCGCGGGTTTTATCAAGGGTGCCGACATGTCCATGCTGAATGAAGTGGAAAAGCATGGTGGCAAATATTACGACCAGGACGGCAAACAGAAAGATGCCTTGCTGATCCTGAAGGAAAACGGCTTTAACTATATTCGCCTGCGCTTGTGGAATGATCCGAAAGATGCGGACGGCAAAGGTTACGGCGGTGGCAATAACGATCTGCAAAGCACGATCGCGATGGCCAAACGTGCCAAGGCATTGGGCTTCAAGTTCCTGCTGGATTTCCATTACAGCGATTTCTGGACCGATCCGGGTCGCCAGAACAAGCCCAAAGCCTGGGCCAAGATGAATTACGACCAGTTGAAAGTGGCCGTGCATGATTTCACCAAAACCAGCATCGCCGAATTCAAGAAAGCCGGTGTGTTGCCAGACATGGTTCAGGTGGGTAACGAGATCAACAGCGGCATGTTATGGCCGGAAGGGAAAAGCTGGGGGCAGGGCGGCGGTGAGTTTGACCGTCTGGCTGGCTTGCTGAACGCCGGGATCGCCGGGGTGAAAGAGAACCTGACGGACAAAGATCATGTGAAGATCATGCTGCATCTGGCCGAAGGCACCAAGAACGACACCTTCGTCTGGTGGTTTGATGAAATCAGCAAACGCAAAGTGCCGTTCGATGTCATCGGCCTGTCGTTCTACACCTACTGGAACGGCCCGATCAGTGCCCTGAAATACAACATGGACGACATCAGCAAACGCTACAACAAAGATGTGATCGTCGTTGAAGCGGCTTACGGTTACACCACCGACAACTGTGACAATGCCGAAAACAACTTTGGACAAAAAGAAGCAGACGACGCGGGTTATCCGGCAACCGTACAGGGGCAGGCCAACTTCTTACACGATCTGATCCAGAGCATTGCCTCAGTCCCTGATCAGCATGGGAAAGGCATTTTCTATTGGGAACCGGGTTGGTTGCCAACACCGGGTGCCACCTGGGCGACGAAAGCGGGCATGAAATACAACAACGATGACTGGAAAGAAGGCAACGCGCGTGAAAATCAGGCGTTGTTCGACTGCCAGGGTCATGTGCTGCCTTCCATCAAGGTCTTCAACTAATTAAAAGCGCTGCGCCGGCAGGAGAGAGGCCGGCCAGCCACCATTTTGTTTTTCTGGGAGCAATGAGATGCAGAAGTTTCCTCCTCTGAGCCACAAGATCCCGGCATTGCTGCACGGTGCCGATTACAACCCGGATCAGTGGCTGGATTGTCCGGAAATATTAGAAAAAGACATCGAAATGATGAAGCAGACCCGCTGTAACATCATGTCGGTCGGCATTTTCAGTTGGGTCAAACTGGAGCCGGAAGAGGGGCGTTATGAGTTCGGCTGGCTGGATCAGGTGTTAGATCGCCTGTATGCCAACGGCATTTATGTGTTTCTGGCCACCCCCAGCGGGGCACGCCCTGCATGGTTATCTCAGCGTTTTCCGCAAGTGTTGCGCGTCAGCAAAGAAAAAGTACGGGCGCTGCACGGTGGTCGTCATAACCACTGCCTGACCTCGCCGGTCTATCGCGAAAAAGTCCGTCAGATGAATACCGCCCTAGCGAAGCGCTATGCTCATCATCCGGCGGTCGTAGGCTGGCACATTTCCAACGAATACAGTGGCGAATGCCATTGTGATCTCTGCCAGAATCAATTCCGCGACTGGCTGAAGGCGCGTTATGGATCGCTGGACGCGCTGAACCATGCCTGGTGGAGCGATTTCTGGAGCCATACCTATACCGATTGGGCACAAATTGAATCACCGTCATCAATTGGTGAAACATCGATCCACGGTTTGAATTTAGACTGGAAACGCTTTAACACCGCACAGGTGACCGATTTCTGTGCCGAAGAGATCAAACCGCTGAAGGCGGAAAACCCGGAGTTGCCAACCACCACCAATTTCATGGAGTATTTCTATGACTATGATTATTGGCAGCTTTCCAAGGTCATCGACTTTATCTCCTGGGACAGTTATCCACTTTGGCATAACGACAGCGATGACTGCACGCTGGCAGCGTACACCGGGATGTATCACGATCTGATGCGTACTCTGAAGGGTGGCAAACCGTTCTTTTTAATGGAATCAACCCCCAGTCTGACCAACTGGCAGCCGATCAGTAAACTGAAAAAACCGGGCATGCATATCCTGTCTTCACTTCAGGCAATCGCCCATGGTTCCGATTCCGTGCAATATTTCCAATGGCGCAAGAGCCGGGGTTCGGTCGAGAAATTCCACGGTGCGGTGGTGGATCATGTCGGCCATATCAACACCCGTGTCGGTCAGGAAGTGCAGGCGCTGGGTGAGATCCTGGCTTCGTTGTCGTCGGTCGTCGGTTCCCGGGTAGACGCCGAAGTGGCGATCATTTTTGACTGGGAAAGTCGCTGGGCGATGGACAACGCACAAGGGCCTCGCAATGCCGGTCTGTTCTATGAGAAAACCGTGACCGAACATTACCGTTCGTTCTGGGAACAGGGGATTGCCGTTGATGTGATCAACGCCGACTGCGATCTGAGCCAGTACAAACTGGTGATCGCACCGATGCTGTATATGGTGCGCGATGGTTTTGCCGAGCGTGTCGCTGCCTTTGTGAAAGCAGGAGGCAATTTTGTCACGACCTACTGGTCTGGCATCGTCAACGACAGTGACCTGTGTCATCTCGGTGGTTTCCCCGGGCCGTTACGTCCGATCCTAGGCGTGTGGGCGGAAGAGATCGATAGTCTGTATGACCATGAAACCAATAGCATCAACGGTCTGAGCGGCAACGAACTGGGCTTATCCGGTCCTTACACCGTGACGCATTTGTGTGACCTGATCCAGCTGGAAGGGGCTCGAGCACTGGCTGCGTATGGTTCCGATTTCTATGCTGGTCGTCCAGCCGTGACGGTGAATGATTACGGGCAGGGTAAAGCGTATTACATTGCTTCGCGGAATGATCTTGCGTTCCAGCGTGATTTCTTCGGGCAGTTAAGTAAAACACTGCAGCTGAAACAGGCACTGCCAACCACATTGCCGTTGGGTGTCACCGCACAACGGCGTACGGATGGTGAGCAGGAGTTTATTTTCCTGCAAAACTACACCCAGAATGAATGCTTTGTGACGCTGCCTGCAACCTATCAGGATATGGTCACCGAGAAAACGATTTCCGGATTAGTGGCACTGCCACCATTCGGCATCCGAATTCTGAATAACGCCCTATAACCCATGATGGTAAACAGCCTGCCGTGGCAGGCTGTTTCAGATCGGTGAAATCTATTTAAGGATAAATGCATGGTAAATATGAAGGATTTTAAACGTTTGTTTACGCAGGCTTTAGGTCGTAAATCAGAAGAAAATGAAATTGTCACATTTGATTCTGATGTTTTAGCCTTAATTTCCGCGTTTGGTGGTAAAGAAAATATATTTAGTTTTGATGCCTGCCTGACACGCCTGCGTGTTGAGGTCAATAATCTGGCATTAGTGAATATTGATAAATTACAGCAGGCTGGGGCAATTGGCGTCGTGACGGTCGGCCATGAGGTACAGGCAATATTCGGCACCCGTTCTGATAATCTGAGAAAAGATTTGGAAAACTGGTTCGGTTTGTGGCAGGAATAATTCTGTTTCACAGAAATGCCTTTTTATAGCATTTATTACTAATGTTTGCTTATTTCTCCTTTCGGTATGTGGTTGTAGTGTCGAACCAATAAAATAATTACTGGTGAATCGATTAATCTATATGGGCTTTTTGAGATTGATTCACTCCTTCTTTTACTGCTCAATCAGAGTCTTGCTTATTTCCCGCTTTTTGATGCCCAATCCTGCATCGGCAAATGCCACAAGCTGTAGCATCAATAATCTGCCGTATTCCTATGTAAATTATCAGCTTTTTAATATCGATGATATTTGAACGGACGTTGTTTAGGGGCTTTCAAATAACCCAAGAAAGACACCAGATATTATCGAGACAATGAGGTGTTTGTTAATCGTGAATCTTGTATCAGAATGCAAAAAATGAATTCGGAGGGATTCACTTTCGGCTTAATCATTTGATTTTGGTCATTATTAATCAAGATTTTAAGGTAGATCGCTTTTATTGTGTAAACGTTTACTCATTTGGTCTTTCAAATATATAGAAGCATGCTATCATGACCACATACATATCAATGTATCTCATAGCTGGATTTTATTTGCATGATTCATATTGCTTTAACTTTCGTATGCTATGGAAATAGCTATGTATTTTGGTGTCATTGAGTCTCTTTGTTTTTATGCAAAGAGGAATGCATTTGCGTTGAATGATCGATGTCGTATACGTAAGGTTTACGGGATAGCTTAAATAAGATGGCCACAATAAAAGATGTAGCTCTGTTATCTGGAGTTTCAGTAGCAACAGTATCAAGAGTCATTAACAACTCACCGAAGGCGAGTCAGGAATCACGTGACGCTGTATTTAAAGCTATGGCGGAACTTCAATATCATCCGAACGCAAATGCCAGAGCACTTGCCCATCAAAACGCCCAGACACTCGGCATCGTCGTCGCAGATGTGTCGGATCCTTTTTTTGGTGCGATGGTAAAAGCCGCAGAGCAGGTGGCGCAAGCGGCCGGCAATTTCCTGCTGGTGGGCAATGGTTATCATGATGCCCAGAAAGAAAAGCAGATGATCGAGCAGTTAATCAGACATCGCTGCGCGGGTTTGATTGTTCATGCCAAAATGCTTTCTGACGATGAACTCAAGCTGTTTATGAGCCATGTCCCTGGCATGGTGTTGGTCAACCGGGTATTGAAAGGTTATGAAACGCGCTGCATCTCGTTAGATGACCGATATGGTTCTTGGCTGGCCACACGTCACTTGATCCATGAAGGGCACACCCGAATTGGTTTTTTATGTTCCAATCACGACATCTCTGATTCGCATGATCGGCTGCAAGGCTATATCGATGCGCTGCAGGATCACTCCATTCCGGTGGATGAACGCCTGATCTCTCGTGGCGAACCGGATGAAACCGGTGGCGAAGCCGCGATGACCGATCTGCTCGGTCGTACCCATAACCTGACCGGTGTGGTCTGTTATAACGACTCCATGGCTGCCGGTGCGTTGTCGGTCTTAAATGACAATGGGATTTCAGTACCCAAAGATATCTCGCTGATCGGTTTTGACGATGTGTTGATCGCCCGATACCTGCATCCGAAATTGACCACCATTCGCTATCCGGTCGTGGCAATGGCGACGCAGGCGGCACAACTGGCACTGGCGTTGGCTAATGGTGAAACCTTACCGGATGTCACCAACATGCTGACACCGACCCTGGTTCGACGGCACTCGGTTGCCAATCTGGATTATCGTAACGCCTGACTAGCCAGCGCTTCTTAACCAAGCCCGCCATCTGTGCGGGCTTTTTGTTTTCCGAAATACTGAGGGAGTTGGCAAAAAGCCATTGTAACAATCATTACACACAATTTGATGTTGTTGTGATTTATTGTGAAATTATTACACTGGCGTGATGTTCCTCAATTTCGTTCAATGGTAATAATAATTACCTCTTAGATCAAAAAAACCTCATATATCAGCATTTACAGACTCTAATAAGTCTCATTTTCTGTGCTTTTAAAACAAAAAGTAAGATTGAAAGCCAAATTTCCGTTTAATAATTTAGTGTAAGCGATTACACTGTTGTGCGTTAGATCACGGTCTGCCGGTATAGATTTCGCTATTCTGGCTAACAATTACCGTAACCAGAAATTTTGATTGTCATGAAGGAATGTTGCATGAAGATTCTAGTGACCGGCGGAACAGGGTATATCGGCAGTCATACCTGCCTGGCCCTGATTGCGGCAGGGATCGAACCGGTGATCCTCGATAACCTCTCCAACAGCAAGTTGGCTGTCTTGAACCGGATCGAAGCCGTCTCCGGCCAGCGCCCGCTGTTTTATCAGGGTGATATCCGCGATGCGGCCCTGTTGGATCGTATCTTTCAGGAACAGCCCATCGCGGGCGTTATCCATTTCGCTGCCCTGAAAGCGGTCGGTGAATCCACCCAAAAACCGTTCGAGTATTTCGAGAACAATATCGCCGGTACGCTGACTCTGCTCGGTGCCATGCGCCGTGCCGGTTGTTTCCGCTTCATCTTCAGCTCGTCGGCCACCGTCTATGGCGACCCGAAGACCGTGCCGCTGCGTGAAGATTCACCGCGCGCCAGCTTAAGCCCGTATGGCCGTACCAAGCTGATGATCGAGCAGATGCTGGAAGATATGCAGCAGGTCGATCCACGCTGGAGTATCACGCTGCTGCGCTATTTCAACCCGATCGGGGCACATGCCTCCGGCCAGATGGGTGAAGATCCGCAGGGGATCCCGAATAACCTGATGCCGTATATCACGCAGGTGGCGATTGGCCGCCGCGATTGCCTGAATATCTTCGGCAATGACTACCCGACGAAAGATGGCACCTGTGTGCGCGATTACATCCATGTCATGGATTTGGCCGAAGGGCATGTCAAAGCCTGGCAGGTCTGTGGCGAACAGGCCGGATTGCACATCTACAATCTTGGCACCGGACAGGGCGTGAGCGTGCTCGAGATGGTGCATGCTTTTGCCCGCGCCAGCGGTCTGGAAATCAATTACAAAATCGTGGCACGACGCCCGGGCGATGTTGCCGAATGCTGGGCTGACCCAAGCAAGGCACAACGCGAACTGGGTTGGAAAGCGACCCGCACCCTGGATGACATGACCCGCGATAGCTGGTGCTGGCAGCAGGCAAACCCGAATGGTTACGAGGAAGAAGCCCATGTTTGATCCGATTGATCATCCCCATCGTCGTTTTAATCCGCTGACCGGCCAGTGGGTGCTGGTTTCGCCACACCGTGCTAAACGGCCGTGGCAGGGACAGGTTGAGAAAGCCGCCCCGGACGATCGTCCGGCGCATGATCCGGAATGCTTCCTGTGTGCCGGCAATACCCGCGTCAACGGCGAGCAGAACCCGGATTATCAGGGCACCTTTGTCTTCACCAACGATTTTGCGGCGCTGATGACCGATACCCCGGCTTCGCCGCCGTCAGCCGACCCGCTGTTCCAGTGTGAATCGGCCCGCGGCACCAGCCGGGTGATCTGTTTCTCCCCGGATCATAGCAAGACCCTGCCGGAGCTGCCGGTTGCGGCGATCCGCCGGGTGATTGATACCTGGTGTGAACAGGTGGCCGAACTGTCGCAAACCTACCCGTGGGTTCAGGTATTCGAGAACAAGGGCGCGGCGATGGGCTGCTCCAATCCGCATCCACATGGCCAGATCTGGGCCAACAGCTTCCTGCCGAATGAACTGGCCCGTGAAGCGCAGACCCAGCAGCAGTGGCTGGCGGAAAAAGGTACGCCGATGCTGCTGCAATATGCGCAGCAGGAGTCGCAGTCCGGTGAGCGGACCGTGGTGGAAACCGAGCACTGGATCGCCGTGGTGCCGTACTGGGCGGCCTGGCCGTTTGAAACCCTGTTACTGCCCAAGGCCCACGTCACCCGTCTGACCGAACTGAGCGAGGCCCAAAAGCAGGATCTGGCACTGGCGCTGAAGCAACTGACCAGCCGTTACGACAACCTGTTCCAGTGTTCGTTCCCGTATTCGATGGGCTGGCATGGCGCGCCGCACACTGCGGACGATGCCCGTCACTGGCAGTTGCATGCCCATTTCTATCCGCCGCTGCTGCGTTCAGCGACGGTCCGTAAATTCATGGTGGGGTATGAAATGCTGGCGGAAACCCAGCGTGATCTGACCCCGGAACAGGCCGCAGAGCGTCTGCGTGCCGTGAGCGATATTCATTACAAAGAACAGGCTTGAGGAACGCGCGATGTCATTAAAAGAGAAAGTACTGGCTGTCTTTCAACGCAGCTTTGGTGGTGAGCCCGATTTGTTTGTCCGGGCACCAGGGCGGGTGAATCTGATTGGGGAACACACCGACTACAACGACGGCTTTGTGCTGCCGTGTGCCATCGATTACGAGACCGTGGTGGCCGTACAGCGCCGCGATGATGACCAGGTCGTCGTGGTGGCGGCCGATTACGCCAATCAGCGCGATGAGTTTTCGCTGACCCAGCCCATCACGGCGCACGCCGACCAGCTGTGGAGCAACTACATCCGCGGTGTGGTGAAGTACCTGCTGGAGAAAGGGCTGGCGCTGAAGGGGCTGAACTTAGTGGTCTCCGGTAACGTGCCACAAGGCGCGGGATTAAGCTCATCGGCGTCTCTCGAAGTCGCCATTGGCGAAGCGTTCAATCAGGCGTATCAGCTGGGTTTAACCCCGGCGGCGATTGCCCTGAACGGTCAGGAAGCCGAGAACAAATTTGTCGGCTGTAACTGCGGCATCATGGATCAGATGATCTCCGCCAGTGGTGAGAAAGACCACGCGCTGCTGCTGGATTGCCGTTCCCTGGAAACCCGGCTGGTGAAAATGCCGGAAGATCTGGCGGTGCTGATTGTGCACTCGAATGTGAAACGCGGACTGGTTGACAGTGAATACAACACCCGGCGGGAACAATGCGAAGCGGCGGCCCGGCATTTTGGGGTGAAAGCCCTGCGGGATGTGAATCTGGCGCAACTGCAAAGTGCGGCGGAGCAGGGCAAGCTGGAACCGGTGGTGTATCAACGGGCCCGGCATGTCATTACCGAAAATGCGCGGACGCTGGCGGCGGCGGATGCGCTGGCAGTGGGCGATTTGGAGAAGATGGGCGTGCTGATGGCTGAATCGCACCAGTCGATGCGCGATGATTTTGCCATCACCGTGCCGGCCATTGATACGCTGGTTGAGATTTTACAGCAGGCAATTGGTCGCGAGGGCGGTGCCCGTATGACCGGCGGTGGTTTTGGTGGTTGTGTGGTGGCGCTGCTGCGTCCGGCACAGGTAGACGCGGTCATTGCGGCGGTGGCGGAAGAATATCCGGCGAAAACCGGGCTGAAACCGACTTGCTATGTGTGCAAAGCGCGGGCCGGCGCTGGGATCTGCTAACGCCACAGGAGGCGAAGATGCAACACATCAGGTTACATAATCCGCAAGGGATGACGCTGGAACTGATGACCACGGGGGCGGCCCTGTTGTCATTGCAGGTGCCGGTGGGAAACGGTCAGCGTAACGTCCTGCTGGGTTGTCGGCCGGAGGATTATGCCCGCCAGCACTGCTATCTCAATGCGATGGTCGGGCGTTTCGCCAACCGGATCGCCGATGCCCAGTTGACGCGTCAGGGGACGACCTATCCACTGACGGCCAATCAGGGAACAAACTGCCTGCATGGCGGGGTGGAGGGGTTTGACCGTCGCGAGTTGCAGGTTGTAGACCAGCAGGCCGACCGGGTCACGCTGCAGCTGCATTCGGTGGACGGCGACCAGGGTTTTCCGGGTGATTGTGACGTGACACTGACCTATGCGCTGGAGCAGCGTGAGCTTGTGATTGATATCCAGGCGACTGTAAACCAGCCTTGTCCAGTGAATCTGACCAGTCACGCGTACTTCAATCTCGATGGCAAACGCAGTGATATTCGACATCACCGTCTGCAGGTGAACGCCAGCCATTATCTGCCGATTGATGCGGCGGGTATTCCGCTGTCGGCCGCACAGCCGGTGGAGGGGGCGCTGGATTTTCGTAGTGAACGGCAATTAACTCAACAGTGGCTGGCTCATCCACAACTGATTTGTGCCAAGGGGCTGGATCACTGTTATCTGCCGGATATCAGCGAGGCTGACCCGGTGGCGGCCCGGCTGACTTCGGCAGATGGGCAACTGGTGATGGAAGTGCGGACCAATCAACCGGGGCTGCAGATTTACACCGGCAATTATCTGGCGGGAGAACCCAGCTGTGAGAATGAACCCTATCATGACTATGAAGGGATAGCGCTGGAAGCGCAGCAGCTGCCGGACAGCCCGAACCGGCCCGAGTTAGGCGACCCATGGCTGCTGCCCGGACAAATCTACCATCATCAGACCCGCTATAGCTTTTTGACTCACGTCAACAGTTAACCAGTCTCATGAATATACCGCCTGTCTGAGCGTCAGGCGGTTTGGTTGCGTCTTCTTGAACTTGGTGAACATAATTTACTGTATTTATATGGATTTAAAATGCTGAGAAGAACCAAGATTGTAACCACCCTAGGTCCGGCCACAGATCGTGAAGGCGTGCTGGAAGGGATCCTCCAGGCCGGTGCCAACATGGTACGTATGAACTTTTCCCATGGCACCGCCGAAGATCATATTGCCCGCGCCAAAGAAATCCGCGAACTGGCCGCCCGTCTTGGCAAATCCGTGGCCATCCTCGGTGATTTGCAGGGCCCCAAAATTCGTGTCTCTACCTTTAAAGACAACAAGATCCAACTGAAAGTCGGTGATAAATTCCTGTTAGACGCCGAATTGGGCAAAGGCGAAGGCACGCAGGAACAAGTCGGGATCGATTATAAAAAACTGCCGGAAGATGTGGTCGCGGGCGACATTCTGCTGCTCGACGACGGTCGTGTGCAGTTGAAAGTCGACAGTGTTGCGGGCAGTAAAATTTTCACCACTGTGACCGTCGGTGGCCCGTTGTCAAACAACAAGGGCATCAACAAGAAAGGCGGTGGCCTGTCTGCTCCGGCACTGACCGACAAAGACAAAGCCGATATCAAAACTGCTGCGCTGATGCAGGTTGATTATCTGGCCGTTTCCTTCCCGCGTAACGGCGCTGATCTGAATTACGCCCGTGAACTGGCGCGCGAAGCCGGTTGCAACGCCAAAATCGTCGCCAAGGTGGAACGCGCTGAAACGGTAGCCACCGATGAGGCCATGGAAGACATCATTCTGGCTTCGGATGTCGTGATGGTGGCGCGTGGCGATCTGGGTGTCGAAATCGGTGACTCTGAGCTGATGGGCGTACAGAAAAAACTGATCCGCACCGCACGTAAGCTGAACCGCGTTGTCATTACTGCCACCCAAATGATGGAATCGATGATCAAAGCACCGATGCCAACCCGTGCGGAAGTCATGGACGTAGCGAACGCCGTACTGGATGGTACCGATGCGGTGATGCTATCTGCTGAAACAGCAGCGGGTGACTTCCCGATTGAAACCGTGACTGCGATGGCCAGCGTCTGTCTGGGTGCGGAAAAACACCCGAGCGTCAACGTGTCCAATCACCGCATGACCTATACCTTCAACTCGATCGAAGAAACCGTCGCCATGAGCACCATGTATGCGGCTAACCACATGCAGGGGGTTAAAGGGATCGTTGCGATGACCGAATCAGGCACCACGCCACTGCTGATGTCACGTTTAAGCTCCGGGCTGCCAATTTTTGCGTTGTCCCGCCACCAGCAAACCCTGAACTGGTGTTCGCTGTATCGTG
Source organism: Tolumonas lignilytica (assembly GCF_000527035.1). Classification (NCBI taxonomy): domain Bacteria; kingdom Pseudomonadati; phylum Pseudomonadota; class Gammaproteobacteria; order Aeromonadales; family Aeromonadaceae; genus Tolumonas; species Tolumonas lignilytica. The sequence continues at coordinate 2,105,397 of NZ_AZUK01000001.1, forward strand.
GTGTCACACCGGTCTTTTTTGATGCCGATGAAACACAACCCGTGATCCTCAATTGTCTGGATGCCATTGATGCTCTGAAACGCCGGGGCTATTTCGAATCCGGCGATCTGGTGCTGATGACATATGGCGATCAAATCGATGTGGAAGGTGGCACAAACACCTGCAAACTGCTCACCGTGAAATAAAATCAGGTTCCACGTCTCCGTAATTGGAGGCGTGGATCTGCAAAAATCACAATTAAACCGCCTTCCTTTTTCTCTTCTGCGTTTTGCCGTGTATGATGTGGCGCTTGCCAGATGAATGAATTTATACGCGATATTGACCTAAATCATCTACATGGATTGAGTTGATACCGTGAAGAGTTATGATCGTATCTGGATGTGTTTGATTATTGCAGATGGGTTGATAGGGTCACAGAAGCATGAAATTTGCTGTTTTGATTTCCGGTTTATTGCTTGGATTCTCGGTTCACGCTACCGGCATAATGCCGAAAGCGGATTTGGTTGTCGTAAAAAAATCACAGTATAGCCTTACTTTATACTCGAAAGGCGTAGCGCTGAAGCGCTATTGGATTGCACTGGGGCCGAATCCGAAAGGAACCAAAGTTCGGGAAGGCGATATGAAAACGCCGGAAGGCCGGTATTTATTAGACTATAAAAAAACGGATTCGAATTACTACAAAGCCTTTCACATTTCCTATCCGAGTGTGGCAGATATGCAGCGGGCGAGAAAGCTGGGCGTTGACCCAGGTGGTCAGGTTTTGCTGCATGGTCAGCGCAAGGGCTCTATCATGAGCAATGAAACCTTGCAAAACTCTAACTGGACCAATGGTTGTATCGCATTAATCAATGCCGACATGGATGAGCTGTGGCAATCCGTGGCACCTGGAACACCAATCGAGATCCGGCCCTGATTTTTTTGATGAAAAAGCCAGCAACGCTGGCTTCTTTTTTCATTAGTGTTGTAACATTTTGTCGCAATTATCATTAAATCAGACATAAATTTACACGGTTTCTCCGTTAATTTGTCTGTGCTCGAATAATCGGAGAGATATACATGAAAGTGATGGGCGCTACGCTACTGGCAACAATACTGTGTGTACCTGTTTATGCTGCTGAAGCTCCGCAGGCCAAACCGGCTCCGGTGAAAGCGGATACCCTTTTTAATCAGGCCGATAAGAATCACGATGGTAAATTGGATCCGCAAGAATTTGAAGTTTACAAAAAGCTGCAGGAAGAACGTCTGATAGCGCAAATCAAGCAGCGTATCGACAGCATGCAGTTCTCATCATTTGATAAAGATGGCGACAAATTTATCACTAAGGATGAGTTAAAAGCGGCACGCATGGAAGCACAACAAAAGATGATGCAGAACATTCGTAATCGCCAACAGTTACAGATCAAGTCGGTGACATCAACACCGGCATCAGCACCCGCCGCAACAGATTCTTCCAAGAAATAAGCAAAAAGCCCCGTCAGGGGCTTTTTGTTGGGCTATTTATTTTGTAACCAGCCAGCAGCCCGTTTTGCAAAATAGGTCAGAATGCCGTCAGCCCCCGCGCGTTTGAAACAGAGCAGTGATTCCATGATGCATTCCTGTTCTTTCAACCAGCCATTCTGAATGGCTGCCATGTGCATCGCATATTCGCCACTGACCTGATAGGCAAAAGTGGGGACGCCATATTGCGATTTCACCCGTTGCACGATATCAAGATAAGGCATGCCCGGCTTCACCATGACCATATCGGCACCTTCCTGTATATCCAGCCCTACTTCATGCAAGGCTTCATCGCTGTTGGCCGGATCCATCTGATAGGTATTTTTGTTGCTCTTACCCAGATTGGCAGCCGAGCCGACCGCATCCCGGAAGGGGCCATAGTAATTAGACGCGTATTTGGCCGAATAGGCCATGATTTGGGTATTCACCAGATTCTGCCGTTCCAGTTCGTGCCGGATAGCAGCGATACGGCCATCCATCATATCGGAGGGCGCCACCACATCCGCCCCGGCCTTGGCATGACACAACGCCTGACGAACCAGAATATCGCTGGTGATGTCATTCAGAACATAGCCCTGATCATCAATGACACCATCCTGACCATGTGTTGTGTAGGGATCCAGCGCGACGTCGGTAATGATCCCCAGTTCCGGGAAATGCGCTTTTAATACCCGGACGACACGCGGGACCAGCCCGTCTTCGTTATAGGCTTCTTCTGCGAGCAGACTCTTTTGTTCTGCAGGAATAACCGGAAACAGCGCAATAGCCGGGATGTTCAGCGCAACCAGTTCTTCCGCTTCCTTGAGCAGCAGATCGAGAGATAAACGCTCAATCCCCGGCATACTACTGATGGTTTCCCGGCGATTCTCACCTTCCAGAACGAACATCGGATAGATCAAGTCGTCGACGCTCAGTTGGTTTTCCCGTACCAAACGGCGGCTGAATTCATGTTTACGCACCCGGCGCAGACGGCGCAGCGGGAATGGGGAGGAAACAAATTGTGGCATGAAACGCTCCTGTAACTGTCCAGTTAACGGCGGGAAATTTTCCACCAGCCGTTTATCCAGCAAAGAACACTGATCGTTAATCCTACGGTGGCTAATTGTTCATGCGCTGACAGCAGCAGAATGCTGCCCAGCATCAAGGTGGCCCCCGTACCTAATAAATAACGCGCCTGTGCATGGCGGCGGTGTTGCTGATGGTATTGCTGATACAACCCCTTCACCATGTGGTGCTGGTGTTGCACCTGAGTCAGGGTATCAAAAATCAGATCCGGCATTTCGGGCAGTTTTTCCACCCAGAACGGGCCTTTTTCTTTTATCGCCCGCCAGGCGGCCTGTGGCCCGATCTGCTGTCGCATCCAGTGTTCGAGGAACGGCTTGGCGGTCTGCCACAGATCCAGTTGCGGATAGAGATGCCGTCCCAATCCTTCGATATACAACAAGGTTTTTTGCAGCAAAACCAGTTGTGGCTGCACATGCATATTGAAGCGGCGGGCAGTATTAAACAGATTCAGGAGCACATGGCCAAATGAGATTTCGGCAAGCGGTTTGGCAAAGATAGGCTCAAGAACTGTGCGCAACGCTGACTCAAACTCTTCTACTTTGGTATCGGGCGGCACCCAGCCGGATTGCACGTGCAACTCGGCCACCTTGCGATAATCGCGATTGAAAAAGGCCAGAAAATTCTCGGCCAGATAGCGTTTATCCTGCCGGTTCAACGTGCCGACAATGCCGCAGTCAATGCCGATCCACTGCGGATCATGCGGATGTTCATAAGAGACAAACACATTGCCCGGATGCATGTCGGCATGGAAAAAGCTGTCACGGAACACCTGAGTGAAAAATACCTCGACCCCGCGTTCGGCCAGCAGTTTTAAATCCGTGCCGTTGGCTTCCAGTGCGTCACGGTCAGAGACCGGGATCCCATATATGCGCTCCATGACCAGTACATTTTCCCGGCAATAGTCGGAGTAGACAAACGGGACGTACAGATGCGGTGAGTTTTCAAAATTGCGGCGTAGCTGAATGGTGTTGGCGGCTTCACTCATCAGATTGAGTTCATCCAGCAAGGTCCGGCGATATTCCTCAACGACCTCCACCGGGCGTAACCGGTTATTCGGCATCAGGAACGCAATCATCCGGGCAACTAACCGCATCAGGCGGATGTCATCGCCAATGACATGTTTGATATCCGGGCGGATCACCTTGATGACAACATCCGCCTGATTGGATTTGAGCCGGGCCGTATGCACCTGCGCCACTGATGCCGAGGCCAGCGGTTGCAGGTCAAAATCGGTAAACAGCGCCTCGATGGGCTGACCCAGTGCCTGTTCGATTTGCTGACGGGCCAACTGCCCGTCAAATGGTGGCACACGGTCTTGCAACAGTGCTAATTCTTCCGCCAAATCAGGAGGCAGTAAATCCCGACGCGTCGACAGCATCTGGCCAAATTTGATAAATACGGGGCCTAAATTTTCAAAGGCATGGCGTAATCGGGCACCACGTGATTGTGTCGGATAACGATTACGAAGCCAGAACAAACTTTTCCGACATAAACGTACGGGCCAGGGTTGCCACTGGCGTGGAATTAATTCATCCAGCCCATGTTGCAGTAAAACCCGTCCAATTTTATAAAGACGTCGCCATTCACGTAAGATCATGCCTGGCTCCGCTGCAATAACCGCGCGGCGCGTTGTAATAGCTGCTCGCTCTCCTGCGCCAGCTCCGTGACGTCATCGCAGAAGGCTGCAACCTGTAAGGCACCGGGGGCCAGTTGCCATTCCTCGGTGATGGCTTCCCGGAGATCCTGCCGGGTCAGCTGTCCCTGATTGCATACCGCTTGTTTGACCTGACGGACACCGCGGCAGAACCAATGGGCCAAGACATCACCGGTATAGGCCGATAAATGTTCTTCCCAGTCGATATCTAATGCATTGAATAAATGGCTGAAGGCATGAAACAAGGCGGGATCGCCTTGCATGTCGAGGCGTTCTTCGCGGATATAGCGGCTCAGATTTTCTGGCTGGCGCAAGACTTGTAATCCCTGCCATTTGAGACTGATGCTGGCATGTGCCGGATGCTCAAAATGCGTCAGCACATCGACCCGTTGCGCTGAAAAACAGAGCCACAGAGCAGGGATCCCTTGAAGTTCGAGTTTCAGTATTTTGCCAAATAGAGCCTTACTGCGTTCCCTTGATTGCGGATCAAGAGACAATAACTGATTCAACCCGGTTTCCAGCAAAGCGGCTAAGGTGACGCTCAGGGGGGACGGAGTCATAATGTGCTTCCCGTTCATGCTCTTTTTCAGAATTTAAAGCCACGGTGCAGGGCAACAACACCCTGAGTCAGGTTGTGATAAGTCACCTGTTCAAAACCGACTGTTTCCATCATGGTTTTCAAGGTTTCCTGATCCGGATGCATGCGGATCGATTCTGCCAGATATTGATAACTGTCGCTGTCTTTAGCAACCAGTTGACCCATTTTGGGCAGCACTTTGAAAGAATAAAAATCGTACAGTTTTGACATGACGACGTTAGTCGGTTTGGAGAATTCCAAGACCAGCAAGCGTCCGCCCGGTTTGAGTGCCCGATACATAGAAGCCAGCGCCAGTTCCTTGTGGGTGACATTCCGTAAGCCAAAACCGATGGTGATCAAGTCAAAATAGTTATCCGGAAACGGTAAGTTTTCGGCATTGGCCTGCACATAGCGGATATTGTTGACCAGACCCAGATTCCGCAGTTTTTCACGCCCGACCTTCAGCATCGAATCATTGATATCGGCCAATACGACTTCGCCGGTTTCACCCACCAGTCGAGAGAATTTGGCAGTCAGATCACCGGTACCGCCGGCCAGGTCCAGCACTTTCTGGCCTGGGCGAACGCTGGCACAGTCAATCGTGAATCGTTTCCACAGACGATGAATACCGAATGACATTAAGTCATTCATCAGGTCATATTTTTCCGCAACAGAATGAAATACATCTGCAACCAGCTGTTCTTTTTCAGTTTCCGGGACGGTTTTAAAGCCGAAATGAGTATTGTCCGACATGTGCAACGATTCCTTATGCCAATAACATGAGCAGTGTAACGTAATTTTAACCAGACTTCAGAAGCGATTTATCATTGGGGTAGGTAAAGAAATCATTGGCATGAAAAAATGCAGAAATTAAAAGGGGCCCGGTGGATGGGCCCCAAGAAAGCGGTTTTACTTTGCTAACTAACTAACTAACTAACTAACTAACTAACTAACTAACTAACTAACTAACTAACTAACTAACTAACTAACTAACTAACTAACTAACTAATAACTAAAACGCATTCACACTTACTAGCTAATAATTAACACTGGATAACTCTTAAAAGATGTATCAGGGTGCTGCCTCCTTAGTTTAGGAAGAGCCGTCCTTACTCGTTGCAATGCTATCCGGTCTTTCCCGACAGCCAACTTTGTAAAGCGCTCCCAGATTGTCTTTCTGATTGTTATTGTGACTGTGCATGGCATCATCATGTGGCCTGATCGGGTCTGGCATAAAGCCTGCTCACCAGAACGTTTGCGACAGAACGAATAACAACCACCCAGTCGGTCAACAAGTCGGTGCGTTGTGAACGATTCACTTCGTCATCCTTCGGGTGCGAAATGGAATCCTGACGCCCGAAAAGCTTGTTGCTCGCTTAAATTAAGCATGGTCCTGACCCACTGGTTTCGCAAGTCCGAGGCTTATATTTTATGAGAAGTTTGATGTGTGGCTTGTTTCTGGTTTCTTTATCGGTATAATCCCGCGCCTCGCTATGCGCCACCGCTATTTTGTGTGCAAAATAGTGAGCTTAACGCGAACGTTCATGGGTTCCCTCACCCCATTTGTTATCCAAAAAGGAAAAAATCATGTTGCTGACTGAAAGCCAATCACGCTTTGCGTTGTGGCGTTTATCGCTGTTCCACATTTTGATCATTGCCTCCAGTAATTATCTGGTGCAATTGCCGATAGAAATTGTTGGTGTGCATACCACCTGGGGAGCTTTTAGTTTCCCGTTTATATTTCTGGCCACTGATCTCACGGTGCGTATTTTTGGTTCTGCCTTGGCCCGGCGCATTATTTTTTGTGCCATGCTGCCCGCACTGGTGATCTCATATTTGCTGTCGGTGTTGTTCCATGCCGGTCATTTTGTGGGTCTGGCTCCGGTCATGCAGTTAAACCTGTTCGTAGCCAGAATCGCCTGTGCCAGCTTTATGGCTTATTTACTCGGGCAGATCCTGGATATTTCGGTGTTCAGTAAATTACGGCAACTGCCCCAGTGGTGGGTGGCTCCAACGGCCTCTACGATCATTGGCAATATGTTGGACACCGTTGCCTTTTTTGGCATCGCGTTTTATCACAGCCCTGATTTGTTTATGGCTACACATTGGGTTGAAATTGCGTGCGTTGACTATGCGGTGAAGCTATTCATCAGCATTGGCTTGTTTGTTCCGGCTTACGGAGTGTTGTTGCGTTATCTGACCAAGAAATTGCTGGGGCAGCATCAATCTGACTGGCAGGCCATCTGAATCAAATGATGCCAAAGATCAAGTGTTTTTGGCATCAAATTGGTAATTTTTTTAAAAAATCTCATATTTTTTCCACATTGACATAAATCATATTTCTTGTTAATTCATGTTTTGTTTTTGTGTAACTTATTGATATTTAAGTTAATAAATATTGGTTTGGTGAGTTTTACAGAGTGCTTAACAGCTTCTACCAATTTCTTCAACAAACTTATCCACAATATGTCTTAGTTATCCACAGATTTCGGACATGGAGCTGAATGGTCAGCTGTGGCATGCTATCGCGATTCTCTTTCATCGATTGAAATACAATGACACAGACACCTCCTTTGATTCTGGTTGATGGTTCTTCTTACCTTTACCGGGCTTTTTTTGCCTCGCAACAGGCCGATTTACGAACCTCGCTGGGTGAACCGACCGGCGCAATTCGCGTCGTCACGAACATGCTACGCAGTTTGCTGAAACAATATCCAGATTCAATTGTTGCGGTCGTGTTTGATGCCAAGGGCAAAAGTTTCCGCAATGACCTTTATGCGGAATATAAGGCGCATCGTCCGCCAATGCCGGATGACTTACGCAGCCAGATTGAGCCCATTCACCAAATCATTCGGGCCATGGGGCTGCCGTTATTGGTGATTGATGGCGTGGAGGCCGACGATGTGATTGGCACCTTGGCGCGACAAGCCACCGAGTCGCAGATCAATACGCTGATCAGTACCGGCGATAAAGACATGGCACAGTTGGTTTCTGAACATGTCACCCTGATGGATACCATGAAAGATCAACTCACCGATCGTCAGGGGGTGATCGATAAATTTGGTGTGCCTCCGGAACTGATCATTGACTATCTGGCCCTGATGGGCGACAGCTCAGATAATATCCCCGGCATGGCAGGGGTCGGTGAAAAAACGGCAGTGGCTTTGCTGCAAGGGGTAGGGGGCATTGATACCATTGCGGCCCATCCGGAACGTATTGCCGAGCTGAGCTTTCGCGGCGCCAAAACCTTTGCGGCCCGCTTCAAAGAACAGGAAGCGATGGTGCGTTTGTCACAACAACTGGCCACCATCAAAACCGATGTCGAATTGCCCGTATCCCTGACAGAACTGCGCCGCGGTGAATTACAGAAAGAGGCTTTGCTGGCGTTATACCGTCAGTTTGAGTTCAAAAATCTGGTTCAGGAACTGGAAAGTGCCGTCGACGTGACGACGAATGTGCCTGAAACGCCCGTTATTGTCGCTGCCTATGAAACTATTCTGATCGAAGAACAACTGACGGACTGGATACACAAATTACAGCAAGCCGCACTTTTTGCTTTTGATAGTGAAACTGATTCACTCGACTATATGCAGGCAAAAATTGTAGGGTTGTCGTTTGCCATTACCCCCGGTGAAGCGGCTTATTTACCATTAGCCCATGATTATCTGGGCGCACCGGAACAGTTGGATCGCGAAGCGACATTACTGCGGCTAAAACCACTGTTGGAAGATCCGACCTGTTTGAAGGTTGGACAACACCTGAAATTTGACCGGAATGTGTTACGCAATCACGGTATTGAACTGCGCGGTATCGCATTCGATACCATGCTGGAATCCTATGTGCTGAATTCGACCGCTTCACGGCACAACATGGATGATCTGGCGAAGAAATATCTCAACTACACCACGCAGACATTTGAGGATGTGGCCGGGAAAGGGGTCAAACAACTCACTTTTAATCAGGTCGAACTGGAAAAAGCCGCATTCTATGCAGCGGAAGATGCCGATATCACCTTAAGGCTGCATGAAGTGCTCTGGCCACAAGTGAAAAAAGAACCGGCACTGAAATCACTGCTGCTGGAGATGGAACAGCCATTGGCACTGGTGCTGTGCGATATGGAGAGAACCGGTACACTGATTGATCCATTCCTGCTGCAAAATCAGAGTCAGCAAATTGAAATCCGTTTAGCCGAACTGGAGGCCGAAGCACATACTCTTGCGGGTGGGGCCTTCAACCTCAGTTCGACCAAACAATTGGGCGAAGTTTTGTTTGAGAAACTGCAGTTACCTGTGATCAAGAAAACACCGAAAGGGGCACCTTCAACGGCGGAAGAGGTGTTGCAGGAACTGGCATACGACTATCCGTTGCCCAAATTGATTCTGGAACACCGCAGTCTTTCCAAGTTGAAATCGACCTATACCGACAAATTGCCATTAATGATATCGCCGGTTACCGGACGGGTTCATACCTCTTATCATCAGGCTGTTACCGCGACCGGACGTTTGTCTTCCACGGATCCTAACTTGCAGAATATACCGGTACGGACGGAAGAAGGCCGTCGGATCCGTCAGGCTTTTGTGGCGGCTGACGGCTTTAAGATCGTGGCGGCTGACTATTCTCAGATTGAGCTGCGGATCATGGCGCATCTGTCAGAGGATGCTGGCTTACTGGATGCCTTTGCTCACGGCAAGGATATCCACCGGGCTACGGCAGCGGAGATCATGGGAGTAGAACCGGAGGCGGTCACCAGTGACCAACGACGCAACGCGAAAGCGATCAACTTCGGTTTGATCTATGGCATGAGTGCTTTTGGTCTGGCCAAACAGTTAGGCATTCCTCGCGGTGAAGCACAGCGTTATATGGATCGCTATTTCGAGCGTTACCCGGGCGTGCTGACCTACATGGAACGTACTCGCCAGCAGGCAGAAAGTGCGGGTTATGTCGAAACCCTGTTTGGTCGTCGCCTCTACTTGCCTGATATTAAAGCGAAAAACATGGGGCTACGGAAAGCAGCAGAACGTGCTGCGATCAACGCACCGATGCAGGGAACGGCTGCGGATATTATCAAACGAGCGATGATTAAACTGGCCGATTGGATTAAATCCTGTGATGCTGACACCATCCGCATGGTGATGCAGGTACACGATGAATTGGTGTTTGAAATCCGCGAAGACAAGTTGGATGCCTATCTGCCCATGATCAGACAATACATGGCGGAAGCGGCCAATCTGAAAGTGCCGTTGGATGTAGGAATTGGCGTCGGCGATAACTGGGAGCAGGCCCACTAACCCCGAAAGAAAAACGCCGATGGCTTTCGCTATCGGCGTCAGATTATTCCTCTTCAGGTAAATCTTCTGGAGTATCTTCTGTCTGATACCACTTTGAAAGAATACGGGTGACCTCTTCCACGCCAGTTCCTTTCAACGATGAGAAGGCTTCAACCAGCACATTATCACCGAATACCTGAGTCGCTTTACGTACCTGCAGGACGACGTTTTTCCGCGGCCCCGGGTTCAGTTTATCTGCTTTCGTCAGCAAGACCAGGATCTTAAGATCGCTGTTGGAAGCCCATTCCAGCATTTGTAAATCCAGATCTTTGAGCGGATGACGGATATCCATCAGCAGCACCAGGGCTTTCAATGATTCGCGGCGTTGCAGATACTCCGACAGTGATGCCTGCCATTTCAACTTCATATCCAGCGGAACTTGCGCATAGCCATAACCAGGGAGGTCGACCAGCCGCTTACCCGGCTCGAGCTCGAACAGGTTGATTAACTGGGTACGTCCCGGTGTTTTACTGGTACGGGCTAATTGTCGATGTTGCGTAAGAGCATTCAGTGCAGATGATTTACCTGCGTTGGAACGACCGGCAAACGCGATCTCAATGCCACCGTCATTGGGTAGATGACGAATGTCTGGTGCACTGGTAACAAAATGCACCTTACGAAAATTCAGCAGCGGTGTGTCCAAAGTCGCAGTCCTGACTAAAAAATGATTTAAGGGCTATGTTATCACAGACTACAGCATAGCCCCAATGATAGGAGGAGTGCGAAATGAAGAGTTATAAACCCAGTGAGGCTAACAGATCATCGGAATCACTGTTGGCATTGGTATAGGTGTCTTTACTCTCAATCGTGTCTTGCTTTGAGGCTTCAGCGGCCAAAATGGCATCCGGATCCAGTTCTTGGTCAGTCTCAAAATCATGTAACTGGAGAAATTCAGTCTTATCAATCGCCAGCTCCAGATAGAAGATATTGTTTTTGCCGGTATAAAACGACACTCGGCGTGCCTGCGGGCGATCCAGATTCGTATCGATAGACAGCAGAACCTGTTTATTGATGGTCAGCATTTTCGGCTGACTTTGGGTGATGTGGGTTTTTAATTCATGGCTCACTTTGCCGGTAAAGTCACCCAGGATCTGGTTCATCAATTCACCCATGACGTTCCCGACTTCATCCGAGGTATGTTGGGTTGCCAACTCCTCTTTTGGGATACCCATTTGCATCAAATAGCTCTGATAGACTTCCAGTGCTGCATCGGCGGTAAAGTTGATCACGACTAACCCGGAAAAAGCACCATCAAATAACACAAAACAGCCAATATCTGGTTTCAAGCTGGTCTTACTGATCCGTTGGATCATCGGTGAATAATCTATGGGGGTTTGTGCGGCGGTGGAGAGCACGTTTTTTACTGAATTACATAGCTTGATCAGAATGTCTTCGGTGGTGATGGGTTTATTCTTTTTCATCGTAATGCCCTGTTTACAGCGAATTGACTATCAGAAATCGGAATGATACCGCTTACTTTATTCACAATCCTGCACTTTGCCTGCAGGATGTGATGCTGTCCAGTTGGGAATGAAATTGATGTGGAATAAATCCATTACTGCTGTGTTTTTTTCACTTCTTGAATCTTACGCATCACGGCCAGCAATAACATAACCTGATAAGGCGTCATCATAAAGAAACCGACCATCATGAGTAACAACTCATAGTAAGGATAGTGCCAGGCTGCAGGCCACAGATGTAACCAGCCGAAATATTCCATTCCTCCCCACATGACCAGCAAAATACCCGCCATATCCAGTAACAGCCAAGGAAGAGGCACCAGTAATTTATTTTTATTCATCAGACAACCCCAAGAAGACATTATTGAGTCTCAGTATTCATTTGACCAATCATTATGAATTCTATACATTCGCGTCGGCTTTTTTTCTGAGCCTGGATAAATTAACTGGAAATATATCAATGAAAAAAATTATTTTTGCGGGATCATTACTGGTCATGACAGGTGTAGTGCATGCGGGATTGCTGGATGCCGTCACGGATACGGCTACGGCGATCACCTCAGCGAAGAGCTCAGGCGTGTCTGCTGATCAAGCGGTAACGGCATTACTGAAAACGAAATTTCAGGAAAATGTCACGACCAAAGCACAAGTGAAGGCGAGCCTGGGCGAACCGAAAGCAACCGTGAAGGAAAATTCGCTGGATGTCTGGACATACGACATGGACAGCGTTAACAAAAAATTGAGCACGATTACCGGGGTTGCTAAAGCATTTGGACAGAACACGTCCAACGCTGAAAAAGTGGTTGAACTGAGATTCGATGGTGATGTCATGAAAAGCTATGCCGTGGTCGATGCTACGGCGGGTTAAGCTCCTTCCTTAAGTTATAAGGCGAGCTGTTCGGGCTCGCTTTTTTATTGCAGCCTTGGCCTGTGCCGGATGCCATTTACGCATGAGGTGTCACCACGAAATGCAGAAAATCAAGCAGCCGCATTGGTTTGGCAAATAAAAAGCCTTGTACATAATCACACTCAATCTGACGTAGTAAGTCATGCTGTGGTGCAGTCTCAACTCCTTGGGCCATGACTTGTATACCCAGCTTGTGAGCCATGGAGATGATGGCTTCTATGATGGTCAGATCTCGGGGGTTCTCAGCTAATTCACTGATAAATGAGCGATCAATTTTCAAATAATCAACATCAAATTTTTTAAGATAAGACATGGCAGAATAGCTGCTGCCAAAATTATCAATACTGAGAGACACACCGCCTTCACGAAACAAGAGCAGACGTTGAATGACATCGGGCCGATCATCAAGTAATAAATCCTCGGGAACTTCCAGAATCAATGACTGTGTCGAGACTCCCATCTGCTTCAGATGATCAAGCCAATAACTATCCGTATCCGTCATAAATTGTTTTGCTGAAATGTTGATACTAATCTGTAGCGCGTTGTGATCTGTTGCGTCTTCCTCAATGGGCTGAGGTTGTTGTGCTTGCCAAAGGCTTATTGCACTGATGACCTGTTCAAACACCCAGTTATTGATTTCACCGATCAAACCGATTTCTTCTGCGATGGGGATAAATTCGATCGGGCCGATCACACCCAGGTGCGGGTGATTCCAGCGGATCAAGGCTTCAGCCTTGAGGATGTGGCCCGTGGGGATATCAAGAATGGGTTGATAATACATTTCAAACTGGTTTTCGAGTATGGCTTGCCGTAATGCGCTGCTTATTTCAAGACGACGAAGCGTCTGTGCCTGCATGGCACTGGCAAAGAGGCAAAAGCGACTGCGACCGAGAGATTTGGCTGCATACATGGCCTGGTCGGCATAACGGATCAAGGTTTCCATTTCTGAGCTATCATCGGGATAACAGGCAATACCGATGCTCGCAGAGATGTGTGCTTGCTGGCCGTTCAGGTCATAAGGCATGGTTAATGAGCTGATAATTCTTTTGGCAACCAGTTCCGACATGGCGGTATCTGAGATGTCAGGCAGTATTACAATAAATTCATCGCCGCCTTGTCGCGCAACGGTATCTGAAATTCGCAGCACGGTCCGGATACGTTGAGCGGCCTGGATCAGTAGCTTATCGCCTTCATTGTGTCCCAGCGTATCGTTGATCTCTTTGAAACGATCAAGATCAATAAACAATACCGCTAATTGATGATTGTTGCGGTGAGCTCGTTTTAACTCCTCGTTTAACCGATCTTGCAAAAGGCGACGGTTGGGCAAACCGGTTAAGGCATCATAGTTAGCGTCATGCCAGATGGTTTCCTCCATCTGTTTACGCTCGCTGATGTCGAGGATCACGCCCACCAGCCCGCCAAGATTGCCATCACTTTTATTGAAGGTTGCTTTATAAAAAACCACATTATGTCTGCTGCCGTCAGCGTAGGTTACAGAGGCTTCATAGTTTTGTGTGCCGGGATGCTCAAGCAGTGTTTTATCGGCGGCAAAATAGATATCGGCCAAGTCTTTAGGCGATATATCGTAAACGGTACGCCCAGTCAGATAATGTCGGTCATAGCCAATATAATGTTCAAAAGCGGCGTTACAACCGAGGTAACGGCCCTGTTCATCTTTGTAAAAAACCGGATTTGGAATGGTTTCTACAAGTTTTTCAATGAAATGCAGTTGATCCAGCACCTTCCGTTCCGCATTTTTTCGTTCTGAAATATCATGCAAAATACCAATAATGGCGGGTTGCCCCGCAAACTGGGTTACGAAGCCATACACCTCAATTTCAAACATATAGCCATTTTTACGGACTGCACGAAAAACGTAGCTGCTGGAACTGATCTCGCCGCGTAAACGGCGATCTATTTCACGTTGTACTATGGGTTGGTCTGCTGGCATCGCTACATCAAGAGGGCCTTTACTGGTGCATAATTCGTCTTGGGTGTAGCCCAGCATGTCGGCGAACCGCTGATTCACAAAAATAAAATGCTCACGCTGGATCAGATAAACACCAAATAAAGGGTTGTTCAATAGCCCTAGCAATAACACATCTGATTCATTCAGTAGATCTGTGACGATGGATTTCATCTTGCTCATATATGCCACTGATTACGTAAGAAGTGAATTTAAGTAAACCGTACACGTATTTATTAGCCTTTCAGCATTATTATAGTGTGTCTGCAATCAGCTGTTTTTTCCCCATGCTCTTTCCTGTTCTTATCTTGTGTTTTTTGATTATTTTTCGCACAGGGTGGTCGGCAGTAACGTGTCTGCCAGAGATGGTGAGTGAGCGGGCGATGCTGCTCCACCAGAATTAATGCGGATGCTAGGCCCTTGCAGTTGAATGCTGTTGCTGTTAATCAGTAAGGTGCTGCCTCCGGCATCAAAACTCATCGCTGAACCCGCTTCAAGAATCATCATTTGCCCTGCTTTGACATGCAGTTCCTGATCAATTCTCGTCAGCCATTTATGGTCGATATGCAGGTGTTTGTTCTGCATAACATGCAGCTCCTGATTGCCAGTGATTTCAAACAGCCGGTTTTTATCGACCGTCAGATGTTCTGCACCGGCAATTTGGCGTTTATCCTCACTACCAATCCACAGATGTTCATGACCACCGATATCAGTGCGGCTGTTACGTTTGACTTTGCGATACCAGTTACGCTGCGCGTGCAGCACAATTTGCTCTTTCCCTTTTTTATCCTCAAAACGAAGCTCATTGAAACCATCACCCCCAGGGCTGGAGCGCGAACGGAAACCACTTTGAGAATGGTTCGCCGGATATGACACCGGAGACGTGTTGGCGACGTTGTAAACACAACCGATCACCTGTGGACGGTCAATATCCTGCTCCTGGAAAGCGACAATGACTTCCTGCCCAACCCGGGGCAGAAAATATTGGCCATAAGAAGCACCGGCCCAGCCTTGTGCCACACGCAACCAGCAACTGCTTTTTTCATCATCGGTGTCGGCTCTGTCCCAGTGAAATTGGACTTTGATACGGCCATATTCATCGGTATAGATTTCTTGCTGTTCCGGACCTGTCACCAGTGCTGTTTGAAAACCAATGACCGAGGGTTTGTCATGTGTTCGAGGGAGAAAAAAAGGGACATCTCTATGATGTAACACCAACTGATTTTGATAGTGACTGTGGCCGTTTGCTAACTCCTGCAAGACTTGTGGTTGCTCACCGCTATGCCAGATACTCACCACCAGCCAGTCGGTGTTTAAGTCTGCCAGCGGATGCCCGCTTACAGGTAAGAAATCGCCAGGACAGACACTACGGATGTTGCCCGATGCATAGGTACGCTGACGTTCATGTTGTTGCTGATCCAGAAACAGGGTAGCACGCGAGCTTGCTTGCTGTTGCGAGCCCTGTTGGGTGGCATATTCATACCACTCCGATAAGCAAGGTCGGGTTTGTGCGGTCAGACTGAATGTGGGGCGGGTAAAATCATATTCTCTGATTTCTACCCCATCAGTTGTTGTCTGAAATTGCCAATCCAGTTGATGGAGTACCGGCTTGTCCGGATTCAGCCCGGTGTCTGGCTGATAACTAACCGGATCGGTTTTAGGGCAATTTTCTTTGCCATCCACAAAGACCATGATGTGCTGGGTGGCCGAATGTTCAAAATAATAGAAGAAGCCATGAAACTCACACAGACGCTGAATAAAATGCATGTCGGTTTCATTGTATTGCACACAGTAGCTTAACGGAGAAAAGGGTTTATTGAGTTGGAAACGGATAGCGTCAGGATTCAATCCTGAGGTCTGCCAGACTGCCCGGATAATATCGATGACAGATTGCGTTTGAAAAATACGCTGGTTGGTTCGATATTCCAGCAGTTGTGTTTGTGGTCCGAGATGAAACCGGTAGTGTTGATAACGATCGTCCTGTTTGAGATGAGCTGCCCCTAACACCACACCATGGATATAGCGTGGCCCTGCCGGGCTTTGGAGTGTCAAACAGGCGGTCTGGTGCTGTAAGGCATTGATATCGAGTGATTCTGAATCACTGACGATGTCAATTTCAAATTGATAATTAGAGCCGAGTGCTTCATGACCGGAAAATCGAGCAACGCCAAGTGTTGCGGAACAACCATCAATCGAAAATAGAAATTGTGCATCATTGGCAGAAAGAAACCACATGCAACCTATCCTCAGTAAAAAACAAACCGCATTTCAGGTGAGTCAATGCGGCGTTGACAACGGGCGGCGATCCGCCCGTCTGGTTTCTTAGGCAGAGACAGGTGAGCGCCAGTCATCTGAGCCTGAAGTGCCTGATACTTCGTGAGTCCATTTAATGGCACGATAGGTCATGTAGACATCTTCGAGATGAGTGAAATGCGCCAGAGCCGGATCCTGACAATTTGGCATGCGAGCCTGAACATCAACAATGATGGCATCGGTCAGTTCGGTGGTGTAGTAATGCTCCTGAGTACCCGCGGCAGAGGTGCGATACCATTTGATTTTCACGCTGGGCAGACGTTCGCCGGAGGTTAATGAGTTATAAATCAACGGTGATGCTTTATCGAATACCTTGGTGATTTTGACCGGTTTATGGACGCGCTGACCTGATGGCTGACCTGACTGTGGGTCACGAGGAAGAACCACCTGGTGTTCAAACCCCTGTACTAATACTTCATCTTCGTGTCCTTCCTGATAGATATTGCCGACAGAAGGTTCGGTGAAGGTACCGGCTGTGATCAGTCCTTGTTTTTCGCCGTTAATGGTCATATACGCGGGAGTTGGCATGTTAGTGCTCCTAATATCGTTATAGTGATATGCCGGAATTGGCATGCGACATAGAAGGCAGGGAGTGTGCCAACCCATTTTATTTTTATAACCACATGATATTAAATGGTTTTTATAATGTCAGTGCTAATATGTTGAGGCTGTGGCTGGAAAAAGACGGCAATGAGTTGTTACGCATTTATCGCGTAATATATTGTTATTAAAGCAGTTTCGTGGCATGTGCATGATTTCTGGCAGGGTGCAGTAATTTGCACCTGATCAGGGGAAAAATCCGACGGTGATTTTTCCCCTGTCAGTTAATACGGTTATTTCGGTTTTTTCTTGTAACCGCTCAGCATGGCATGCACCAGATTTTCGCGGGTCAAATGGCTGACTACCACTACGGCCGTGATATGGATACCGGCCCCCAGCATGGTCAGATTGGCAAAAAAGCTGTGTACATCGCCCCAGTTGATGAAGTCGGTGGCAGAGGCCACGGTGGCCTGCCAGCCATCGATCGCGTCACCCAATGTTGCCAGCCAGCCTGTGAGACCGGTCAGCAATAGCCCGCTCAACAAGCAGATAATCATAACGGCGCCAGCCGGATTGTGCCCCTCGTAGTAAGGATGTTCTCCCCGCAGCATGGCACGCATGTAATTTTTAAATTCGGTGAGATTAGGGATGAAGTTTTTGAAGCGGGCATTCTTCGTACCAATGATGCCCCACA
Source organism: Tolumonas lignilytica (assembly GCF_000527035.1). Lineage (NCBI taxonomy): Bacteria > Pseudomonadati > Pseudomonadota > Gammaproteobacteria > Aeromonadales > Aeromonadaceae > Tolumonas > Tolumonas lignilytica. The sequence continues at coordinate 2,123,397 of NZ_AZUK01000001.1, forward strand.
CCAGACGCGCTAATACAAAACCGATAATGATATAGCCGGCATAACGATGCAGAGTATTGCCACGCGCAAATGGCATTCCTCGATCAGACAGCACATAGTTACAGAAAAACAGCGTAACGACTGTCCAGTGGAAGATACGCACAAATATATCCCAAACTTTGACTTTTTCTGATGAAAATTCCATAGATGACTCCGTTACGAACGAAAGACCAGATGTGTTTATTTAAGCAGATAGTGATTAACTTAACAAAGTTGCATTAAATTAACATTAATTTGGTTCGACTGAATACTTGCTCATAAAATGAGCATAGTGATGAAAGATTGAGTAGGTTAATATAGCGACAGGCCAGTAGTAATAGGATCGCAACATGAAATACAAGTTCGGCATTTTTGTGGGTTTGCTTGTTTGCGGACAAGTGGTACACGCGGAAGAGGACAATACTTCACCACTGTTGAAGATTGTTCATTCACAGGTGAATTATCAGTTAAATGCCGACGGCTCTTACACTAAAACAGAAGAGCAAGTTATCCAGCCGCTGACGAAAGAAGGGGTTGAGATGGTTGCGAGCGATAGCCTCGGTTTCAGTAGCAAGCGGGAGCAGTACACTGATATCCATGCCTATACCCAAAAAGCCGATGGCCGGAAGCTGATGGTGAGCAATGACAAGATTTTCACGCAGGAAGATCCGGCTGCGCAGGGTGCACCCCAATATTCTGATTACAAATATCGCTCTTTTGCCTATCCCGATGTCGAAGTGGGCGATCAGGTGGTGTTGCAATCCAAACTGAAGGTAACGGAAGGCGCCTTTAAGAACCACTTTACGGAAACGGAGTCGGTGAACCCGTCCGTCGTGGTTGATCTGGCCGAAGTTTCGGTATCTCAGCCTGTTTCTATGCCGGCATTAAAACTGGATGTTCGCGGTTGGAAAGCGGCGAAAGTGACAGAAGAAAATGGGATGCGCCATTATTACTGGAGTTATCGTCAGCCCCAGGCCAAACAAATTCACGGCGATGATTACGTTTCTGCCGTTGATTATGCGCCGTTAATTGTCATGAGTTCTTTCGCTGATTGGAAACAACTGGCAGATGCTTACCATTCTGGCGTTGTGGATAAGGCGTTGCCAACTCCGGCGATTCGTCAACTGGCGGATAAAATTACGGCTGGCCAGACGGATCGCGATGCACAGGCGAAGGCGCTTTACGATTGGGTGAGGATGAACATCCGCTACGTGGGGATCTGGTTGGGTAACGGTGGCGTCGTGCCGCACAAAGCGGAAGATATCTTGCAAAACCGTTACGGTGATTGCAAAGATAAAGCTACATTACTGCAGGCCTTGTTGGCGGCGAAAGACATTCCGAGTCAGCAGGTGTTAATTAATCTGGGCAATAGTTTTTACCGTGCCAAAGTGGCTAATTCCGTCAGTTTTAACCATGCCATCTTATATGTGCCTGAGATGAAAACTTATCTGGATGCGACAGCGGAGCTGATCCCATTTGGTTCGCTGCCTTTTGATGACAGCGGAAAACCGGTGTTACGCGAAGACGGGACATTGGCAACCACTCCACTGACGACTACACAGAATGATGCATTGCAGATCTCTAGCAATTTTGACCTGAATAGTGCTGGTAAATGGACGGGTGAAACCAAAATCCATGCCTCTGGCGCGTTTAATCTGGCATTACGCGGCATGGTGCTGGGCATTGATCCGCATCGTGAAGATCAGTTTGTGAAACAGCATCTGCGTTTCGGTTTGCAACGGGGCAGCGGTATTTTGCATAAAAGTGACCCTTATGCGCCAAATGATTCTTATCAAATCAGTTCAGACTACCATCTGAGTAACAATATGCCGATGAAACATTATGGTGCGTTCCCTGTTCCTGCCGGTTTTGCCGCACCGGTGAATCTGGTGGACTATCTGTATCTGACCGAGGCACCAATGCGTCAGTTGGAACGTGTTTGTCATCCGGCCTCTGTGATGGAAAAAACAACGATTCATTTGCCCGATAATTTGAAGGTGAATTTTTTACCTCAGGATCAGGATATTGTCCGCGGACGTTTCCGTTATATCGCCAAATACACACAGAAGGGTAATCAGATCGAAGTCGTGCGCCAGACGCAGGACAACGGTAAGGTCAGTGTTTGTACACCGCAGGAAGTAGCGCAGTTACACGAGGTGGCACAGGTGTTGAGTGAAGATCTGAATGCACAGATTGGGTATCAGCCAGTCGCCCAATAACCGGCAGAGTAAATACGAAGAGCCACCACTAGGTGGCTCTTTTGTTTAGCGACGGGCTAATTGCTCTTGAAACTCGTCAATACAGCGCCGAGCCAGATCCACGAATTCATCAACCTGTTTCCGGGTCATGATGAGTGGCGGGGCTGAGATCATACTGTCGTTGGTGGCTCGCATGATCAGGTTATTCTTAAAGCAGACATCCCGACATTGCAGTGCCAGTGCATCACCATGGGCGAACCGTTTCCGGCTGGCTTTTTCTTCCACCAGGGTGACGGCGAAAAAGTAGCCCAAACAACGGACATCATCGACCAAAGGATGATCATCGAACGCGTCATGCCAACGCTGATGGGCATAGGGCATCACGTCACTTTTCATTTTTTCAATGATGCGCTCTCTTTGGAGGAGACGGATGTTGGCTGCTGCAACCGCACAAGCAACAGGGTGGCCGGAATAGGTGAAGCCGTGGTTGAAATCGCCTGCCTCCATCAAGACTTCCGCAATGCTGTCATGGACCAACACGCCGCCAATCGGCATATAACCCGAAGAGAGGCCCTTAGCGATGGTCATCAGGTGCGGCTTGATGCCGTAATAATCGCTGCCAAACCATTCACCGGTACGACCAAAACCACAGATCACCTCATCGGCAATCAGCAGGATGCCGTAGTGACCACAGATCCGCTGGATCTCCGGCCAATAGGTGGTGGGCGGAATGATGATGCCGCCAGCGCCCTGTACCGGTTCGCCGATAAAAGCGGCGACGTTCTCCACTCCAAGTTCGAGGATCTTGTTCTCCAGTGCCCGAGCGGCTTTGATGCCATATTCTTCCGGTGATAGCTCCCCGCCATTTGCGTACCAGTAGGGCTGTTCTATGTGCGCAATGCCTGGGATCGGCAGGTCGCCCTGTTCATGCATGTAATTCATGCCACTCAGGCTGGCGCCCCCGATGGTGGAGCCATGATAGGCATTGGTGCGGGAGATGATCACTTTCTTTTTTGGCTGACCCAGACAGGCCCAGTAATGGCGAACCATCCGGATCACGGTGTCATTGCCTTCTGAGCCGGAGTTGGTATAGAAAATATGGTTAAACCCCTGCGGCGCCACTTTCGTGACCAGTTCAGAAAGTTCCACCACTGGGGGATGCGTGGTTTTGAAGAAGGTGTTGTAAAACGGCAATTCCATCATTTGCTGATAGGCTGCATCAGCAAGTTCTTTGCGGCCATAGCCCACATTCACACACCACAGCCCGGACATGGCATCGAAGATTTTATGGCCTTCAGAATCATAAAGATAAACACCGTCCCCTTTAGTGATCACCCGGCTACCTTTGGCATTCAGTGAAGCGGCATCAGAAAAAGGATGCAGATGATGGGCGGCATCGAGTGCCTGCCAGCGCTGGGTTTCGGGATTGCCATTACGCGGTGTGGTCGAATAAATAAGCGGATTGTTCATGATGGGCGCTCCGATTCGGTGTGGGACTAAACGTGTAAGAGCAAATGCTTACGTTCCCATGGGCTGATCACCCGTTTGTATTCAATATATTCGGCTTCTTTTACCGCACAGAAGGCTTCGACAAACTGCTCGCCTAACACGGCCTTAATCGCTTCACAGCGGCGTAAATTACTCACCGCCTCATCAAGATCGTGGGGAAAGACACTGGGCAGACCATACGCATCGGTGGTCAGTGGTTCCGAAGGCGATAATTGCTCTTTGATCCCCAGATAGGCGCAGGCCAGTGTCGCGGCCAGTGCCAGATAGGGGTTGCTGTCGACACCGGGTAATCGGTTTTCAATGCGGCGTGCCGCCGGGGTGGAATGAGGGATCCGTATCCCGCAGGAGCGGTTATCATAGCCCCATTGCACATTGATAGGTGCGGCCCAGTAACGGGTTAAACGCCGGTAGCTATTGACGAACGGGGCGAACAGCGCGATGGCTTGCGGCAGATATTTCTGCATACCGCCGATGGCATGGTAAAAATGCGCATTGGCCTGGCCGTCGGCATTAGAAAACACATTCTCGCCGGTAGCTTTATTCTTGATGCTCATATGAATGTGCATTGCGGAACCGGGTTCATTTTCCATCGGTTTTGCCATGAAGGTGGCATACATGTTTCTGCGGATCGCGGCTTCACGCACGGTACGCTTAAACAGAAAGACCTGATCGGCGAGCTCCAGTGGTTCCCCATGCAGAAAGTTGATTTCCATCTGACAGGCCCCAATCTCGTGGATCAGCGTATCGATCTGTAGATTCTGGATGTCGCAGTAGTCATAGACGTCTTCGAACAGATCGTCGTATTCGTTGACGGCATCAATCGAGTAGGCTTTTCGCCCCGTTTCCGGGCGACCAGTTCGACCCACTGGCGGCTGTAAGGGCAGATCGGGGTCCCGGTTGACGGCCACCAGATAAAACTCCATTTCCGGGGCTACCACCGGTTCCCATCCCATTTCATCATAAAGTGCCAATACACGCTTTAAGACATAACGCGGTGCAATCTCTACGGGGGATCCATCAAAATGGAAGCAGTCATGGATCAACTGGGCGACCGGATCTTTCGCCCACGGCACCAGTCGCAGGCTGTTGGGATCGGGCAACAGGATCATGTCAGGATCGGTATTCGGAATGATGTTATCGGCATACTCTCCGGTGACGGTCTGGGCCAGCACCACCTGCGGCAGCCGCATGCCTTCTTCTTCACTGAATTTCTCCTTCGGGATAATTTTCCCGCGGGCAATGCCCGTGAAATCCGGGGTAATACACTCCACTTCGGTAATGCGGTGTTCACGCATCCAGTCACTGATGATACTCATAGTTCATCCTCCAGTCCGTTGCGATGCGCATGACGTTCGCGACAGGCGTTGCCGAATGCCTGAAAGATAGCACGCGACAGCGCACTCTCCTGATGACGCCATTCAGGGTGCCACTGCACGGCCAAACTGAATCCGGGCGTATCGCGGACACTAAAGGCTTCGACTAAACCGTCGGGTGCCACCGCTTCCACTTTCAGGTTGGGGGCCAGGGTTTTAATGCCCTGATGATGCAAGGAATTGACAGCAGCTTCGTGTAGGCCGCTCCATTGGGTCAGCAGCCCGTTATCACTGAAACGGACAACATGAGCCAGCCGGGTGTATTTTTCATCGGCACTATGGCCGATATCGCGGTGATCCAACATGCCCGGTTCATCATGGACTTTTTGATACAGCGAGCCGCCGAAGGCGACATTCATTTCCTGAAAACCACGGCAGATGCCCAAAACCGGCACGCCCTGCGCCACCGCCGCCCGGATCAACGGCAAGGTAGTCGCATCCCGGATCGGATCGTTGAAATCATTATCCAGCGGTAAACCGCCATAGTGATGCGGTTCAATATTCGATGGACTGCCGGTAAACAACAGGCCGTCCAGCGCTAAGAGTAATTGTGAAACGGGCAGACGCTCTTGCAGTGCCGGGATCAACAGCGGAAAACCGCCGGCACCGACCCGGACGGCATCTACATACTGATCACTTGCCAGATGGAAATAGCGTTCATCTTTGATCTGCCAATGACAGCAGATCACGCCAATCATAGGTAATGCCATACGCTTTCTTGTTTGTCTTTAACAGGCAAACACCCTTGTCACTTGCGAGATACACGTCATGTATGAGTTTTAACCGACAACAAAAGTCATTTTGATGACATGGGTAACGACCGTCATGTCGTTGTAGGAATAATCAAACGCTGATGGAACGGCGCAGGCAGGAAATAGGCGGGATGCTGGCTGACGAAAGACATAGCAATAATGTCGGGACATCGGGATATGGTTGGATGCGTTCGCATAGGTTCCCCCTTGAGTCGCAGACTGGAAAAGCCGCTTCATTCCTTAACCAGCAAATTTGGTGCCACATGGAAAACCAAAGAATGGATCGCACCTGTGGCTGTTAATAATGCGCTGTTGTTTTGTCTTGGTGCATTTTGCCCAAATTCTGTGCTGTCGGAATGTATTATCCGGTCAGTCTGATGTCATTGGCATGACCTGAATGGCGCTGGCCTGAAAGCTGCTTGGCATGTCAGTAATCAATAGGGTGAGGGGGCGCTATGCGAACGAAAGCAGAATGGCAGGCCATGGCCGCGTCGTTGGTGATTGAGTCGCGAGCTTTTATTGCCGGCGAATATGTGACTTCTCAGAACTCACAAACGTTTACGGATATCAACCCTGCCACGGGTGAGGTGTTGGCTCAGGTGGTTGCCTGTCATGAAGCCGATGTCGCGCATGCCGTGCAGGTCGCGAAACAGCAATTTGAAGCCGGATGCTGGTCGGCACTGCCGGCACGAGAACGTAAACGTATCCTGCTGGCCTGGGCAGCATTGCTCCGGGAACATGCTGAAGAGCTGGCCTTGCTGGAGACACTGGACACTGGAAAGCCGATTGGTCATGCCCAGGCCATCGATATCAATAACACGGTCTATTGCGTGCAGTGGTTTGCTGAGGCGATCGACAAGATCAGTGGCGATGTGCCGGATATCGCTGCGAATTTACACGCCGTGATCAGCCGCGAACCAATGGGTGTGGTTGCGGCCATTGTTCCCTGGAACTTCCCCCTGATGATGGCAAGCTGGAAGTTTGCGCCCGCCTTAGCGGCGGGAAATTCCGTGATCCTCAAGCCGTCTGAAAAATCCCCCTTAACGGCGATCCGTGTCGCGGGGCTGGCCAAACAGGCAGGGATCCCGGATGGGGTGTTTCAGGTGTTGCCGGGAGATGGCTCGGTAGGAGCCATGCTGGCGCAACACATGGACGTGGATTGTGTGACCTTTACCGGCTCCACGGCGGTCGGGCGTAAGATTGCACAGGCCTCTGCCAGTTCGAATCTGAAACGGATCTGGCTGGAGTTAGGCGGGAAGTCGGCCAACATCGTGATGGCCGATGCCGATCTGCAGGCGGCCGCAGAGGGGGTCGCCGCCGGGGTTTTCTTTAATCAGGGCGAAATGTGTTCTGCCGGTTCGCGTGTCCTGGTGCAACGTGCTGTCTATCCGCAATTTATCGATCTGTTAGAACACGCGGCTAAAGCCTGGCAACCCGCAGATCCGCTGGAGCAAAATACCCTGATGGGAGCCATTATTGATCGCAGTCAGTTTGACAAAGTGATGGGATATATTGCAGTCGGGCGCGAGGAAGCCGAACTAATTTTTGGCGGGGAAGCGGTGTCAGGAACGGCAGGCTGGTTCATTCAGCCGACCCTGTTTGTCAGCTCGCCGGACACCAAGATTGCCCGTGAGGAAATTTTTGGCCCGGTGTGTACGGTGATCCTGTTTGATGATGAAGCGCAGGCGTTGCAGATAGCCAACGATTCCATTTACGGATTAGGGGCCGGGATCTGGACACAAAACATCGGTACGGCCTATCGGATGTCACGTAAACTGCGCGCCGGTTCAGTATGGATCAATTGTTATGAAGAAAGTGGCGATCAGAATCTGCCGTTTGGTGGCTATAAACAGTCAGGCAACGGACGGGATAAATCGTTGCATGCATTAGATAAATATATGGAAATTAAAACAACTTTGCTGAAAATCTAACACGCGGATGTCAGACGTGCGGTGATAGGAAGGAGCACCGGAATGCTCCTTCAGCAGAGGCAAAAGCAGAGATCAGGCAATATCCACTTCTTCCTGAAGATTATCTTCACTCAGTGAAGCATCTTCTGCCATACAAGCCGCAGCGGTAAACAGCACATCGGTTGAACTGTTCAGTGCGGTTTCTGATGAATCCTGTAATACACCGATGATGAAACCGACGGCAACTACCTGCATGGCCACGTCGTTGCTGATGCCGAACAGACTACAAGCCAGCGGGATCAGCAACAGTGAACCGCCCGCAACCCCGGAGGCGCCACAAGCACTGATGGTGGCAACGACACTCAACAAGATTGCTGTTGCGATATCAATATGAATACCCAAGGTATGAACGGCGGCCATACTCAACACGGTAATGGTGATCGCCGCACCTGCCATATTGATGGTGGCACCCAGAGGAATAGAAACGGCATACGTTTCTTCTGGAAGGCGCAATTTTTCACACAAGGCCATATTTACCGGAATGTTGGCGGCTGAACTGCGGGTGAAGAAGGCGGTAACGCCACTTTCTTTCAGGCACATCCATACCAGTGGGTAGGGATTTCGTTTGATTTTAAAGAAAACAATCAACGGGTTGACGACAAAAGCGACAAACAGCATACAGCTAATCAATACCACTAAGAGATGCGCGTAACCTAACAGTGCACTGAAGCCGGTTTCTGCAAATGTTGACGCGACCAATCCCATAATGCCCAGTGGTGCACACTGGATCACCCCTTTCACGATCGACGAAACGGCATGAGAAAGATCGGTCATCATGAGTTTGGTCGTATCACTGGCATGGCGCAATGGCAGACCGAGCGCAATAGCCCAGGCTAAGATGCCAATATAGTTGCCTTCCTGCAGTGCTTTAATCGGGTTGGCTACCACGTTAAAGAGCAGGGTGTTCAATACGTCGGTAATACCTCCAGGCGGTACGATATCCGAACTTTGTGTTGTCAGATGTAACACCGACGGAAACACAAAACTGGCAACCACCGCCACTACGGCAGCGCAGAATGTGCCGAACAGATATAACACTAGCAAGGGACGGATACTGGTCTTCTGGCCTTGTTTGTGTCCGGCAATGGATGTTGCAACCAACAATAGAACCAGTACCGGTGCTACGGCCTTCAGGGCACTGACGAACAGTGTTCCCATCAGTCCGGCTGTTTTCGCCGCTGATGGCATTAAGGTGGCCAGTAAAATACCAGCAATCATGCCAATCAGGATCTGGGTGACCAGACTGGTATTATTGATGAGTCGAACAACAAATGGGGATGGTTGGTTCATATAAAGTCCCTGACACTTCTCGTGTATTGATTATTTACTCCATGGAGCCGTGTTCGCAGAATTAGTTGTCGTGCAAACAAGAGATGTCGCAATATCTCACTCGAATTAGCTGAAAAACGAGTCTTTTCTGCGTGAGTCACTGGCTGGCTGAGAAATATCCCATTCATTTTGTCGTTTTACTACTAAAAAGCGCAAAAAAATAGCGTTTATGTTCAGTTTTTGGGCTTATTGGTGGTGCAACGTGCTCTACTTTAGGTACGAACGCAGCACTTTAACCAACTCTTCTGTTGCCTGAGGTTCATCCTGTTCCAGTAACGGTTGCATGTGTTCACGGATATGCCCCTCAATGACCGTAGCCATTAAGCCATTGATGGCTCCCCGGATCGCCGTGATCTGTTGCAAAATCGGGTAACAGCCGGTTTCTTCATCGAGCGCTCTCTCCAATGCCTCTAACTGACCTTTCAGACGTCTGACGCGATTCAATAGCGGCTTTTTCTGTTTCAGCGTATGGCTCATGCCTAATCCTTGATTATACTGGGGGGGAGTATATACTTAAGAATAACTCTCAATTTCATTTTTGCTAGATTCATGTCAATGTCATTCAGTGAGGATGCTATGTCAAGCGCCAAGGAAATTATGCAATGCTGTCAGGCTGCGGCTTTTCAACGCCCCATTCAAGGTGCTGAAAAGCGCATTCGTGGCGTGGTGATTCTGACACTGGTCATGATGGTGATCGAAATTACGGCTGGCTGGCTGTTTCACTCCATGGCCTTATTGGCGGATGGCTGGCATATGAGCACGCATGCGCTGGCGCTGGGTATTTCCCTGTTGGCCTATGCGTTATCACGTCGCTGGGCCGGTGACCATCGGCTGGCTTTCGGTACTTGGAAGATTGAGGTGTTAGGTGCCTATACCAGTGCCTTGATTCTGGCTGTGATCGCATTTTCGATGGTGATTGAGTCGGTATCTCGTTTGAGTAATCCGGGTGATATTAACTATGTTGAATCGATGTGGGTGGCTGTCATCGGATTAGCTGTGAATTTGTTTAGCGCCTGGTTGCTGGGGGATCAGCATCATCATGGTATTGGACATGATCATTCGCATGGCCACCATGCTGACGACCACGACCACGACCACGACCACGACCACGACCACGACCACGACCACGACCACGACCACGACCACGACCACGACCACGACCACGAGCATCATGATTTGAATAAGAAAGCGGCCTATATTCATGTGCTGACTGATGCGGCAACTTCGGTCTTGGCTATTCTGGCGTTAGCCGGGGGATTATTGTGGGGCGCCGCATGGTTAGATCCCCTGATGGGGATCGTCGGTGGGGTGGTGATTTTGGTCTGGGCTTGGGGATTGGTGAAAGAAAGCAGCCTTATCCTGATTGATGCCGACCGACAGAGCAGTATGCGAGACTCTATTCTTAAAACAGCGTCAAACCATCAATTAAAAATCAGTGATTTGCATGTCTGGCGGATTGGCGAACAGCGCTATGCCGCCATTGTTGGCTTAACATCGCCACAACCGGAGACCATTTCTGCACTACGTCATTCATTGTCTCATTTAGAAAGTCTTGCTCATTTGACGATAGAGCAACGTTAAAATCGCAAACTAATTACAGGACGTTACGAGATGCTGCTTGTCTGTTGATGATGGCTGAGTGATCATATGCCCGTTTTTTAAGATGGTTACTACTAGGCCTGAGTTGGGATATCAGAATGGCGCGTCTGCGTGGTTGGTTAAGTATCATTGTCAGCTTGTTATTATTGGGGCTGGCTCTAAGTGTTTTATATAATTTGGATCATGAATACCGGTGGCATGATGTTGTGACACACGTGCAAGAAGTGCCGGTGTCAGTATTCCTGAAAACGTTATTCTTTACCTTCCTGAATTACGTATTGCTGACAGGCTATGACTGGATGGCTATCCGGCAGGTCGGTGCAAAAGTGCCTTATCCGAAAATAGCGCTGACCTCCTTTATCGGATACACCTTTTCCAATACGCTCGGGTTTTCATTATTAACCGGAGCCTCTGTCCGTTATCGTTTCTATACGGCGGCAGGTTTGACACCCGGTCAGGTTGCCAGAGTGATTGTATTTTGCTCCGTCACCTTCTTTCTGGGGCTGTTTCTGGTGGGGGGCATTGGTTTACTGCTGGGGGTGAAAACACTACCGGCGGCGCTGCCTATTCCAGTCTGGATCTCGTCTTCCCTTCAGGCGATTGGTGGCATTTGTGTTGCCATTGCACTGGGTTATTTCTTGCTGGCACGGTTTTACCGTAAACCGCTGGTATGGCGGAACCATAGCTGGCGGTTACCGACTGCCAAGCAGGCGGTCAGTCAATTAGCCGTAGCCAGTTGCGACTGGCTCTTGGCTGCGGCTATTTTTTATACCCTGTTGCCTGCCGATTCCGGTGTTTCTTACTGGTTTGTTCTGGCGGTTTTTGTGGCGGCCAATTTGATTGGCGTACTGGCGCATGTGCCGGGCGGGCTGGGTATTTTTGAATCGATTGTCACTTTGGTACTGAGCCCTTTCATGGTGCCGGGACATATCCTCGGTGCATTGATTCTGTTCCGGGTTATCTACTATTTAATTCCATTTCTGATCAGCCTGTCATTGTTTGTCGGCATTGAGTTATTACGTCACAAACATAAATTGAAACAGTGGGTCGCACCTTTCCAGGGGCTGAGCCTGATGTTGCCACCATTGCTGAGTCTGGCCGTCTTTATCGTCGGTGCGGTATTACTGTTCTCTGGGGCGACACCGGAAGTGGCGACACGCCTGTTCTGGCTTGAAGATGTCTTGCCGTTACCGTTGCTGGAAGTATCCCATCTGGCGGGGAGTTTGATCGGCTTTGCGTTGTTGTTACTGGCCCATCGGTTACAACGCCGGTATGACACGGCCTATATTCTGACCGCATTACTGCTGGCGGCCAGTATGCTGTTCTCGTTATTGAAAGGTCTCGACTGGGAAGAAGCCATTTTATCCGGGATCATTCTGGCGTGTTTGTTGCCGTGCCGACATCTGTTTTACCGCAAAGGAGCATTGCAGAATGAGCCGTTTTCTCTGAACTGGACCTTGGCGATTCTGGCTGTCTTGCTCGGCACCTTCTGGCTGATTTTCTTCTCCTACAAGCATGTGGAATATCGTAATGAGCTGTGGTGGGAATTCACCCTGTTCCACAATGCACCGCGAGCCATGCGGGCCGGGGTGTTGGTTGCCATTGCTGCCTGCGGTTACGGTTTACATCATCTGATGCGCCCTTCTCGTATGCAACCGGATTTACCTACCGATGAGGAACAGACCCAAGCGTTCAATTTAGTACAGAAATACGGCCGGACCCAAGGCTATCTGGCATTGCTGGGGGATAAATACCTGTTATTTCATCCTAGCCGCGAAGCATTCCTGATGTATGGCATCGAAGGCCGCAGCTGGATCGTGCTGGGTGATCCTATCGGTCCTGAATCGCATTACGATGAGTTGCTGTGGCAATTCCGTGAATTGTGCGACAGCTATGATGCTTGGCCGGTATTTTATGAAGTGAGCAGTGAATATCTGCCACATTATCTGGATCTGGGGCTGTCACCGCTCAAATTGGGTGAAGAGGCCATTATTGATCTGGCTACCTTTACGCTGGAGGGAAGTTCCCGTAAGAGTCTGCGTCAGACCTATGCGAAGACACAGCGGGATGGTTTGCGCTTCCAATGGGTGGACGCAGACGATGTGCGGCAGTACCTGCCTCAGTTGCAGATGATTTCTGATGCCTGGATGGGTGAAAAACAGGTCAGAGAAAAGGGTTTCTCGGTTGGCCGGTTTGATGAGAATTACCTTTGCAGCTGCCCTCTGGCCTTAGCCTTGTGTAACGAGGAACCGATCGGGTTTGCCAATGTCTGGACGACCAATAGTAAAACCGAATTGTCGATTGACCTCATGCGCTATGATCCGGAACGTTCGCCGGGCGGGGTCATGGATTTCTTGTTTATCGAGCTGTTGCAGTGGGGGAAAAAGCAGGGGTATCAGACCTTCAATCTGGGGATGGCGCCTATGTCGGGCTTAACCCGGCATCCACTTGCTCCGTTCTGGAATAAACTGGGGCAATTAATGTTTGCTAAAGGAAACCGCTTTTATAATTTCCAGGGGTTAAGACGTTTTAAAGAAAAATATCAACCACTCTGGCGTCCTTGTTATTTAGTCAGTCAGGGTGGCTTACGTCTGCCGGCCATTTTAGCTAACACGGCTTCGCTGATCAGTCGAGGCATGTTGGGTACTATCCGTAAGTAGGGGGTTTCATGAAAAAGCGCGGGTCAATGACCGCACTGATAATTTCTGGGCTACTGTTGCTATCAGGCTATACTTCAGCGGCAACACCGGTGGATGATCTGCAACTGGATACCGTACCTGTCACGCAGGTAAATCCAGCCGATGCCGATAAACCCATGATCATCTTTTTTACCGGTGATGGCGGTTGGGCTGAATTAGATAAACGAGTATCGGCCAGCCTGATGAAGCAACAAGGTATGCCGGTGGTTGCCTGGAGTACGCTCACCTATTTCTGGAGCTTTAAGTCACCAGAGCAGACCACGAAAGATCTTGAACGGATACTGCGCTACTACACCCAGCAATGGCATCGTTCGCGGGTGATCTTGATTGGTTATTCATTTGGTGCGGAAGTGTTTCCATTCGCCGTGAACCGGTTACCACCCGATTTACGACGTATGATTGTAGGCGGCGTTATGCTGGTGCCATCGATCAGCTCCAATTTTGAAATTCACGTTTCAGATTGGTTGAGCAATAATGCAAATGGCAAATATCCAACATTACCTGAGTTGCAAAAAATCCAAGATATTCCGTTACTGTGCCTCTATAGTGAACTGGAAGATGGTGACTTGTGTCCATTATTAAAGGATCAGAAGAATGTCACCACCGTTCAGCTCTCTGGCGGACATAATTTCGGTAAGCGCTATTCCTTGGTAACCAGCCAGATCCTGAAAGCGATGGCATCGGTCATCACACCGACGAAACCATAGTGATTGCCAACCAAACAACAGCGCCTTAGAGCGCTGTTGTTTTATCCCGAGCCAGGATCTGCGGTGGCGGCAGAGGACAATCCAGGCAATATGCCAACATCTGATAAATACCTGCTTCCTGCTCGGTGATCTTGCCGTCCCATTCAATGGCTTGCACTATCGTTTGCAAGAACTGACAGCGAAGGGATGGGCTGCTTTGTTGCAGCTGATCCAGCGTAATCCCCAGCATTTCCAATGAAGGAGTGGTTTCCGAATAGGAGGCATTCAGGGAAAGGGCTGTTGCACACTCCAGAAACAAGCGTTCTGCGGCCGCTATATCTTCGTTGAGATGTGCCAGATAACTCAGCCATTGGGTCATCGCAGAAGAGAGTTCGCTCAGCTCCCGATATTGGATCACACGCCGGGCTTCGCCGTTGAAATGAGGCTGCAATTGATGTCTCAGCATCCGGTATAACAGCCATTCATGCAACGATACCTGTTGATCGGCCTTTATCAGTTGCCAGAGTGTCTCGTTGAATTGTTGGTATTGTTCGCTGGTTAACTCCTTCAGTGCCGGAATAGCCAGCTCCACCAGCGCCAGTTGCAAACCGGAAGGGATCGGGTATTGCGCGAGCGATAACACGGGCGACTCCTCCGGACCGAGCAAATGCCGCTGGTATAGCCGAGTGGTTAAATCATTGGCCAGCAACAAACGGAAAATCAGTAACCGTGCATCGAATGGACTTCGGGCTGCCTTTACCAACGCTGGCGGTAAGCGGGGTAACCATTCGCTGGGGCTGGTCGTATCGTAGACGATAGGTTCTGTCCCGGTGGCAAGTGGCAATAAAGGTTCCGGTTTCGGACGTTTGGGCATGTCGACAGGCGTGGTGGCAGAGGCCTGCTTTGCCAGTAACAAGGTGGCGAGATCCTGGCTGCCGGCGGCTTTCAGTTGCACCGCCGCAGCATACGAAGGGGGTAATGGTGGCGGCGGCTCATCGCTCCAGGGGCGTAAATCAGCGCAATATTTTCCATCCCAGTTGGGATCCAGTCGGCGAATTCGCTCCTGTAACGGGGGATGGCTAGCCAACCAGCCGTGGAAATTCTGTGTTAAACCCTGACTAAAAAACAGATGACTGAAGGTTTCTGCTTGTGGATGGAAGATCAGCGATGCGTAACGGTGTCCGCCCACTTTCTTGAGGGCAGTGGCCAGCGGGGCTGCATAACGGGTAAATTGCACGGCAGAGGCGTCGGCCAGAAATTCACGTTGTCGGTTAAGCGCCGATTTCATTAAACGTCCCCAGACTGTGCCGGCTGCGCCCAGCAACATCAGTGTCAGGCCGAAAAAGGGCAATAAGGTGCGGTTTTTATTCTGTGATACCGCCTGTCCCCGAGGGTGACCAACTCCTTGCGATAACCAGCGGCCTAATTCGCCGAGAAACATCAAACTACCAATGAGCGCCGCCAGTTGTTGATTGAGCCGAATATCACCATATAGGATATGGCTGAACTCGTGCGCCACCACGGCTTGCAGTTCATCCCGGCTGAGATAACTGATAGCGCCTTGTGTGACGACAATGACGGCATCATTGATACTCATGCCGGCAGCAAAAGCATTGATGCCGGGTTCTTCGTCCATGACATAGATGCTGGGTACGGGGGCGCCTGCCGCCAGAGCCATCTCCTCGACGACATTTCGTAATCGCCTATCTCCGGGATCTTGAGTGTTGGCATGCACATAACGTCCACCTAACGCTTCGGCCACCACGCGCCCACCTTTGCAGAGACTGGTGTATTTTAACAGCGTGATCAGGAGCAATGCGGCAAAAATGCCAATGTTACCGATGATATACCAATGCCAGAATTGACTGTCAGTATTGATATAAACAACCTGGCTGGTCAGTTTCCATAACAGAAAACCCATGAAAGTGATGACGGCAGACAAGCTGATCAGGCCGGCAAAAAACAAAAATAATAAGCGGGCACTGAGTTTTTTCGCCTGATCCTGATAGCGATAAAAGTCCATACTTTATCCGTGACTAAAAACTGATTTTGGGTGCCTGACGGTATTCCTGCGGATTTTCTATTTCGAGCAGCGACGCATCGGTGGTATGCCCGAAACGCTGCGCGATGATGTTGTTAGGGAATTGATTCCGGTAAATATTGTAGCTAGTGACACCATCGTTAAACCCTTGACGCGCAAAAGCGACCCGATTTTCGGTGGCCGTCAGTTCTTCGGAGAGTTGCAACAAGGTGTCATTGGCTTTCAGCTCGGGATAGGCTTCGATCTGGATGTTGAATGCCTGTAATGCCTGATGTAATTGTTGTTCTGCATCTGCCAACTGACTCATCGCGGCGGGATTCCCCGGATTGATTGTGGCGGCTTTCAATCCGGCTAAAGCTGCATTACGCGCTTCGGTAACGGCAATGAGGGTTTTATTTTCATGTTGCAGATACCCTTTGGCGATTTCAACCAGATTGGGGATCAGATCGTAACGGCGTTTGAGTTGTACCTCGATTTGTGCAAAGGCATTCTGATAGCGACCTTTCAACACAACCAGTTGATTATAAATAGAGACGAACCAGAAGACAGCAAACAACAGTATTGCCAGAACGATGAGTAATCCAAGCATGATCGACTTCCCTGTATGAATAATTCATGCACAGAGTGTAGTGTAATGATAGGGCGGGAGTCGTGTCTTTTAGTCAGGAACGATATCTGAATTCACAAAAGAAAGGGCCCGGGAGGCTCAGATGAGTTGGTTACACTGGTCAGGGGTAATATAAGTCTGACCTCCCGGATCACAGATAAAAAAGGGGAAGTTTGCTTCCCCTTCGTCTAATGACCTGCACTGCAGGTCATCTTCAATTATTGAGCTGGAGTAGCTGCTGGTTTGACTTCAGCTGGTTTAACTACTTTTTTCTTGGCAGCGGCTTTGTGCATTTTTTTCTTAGCAACGGTTTTGTGAACTTTAGTTGCTTTTTTGTGGATTGCTTTTTTCATTGGCGCTTTAGCAGGGGCTGGTGCAGCTGCTTCAGTGGTTGCTGCAGCAGAAACAGGTGCAGTGTCAGCTGCAGCGGCAGCAAAAGAGGCCAGACCAATAACACCAGCAACAGCAACAGCGATCAGTTTTTTCATATCAGTTACTCCAGTATGCGGAAATTAGGTTATGGCTTGTTTCGTTTAGCCATGAACAAATAGTAATACCTCGCTTTAAACTCTTCCGTGTGTAATTGGTATCTGCGTGTAACTGTTTGTACAAGGGATAGACAGGCGATTGCCTGTCTATTGATAAAGGAATCAGATCGCCTCTAAACGGGCGTAAGCAACCACCAGCCATTTACTGCCGGCATTGGCGAAGTTGACTTGTACCCGGCTTTGCGCACCCACGCCTTCATAGTTCAGCACAACCCCTTCGCCAAAGGTCGGGTGCATCACACGTTGACCCAGTTTAAATCCGGTGCTGGCAAAACTGTCTTGCAGTCGTTCCTGACTGAAACGGCTTTGAGACGGCGAGTTGTTGCTCCAGCTGACATTAGTTCGTAAGCGGATCTCTTCCAGACAGTCACTGGGTAATTCTTTCAGAAAACGACTGGGGCGGTTGAAACTTTCTTTACCATATAAGCGGCGACTTTCTGCATGCGTCAGATAAAGTTTCTGCATGGCGCGGGTCATGCCGACATAACACAGCCGACGCTCTTCTTCCAGGCGGCCGCTTTCTTCTGAGCTTTGCTGGCTGGGGAACATGCCTTCTTCGACACCCACAATAAACACCAACGGGAATTCCAGCCCTTTTGCACTGTGCAATGTCATCAGCTGTACGGCTTCGTCAAATTCGTCAGCCTGTTGATCACCGGATTCCAGCGTGGCGTGTGCCAGAAATGCGGTGAGTGGCGTCATGTCCAGATATTCGTCGGCAGGACGGAATAAGCGGGTTGCATTAACTAGCTCTTCCAAGTTCTCGATGCGGGACTGTCCTTTTTCCCCTTTTTCATTCTCATAATGCGTCCACAGGCCCGACTGGCGGATCACCCGGTCGACCTGGACATGCAGCGGTAAATCGGTGGTGTCATTTTCCAGCTGATTGATCAACGCCAGAAAATGTCGTACCGCGGTGGCTGCCCGGCCAGCGAGGACACCCTGTTCACACAATTGCCAGGCGGCTTGCCATAAATTGACACCCCGATCCCGTGCTGCCTCGCGAATGAGACCGAGTGTGCGATCACCAATGCCTCGGGTCGGTGTATTGACGACACGTTCAAACGACGCATCGTCGCCATGATTGGTCACCAGACGCAGGTAGGCGAGGGCATCTTTGATTTCCTGTCGCTCGAAAAAACGTAAACCGCCGTAGATACGATAGGGCAGTTGTTCCTGCATTAAGGCTTCTTCCAGAATGCGGGATTGCGCGTTATTACGATACAGAATGGCGGCATCCAGCAAACTGTTGCCTTGATCCCGCCAGGCTTTCAGGCGACTGACCACGAAGCGGGCTTCGTCGATCTCGTTAAAGGCGGCGTAGACTGAAATGGCTTCACCGGCGACCCCATCGGTCCAGAGCTCTTTACCAAGACGTGCAGAGTTATTGGCAATGAGCTGATTTGCTGCTTTCAGGATGGTACTGGTGGAACGGTAATTTTGTTCCAGCCGAATGGTTTGTACTGCGTCGAAATCTTGCATGAAGCGCTGGATATTTTCGACGCGCGCACCACGCCAGCCATAAATCGACTGGTCATCATCGCCCACGATCATGACTTTGCTGCTGTCACCGGCCAGCATGCGGATCCAAGCATATTGGATGCCGTTGGTATCCTGAAACTCATCGACCAGAATATGACGGAACCGTTGCTGGTAGTGTTCCAGCAGATGTGGTTTGTGCAGCCACAACTCATGGGCGCGCAATAACAATTCGGCAAAATCAACCAGGCCGGCGCGATCACAAGTTTCCTGATAGGTGGCATAAATTTTCTGATAAGTCCGTCCGACCGGATCATAAACATCAATATGCTGTGGACGGAGCCCTTCGTCTTTTTTGCCATTGATATAACCGGCGACGGCGCGTGGTACCCACTGTTTTTCATCCAGATTCAGGTTGCGCAGAATCCGTTTCAATAAACGTAATTGATCGTCGCTGTCGATGATTTGAAAATCTTCGGGCAGATTGGCATCCAGCGGATGTGCGCGCAACAAACGATGCGCCAATCCATGAAATGTGCCGATCCACATGCCGCCACGGCCAAAACCGAGGCTATTGCCCAGCAGCCGTTCGATACGGCCCCGCATTTCTGCTGCCGCCTTGTTGGTAAATGTCACCGCCAGAATACTGTGTGGCGAGGCTTGCTCTATTTGCAGCAGCCAGGCAATACGATGAACCAATACCCGCGTCTTGCCGCTGCCGGCTCCTGCCAATACCAGCATGTTTTGCAGGGGGGCGGCGACAACATCGCGTTGTTTATCGTTCAGACCATCCAGCAGGTGAGAAATATCCATCACGGCTCCAGAAATTGAGTCTCACCCCGGCAAGCAAGGGTGGGTTTTTATACAGTAATTAGATTATACCTGTTGTTGTAGGCAGACCCAACCAACAAAAAAGCCGGGAAATTCCCGGCTGACAATCGTTCAGGTATCGTTACACTTCGACCTGTACACCCATTTCCACGACACGATCTGCGGGAACATGAATAAAATCATTGGTACGCAATGAGTTTTTACTGAGCCAGATAAAGAGCGCCGCCCGCATTCTGGCCAGAATCGAACGATGCGACGGGATCAAGGTTTCGCGAGACAGGAAGAATGTCGTACTGTTCAGATTAAAGGCCATGCCTTTCATGGCGCACCGGCGGAATACCTCATAAACATCCGGTGTTTCATGGAAACCATAAGTCACGGAAATCCGCCAGACGTTGGGTGACAGTGAATCAATTTGAATATGCTGATCCGGGTCGACATAGGGCACATCTTGTGTTCGGAACGTCATTAAAACGATACGCTCGTGCAAGACATGATTGTGATTCAGATTATGCAGCAATGCGTGCGGTACGCCTTGCTGAGTCCGCGAAAGATAGATCGCCGTGCCCGGAACTTTCTGGGGTACTTCTTTCTCGACCATGGCGACAAAACTTTCCAGTGGCATACTCATCCGACTCAGTTGTCGTAACAGCAGGAAGCGCTCCCATTTCCAGGTCGCCATGATGGTAAACATCAAGGTGCCGAGCATCACCGGCAACCAGCCGCCGGCAAATAGCTTGGTGACGTTGGCCAGAAAAAAGGGAACATCGATGAGCAACAAACCAATCAAAATGACTTTGACCAGGCGCTTGGGCCAGTCCCAGTTATGGGTGGCGACCGTACAGGCCAGAATGGAGGTGATCACCATGGTGCCTGTTACGGCAATACCGTAGGCGGCTGCCAGATTGGATGAGGCCCTGAAGGTCATGACAACGACCAATACGGCGAGATAAAGCATCCAGTTAATAAACGGAATATAAATCTGACCTGCTTCCACTTCAGAGGTATGCAGGATGGTCATCCCTGGCAGATAGCCCAAACGCACAGCTTGGCGTGTTAACGAGAACACGCCTGAGATCACGGCTTGAGACGCGATGACTGTGGCGATGGTGGAAAGCAAAACCATCGGGAACACCAGCCATTCCGGGGCCAGCATGAAAAATGGGTTTTCAATGGCTTTCGGATCGCTGAGCAGCAGTGCACCCTGACCAAAATAGTTTAGTAACAAACCGGGCAGGGCAATGGAAAACCAGGCGAGCTGGATCGGGAATTTACCGAAGTGTCCCATATCGGCATATAACGCTTCCACACCGGTAATGGCTAACACCACAGAACCCAAAGAAATGAAGGCGACTATTTTATGGGTAATAAAAAACTGAATAGCCCAGTGTGGGTGTATCGCGGCCAGTACCTGAGGATTTTTGAAAATACTGATGGTGCCCAGAATACCCAAAGACAAAAACCAGATCAGCATGACCGGGCCAAACATCTTCCCGACGTTACCCGTGCCGTGTCGTTGGATCAGAAACAACCCGGTCAGGACGGAAATGGCGGCCGGTAAAATATAAGGTGTTAATGACGGTGTGGCGACGCTTAAACCTTCCAGTGCCGACAAGACGGACATGGCGGGCGTGATCACCACTTCGCCGTAAAAAAATCCGCCACCAATTAATCCTAACACCAGCAATACCGTCGTGGTGCCGGCATAGGTATTGCGGCCCGCTAATGACATCAGGGTGAGAATACCGCCTTCGCCCCGGTTATCGGCACGCAGTACGAACGCGAGATACTTGATGGATACCACCAGCACCAATGACCAGAAGATCAGCGACAAAAACCCAAAAACCACGGGTTGTGTCGGGGGCAGCCCAATATGCGGAGAAAAGCACTCTTTGAAAGTGTAAAGCGGGCTGGTACCGATATCGCCATATACTACACCAATCGCGGCTAAGGTAATCGCAGGGAGCGATTGCTTCTGATGTGTATCCATGCGTTACCGGCAGTCCTTAACGTTCAATGCGATCAAAATGAATCACAGGTTCCGGATCCTGTTTCGGAGGGGCTGGTTCAGGCTGTTGATGCTCCAGATTTTCCAGATAATCGTGTACGCGGAATCGTTTGTTATGTGCTGGTGACACGGGTTCTGGCGGTGCAGGCGCGGGCTCTTCGGTATAGCCAGAAAGATCTTCCCGATCCCGATTCAGGCGCGGTTTATTGCGCGATGTCGGTTTCGCTGCTTTGTTGCCGGAAGCTCGACGGGACGTCTCTCTCTCTGTTGTTTTCGCTGGCGACTTTTTGCGATTGTTTGTTTGGGGAGATCCCAAAAAAGAGTGCAGCAGCCAACGTAATGACAAGGTACTGATCACAATGATGAGCACGGCAAGCGCAGCATACATTCTGCTGCTGCCCGTGGTTGCGGATGCAATCAGGGGTTGCCAGTCAGGTTGGGAGGCTAAATCCTGATCTAATAAATTAGGGAATAACATGCGCCAGATGAAGAGCACATCGGCCATCAGGGTGATCAACACGCCGGTCTTAAACAAACCGGGGACTAATAACAAGAATACACCGGCGACAAATAACATGACGCCGCCACCAATAAACATGGTATCGACAAATTCATTGACGGGAACAGCATGCGCCAGTGAAGGCATTAGTAATAATCCGCAACTGAATAGGATTTTTCTGATTTTGTTCATACAACCATAACTGACTTATCTAGGGGGGTTGTTAATCATCGCAATATTAGCATAGTTATAGTGTTAAAGTGCACATTGGTGGAAAAACCACCAGGGCATAAGTGCGTCGCGCGTTTATAACTAGATAGAAAAAAGGCTTTATATCAAAGATATAAAGCCGGTGCGGCAACATGCCGAAAAGACCAAAATGGCCTTTGATCAGGCCAGAACCATCCATAAACCGGTATCGATTGTGTTTGGTTCCCTCATTTTGGTTGATGACGATTCATTACATTTTGGACTGCCAGCCACCACCCAGTGCTTTGAACAGACCGACTCGGTTACTGAGCAGCGCAAGGCGGGTACTGACTAATCCTTGCTCGGCCGAGAACAATGAACGCTGGGCATCGAGCAGGGTCAGATAACTATCAACCCCCTTCTCATACCGACTCTGTGCGAGTTGGTAATAGGTTTTGTTGGCATCGACCAGTGCTTGCTGCGCCTGCAATTGTTCACGGTAACCATCTTGTGCCACTAAACCATCTGAAACTTCTTTAAAGGCGGTTTGAATGGCTTTTTCATAGGTGGCGACTTCAATTTGTTTCGCCACTTTGGCTGCATCTAACTGTGCTGATCGGCTGCCAAAATCAAAGATGGGTAAACTGATGTTAGGCTGGAATGCCCATGTTCCCGAATTACCGTTAAACAAACTGCTCAGCGAAGAGCTCATGCTACCTGCTGATGCGGTCAGGCTGAGAGTTGGGAAGAAGGCAGCCCGGGCAGCACCAATATTGGCGTTAGACGCTTTGAGGGCATGTTCTGCGGCCAAAATATCGGGACGGCGGGTCAGCAACGTTGACGGAATCCCTGCTCCCAGCGGCGTTAACAGCATCAGGTCTTGATCTGGCAAACCCGTTGATAAGCCGGATGGGATATTGGTGCCCAGCAACAGTTGTAATGCATTCCGGTCTATGGCCACCTGTCGACGATATTGCGCCAGATTGGCCCGGACACTCTCGAGGTTACTGCGTGATTGACTGAGCTCCAATGATGAGGAAATACCGGCCTGATAACGTTGATCGGTCAGTTGGTAGCTTTGTTCATAACTTTTGGCTGTTTCACCGGCCAAGCGGAATAAATCCTGATCGGCCAGTAAAGTCAGATAAGCGGAGGCCACATTGGCTATGATTGTCAACTGGGTACTGCGTTGCGTTTCTTCTTGCGCCAGATAGGTTTCCAGCGCTTTATCTTTCAGACTCTTGACCCGACCGAAGAGATCCAGTTCATAAGCACTGATACCGACAGTGGCCGAGTCAGTGCTGCTGATTTTGGGGGCTGCACCTGAATAGGCGGTCGGAATTCGTTGTCTTGACTGATAGCCGTCCGCAGTCAGCGTGGGGAACTCTGCTGCGCGTTGAATTTGATACTGAGCCCGGTAGGCTTCAACATTCAGCACGGCAATCCGTTGATCACGATTATTTTTCAGTGCCAGATCGATTAACTGTTGCAGTGCAGGATCGGTAAAGACATCTTTCCAGCCGGTTTCTTTCGCAATCTCGTTGGTATTTACGACGTAATTGGCAGGAATCGGTGCCGCCGGACGTTGATAGTCCGGCGCCATAGAACAACCTGCTAATAATAAGGGAACGATGAACGCAAGAGGGCGTTTAATCATGGTTGTTCTCCGCAGTTGTCAATGTTGTTAGGTTTTTTCGATATTTACTGAAATATTTCATGACCAGCACAAAGAAGCTGGGAACATAGAAAATGGCCAATAAGGTTGCGGCAATCATCCCCCCGGTGACACCGGTACCGATGGCATGACGACCATTGGCCCCTGCGCCCGTACTGATCACCAGCGGTAATACGCCAAGTAAGAATGCCATGGATGTCATCAGAATGGGGCGCAATCGAATTCGAGCAGCTTCGATCACCGCCTGCTTTAACCCCATTCCCTTATCGAACAGTTCTTTAGCGAATTCTACGATAAGGATAGCATTTTTCGCCGATAGACCAATGGTCGTCAGGAGCCCGACCTGGAAGAAAATGTCATTCGATAGCGTGCGCAACGTGGCGGCAGTCAGTGCACCGAACACCCCGAGCGGCACAATCAGCATGACCGAGAACGGTATTGACCAGCTCTCATAAAGTGCAGCCAGACATAGGAATACGACCAGCAAGGAAATGGCATACAACGCGGGAGCCTGACTGCCGGAAACCTGTTCTTGATAGGAAAGTCCGGTCCATTCATAGCCAATACCGGGTGGAAGCTGGGCAATCAGTTTGGATATTTCAGCCATGGCCTGACCACTGCTGTAACCGGCTTTCGGTTCACCCACAATTTCAACCGCAGAAGAACCGTTATAGCGTTGCAAATTGGGCGAGCCAAAGCTCCAACTTCCTTTAGCAAAGGCTGAGAACGGAACCATCTTGCTGGAGGAGTTGCGAACATACCAAAGGTTGAGGTGTTCGGGTTGCATACGGAAAGGCGCATCCGCCTGAACATAAACGGTTTTGACACGACCGCGGTCAATAAAGTCATCCACATATTTAGAACCCCAGGCGATAGACAGTGCATTGTTGATATCATTGACGGTCAAACCTAACGCCATGGCTTTTTCATAGTCGATCGAGATGTTGTATTCCGGAGTGTCTTCCATACCATTCGGACGGACACGGGTCAGAATCGGATCTTTTGCTGCCATCCCCAATAACTGGTTGCGTGCGGCAATTAATTTATCATGACCAAGACCGCCCTCATCCTTCAAGAATAGATCGAAGCCGGTGGCATTACCGAGTTCACGAATGGCGGGCAGGTTGAACGCAAAAATAGAGGCATCTTTCACCTGCATAAAATGCCCCATGGCACGACCTGCAATCGCGGTGGAATCAGTTCCGTCTGCAGTTCGCTGGCTCCAGTCTTTCAGTTTGACGAATGCGAGCCCCATGTTCTGTCCGCTACCGGCAAAGCTGAAACCAGCAATGGTAAAGACTGTTTGAACATTATTCTTTTCCTGGGTGGTGAAGTAATTGGACACGCCATCCAATACCTTCATGGTTCGTTCCTGTGTGGCGCCGGTAGGTAATTGCACCATGACCATCAGTGCCCCCTGATCTTCTTCGGGCAGGAACGACGTTGGTAATTTGGTAAACATGAACGCCAGTGCCGCCAGCAGGGCCGTATAGATGATCAGCATGCGCCCGGTATGTTGCAGTGCTTTTCCAACCCAGGTGCGATAACGGCGGGTGTTGCGCTCGAACATCCGGTTAAACCAGCCGAAGAAGCCTTTCTGGATACCATGATCCCCTTTCGGCACTGGCTTCAGCAAGGTGGCACATAACGCCGGTGTCAGGATCAGCGCCACGATCACCGACAGGGCCATGGCCGACACGATGGTGACAGAGAACTGGCGATAAATTGCGCCGGTTGAGCCACTGAAAAAGGCCATGGGCACAAACACCGCAGAAAGCACCAGTGCAATACCGACCAGTGCTCCCGTGATTTGATCCATCGATTTTCGGGTGGCTTCAAGCGGTGACAAGCCTTCTTCTGACATCACACGTTCAACGTTTTCGACTACGACAATCGCGTCATCCACGAGCAACCCGATCGCGAGTACCAAGCCGAACATCGTGAGCGTATTAATGCTATAGCCGAAGACAGACATGATCCCGAAGGTACCCAGCAAAACCACGGGTACTGCAATCGTTGGGATCAGGGTCGCCCGGAAGTTTTGCAGGAACAGGTACATGATGAAGAACACCAGTACAATCGCTTCAATCAGCGTATGAGCCACTTCGCTGATCGAAATTTTAACGAAAGTAGTGGAGTCATAGGGGTACATCAACTTCAAGCCAGCAGGGAAATACTTGGATAATTCATCCATTTTGGCTTTAACAATCTTCGCAGTATCCAGCGCGTTGGCACCACTGGCGAGGCTGATCGCAATACCGGACGCCGGTTTGCCATCAAGACGCGCAACCGATGCATAACTTTGTGCGCCTAATTCGATGCGGGCGACATCCCGCAAACGAACCTGAGAGCCATCTGCATTGACTTTAAGGAGGATATTTTTAAATTCGTCAACGTTGGTCAAACGGCCTTGTGCTGTAATTGTTGCGTTCAGTTGCTGACCGGGTACGGCAGGTGCTGCGCCCAGCTGGCCTACAGAAAACTGGGTGTTTTGCGCATCAATGGCACTGGTGACATCTGATGGCATCAGGTTGTAACTGTTCAGTTTGTTCGGATCAAGCCAGATACGCATTGCATATTGAGAACCGAATACGCGAACTGAGCCGACCCCTTCCAGACGACTCAGCGGTTCCTTGATATTGGTGACCATATAGTCACTGATATCCGACTGGTTCATTTTCCCATCTTGCGAAATCAGTGCGACCACCATCAGGAAGGCCGAATTTGATTTCTCAACGGTCACCCCTTGATCCTGAACGGCTTGCGGCAGAGAACTCAGCGCTTGCTGGACTTTGTTCTGAACCTGAACTTGCGCGGTATCCGGATTGGTTCCTGCCATAAAGTTCAGTGTCACGGTAACACTGCCACTGGAGTCACTCTGGGAAGACATATACAGCAAGTTATCGATCCCGGTCATATTTTGCTCCAGGATCTGTGTCACGCTGTCTTCGACCGTTTTTGCCGATGCGCCAGGATAGGTTGCCTGGATCCGCACAGAAGGCGGCGCAATGGTCGGGTATTGTTCAATGGGTAGATTCTTGATGGCTAATGCACCAGCCAGCATGATCACTATTGCTATCACCCACGCAAAAATGGGGCGATCAATAAAAAATCGGGACATAATGACTCCGCTGGAAATTATTGGTTATTGGTTGCTGCTGTTTCTAATGAACTAGCATCAACCACACTGGCTTTCACGGTGACACCTGCCGTCACTTTTTGTGTGCCACTGACAATGATTTTGTCACCGGCTTTCAGGCCACTTTTAACCAGCCAGTTATTTCCAACTGTGCGTACCGTTTCAAACGGATGTTGTTCTACCTGATTTTTTGCATTAACCAGCAACACGGTCGCATTTCCTTTCGGGTCATGACTCACCGCTAACTGCGGAACCAGAATGGCATCATGCAATGCGGCTTCCCCTAATTCAGCACGCACAAACATGCCCGGCAGGAGTTGTAAGTCGTGGTTCGGGAAGATGGCGCGGACAGTCACACTGCCTGTGCTGGTGTCTACCGTGACATCAGAAAACTGCAATTTACCGGTTTCGGTATATCGGGAACCATCATCAAACAATAAATTCACCTTGGCAGCCTGAGCCCCGGCTGATTCCAGTTGGCCACTGGCGAGTGCTCTTTTCAGCTTCAATAAGTCGCTACTGGATTGACTGACATCGACATAAAGAGGGTCTAATTGCTGAATGGTTGTCAGTGCAGTGGTCTGCTGGGCCGTGACCAGCGCACCTTCAGTCACCGATGACTTACCGATGCGGCCCGAAATAGGGGCGGCGACTTTGGTGTAATTCAGGTTGATTTTAGCGGTATCAACAGCTGCTCTTGCGGAAGCAACATCGGCTTTTGCCTGTTGCCAACTGGCATCGGCATCATCAAAGTCTTGTTGGCTGACCCCTTTGGTTTTGATCAGGCTGCGGTAACGTTCGGCCTTGATGCGGGCGCTTTTTTCTGTTGCCAGTGCACGGTCATAAGAGGCTTTAGCACTGGCCAGACTGGCTTCATAGCTGGCTGGATCAATCTGGTAAAGTGTCTGTCCGGCCTTAACATCACTGCCTTCTCTAAACAAACGTTTGAGAATGATGCCACCGACCTGCGGACGAACTTCCGCTACCCGATAAGCACTGGTGCGGCCGGGTAGCTGTGTATGCAGAGTGATTTCTTGTGGTTTCAATTCGATGACATTGACTTCAGGTGTATGTGCCGCCATAGAAGACGAAGGTTGATCTGCTGATGGTTTACACCCGGCCAATAATAATGCGGAGGCGAGTAATACGAGTGGAGTAGTACGATACAGGGTAGCGCTGTGCAGCATGTTGACCTCAAATTCATAGTGGCGTCTGGATATATCACTATCTCAACTGATAAATGTCACAGAACTTTGGCGAATTCAGCGGTGAAACGTTAAGTTATGCAAAAAATTGAACGTTCATTCTATTTAGAGTGTCCATTCTAGATTAGAATTTTTTCAGTATCAATCGCAAGACAGGGTAAAATATCAATTCCCTGGCATATGGATAGTTTGATGAGTGAAATAAGTATTACCTCTCCAGAATCTGATCGTGTGACTCAGCGACGAAATCAGGTACTGGATGCCGCTGCGATTTGTTTTAGAAATCATGGCTTTCATGGTGCCAGTATGGCACAAATATCTAAAACAGCAGGGATGAGCCCAGGCCATATTTATCATTACTTTGATAATAAGGAAGCCATTATTGCGGCCATTGTAGAACGCGATATGGAAGAGATGCTGGAATGGACCGAGATATTTTACGCTTCGGACAACATCTTTCAGGCCCTGATTAATGGCGTGGACTGTGGTGTCGAAGCAAACATGAATCGTGATAATGCCGCATTGATGTTGGAGATCATGGCTGAATCTGCCAGAAATCCACAAATTGCTGCCACCGTACAAAAATCGCATGCGGTTGGCCGTGATCGGATGTGCGATCTATTACGAAAAGAGATGACTCAGCGAAAAGCCTCCTCTAGCTATGATGTTCAGGTGAAGTCAGACCTTATCGGGGCACTCTTTGATGGTTTGTTAAACCAAAGTATCAATAACCCCGAACTTGATAAGGCTGCCCTGACCCAGCTCATGCGTCAGGTTGTGCAATTTGTCTTAACTTTGTGAGTCCGTTTGCGTTTAAAACTGGCCTGAACTACCGGATGATTTTGTTGTTTCAAGAGTTGCGCAAATTCATCGGGTGGTAGCGGCGGGCTCACCAGATAACCTTGGTAGTAATCACATCCCTGACGTTTCAGGAACTCAAGCTGGGCTTCGGTTTCGACCCCTTCGGCAAGGACGGTCAGCCTCAAGGAATGTCCCATGGCAACAATGGTGGACGCGATTTCCATGTCGTCACGCTCCAAGGGGATATCTTCTACAAAACGCTTATCGATCTTGAGCACATCCAGTGGAAATTGCTTCAAATAGGCTAATGACGAATAGCCGGTGCCAAAATCATCGATGGCAATACGGATCCCCTGTTTGCGTAATCCTTGTAAAATTTTCACTGCCTCTTCCTGCTGTTCCATCAGCGCACTTTCCGTGAGCTCCAGTTCCAGCTGATGTGCCGGGAAGCAGGTATTCTGCAAAATTGTGCCGATTAACTGGTGTACATCGCCATGATGCAGTTGCAGAGGTGATAAATTTACCGCCAGATTGATCGCTGGCAAATTCTGATCCAGCCAGAGCCGCCCTTGGCGGCAGGTTTCATACAAGACCCATTCGCCGATGTTCTGGATCAGGCCTGTCTCTTCTGCGACTGAGATAAATTCCGTGGGTTTAATCAGGCCATATTCTGGATCATCCCAGCGTAATAAGGCTTCGGCACCAATGATCTGGTTGGTCTCGATGGAGATTTGTGGTTGGTAAAATACTTTAAATTCGTTGCTGGTGATGGCCCGGTGCAGGCGTTGTTCTAATTCCAGTCTCGCTTTGGCCTTGAGGAACAGTTCTTCAGAGAAGTAACGGTAGCCATCCCGGCCGTCATGTTTCGCCCGATACATGGCGGTATCGGCTTGCTGCATGAGATCTTCGGCGGAATGCCCATGTTCAGGATAAAGACTGATCCCGATGCTGGTGCCAATGACCACATCGCGGTCATTAGACAGCGAGAACGGTTGATGCAGGGCATGAATGATTTTTTCGGCGAGATGGGACACATCATCCAGCGAGGGGTTGTTCTGGAGCAGGATTGTAAATTCATCTCCACCTAAACGGCAGACGATATCTGTTGTTCTTAACTGGTTTTTCAGTCTGGCGGAAACCTGATGTAATAACTCATCGCCGTAATGATGACCGAAGCTGTCATTTACGTTCTTGAAATGATCCAGATCCAGCATAAGCAGGGCCACCCGAGTGTTGGTGTGGATGGCATTTTGCAAGGCACAACCTAATTGTCTTCCCAGCATGGCACGGTTAGGTAAACCCGTGAGCGGATCGTGCAATGCCATGTGTTCCAAACGTGCTTCTGAGTCTTTTAACTGACTAATATCAGTATAAATACTGATGTAATAAAGAATTTCACCATTGTTGTCGCAGACCGGGTTGATACTGGTCATCATTGGCAACAGCTCACCATTTTGCTTGCGATTCCACAATTCGCCGCGCCAGAACCCGTGGTTATCCAGCGCATGTCGCATCTGATGATAAAAAATATCGTCGTGTTTGCCTGAGCGGAAAATACGCGGTCGCTGGCCTAACAGTTCTGTTTCTTTATAACCGAACAGATCAATCAGCGCGCTATTCACTTTGATTATATTGCGGTTGGCATCGGTGATGACAATGCCTTCTCGCGTACTTTCAAAGACGATTGCCGCTTGTTGCAGTTGTAGTTCGTTGGTTTTTTGTTGGGTAATGTCCGTCATGACACCGGTAAAGCGCTGCGGCTTACCTTTTCGGTCAAAAGCTGTGGTGACATGGTTTTCAACCCAAAGGTATTCTCCATCTGCCGTTCTGACCCGACATTCCAGAATATATTCCCGATGTCGGGATTCAATATGATGAATGACTTCAGCCCATACCCGTTGCAAATCTTCCGGATGTAACAAATCACTCATCGTGAGTTGGCCGTTAATAAAATCATCGGCCTTATATCCCCAGCGTTGTACGTTGCTGGAGACATATTCCAGTTTCCAACTGGAATTGGGTTGCCAGCGGAACAGGATGGTCGGGCTGGCATCGATTACCTCGCTGGCGTATTGCAGCGCGGTCAGGGCAGTAGCTCGTTCTTTCGCTTGCTGTAACATATCTAAGGCATAAGTGACATCCATCATCATGTCATTCAGCGTGGCAAGTACTTCTGACGAAAAGAAATCAGGTTCATCGGCATAAAGATTCAGTGCACCAATGACGCGACCATTTTCCCGGATCACAAAATAACCGGCGGACTGAAAACCAGCGCGCATGGCGGCATCATGAAAAGGCCGTACAGACTCATCACTCTGGAAGTGGTTCAGGATCAGATGGGTGTTGCTGACAATGGCGCGATCGGTTGGCACCAGAAGCCGCGGTGCGCTTCCCGTATCTTGAATGACCTGTTGTCGATACTGTTCAATAAATTGCAAAAAGCCATTATCGTGACCATAACTGGCGATGTTGCTTGTGGGCGTATGTTCCGACAAGCTGACCCAAGCAAAAACAAAACCGCCATGCTGTACCGCAATACGACAGATATTCTGCAGCAATATTTGGCGATCCTGGCTGCGCACAATGGCCTGGTTGGTCTGGGACAGCATGTCATAAAGATTGTTCTGCCTGATGAGTCTCAGCTCACTGTTTTTGCGGGCGGATATATCCTCAATGACGTTGATCACGCAATCGATACTGCCATCCGGACGGCGGATGCAACGAGTGTCAATTAGTGCATGCAAAATAGAACCGTCTGGACGTACAAAGCGTTTTTCTCGGCGATATCCTTGAGAGTCTCCCCGCTGCATGCGATCCCATTCCAGCAAATCATTTTGACGATCATCGGGATGAGTCAATGCCAGCAAGTTGAGCGCAGCCAGTTCTTCATGGGAGACTTTGAATAAGGTGAGCAGATGATCATTGAAACGCAACCAGCAACCGTGAGCATTGCTGGTGATTGCCATGCCAAGCAACGGTAAATCAAAAAAATGATGCAGGAGTTTGTCTCTTTCGGCGACGCACTGCGCCATATCCTGCTGATGCTGTAAATATTGCTGTCGCCAGACCAACAGGAAAAAACTGCTGACCGTGATCCCGGTAATAAAGGTGGTCAGCGTGACCCAGAATGTCAGACTGCTAAAAGGGGATGCATTTTCTGCATGGGTCGGGGCGAAGCTGTGACTGGAGAAATAAAACCATGCCAGTGACAATACTGTGTAAAACAGCATGATCCGCGTTGCTGAACGCAGCGGGATCTTTGCGGCGGCACTATTCATGATAACGACACCATCCTTGCTCTTTGTTCTTTATAATATTTATGTGGTTGTGACAGGCGATATAATACGCGTTTTTCCTCCGGTTAAACGCGAGCTAACCCTATTTTTATGTGTGATAGTTCGAATATTAGAAATTAGTCAGTTGCCCCTGTTGCTTAATATGAAAGGTTCCTTTCGTATCAGGGGTGCCCAGTAACGTCAGCGATGAACGTAATGCTTCGGGTAACGCATTGCCAGCAGTCAGTGTGGCTTGCAACTGATAACGACCTGACAGTGCAAGTTGAAGGGTAGTCTGACTACGGATGGCTGCCGACGATTGTTCTGCATTCAATACAAAAGATCGGTTATGGCATGTCAGGGTAAATTGCGGTGAATCCAATGCGACCGCTCCGAGCGGTGTGGCAATGCTTGCCTGAGACCAGCGGGCCTGACCTTCCAGCGAGAGACATTGGTGCGGGTTGATTTGCAATTGAGATATGTTCAATGACAAGTTTCCAGACAGTTCTGCCGGGAGTGGTGTGGGGGTATAAGTTTGTAACACATTGACGGGGGCCTGCAGCTGCACGTCGTTGACAAACCAGTCACCACGCCAGCCAATACGCAGATGACCCTCTATATTCTCTTTATCGTGCAATACGACTTCAACCGTCGGCATTCCCAGCCATAAACGTCGCCATAGTACATCCCAAGTGATGTGACGAAAGACATGTTGTTGCCACTGTAATTCACCAATTTGACCCTGCCAGAGCGTACCCTGAATGTCATAGAGCTTAAGCCCTGCAGGCAGGGGAAGACGCGGAACAATGTAGACCGCCGGTAAGGTAGCCAGTAAAAACAGCAGATAACTGAAAACGGCCAAAACGCCCGGCAATAGTCGGGGAAGTCTAAGTTTGATACGCATTATGAATTTTTATTCCGTCCAAGTAGCAATCGTTTCACCAAGACATAACCGGGTTTTCCTGCCGGTTGCAGTTCAATCTGCTGCACTACAATGCCATATTGTTGTTCCAGCATATCCAGCCAGTTGAGTAACTGTTCAAATGGCAGTGCATCCGTCTCAATCAGTGCACCATTTTCTCCCTGTGGTTGAATACGGCGGGGGATGATCTGATACGTGTGGCTGGTGGCACTCAGGACACTGGCAATATCATCGGTTCGTTTGCTGGACGGTGTGCTCTGTTTCAGTTGCCGAATCAGCGGAGCTTGCTGACGCATCCACTGTAATTGTTGCTGTAACTGCACCACCTGATGCTGCTGGTGTTGCAGCTGTTGCTGTAAAGGGACCCAACCCTGACGATACAGTAAAAATACCAGCAGAACAGCCGTTCCTGTCAGCACCAGCCAACGCTCGCGCGGCATTAATCGTTGCCACCACTGCTTCATGATTTGCTCCTTAGTATCAGGGTGCCACTGGCCTGTCCGTTTTGTTCCTGCAGATCCGACATTTCGGCTTTGAATGAGGCAGATGCTTGAGTTTTCAGTTGCTGCAACATGCGTAAATCTTTCGCACTCACTTGTACACGGAATTCCTGCTTATCTGCATCAAAACGAAGCTGCTGTAACACGCAATCGGGAGTCTGATGTAATAACGGTGCCAGTATGCTTAGCTGGTTTAAGAAGCTGCTACTGAGCGGTGTTTGCTGCAATGCGGCCAGATGCTGGCGAAATTGAACGGTAGGATTCACCACGCGCTTTTCTTCCGGGAACAGTTGCCGATAGACAGTCGTTATCTGTTGTTGCAGTTGCTGTTGTTGTTGGCGTGTTTGCAGATAAAGCACGCTCTGATTTCCGATAACCAGAACCAACCAGAAGCTGGCTAATAATGCCGGCCACCGCCAACGTGACCACTGTTTCTGCCATGGGGCCACCTGACGGTAGGCTCCCTGCAATAAGTTACATTGTCTGGATGGCAGATGTTCCGCTAGCAGCTGTAACGGTAATTCGCACAACGATACCTGCCATTTTCCACTTTCTGCTGCTGATGGCGCTGGGGTATAACTGTGTAAATTCGGTTGATGCGGTTGAGTTTCCAGCCAGGTAGAGAGCCAACTGCCATCCACCACACTGCCGTCATGGGTGGATTGACGGATAAGCCATTGTTCGCCCAGTTGCAACAGCGGCCATTCATTATCTGTTGGTTGAGGTAAAGCCAGTACGTCTGGCAACAGTTGTTGAGCTGTCAAGCCGGCATCGGCCAGCCAAGACAGCCACTGAGCCATTTGGCTTTGCTCTACGGCCGCAATATGGGCCTGTTGACCTTGCTGTTCTAAAACCACCAGATGCAGTTGTTCGACATCACTGGCAATCTGTTCTTCCAACATAAAGCGCAGCGCCCGCAAGGTCTGGTGATTCAGACGGCCCGGTAGTGTCAGCTCGCGAAAGATCACATCGCAGCCCGGGACCAATACAATCACCTGACGATGCCCGGCGCGTTCGGTCAGTTCCGATAATTGTGCGGCGCTATTGAGTTGGCCACTGGAAATGACGGCTTGCTGGGTAACTGACCACACCAGCCAGTACACGCAATCCTGATGACGAGAACCCAGCCGTACTAATAAAAATTCGTTCACTCAAATCCTCCGAAATGACGACGGATAACAGTCACCTGATTGTTGCTCTGGCGCTGAAATAGACTGATAAGCCGGGTTTTGGTCCCATCGTTATCGGCCTGCAGGGTGGCCAGAAAATAGAAGCTTTTGACCGCCAGTGCCGATGAAACCTGATTACCAGCAGCGGCTGTATTGCTCAAGGCGCCCAATTCCATAAACTGAGCAACACTGTCCCAACCCTCACGGGGTCGTTGTTCCAACAGCGTGCGGGCATCATCTACATTCAGCGTATCAAGAAACAGGGAGGCCAGTAAGGGGGCCTGTACGGGGCGCAGTGTATTGATGTCGATGCTGAGCGTTTTTACCGGAATGACACAAATGAGTGGTAGCAACTGGCGATACAGTTTGGCATCGACCCCTTTCACAGCGCGAAGTTCGCTGACATCCTGCATCAGCCCATTGGCCGGTAAATAGGGCGGTGTGAGTGACTCGTAATCACTGTCTTCGGCGCCAAACTGTCGCACATTCGTATCGCTATCTAACCAGTCTTGCAAGGCGGCCGTGATCTGTTGGGCTCGATAGTCATCCACCTTCAGGTTGAGTAGCAAATGATAAAATACATTAGCCCGATAGGTCGAACTGGCACTAGGTGATTCGGCATCACTTCCACTGAGGGAATTCAGGTTGAAACAGGCTTGGGCATCACGAACAACCCCCTGCAATGTGGCGTTTTCTACCGGAAAAACCTGGCCTTCGGTTGCCCAATATTGTGCCAGCGAGTTTTTATCCGGGTCATCTTTAAAATCCTGATTAAGTGCTTTGCTTATCAGTGTTTCTGTTCCCAGCAAATACCAGTAATTTTGCATTTGTAATTGCTGTTGATCGGTGCGCAGCCATTCCATCCGGTAGCGTTGGGTCATATTACTGGCCAGCGTCACCATGACGGCTAACAGCAACAATACTACCAGCAGTGCCATGCCGCGTTGTTTTTGCATCAGTTGCTCCCACTGGTTGTGGCGAGCAAAAAACGTCGCTGGATGGTGCCATAGTCTTCCAGTGTTAAGGTGATTTCTACCGCGGCTGGCAGTTCGGCTGGCGTCGACCATTGGGTTTGCCAGTCGTTATTTTTGTAGAAACGCAGGCTGAAGGCGGTCACCTTGGTCAACAACGGTGTGATGTCTGGTGCCGTTCCGGTCACGGTATCCGGATACAGCCAGGTTAATCGTTCCAATTTCTGTTTTGAGAGACGATAACCCACTTTTTGCAGCTCTGAGCGGCGTAACAGGCTACCGGGGTTAAACCAACCTGCCCGGACAAACAACACAGAGCCATCTTCACTTTCTAACTGGAAGGGTTCCGCCTGAAAAACCGTTGAACTGGTTTCACCATCAAGTCGGGTGGTGCGAGGAACGGCTTGCGTGAAATCACGTTCCAGGGTGGCCATGGCGCGTTGCAACTCGGCTAGCCGGGCGATTTTCGCCTGAGAAACTTCATCATTGCGTACCACCCCCTGCAGCACCGCGTAGGCGCTGAGACTTAAGATTGCAAAAATCACCAACGCCAACAGGACTTCCAATAAGGTAAATCCGCGGGGATAGGCTTTTCTTGGCATTCGTGTCAGCATCATGTTTCAGTACTTGGACACGTAGCTGCGCAGTGAAGCGCGAGGATCGGCGGCTTTTTCTGTATCGCGCACTTCGACATCAATTGCGCGAAATTGCGGGTCAGCCGTTTCAACACCGTGCCAGCGCCAGTAATAGGTTCTGCCAGCCATCTCTTCTGTGCCGGTACTCCAGCTCAAATTAGGCCATTTATCCGATACACGAATGGTGACCATTTGATTATCGGCAACCCAGTTGGCAAAGGTTTTGTCTTCCAGTGCAGCGAGTGCAACCACCTGACCGGTGACGGTTTGCATTAATGTCAGCCCGGCAATGGCAAAGATGGCCATGGCAACCATGACTTCCAGTAATGTCATCCCGCGACATCTCAAGAGTTGCCTCCGGAAACGGTGTCTGCCGGGTTATTCAGCACTGTAATTTGGCCATTTTCGTGCCCTTTAATCTGCCGAAACTGAGTGCTGTTACTCTTTTGTTCCTCAAGCGTCAACGAGAAAGGGGTGATTTCACCACTAGGTAAGAGCAGGATTTGTGGTGTTGTTTCGTTGAGCTGGTTTTCGGTGTCAAACCATTGTGGTTCCGAACGGACTAAAAGGTTGTCTTCATCCTGTAATTGCAACCCTTCCAGTGTTAGCTTCAATGAGATCTTTTCATCAAACTCACCTGCGGTGCGTAATTTATCACTCTTATAGGGCTGCCATACCTGATGTTCCCAGTCCGGCAGGGTATCTAGGGCCTGGCTTGCTGTTTGCGTGACGGTATTGCTATTGGCCTCAGCCTTAGGTTGCATCACCATAAATTGATAACCGTGTTTGGTGATATGTAACCCAATAGTACGGCCTTGCTGTGTGGCCTGTTCGCTCATGACCTGAACTGTGGCTGCAAACTGCTGACTTTCTTCAGCCAGACCATTTCCGAGCTTCGGATTGGGCCCGCCCGGGATCGACAAAATCACAATCCCGGCAGCACATCCGATAATGATCATGACCAACATAATTTCAATCAGCGTGAAACCACGCATCGAGTTACGCATCACTGTTTCGTATCCCGCTTATCCAAATTCCAGTTACCAACATCATCATCTGTTCCGGCCTGACCATCAGGCCCCATTGAGAACACATCAATGGTTCCATGTTCGCCTGGGCTCAGCAGTTGATAGTCATTTTGCCACGGGTCGGCAGGCAGACGTTTAATATAGCCGCCGTCTTTGTAATTCTTGGGTACAGGGTCACTGTCCGGTTTGGTGAGCAACGCTTGTAACCCCTGATCTGTCGTTGGGTAACGGCCATTATCCAGTTTGTACATATCCAGTGCATTTTCCAGCGCCACAATATCGCTGACGGCTTTTTGATGGTCGGCCTGATCTTTGTTGCCCATCAGATTCGGGACAATCAAACTGGCCAAAATCCCCAGGATCACGATCACCACCATGATTTCCAACAATGTAAAACCGCGCTGTTGTTTATGTTGCATCTGTACCCCCATTAAAATTATCGGCCTACCATATTATTCAGTTGCAGGATCGGTTGCAGGATCGCCAGTACAATGAACAGCACCACGACAGCCATACTGACCACCAGTGCGGGTTCAAAAATACTGAGTGCTATATTGACCTGACTTTCAAATTCGCGATCCTGATTGTCGGCCGCCCGTTCCAACATATTATCCAGTTCACCGCTTCGTTCACCGGACGCAATCATATGCAGCATCATCGGTGGAAACAATTTGGTTTGTTCTAATGCAGCCCGCAGGCTGGAGCCTTCTCTGACCCGTTCGGTGGCTTCAGAGACCTTTATTTTGGCTTCATCATTACTCAATACGTCTCCGCTGATGTGCATCCCCTCCAGTAATGGCACCGCACTGGAGTTCAGAATGCTGAGTGTGCGGGCAAAGCGGGCAGTATTGAGCCCTCTGCTCACCCGACCGATGATCGGTAAACGCAGGATAGCCGCGTGATAGCGACGACGGTTAGCTGGTTTGGCGACCCAAGAGCGCCATATGATCAGCGCCAGAGCCGTGAGCAACAGGAACCATAGACCATAACCGCGGACGACATCGCTGGCCCCCATCAGAAAGCGGGTGCTGAAAGGCAGTTCTTGTTTCATATGCACAAACTGCTCAACGACCTTCGGTACCACTGTGGCCAGCAAAATCGCGATGACGCTGATAGCGACGAGGGTCAGGATGACCGGATAAATCATGGCCTGCAGCAGCTTGTTTTTCATCTGCTGGCGTTGTTCGGTGTAATCAGCCAACCGGTTGAGCACCGTTTCGAGATGACCGGATTTCTCCCCGGCAGCCACCATGGCGCGATAAAGCGGATCAAACACTGAGGGAAAGGTAGACATGCCTTCAGCCAGCGAATGACCCTCCAGCACCTTGGTCCGGACGGCCGCAATGAGGGTGCTCAGCCGGGCTTTTTCCGTTTGTTGGGCAACCGCTTTTAAGGCTTCTTCTATCGGCAAGGCGGCAGCAACCAGCGTTGCTAGTTGACGGGTAAACAGCGCCAGTTCACCGGTGCTGATGCGGGGCTGAAACCAGCGCCGATGCTGTGTCTGCTGTGTGACTCGCTCTACGGCTTCGGTCAGTTCAACCGGTGTTAATCCCTGTTCACGCAGAAATTGTCGGGCCTGACGCGGGGAATCCGCCTCGATCATTCCCTCTTTGCGCCGACCTTTCGCATCCAGCGCTTCATAGGCAAACGCTGGCATGGTTAATCCTCCCGAGTGACGCGCAACACTTCTTCCAGCGTGGTATCACCCTGTA
Source organism: Tolumonas lignilytica (assembly GCF_000527035.1). NCBI lineage: Bacteria > Pseudomonadati > Pseudomonadota > Gammaproteobacteria > Aeromonadales > Aeromonadaceae > Tolumonas > Tolumonas lignilytica. The sequence goes on from NZ_AZUK01000001.1 coordinate 2,162,764, forward strand.
AGACACGTTGTAAACCGTCGGTGCGGATGCTCGGTGTGTGGGACCGAATCAAACGCTCAATTTCCTGTTCACCTGCGCCGGCATGAATGGCTTCACGGATGTGTTCATCGACAATCAGCAATTCATAAATACCGGTTCGACCCTTATAACCGGTGAAGTTGCACGCTTCACAGCCGACAGCTTTAAAGAGATGAGTCACCGTTGCCGGAAACTCATAGAGCTGTCGATCACTTTCACTGAGTGGGTGAGGCTCTTTACAGTGTGGGCATAACGTACGCACCAAGCGTTGCGCCAGTACCCCCAGCAGTGAGGTGGAGAGCAAAAAGGGTTCAATTCCCATATCACGTAAACGGGTGATCGCACCAATGGCGGTATTGGTATGCAAGGTTGACAACACCAGATGGCCGGTGAGCGAGGCTTGTACGGCAATTTGAGCGGTTTCCAAATCGCGAATTTCGCCGACCATTACCACATCCGGGTCTTGACGCAGAATGGCCCGCAAGCCCCGAGCGAAGGTCATGTCTACTTTCGGATTTACTTGCGTCTGACCCACACCTTCTAGGTCGTATTCGATAGGGTCTTCAACCGTCAGGATATTACGATCTTTGGTATTGATTTCCGATAAGGCCGCATACAAGGTGGTGGATTTACCAGAACCGGTTGGTCCGGTCACCAGAATGATGCCATGCGGTTTGCGGATCAGATCCGCAATATGTGCACGGTTGCTATCGGTCATGCCGAGCTGTTTCAGTTCCAGTCGGACATTGTTTTTATCCAGTAAACGCAACACGACACGTTCACCGTAACTGGATGGCATCGTGGACACACGGACATCCACCGCGCGACCGCCAATTCGCAGGCCGATGCGGCCATCTTGCGGCACGCGTTTTTCTGCAATATCCAGTTTGGCCATGACCTTGATACGAGAAACCAGCAAGGAGGCCAGTTTACGTTGCGGACGCAGGATCTCGCGCAGCACCCCATCGATCCGGAAACGGATCACCAGATGTTTTTCAAAGGTTTCGATATGAATATCAGATGCTTCCGCCTTGATGGCCTCACTGAGCATGGCATTTATCAAGCGAATGATCGGCGCGTCATCATCGGCATCCAGCAGATCTTCGTTATTAGGCAATTCTTCGGCCAAGGTGAAGAAATCGGCCTCATTCCCTATATTTTCCATCAATTGACGCGCTTCAGACGAATCGCGCTGATAATCTTCAGTCAACTGCTGTTCAAACGCATCGGCATCTAGCCAGTGTAACTGAAAAGGCTGACGCAACAGGCGACGAACCTCTTGCAACGTCTGGGCGCTGACGCCGGTGCGGCAGTACAACAGGGGTTCGGCATGTTGCCACTGCAGCAATACCCCATGGTCACGGGCATAGGCAAAATTCAGTCGTAACAGCGGTGGCGGAATGGCAGAACCTTCAGGCATAACGGCCGACATTACTGCACTCCTGCCTCATGGCGTTGCTGTTCCAGCATGGCTTTCATTTTCGGCGATAAAGTCGGTTGCTCGCCGTAAGCCGGTAAAATCGGACGCTCTACCGGCAGTGCCAGTCGATCGGTGTCTTCCTCTTGGGAAAGCTGTTCAGCTCGGAACAAATCATACTTACTGCTGGATACACCGGTGTAGGTGATCGGATCGCGTAAAATGGTCGGATGGATAAAGACCATCAGATTCTGTTTGCTCTTGGTGGTGCCGTTATAACGGAACAGGTAACCCAACACCGGGATGTCGCCCAGTAACGGCACCTTATAGACCGACTCGGTCGTGGTATTACTCAGCAAGCCTCCGAGCACGACCGTTTCGCCGCTTTTCACCAACACCGCATTTTTAACGGTACGTGTGTTGAAGGTAGAGCCCAGGCTGCTGCTACTGGAAGAAGAGGAATCAGACGAGGTTGATGAGGCAACACTGGAGACTTCCTGTTCGATTTCCAGTAATACGGAATCCCCTTCGTTGATTTGTGGGGTGACTTTGAGTTTGGTGCCGACCGTTTTCCGTTCCACAGTGTTATACACACTGCCGGTGGTGCTGGATTGGCTGCCGGTCACGACAGGCACTTCCTGCCCGACATTAAAGGCGGCTTCTTTATTATCCAGTGTGACAATACTCGGCGTGGCCAGAATATTACTCTTGGTGTTACTGGATAGCGCAGTGACCAGTCCGGCCCAGTCGCCGGAATAGAAGCCGGCAGCCATTCCGTTAAAGCTGCTCAAAGCGTTTGTTGTGTTGCTGGACAGCGTGCCATTTTTTTTGTAATCGAGCGCGGCTTGCGCAACGGTCGTAGATGGAAGCCCGGTTCCTACGAATTGTGTTCCGCCGCCGTTCCTGTTAGCCCACTGTACGCCAAAATTCAGGGCGTCACCGTCTTGAACTTCGACGATGACGGCTTCGACTAAGACTTGTGCCCGACGGATATCCAGCTTGGCAATAATACGCTCCAGTTCCTGCATGATATCCGGCTGCGCGGTGATGACCAGGGCATTGGTTTGTTCATCGGCGACAATGCTGAGATCTTTGCCATTAAACGCAGCACTGCCAGAACTGCCTCCGGTAGATGAACCGGCTGTACTGGTGTTCATGGCTGAGGAACTGCCATTTTTTTCACTTTGAATGGTTTTACTGGTTCCACTTAATACATCAACCAGATTTTTGGCCTTGGCATATTTTAAATAAAACACGCGTGTATTGCCCTGATTCTGCTGCTCGCGGTCCAGTTGACGGATGATGTTGACGATACGTTGTCGGCTCTGGGTTTCACCGCTGATGATAACCGAATTGGTACGCTCATCGGCGACAACTTTGGGGGTCAGGACATTGGTCAGGTTATTTTTATCGTTCTTATTCAATGCGGTAATTAATCGCACCATTTCACTGGCTGAAGCATATTTCAGTTTGATCACATCGACTTTTTCATCACCGACTTTGTCGACGCGATGCACGATATCTACCAAGCGGTTAACGACAGCGGCGCGACCGGTCAATAACAAGACGTTGGAGGGTTCGTAATGTACGACATTACCACTGCCTGCATTGTCATTGAGCTGACGCAGTAGTGGTGCCAGTTCTCGAACAGACACGTTGTGAACCGGGACGACTCGGGTCACCATTTCATCACCGCTGCCTGGTTTACTGTCGTCAGCGACGGGAATAGCTGCGGTTTTGGCCGTGGCGGATTTTACGACTTTCAGGATGCCATCTGGCATGGGAACGACCGCAAAACCGTAGACATCCAGTACGCTCAGGAAGAACTGATAATACTGCTCATCATTGAGTAAATCATAACTGCGGACGTTGACCGTGCCCCGCACTGCCGGATCGACAATAATAGTTTTATTGAGATTTTTGCCGACGGTATTAATAAATTCCTGAATATCGGTGCCTTTAAAGCTCGCTGTATATTCAGCAGCACTAACTGACGGGAGTGTGAGCTGGGTGCAGAGACAGCTAATCACCAAGCTTCGTTTGATAAATTGCTTCATTTAAATCATTCACTCCACGTGCTTATGGTTGCGCCAGATTAATATAAACATCCTGATCAATGCCGTTGCGTTCGACAGTGATATTCATTTCGCTCATATGTGTTAATTGCTGCATCGCCTGAGCGGCTTCACTGCTATTTCGCAGATCTAATCCGTTGATACTGATGGCTAAATCATTCGGCTGCAAGCCAGATTGGTTAAATATGTCTGAATGATGCCCAGGATTTAAACGATAACCTTTCAATTGATTGTTTTCTCTGACTGGCGTGATACTCAGATAGTCGAGGAGCTGTCCTGGATTTTTTAAAAGTTGCTGGCGGACATCTGATATTGATGCAGGCGCAGATACGGCAGATGAGGAAGCGGTTGTGGCTGAGGCATTTTCATCCAACAGTAACGCTTCTTGCTGTTGCTGACGTGTAATAATCACCCGGTCTGGCAAGATCTGATCAATACGAGCGTCAGTTCCCTGGATCACATCACCAATCTGATAACTTTGTTGCTGGTTGTTGCGGGCGATGATCGCAATGGAACGGCTGGGAATACTGCTGGCCATGATCCCGGTCAGTTGTGCATTTAAACGACTCTTGGGGGCATCGGTCTGAACAGCTTTGTTGCTGGTTAACTGAGCTACACCAAACAATGCTGCATTGCGAATGGCAACCAATCGCTGTTGGTTATCTTGCGGTTCATTGCGCGAGTTGACCGATGACGAGGCAGGCGAAAGTGGTGTGGTGGTTTGCGGGAGCGGCAGTAAATGCCACGTCAGTTGTGCCAATTGGTAACTGCAGCCTAATAAGAAAAACAAGACTGCCATACGCTGGATCGTATTTAGCCCGTTTTCACTTAAAAACCAGTCTCGGATAGTCAGTAACCGCATTGCCATTCTCTTTTTTTATAATAGTTTTCCCTAAGGGAATAACATTCTGCTATGTGATACCGACTGATACAACTATTAGTAAGAATACATCTGCAAATCATTACACAATTCACGGAATCTTGACAAAGACAGTGTTAACCGAGACAGATATACTGTTGTTACTATTTGTTAACATTGTGTGGTTTTCATGTCAGAAAAGCCAATTAATGCCGAACGAGCTTTACCGGAAATCATACAACGGGATGTTGTGGCGCAAAGTCGTCTGTTCCGCGTCGAGGCTTTGCAACTACGCTTCAGTAACGGGGAAGAGCGGGTTTATGAGCGCATTCCGGGTGGTAACCGCCATGCCGTGATGATCGTGCCGATATTGAATAACGACACTCTGCTGCTAATTCGTGAGTATGCTGCCGGTACGCACTCTTATGAAATCGGATTTCCTAAAGGACTGGTGGATGCCGGTGAGACAGATGCGGATGCGGCCAACCGGGAATTGCAGGAAGAGATTGGTATGGCATCCCGGCAATTAACGTTTCTGAAGCAAGTATCATTGGCACCAGGCTTTATGAATGCCCGCATGGCTATCTTTCTTGCCAAGGATTTGTATCCGCAACAACTGGTGGGTGATGAACCGGAGCCGTTGGAGGTGATCCCTTGGCCATTGCAAGAGGCGGACGCGTTATTGGAACACCCGCAATTTCATGAGGCGCGCAGTGTGGCGGCGTTGTTGCTGTTACTTCGTCATCTTAAAGAAGACACGGCTTTGCGGTCTGAGACATCATTGATTAAGTAAAAAAACAACGTAACCGCGAAAATAGCGGGTTTTCGCCAGAGAGTCCGGGGCCTGCCACTCACCGTGCTGCACTAACCCGATCTTAAAGGGGATTTGTAACCGAGCCAGACGTGGCAGATAGTCGGTGTAATTCCTGATGGTATGTCGGCCCTGGTAGGTTTGTATCACGACCTCATCAACCACCTGACGTAGCTGGTTGACCTGTTCGGGAGAGGTGTGATTACTCCAGTCGAGTAACCCGGTAATACTCAGTGCATATTCAGAAGGCAGATGCTGGCGTAATTGCTGAAGAAACGCGGTGTATTCCGCCAAGCGTAAGGTGCGGGCATCGAAGTCAATCTGAATGCCGACTACCGCGTTACCGGCCCGCTTCCAGCGGTGTATCTGCTGTATGACCTGCTGATAGATGGCATCAGGCCAGTTTAATGTTTCTACCCGGTAAGTGAGCCAGACCCGGCCATGACGTAACCGGGGCACCGGAATACCTTGGGGAATAAACTGACTTTCTCTTCGCCCCGAACTGATTTGCCCCTGCAGAATATAAAGCGTATCGGCTTGCGCCAACACGGGCTGTGGCCGCACCGCACTCCATAACCAGAATGCGTGATAGTCTGAGGCATCGACGTTGGCAGAGGCTGGCATCGATGTGATGCCAGCAATGAGGCTAATCCAAAAAAGGATCTGGCGCATTACCAGTAGTATTTCAGTTGCTTAGCCCAGCGGGTATCGCCAAATTGCGATTTCAACGTATGGAACCACTGTTTTCGCTGATCGACGGCGATCTCTTGCGCACCGCAACTGTTATAGCCACTGGGTGCAAAGCAATTGATGGCACGATAAAGGGCATACGCTTTATCTTCGTGTAACGGCTGTTTTTGGGCGATGATTTGCAGATAACCATCCAGTCGTGAAAATGGTTTCCCGGGGAAGAAACTTTCGGTGCCACCGAGTTCATGGCTGTCGGGCTGGGTATTCAGCGGGAAATCATCTAAACCCTGACGGAGAATAAATTCGCCCAAACAGTTCAGGGCCCGAGGATTGGTTTTGTCATCCTGCAGGGTTTGCACCACGGCAGTTAAGGCCGGACATTGATAGTCCGTCGCATTTTTGCCATCCCACTGGAAGAGCGCCAAGGCTTGATCTGTACTATAGGTGACGCCCATGAACAAAGGTTCAGAACTGGCTTTCTCCGGTAGTGATTTGACGTCTTGCAGAAAATCAGCATACAGGCCATGCGTCAGATCTTTATACAGTAACGTGAACAGAGCAATGTCATGTTCCTGTGACGAGAGCGGATGGACGATCTGTTGGCGCAGCAACTTGGGTGCCGCAATATTCCGTAACAAGATCTCACGGATCATCGCCGTTTTGATCGGCGAATTATGAGCAAAAACTTGTTCCAGTTTTTGATTCCGTTCGTAGTTCATGGCTAAAGCCAGTTCCAACTGCTGATGCTGGAGTGGCTCTTTTACCTGCGCTAACAATTTCAGCCATAACTGCTCGGCTTGGGTCCATTGTTCTTTGTTTTCCAGTGCTAAACCGCGCAGGGTCTGCTGGCTGAAGTGCAGATAATCCAGCGGTTGTCCGGCTTTGAGCTCTGGCAGTATGTTGAGGGTTTTGTCGGCATCTTTTTCCACATACAGGGAATAGGCACCGAGCAGATAAGTGTACAGTTCTGGTTGCTTGGCAAATTTGTTTTGCTGCGATTGCAGTTCCGATAACGTAAATGGTGGCCGACTGTCGTTATCGCTGCGACGGCGCATCAGCATGAGATCAATAATGGACAGCAATTGGGGATCGTCGATGTTGCTGGTGTCGCTGTAAGAGAGCAGCAGCTTATTGTCAATTTCCTGAATCAACTGGTTATTGCTGATATTGCTGTCACTCATCGGATGCTCAAACCAATAGGCATAGGCTTGAGCCAGACGTTTTTGATCGTTGGTGAGCCAGTAAATGCGTCGTAACAACCCCTGCGCAGAGGCTTTATATTGTCCGTGAGGATATTCTGTCAGATAGCTGTTGAACGCGGATTCTGCGGCCTGCAAAGTAGCAAGATCGACCTTTTCATTGTTGGGAAAACCCATATCATCAAACGCGTTTTGTTGGGCGTCATTCAGGAACACACGACCCTTCATGTAGAGTGCCGTTTCTTTTAACCAAGGCTGGGAAGCAACGCTGAGAGCATTGAAAGTGGCGATAGCCTGGGTAAAGTCACCGTTATAAAACGCCAGTGCGCCTTGCAGATAATCTGAAAACAGCTGACCAGAGGCAGATTGGATATTGTCAGGCAACAGGGCTGACTGTTGGGTTGCGTCGCCATCGCAGCTTTGCAGGATAGCCAGACGGCTTTGCGCCAGCGTTTGCTTTTCTGCAGCGGGGATATCGCTGGTATGCGCTAACTGTTGCAGATAAGTGAGCGCTGTTTGCGGATTATTGGATGCACAGCGACTGCCATCCCAGGTTGATTCTTGCGCTAATAAACTCTGGGCAGTGGTTTTGTTGACCCCCAACTGGATTGCCTGTGTCAGCAGTGGTGTGTTTTCGGCGGCCGATTCCGTTGCGTTGGTGTCGTCATTCTGGTCAGCATCGTCTTCCAGATCGACGGGAAAGGGGATGAGTGCGTAGCCCTGTTCTTTATAGTAATTGTCGCGGGTGGGAACGGAAATTTGACTATGATGTTGATCTGCAAGCAATAATTGTAAGTTGATCCGGCTGTCATTGGCTGGTGAAAGGAACGGAGTATTGTTGCAGGTGTCCAACTGATCTCGGGTCAGATTCCAGGTGGGATAACAACTGTCATCGCTGCAGGCGAATGCCGGAAGTTGTAATAATGCATAGAAAATGAAGCTGCCGGTTATCGAGAAGCGTAAAGACATATCCCATCCTTCTTTATTGTTGTGTCGGCATGATTGTTTGATTATCAAACAATTGAATCAGGGATGCTACTAAGTTGATACGTAATGCCATGGGAATTTGCCCCTCGTTTTTATTGCTGGGGCAAACTTTGATTGCTCCAGGTTAACAAGCGTTGCGATATCTGGCGATACATTCCTCGCTCTAAAGCCCAGCGTTGCCAATAAAGACCGCGTTCGCGTAACGGTGTTTCCGGCATCAGTTCGATGAGTTCGCCACTTTCCAGTTCCCGGCTGATTTGCAGTTTCGGGATCAGGCAATAAGCCGCACCGGCCTTGGCCAAAGCCACAAAGGCTTCTGAGGAACGCACGGTATGGCAGGGATAACTGCCCGGTGGTAAGCCAAAATGCTGTTCGATAAAACTGATATGCATGTCATCGCGCTGATCAAAGGCCACCCCAGGTGCTTTACGCAGAGCCTGCTCCGTCAGACCATCCGGGAAGTATTGCCGGATAAAACCAGATGATGCCGTTAATACATAATCCATATAGCCCAGCAATTCAGACTGACAACCCGGCAGCGCCTCCGCTTGTGTCGTAATAGCGCCAAAGGCTTCGCCGTGGCGCAGACGTTCGATGGTTCGGTTCTCATCTTCAATCAGTAGATTCAGCTCGATCAGGCCCGGTTGCAGCAGGGGCGTGAGTGCCGGAATCAGCCAGGTGGCCAGACTGTCGGCATTAGTTGCGATAGTCACTGGCAGGGGTTTGGCTGGCATATTGGGGGAGAGGTGCGGCAACAACTCCCGCTCCAGTTGTTGCACTTGCTGATAATGCGTCAGCAACAGTTGTCCCATATCGGTCAGTTGCAGGGGCTGACTGCGGATCAGGACCGGTTGCGCGACCTGCAACTCTAACTGTTTTATTCGTTGCGAGACGGCCGATTGCGTCAAATGAAGTTGATTGGCGGCACGCTCAAAGCTCTGTTCCCGTAGCACCACATCGAGTGCCTGCAATAATTTATAATCGAGATGGTTCATTAATTTTTCTTATCTTATATAAGAATCATGAATTTTACTTAAGTCTAACCTGTTCTTATGCTGCTGCCAGTTTAAAAATAAGGAATGGACGCAGACATGATTAACGGCGCTATTTATCTTCAGGGCATGCTGGTCGGAGCCAGTTTGATTATTCCCATCGGTGCACAGAATGCGTTTGTGTTGGAGCGTGGTATCCGGCGTAATCATGCCATGTTAGTGGCCGGACTCTGTTTTCTGGCCGATGCCGTGCTGATCACGCTGGGCGTCGGAGGGGCAGGCAAGATCATTGCACAATCGCATGGGTTGCAATTGATGCTGTCTCTTGGTGGAGCGGCATTTTTGCTGCGCTATGGCTGGGGCAGTTTATCCCGGGCATGGCGTGGCAGTGCACAAACGCTGGCATGGCAGGGAGGGATGAGCCGCACCAGAGCCGTGGCCATGACGATGGCTGTTACTCTTTTGAATCCACATGTCTATCTGGATACCGTGATGATTCAAGGGGCCGTCTCTGGGCAATATCCCCGCAGTCAGCAGTTCAGTTTTGCTCTGGGCAGTGTGTCTGCCTCCTTGCTCTGGTTTTTTGGTTTGGCACTGTTGGCAAGCTGGCTGGCACCGCAACTGCAGCGAGTCAGAGTGCAACAATGTATTGATGTGGTGGTGGGCAGCATCATGTGGTTGATCGCGGTAGGGTTGCTGCGACACGGGGTCTCGCTGGTATAAAAAACGCGTCATGAGATGCTTGAAATTTACGCAAATAGACCTATATAAATAATAGGCGTGATCGTTGTCTGAGTGATCCACCTGCGCCATAAGGAGGTTTATATGCGTCTCGAAAAATGGAACCCGTTCCGTGACCTTGACGATATTTTCCATAATTATCAGCGCTCTTTCCCTGTTCCTTTCTGGGGCCGGGAATCAATGACTGGCGGCAGTGAATGGGTTCCTGCCGTGGATATTGTGGAAGATGAAAAAGAGTATCAGCTCAAAGTCGAAATTCCTGAAATTCCACGTGAAGCCATTAAGCTGCAGATCAGTCATGGTACGCTGACAATTACCGGCGAACGTAAGATGGAAAAGAGCGATGAAAAACACCATCGTATCGAACGTTACTATGGTAGTTTCAGTCGGAGTTTCACGTTACCGGACGATGTTAAGGCGGAAAATATCACCGCTAATTTCAGTGATGGCATGTTGTATGTGCATATGCTGAAGAGTACACCGGCGGGCGATAAACCACTGGAAATTGAAATCCATTGATTTAACGTGAGGAGAAACGGCATGCCGGTTGATCAGCATGCCGTTTTGTTATCTGTTACTGAGCCTGTGGTTTTTGATATTGCGTGAAGTAGCGCAGTGCCAGTGATTCTGCGTCAGCCTGTTGGGCCGGTGTTAAATGTGCGGCGACCTGTGCTTTATTGACGGCAGCTTGTGGATTGCCGTTGACGGCTGAAACCGCTAACCAGGCATAAGCCTGAACCGCATTGGTCGGTACACCTTCCCCTTTGGCATACATCACACCCAAGTTGCACTGTGCTTCGTAATTTCCTTGCTCTGCCGCTTTCTGCATCCATTTAGCGGCCTGCACCAGATCTTTTTTGACACCAGAACCCGCCTGATACATCAAAGCCAGATTAAATTGTGCGGCCATCAGTCCTTGTGTGGCGGCCTTTTCAAGGTATTCGGCAGATTTTGAAAGATCTTTGCCGACACCGCTGCCTTTCTGATACAGCATGCCTAAGGCAAACTGCGCGTTCATATCATTGACGCTAGCGGCTTTCTGATACCACTTGATAGCTTCCGGGAGATCCTGCGGGCTGCCACGGCCTTGTGCCAGCATTTGGCCTAAGGTGAACTGGGCTGCTGCATGTCCTTGCCGGGCCGCTTTGGTCAGCCAGTCGACCGCCTGCTTGGGATCAGGCGCCACTCCTTGCCCGCTGTCGTACATTAATCCCAGATTATATTGGGCATAAGGATCGCCCTGTCGGGCTGCTTGTGCATACCAATAGGCCGCTTGCTGGAAATTCTGACTGACACCGATGCCATTATCGTAGAGAAAACCGAGATTAAACTGTGCCTTGGCATGGCCTTGTTCTGCGGCTTTGTGGTACCACTCGGCAGCCTGCTGAAAATTTTGCGACACACCCTGTCCATTCTCATACATCAAACCCACATTGTATTGAGAGTTGATATCGCCCTGTTGTGCCGAACGGAAGGTGGCAGCCACGTCTTCCGTTGTCAGCGTGGCAAAGACCATGACAGGACACAGAGACAGCAAGAAAACCAGCCGGCAAAGGGTTTTTTGATAGGCGTTTTTCATGATGTGCTGTCTCGGATTCAGTTTGGGTATCGGTTTATTTTCGCACCAACCAGACACCGGATTCCATGTGATGCGTGAATGGGAATTGATCAAACAAGGCACAGCGTTTGATCGCATGGGTCTGACACAGGGTGTTCAGGTTATCGCACAGGGTTTGTGGATTGCAGGAGATATAGAGAATTTGTTCATATTCCTGAATCATCGCCAGTGTCGCTGGGTCTAATCCGGCGCGTGGTGGATCAACCAGAATCGTATTGCATTGGTAGCTGTGCAGATCGATCCCTTTCAGGCGGTTAAATTCACGCACTCCGTTCATGGCCTGGGTAAATTCCTCGGCGGACATATGCAGAATTTGTACGTTATCAATCTGGTTCACGGCAATGTTATGTTGTGCGGCATTGACCGATGATTTGGCGATCTCGGTGGCCAGCACCCGGTTAAAGTTTTTTGCCAGTGCCAGCGAGAAGTTGCCGTTGCCACAATACAGCTCCAGCAAGTCGCCCTGACAACCAGCGGTGACATCCAAGGCCCAGCCAAGCATATGCTGATTCATTTCGGCATTGGGCTGAGTAAAGCTGTTTTCTACCTGCATGTATTCCAGCGTTTGCTCGCCGACTTGCAGGCGCTCCAGCACATATTCCCGCTCCAGAACGATTTTTTGCTTATGCGCACGCCCCACAATATCGATTTCACCGAATTCGTTGCGTAAGGTCTGGCGTAATTCTCGGGCGGCTGGCTGCCATTCGTCGTTCAGGGTTTTGTGATAAAGCAGGCTAATTAGGGCTTCGCCACTTAACGTCGTCAGAAAATCAACCTGAAACAACTTATGCTTAAGGGTGTGACTGGCTTGCAGCAATGCCTGCAGGCGCGGCATGAGCTGGTTAATCAAAAAGCTACCGGTTGGAAAGCTCTGCACGTAATAGCGTTGCTTGGTCTCGCTGTTGAACATGACATAAAACAGTTCATCCCCTTCATGCCAGATGCGAAATTCCGCACGCATGCGGTAATGGGTAGGGGCAGAGGCAAATACATCGGGCATCGGAGCCTGAAAAGGAGCCAGTAATTGCGTCAGGCGTTGCTGCTTTTCATGCAATTGTTGCTGGTAAAGGGCATCAGAATGCGCCGCATGTGTCATGTTGAACTCCGTCACTACAGGAAGGGCGGAAATTGTATGCAGTTGTGCGTCGATGTCCAGTTTTTCTGCTTAAGTTTTGTTCAGTCAGGCCGATATACAGATAACCGTGCGTGTAATCGGTTTCGGAGATGATCATGAAATTAGATCAGGTAAATAACTCTGCGTTACAAAGTTTGCTGAAGAACATGCAACGTCAGAGCAGTAAAAATAGCGGTTCGTCCACCGCGCCCGGCGATGCCGTTTCGTTAAGCAACCCGGCGCAGCTGGGTAACCGGATCATCCAGTTTTCCCTGTCCCAGTCGCTGACCATCGGTGGCAAGCGCTATAACGTCAGCCAGAAAGACGATAGCAATGCTGCCACGTCCAGCACAGACGGCTCTCTGTTTGATTATAAAAAAGTGGCGGAGAACGTTTTGTCCTTTGTCACCAACACTATCCGTGCGCACCAGCAGGCGGGTGAAAATAATGACAAGCTGAAAAGCATGCTGGATCAGGCCTATAAAGGCATAGACCAAGGCTTCAGCGATGCGCGCAAAGAGCTGGACAAGAATGGATTACTGACCGATCCGCTCAAAGAGGGTATTGATAAAAGCTACAACCTGATCCAGAAAGGGATGACCGATTTCGAGAAGGAATTATTTGGTACGCCTGCCGATGGCAGTAATACGGCGACAACCACTGACGCCACCACGGCGGATGCGGCCACGGCTACCAACACGGCTTCGACCACCACACCAGCGACGACCGATACAACATCTGCTGCGCAGGTGAAAACGCCCAAAGAGATTGGCAATTCGATTCTGGCCGCGTTTATGGGGCAGGAATCTGCGACGCTGGAACTGACCACCAAAGAGGGTGATAAAGTCACCATTCAGTTTGATGATCAGCAGCTATGGCGTCAGCAACAGAGTAGCGGTCTGGCGAAAAAAGCCATTCAGACATATGGTCAACTCTCTGGCAGTAATAGCAGTGCCAAACCAACGGACACGACCAATGCCGGCACTACTTCCGGTTCCGTCTTTTATAGCCACACCGCCCAGTTCAGTTTCAAGGTGGAAGGGGATCTCAACAGCAGTGAGTTGAAATCGATCTCGGATATGGTGAACAAAGTTGGTTCGTTGTCGGACAGCTTCTTTAACGGCAATATCAGTGATGCCTTGCAGCAGGCCAAGCAATTGGATCTCGGCGGTAGTGATCTGTCTAGCTTGTCGCTGAATCTCTATCAGCAACAGGCACTGGGTTGGGCCGGAAATACGGGCACGTCAACCGCGGGCAGCCCGACTGCGGACCAGAGCAGTAGTTCGACCACGCCTGCTGCCAGTAGCTCCACCGACAATAAAACGTCGGCCGATCAGCCGCCGACAGCCACCTCATTGCCGGATGTCTTTGGCAAACTGAACGACTATCTGAAACAGCTGCAGGCCTTGTTTGACCAGATGTCGGGTTCGCTGACACCCGATGCCCAGAGCCAGTTACAGGGTTGGGTGGCCCAAAAGCAACATCCAGAGCAGTCGAATGCACAAATTGGTCAGTTTGTCAGTTTTAACCAATATATGCAGCAGGTCATGACGGGGCTCCAGAGCGGGCAGACGACAACTTCCGAGCCGGATCGTACGGCCACTTGATTTAACAAAGGTTTACTCAGTTTGTGATGGCGGATACGGCAGCGTACCGCCATTTTTTGTTAGGCGTTTGTAAATTCCAACTATACACCCCAAGGCCGGCTCTCTATAATTCGCGCTCTCTGGCGCAATCATCTGCTTAAAAGGGAATCCGGTGTAAATCCGGAGCTGTCGCGCAGCGGTATTGGGGAACGAAAGCGAACGAACATCTGTTCAGGCACTGCCATCCGGTGGGAAGCCTTCGCCGTAGGAATGTTGGCCCCTCAGCCCGAAGACCTGCCAGAGCAAAATCTGGGTCATATCATCCGATATGACAATTAGGGACCACTACGCGAAATTAGGGATTGCCCAAATGTCAAAACAACTGACGGCCTCTGTGCTGTCGGCGCTGGTTATTGCTGCGCCGGCCTATGCCGAAGACTCTACCAGCCTGCCGATCACGGTTACCGCCACCCGCTTTGCTGAACCTACCGCGTCAGTATTAGCGCCGGTCAACATTATTACCCGCAAAGACATTGAACAGTTACATGCCCGTTCACTGGCCGATGTCATTAAAACCTTACCGGGTGCCGAGCTGATCTCCAACGGTGGTCGAGGCCAACAATCTTCGGTCTTGGTGCGAGGCACCACCTCAGCAGAAACGCTGGTGTTGATGGATGGGGTTCGCATTAACAGTGCTACCAATGGCGGTTCGGATTTCAGCACTATTCCGCTGAATCAGGTGGAGCGGATCGAATACGTTCGTGGTGCTCAAGCATCGATTTATGGGGCGGATGCGATTGGTGGCGTCATCAATATTATTACCCGTGGCACCACCGGTCAGAATAAACAGACCATCAATGGCAGTGCCGGTTCCCGCGATTATCAGAATCTGAACGGTAGCAGTTCATTTGATATGACGTCGCAACAGCATCTGAAGCTGGCGGCCGGATATGAAACCGAAGATGGCTATAATTCGCATCCGATCGCGGGTGTGAATGATGGTGACAAGCATGGCTTTCTGGGTAATAACGCCATGCTGGACTATCAGAATCAGGTCACGGATAGCACGAATGTCTATGGTGCGCTGCACTGGGCCCGCAATACTTCTCAGAGTGATGGCTCTTATACCGGCCATCATGAACGGGATGAAACCTGGGATGAAACCACCAACTACCAGCTAGGCAGTAAGTACAAACAAGATCGCTATCAGACGGAGCTCAATACCAGTCTGATCAACGACAATATGTATTACTATCCGGACACCATCTCACGTGAACAGGCGAATTCGGTTTATCAAACCCACCAGTATCAGATCAGCTGGTTAAACAATTATCAGGTGACCGACCCCTGGTCAGTGGGCGGCGGCATTGACTGGCATCGTGATGTGCTGTTGGCGGGTTCTCAGTCATCTGGCAGTGCCTTCTTCGATCAGGATAAAGGCCGGAATAACGTCGGTGTCTATGCCTTATCACAATATCACTGGGCGCAATGGCTGGGGGAACTCAGCGGCCGTACCGATGATAATCAGCAATATGGTCGGCATAACACCTGGCAGGCGGGCTTGGGCTGGAATTTCCTGCCGCAGTATCGTCTGAGTGCACGTCACGGTACTGCGTTCCGGGCACCAACCTTCAACGATCTTTATACGCCGTATTCCGTCTCACCTAATCTGAAACCGGAAACATCAAGAAACAGTGAGATTGCCTTGGATGGCAACACCCATGACGTCTTGTGGCGTGTCACTGCATACCGCAATGACCTTGAGGATATGATCCAGTGGGCCAGTTCTGATCCGTCCGATCCGTATGCGATGTGGTTCCCAGAAAATGTCGGACGTGCCCGCATTAAAGGTGTGGAACTTGAAGCGGAATTTGCAACAGGCTGGCTGACCCATAAACTCAGTGCCGACTTCAAAGATGCCCGTGATTTGAGTACCGATGAACAGTTGATCCGTCGGGCCAGACGCAACTACAAATGGACCGGCTCTGCCAACTGGGACAAATGGGACGCCTCGTTAACCGGCCAGTATCAAAGCGAACGTCTGGATGGATCAACCCGTCTGGCGCCATATGCGCTGTGGGATACTGCGGCTGGTTATCATGTGCTGCCTAAGCTGCGGATCGGTGGCCGGATCGATAACCTGTTTAACAAGGATTATGTGCTGGCCAACGGGTATGCGACCCCAGAACGCAGCTATTACGTCGATTTCAGCTATCAGATGTAATCGTGAGTCTGGTTTCCAGCCAAATAAAAAGGGTTCGCAGTGCGAACCCTTTTGCTTATGAGAGAGACTTATTCATCTTCGAGATAGGCATAGCCCTGCAGACCGGCTTCCAGCTCTTCCAGCAGTTCTTTGCGGGTTTCTTCGCTGAGTGACGGGTGTGCGACCAGCTTCTGGTAATCGCGGCGGATCACTGAAGTATCGATGTTCACATAGCGCAGCAGGTTGTCGACGTTATCCCCTTTGATGATATTGGTGATCACCGGTTCACCATCATCGTTCAGGCACACTTCGGCACTGTGCGTATCGCCAAACAGGTTGTGCAGATCGCCCAGAATTTCCTGATAGGCACCGACCAGGAAGAAGCCCATATAACTGGTTTCATCCGGGCGTACATCTGGCATTGGCAGGGTGTTTTCGATACCCACACCATCGACATACTCTTTGATGGTGCCATCAGAATCACAGGTGATGTCCATGATCACGCCACGGCGGCTTGGCTGTTGATCCAGCCCGCTCAGCGGCATGATTGGGAAGATCTGGTCAATCCCCCAGGCATCCGGCAGTGACTGGAACAGTGAGAAGTTGACGAAGCATTTGTCGGCCAGTTTCTCGTTCAGTTCATCCTGCAGATTGCGGTGCATGCGGTTGACCGGATCGAGCATCGTCTTCAGCTTCAGGCTCAGATTCAGGTGCAAATCTTCCGCCCAGGCCCGCTGTTGCAGCGTCAGCAGGCCCAGCGTGTATTGAGTATGTACATCGGCCAGATCGGAGACCGAGTCATGGAAAATTTCCAACAGGCCCGGATCTTCTTTCTCATGCAGTTCTTTCCAGCTATCCCACATGTTTTGCAGCAACAGGGGGGCATCGCTTTCCGGTGCATCCGGCAGCGAGGTCGGCAACTGGCTTTCCATGCCAACGATATTGGAGATCAGCACGGCGTGATGGGCCGTAATGGCACGACCGGATTCACTGATGATCATCGGATGCGGCAGACCGAACTCTTCACAGACATCACCGATCCCCCAGACCACATTGTTGGCGTATTCACGCAGGTTGTAGTTGGCCGAGCAGTGGCTTTGTGAACGTGAACCTTCGTAATCGACACCCAGACCACCGCCGACGTCAACCACGTCGATGTTGGCACCGAGGCGGCGCAGTTCAGCGTAGAAACGACCACATTCGCGGATCCCGCCCTGAATATCACGGATATTGGCGATCTGCGAACCTAAGTGGAAATGCACCAGTTGCAGGCAGTCGAGTTTACCGGCTTCACGCAGGCGTTCGACCAGACGCAGAATTTGGGCAGCGTTCAGACCAAATTTAGATTTTTCACCACCACTGGATTGCCATTTGCCAGAACCCTGTGAGGCCAGACGCGCGCGCACCCCGATACGAGGGGAAATGTTCAGACGGGCGGCTTCATCCAGGATCAGCTCCAGTTCTGACGGTTTTTCCACCACAATATAGACATGGTGACCGAGCAGGGAACCCAGCAGGGCATGACGCACGTATTCGCGGTCTTTATAGCCGTTACAGACGATCACCGAGCCCTGATCATGATGATGCGACAATACCGCCAGCAATTCCGGCTTGGAACCGGCTTCGAGCCCCAGTGCCGGTTTATCGGCAAAGGCGCGGGTGACGGATTCAATCACCTGATTCTGCTGGTTCACTTTGATTGGGTAGACGCACTGGTAACGGCCTTTATAACCGTAACTCTGAATGGCCTGTTCAAAGGCGCCAAACAGCGCATGGATCCGGGTTTTGATGATATCCGGGAAACGCAGTAACACCGGGGCGGCGTAACCTTGTGCGCGCAACTGTTCGATAATATCGATCAACGCAATTTTGCAGTCCAGACGGGTTTTGTCAGGGGTAACCACCACGCGACCCAGTGCATCGATATTGAAAAAGCCTGCGCCCCAGTATGGGACATTGTACATTTTCAGGGCGTCCTGACAGGACCAGTTTGCCATGGCATTTCCTCAGTAAAAATCAATGATAATCACAGTGCAGTATCAGGCGCGTTCGTGTCAGCAGCATGGCAGTATCCCTGTTGCGCCTGCCTGATCGCGGCGTATTTTATGCGTATTGTTCCCGCGATAAACCTTTTTTTACGGGGTGGAAGATTCTCTATTGAGTACCTTTGACTAGGCAGTAATTCACTGTGAATAAAAACGCGGATCAAGCCGTATAATTCTCATATTCATGCAAAAAAAACTTGATGAGCGGGAGCGGCAACACCAAAAATGCGCTGCCGTGGTACGAGGCTGGAATTTATCGCAATCAGTCTCGTTTAGATGGGAATAAATAATGATTATTCAACAGGTTGCGTAAGGTAATGAATCACCTGATTGCTGCTGCCGCGCCACAATAAAGACGGATCCGCCAGTTCCTGCACAAACTTGCCATCCACCAACACATCAATCAGGGCTACGATCTCTTGCTGGGCTGGGGTGAGTTCGGCCAGCAGATAGCCGGTCCACATCCAGATATCTTTGCCGGGGCATTCCGCTCGAATGCGTTGCACTAAGGCGAGAATGTCGGCCTGATTGGCCGGATGCAACGGATCGCCACCCGAGAGGGTGATGCCGCGACGCTTGATCTTGCTGTCGTTCAAATCGGCGATGATGCGATCGGCCATCTCTTCTGTGAAAAGGTGACCGGAATCTGCACGCCAGGTGGACTGGTTATAGCAGCCCCGGCACTGATGTTCACAACCGGAAACAAACAAGGTACAGCGGGTGCCTGGGCCATTGACGACATCGATGGGATAGTATTGGTGATAGTACATCAGGGCTCCTGATCTGCGGCGAGTGTGCCTACCATACTCGCCGCAACCGGAAAAATCAAAACAGGCTCTTGAGGGAAAACCAGACACCGCCGGAGTCAGCATAGCCTGCTGCGGCAGCATCAGGGGTAGAGTTTCAGCGTTCCTCGCCCGGTTTATATAAAAACTGGGAACCATCCGGGCGGGATTTGAAGCGCCGGTGCATCCACATATATTGCGCTGGGGCTTTGCGCACCGCGGTTTCCAGTACCTGATTGCTGAGTGTGGCATCCTGGATGTCATCACCGGTCGGGTAATTCTGCAGCGGGGCCTCGATGATGAGCTGATAGCCGCCACGGGGCAGACGGATGTTGTAACAAGGCAAGACCACCGTATTTTTTACCCGGGCCAGCGTTGCCGTGCCGGTAATGGTGGCAGCATCACAGACGCCCAGAAACGGCACAAACACGCTGGCATGATGGCCGTAGTCATGATCCGGTGCATACCACAACGCTTCGCCCTGACGCAGGGCCTTGATCATGCCTTTCACATCCAGCCGGTTGACCAGATATTTGTTACTTTTACAGCGGCCATGATACTGCGCGTATTCCAGCACCGGGTTGGTATTCGGACGATAGACACCGACACCGGGCCGCAGCAGCCCGAACATGCGGGCATTGAGTTCCAAGGTCATGAAATGGGCGGATAACAGCAACATGCCCTGTTTCTGAGCGACTGCCTGTTCGACATGCTCGGCACCAACTACCTGCATGATGCTGCGGATCCGGCGATCCGACCAGAACCAGGCCATGCCTGTTTCAAAGATGGCCCGTCCCACATTGGCAAAATTTTCACGGATCTGCTGCTCACGTGTGACCTCATCCCACTCAGGAAACGCCAGTTGCAGGTTTTTGCGCGCAATCGCCACCCGGCGGGGCAGGATCTTCATCGACAGCCAGCCCAGCGCCGCGCCAAGCTGCATCAGCACCGGGTAGGGCAACTGCACGATCAGCCATAACACAGCTTGTCCAAACCATTGCGGCCAGTAACGGGGATGAAACATACCGGTTGTCAGACGAGGTTTTGTATCGGGTAACTGTGTAGCTTGCATGGCAGGAGACCAGAAAATTAGGTTAAAGACAGAAAAAACACCGCCAGTTTAGCAAATGGCTGTCAAGGTGGCGAATCGTCATCCGGGCTGTGATAGACTGCGCGCCATTCCGAGTCAGTATTGAGTGAACATCATGACTATGCGTATTACCTTACCTGATTTTTCGGCGGCCCGCGTACTGGTAGTGGGTGACATTATGCTGGACCGCTACTGGAGTGGCCCGACCCGTCGCATTTCACCGGAAGCGCCGGTCCCGGTCGTCAAGGTCGAAAAGAATGAAGATCGTCCAGGCGGCGCGGCGAACGTGGCGTTAAACGTCGCGGCGCTCGGTGGTAAGACAACCCTGCTGGGCTTTGTCGGACAAGATGAAGCGGCAGATTGTCTGGCGGCGAAACTGGCCAGTCATCGGGTCGGTGCCGATCTGGTGAAAGTGGCCGATCTGCCAACCATCACCAAACTGCGCATTCTCAGTGGTAATCAGCAGTTGATCCGCCTCGATTTTGAAGATTCGTTTGCAACGGCGGATCCGGCGCCTTTGCTGGCCAAGCTGGATGCCGCCTTGCCGGATTATGATGTGCTGATCCTGTCCGATTATGCCAAAGGTGCGCTGACGTGCGTGCGTGACATCATTCAGCTGGCGCGGAAACACAAGGTGCCGGTGCTGATTGATCCCAAAGGCGACAGTTTTGAAAAATACCGCGGGGCGACGCTGATCAAGCCCAACATGCTGGAATTTGAGACGATCGTCGGCAAAGTCAAAAATGAAGACGATCTGATTGAAAAAGCCAAAAGGTTGCTGGATGAACTGGATCTGGAAGCCCTGCTGGTGACCCGTTCCGAAAACGGCATGTTACTGGTACGCCGTGGTGGTGCGGTGTTAGCGCTGCGCACGCAAGCCCGTGAAGTGTTTGACGTCACCGGTGCCGGTGACACCGTGGTTGGGGCACTGGCGACCGCCTTATCGGCTGGTAAATCGCTGGAAGAAGCCTGTGCGATCGCCAACAGTGCGGCCGGCGTGGTGGTGGCGAAACTGGGCACCTCGACGGTGAGCCCGCAGGAGCTGGCGCAGGCCCTGCACGAACACAGCAGTATTGAGCAGGCCTTCGGCGTCATGAGCGAAGCGGAACTGAAAACGGCAGTCATGGCGGCCCGTCGTCGCGGTGAGAAGATCGTCATGACCAACGGCTGTTTCGATATTCTGCATGCCGGCCATGTCTCTTATCTGAAAGCGGCGCACAAGCTGGGCGATCGCCTGATTGTGGCGGTGAACACCGATGATTCGGTGCGTCGTCTGAAAGGCGAGAAGCGTCCGATCGTGCCGGAAGATCAGCGTATGGCCGTACTGGCTGCGCTGGATTCGGTCGACTGGGTGGTACCGTTCAGTGAAGACACACCTCAACGGGTGATCGGCGAGATCCTGCCCGATCTGCTGGTGAAAGGTGGCGATTACCAGCCGGAAGCGATTGCCGGTTATGCGGAAGTGACTGCCAATGGCGGTGAAGTGCGGGTGCTGCACTTTGAAGATGGTTGTTCAACCAGCAATATTGTGAAAACGATCATCGAACGCGAATGTAAGTAATCTCTCCCAACGCCCAGCCGGTTCCACGGTTGGGCGTTGCATTTTGTCACACTTGTGGCACAGCTTTGCCACGTCTTTCCGTTTTACTTAAAGATATCCAAACTAAACGGGATGTCTTTGTATGCGCTATCTTATTTCACTGCTTATTCTTTCCCTTGTCTGCTGGGGGCTGACCTTACCTGCCGATGCACTGCAACAGGGATTTATGTTCTGGCGTAATCAGGGTATTCAGTTGACGGGGATTTTGGCGATAGCCTTGATGGGTGCCTTAATGCTGATGGCCTTGCGTCCGCACTGGCTGGAACAGCGACTAGGCGGATTAGATCATCTCTATCAGCTACATAAATGGAGTGGGATCACGGCAGGCAGCATGGTGTTGTTGCACTGGTTGTTGACCAAATCGCCCCGCTGGCTGGTTGAGGCCGGTCTGCTGGATTTAGGTGCCAGAGCTCCGCATGTACCGGGTGCTGATGCATTAAGAGGGGTTGCGAAAGAGGCGGGAGAATATTGTTTCTATGCCCTGATCCTGTTTTTGATCATCAGTCTGGTCAAGATATTGCCTTACGGGCGTTTTCGTCAGATCCATAAAGTCGGGGCCATTCTGTTCCTGCTGGCCGCCTTTCACAGCATTTATTTGTTACCAGATGTGACACGCTGGGCACCTTTCGGTTTATTGACACTGGCTGCTGGCGGGCTGGGATCACTGGCGGCGTTATGGAGTCTCTTTGGTCAGAGCGGCCGTCTGCAGCGTTATCAGGGCAACATCATGGCGCTCAGACAGCATGCCGGGAATGTGCTGGAGCTGGAAGTGGCATTACCGACTGACTTTCATGATGAGTATCTGCCGGGGCAATTTGCTTTACTCACCTTGCATCAGGAAGAGGGAGCACATCCGTTTACGATTGTGCGAGAAGATATTCAAAATGGCAGCATTATCTTTGCTATCAAGGCGCTGGGTGATTATACCCGCCAGCTGGCTCAACAAGTTCAGGTCGGGGATACGGTCACGGTGGAAGGCCCTTACGGTCGCTTTGTCTTACCGCCTTCCGGTTCGCAGCAGTATTGGATCGCCGGGGGTATTGGGATCACGCCGTTTATGGCCTGGCTGGAAGGGCTGGTAGCGGAAGATGAACGGCGTCCGGGGGCGCATCTGTACTATTGTGTGAACAGCCAGC
Source organism: Tolumonas lignilytica (assembly GCF_000527035.1). Taxonomy (NCBI): domain Bacteria; kingdom Pseudomonadati; phylum Pseudomonadota; class Gammaproteobacteria; order Aeromonadales; family Aeromonadaceae; genus Tolumonas; species Tolumonas lignilytica. The sequence goes on from NZ_AZUK01000001.1 coordinate 2,185,730, forward strand.
AGGAAATTTTATTCGCAGAACGGTTACAGCAACTCTCAAAGCTCACCGGGGTTAAAGTGACCATTATTGACCGGCAAATTGATGGTTTTCTGGATGCGTCCCGTCTGGATGTGGATGAAGACACCCAGCTCTGGTTTTGTGGGCCGAAAGGTATGCGGGACATGCTGTTGACCCATGTTCCGTCGTCACAGCTACACTACGAACAGTTCGAGTTTCGCTAACCCTTTTTGCCCCGGCATAACCGGGGCGAATAGTCTATTTTTTCTGGCTAATCAAGCCATTATTGATATCCAGCAGATCCTGCTCAGACAAGACCCCGGCAGTTTGTTTCAGTTGTATGGTATTCAGAATGTAGCTGTATCGTGCATTCGATAACAACTGTTTGGCGGAATAGAGCTTACTGGTCGCATTCAGCACATCCACAATAGTGCGAGTGCCAACCTGATAACCCGCCTGGGTCGCGGTCAGGGCACTGTCTGCCGAAACCACCGATTGCTGATAGGCTTTAATCGTACCTATGCTGGCAAACACATTGTTATAGTTCTTATATAAATCGGCCTGCATGCTGCGGTAGGTTTTTTCCAGATTTTCACTGGCAGCCACATAGTTAAACTGGGCTTGTTTGACCTGTGACTGAGTGGCACCACCGGAATAGAGCGGCAGGTTAAATTGCAGGCCAATGGTGCCTTCATTCACCGTTCCATCTTGTTTGGATACCGAGTTGACCTGGTAATTGGTGTAATTGGAATTGGCACCGAGTTTCAGATCCAGCGTGGGCAGGTGTCCGGTTTTGGCCAGATCGATCTGCTGCCGGGCAATGTCTTTGGCAATCCGTAACTGGTTTAATGCTAGGCTATGATCCTGCGCCTGTTTCAGCCATTGGTCGGCACTCTGTGCCATCGGGCTGGGGCTGAAACGTTCGGTATTCAGCACATCCAGAAACTTGTGCTCGTTACCGGTCAGTTGGCGTAACGCTTCATAACTGTTGGCAAGCGTGTTCTGCGCCGTGATGCTGTCTGCAACGGCCAGATCATGGGCGGCTTTGGCTTCCTGTACATCGGTAATCGCCGTCATGCCAACATTGAAACGCTGCTGGGTTTCGTCCAACTGGCGTTGCAGCGCCTTTTCATTGGCGGTGGTGTATTCCAGCGCATCCTGCGCGGCCAGCACGCTGAAATAGGCTTGTGCGGTACGGAAGATCAGATTTTGCTTTTCTAAACTCAGCGAAACATCACTGGCCATGGCTTGTTTGCTGGTGATGTCGGCGTTCATCCACACCGGTTCGCGAAACAGGGCTTGCGTCAGCGAGATCCCAGCGCCACGCGTGTTCTCGGTATAGGCATCGTTGTCGTTGGATTTCTGATAGCCGGTGGAGGCGTTGAGGTTGATTTGTGGCAGTTTGGCAGCATCAGATTCGTTGATTTTCTCAAAGGCGGCGTTACGCTGCGCCAGGGTTTCCTGTAACTGTGGATCTTTTTCCTGTGCCTGATGATAAATGTCCAGCAGGCTTTCCGCCGAGGCCCAGGGCGAAAGCCCCAGCAGGATCAAAACAGACAATAGCGATTTTTTCATCGGAACATACACTCCAGTTGAGTGACCCGGCATGAGTTGAGTGGACAGGTGATATTGCAGACAAGCCTGAGTCTATTGTTATTATGCCAGCATGTAGAAAAACTAATCGAGTGTTTTACGGAAGCGTAATACCCCCACACACAACATAGTGCATAAAAAGAGCAACAAAGGCCACAGATGCGGCCACATTTCAATCGCGCTATTTCCTTTCAGCATGATCCCGCGGATCAGGCGAATAAAATGCGTCAGCGGTAAAATTTCCCCGATTTTCTGTGCCCAGACCGGCATCCCCCGAAAGGGGAACATGAAACCGGACAACAGCATTGATGGCAGGAAAAAGAAAAAGGTCATCTGCATCGCCTGCGTCTGATTGCGGGCCACGCTGGAGATGGTGATACCGACACTGAGGTTGGCGGCAATAAAGACCAGAATGCCGAGCAATAACCACAGCGCCGAACCGACAAATGGCACGGCAAATAAGAGTTCAGCCGCAATCAGGATCACGGCAACCTGCACAAAACCAATCAAAACATAGGGCAGGATTTTCCCCAGCATCACTTCCAGCGGACGCACCGGTGTGGCCAGCAAATTTTCCATGGTGCCGCGTTCCACTTCACGCGTGACCGCCAGTGCCGTCATCATGATCATCGTCATGGTGAGGATCACGCCCATCAGGCCGGGTACAATATTGTATTGCGTCAATCCTTCCGGGTTGAATCGTCGCTGGATGACCAGATCGTAAGGTTGGGATGTGGCCTGCAGATGGTTTAAGGGGCCGGTTAGTTCATGTTGCAGCCATTGCTGACTCAGTTGTTGCAGGGCACCAATGGCATTGGCGGTCGCCGAGGGATCGGTCGCATCTGCTGCCACCAGTAATTGTGGCCGTTCACCACGTTGCAATTTTTTACTGAATCCTGCCGGAATGATCAGGGCAAATTGGGCATCGCCTTGTTCCAACCAGCGATCCGCCTCGGCATCCCCCAGGTCGGTGGCGACCAGCTCGAAATAGCCGCTGTTTTCCAAACTCTGCACCATTGCCCGCGTAAAGGCCGTCTGTTCATGTGCCACGACCACGGTAGGCAGGTGTTTCGGATCGCCATTGATGGCATAACCGAACAGAATGAGCTGGATCAGCGGGATCCCCAGCATCATGGCAAAGGTGAGGCGGTCACGACGAAGCTGAATAAATTCTTTGGCGATCACAGCCAGCAATCGGTGCCAGCTTAATAACTGATTCATAAGCACCTCTAACGGAAATTATCCTGACTTTGTTGCATCAGGTGGATAAACACATCTTCCAGTTGTGGCGTGATGAGCTGCCAATGCAGATCCGGCTGTTGCTGGAACGGCGCCAAGACGTTCGTCAATGCCCCGGCATCCAAGCCGTTAATATGCAGGCTGTTACCAAAACGGGTGATCAGGGCCACGGCCGGATGATCCTTTAACAGCGGAACGAGCGCATCCACGGCCCCTTCGACTTGCCAGGTGGTAAACTGGCTTTGCTGGATCAACTCTTTGGGTGTCCCACAGGCCAGCAGTTTGCCATAGGCGATATAGCCCAGCCGGTGGCAGCGTTCGGCCTCATCCATGTAATGCGTTGAAACCAGCACGGTCATTCCCTCTTCGGCCAGTTGATGAATTTCATCCCAGAAATCACGGCGCGCTTTGGGATCAACACCCGCCGTGGGTTCATCCAGCAACAGCAACTGCGGGTTATGCAACATGCAGGCAGCCAGAGCCAGACGCTGTTTCCAGCCGCCCGACAAGGTGCCGGCTAACTGATGCTGGCGGGCGACCAATCCCAGCCGTTCCAGCGCCTGTTTCACGCGCGGTTTGCGATCCGGCATACCATAAATCCGGGCGATGAAATCAAGATTTTCCCGCAGGCTCAAATCGTCATACAGCCCGAAGCGTTGCGTCATGTAACCCACATGACGTTTGATCTCTGTTGCCTGCCGGGTGATGTCATAACCGAGGGTATGGCCTGAGCCACTATCCGGTGTCAGCAAACCGCACATCATTCGGATCGATGTGGTTTTGCCACTGCCATTGGGGCCGAGAAAACCATAAATCTCCCCTCGGCGCACCTGCATGGATAAGTTATCGACCACCAACTTAGTGCCGAAGCTTTTATTTAGTCCCTCAACATCGATGATCCAGTTGTCACTGTGCATGTTTCGCTACTCCGTTTATCGCAGCGTGACGGCGACCGGCTGTCCCGGATGCAAAGGGAAGGCGCTGGCATTGAGTGGTTTCGCCTCAATCATAAACACCAGCTTGGCCCGATTTTCCTTGCTGTAAATCACCGGTGGCGTGTATTCCGCACTGCTGGCAATGAAACTGATCCGGGCGGGAAGTGCGCTTTTGCAGCCATCGCAATTGACGGTGATGCTTTGTCCGTATTTCACGGTGGAAAGTAACGCTTCGGGAAGGTAAAAACGGACTTTGACGGCGTCGGGTGGTAACAGCGTGATCACCGGCGAACCGGCTGGGATCCATTCGCCAAGTCGATATAAGGTTTCCTCTACCGTCGCATCGACGGGGCTGACCGGGTGTGTCTGTGCCTGCAGCCAGTCGGCATGTTCGGCCTGCGCGGTGGCGGCAGTGACATCCGCCTGTGCTGCATCCCGTAAGTCATCCCGTGCTGCTTGTGCTGCCAGCGCCAGTTGTGCATTCAGATCATGCACTTTGCCTTCCGCCTGAGATTGGCTGCTGGCCGCCTGATCCAGTGCCGCCTGATTGCTGAAACCCTGCTGCCGTAGGCGTCGTTGCCGGTTCAGCTCCTGTTCACTGAAACGCAGCGCTGCCTGTGCCGAACTCAGTTGTGCTTTCAGGGCCGCAATTTCTTCGCTGCGTTTCCCCTTGCTGAGATCCGCCGCCTGAGCCTGCGTTTTCTTCAAGGTGGCAGCCGCCGCACGCTGATTATTCAGCGTCTCGTCACTTTCCAGCCGGAACAACGGCTGACCTCGACGGATCTGCTGACCCTCAGACACCGCCAATTCGCGCAGATAACCGGCCACGGGGGTGGCAATTCGGACATAGTCGCCTTCGACATAACCGGGTAGCGACTCCGTCGTCGCTTGCTGGCAGGCGCTCAAGCCGATGAGACACAATAGAAATAAAGCGTTACGCATGCGATGTCTCCCGTAAGGCCATCAATCCGGCCCAGCTAAACTGCACAATGTGATTTTCGATCTCTGCCAATCCGTTGGGCTGAGTCAGCAAATGCGGATCGGTGCGGGCAATGACAGGGCGTGCCAGCACATAAATGACACACTGACCCAACAGGCTGAGCGCACAGCGTAATAATGTGCGCGGTTCCGCATTTGGCAGGATCTGCTGCAACAGCGTCAGGATTTGCTGCAGTTGCGGTTGTTGAAACCGCTGATAAATATCATCCAGTGCTGCCGTGGGGTTGGCCATTTCCCGTAAAATCAACTGAGCAATCTGGCTGCTTTGGTGTTCATCCAGCATGCGTAAGAGCATGCTATGGACCATAAACCGGAAACGGTCAGGTAAGGGCAGCGAGGCTTCTATTTGCAGTGGCTGTTGCTGAATGGCCTGTTCACCGTGATGACGTAACACCGCCAGATAGAGCCCTTCCTTACCACCGAAATGATAATTGATGGCCGACAGCCGGACTCCGGCACGCTGCGCGATTTGCTGTACCCGGGCGGCCCGAAAGCCCTGTTCAATAAATTCAGGAGTTGCCGCTTGAATCAGTTTCAGGCGGGTTTCCTCACCATGGCTACTGACCGCCATCGTCTTATCCGCGGCTCTTCTAGTCATCGCGTCTCTCTGATTAGAAAACTTTTTCTAATTGTTGGTGATTAAATGAACATTAGCAAGATAATTAGAAAATCTTTTCTAATCGTTTTGTGAGTGAGAATCACTCTTGCTCCTCTTCGCGCTTCGGAGTAACCTGCATTTTCTTTGGCCTATGGCTTGTAAGGGATTAGTCCGGGAGTCGTTGTGATGACAGATCCAGTGTTAGCTGCCGATCAGTTTTACGATCGGAATGATGTGGAAATCATCAAATGTGAACCTTGCTTTAAAGGCTTTTTCCGCATAAACCGCTACCACCTGCGACATAAACTGTTCGCGGGGGGCTGGGGGCCTGTGCTCCAACGTGAGATGTTTGAACGAGGCCATGCCGCTGCGGTATTACCGTATGATATTGAGCGGGATCAGGTAGTCTTACTGGAGCAGTTCCGTCTGGGTGCTTATGAAACCAAACCGGATCCCTGGTTGCTTGAGTTGGTGGCTGGCATCATCGAACACGGTGAACAACCGGACGACGTGATCCACCGCGAAGCCGAAGAGGAATCAGGGCTGAAGCTGCAACAAGCCGATTTTGCCTTAAGTTTTATGGTCAGCCCTGGCGGTACGACCGAGCGGATCCACCTGTATGTCGGCAAAGTAGACTCGTCCCTGGCAACGGGGTTACACGGTCTGGCACATGAAGGCGAAGATATCCGTGTGCATGTGGTCAGTCGTGAACAAGCCTACCGCTGGGTGGAGGAAGGGCGTATTGATAACGCGACGACGGTGATCGCACTGCAATGGTTACAGTTGCATCATGCTGATCTGCAACGTCGCTGGTTGGGTGGATCGTGACGACGCTCTGTCTTACCCGGCGTCATGTGCCCGATCTGCCGGAGTTGCACCGGGCCTATGAAACCAACTACATGGCGCTGATGAAGTTGTTGCCCTCTACCGCCGAAGGCGGGGCAAGGTTGTATAATGTGGCGCAATCATTACAATTCGCCGTTCGCATTCTGGAAAACACCCGCTACACCACATTGCTGGAAATTTGTCAGCACAATGATGAATTACCTGATTTTCTGAGAAGTCACATGCAAGTCCGGTTGTATCACGATGCGCGTATGGCGGAAGTGTGTGTCAGCCAGCAGATTTCCCGTTTACTCCCCAGCTATGATTATCCCAATCCAGCTATGCATCAGCGGGATGAAAAAGAACAGTGTAATCACTTTCTGGCAGAATGGCTGCGTTTCTGTCTGGCACACGGGTATAGCGCTCAAGCGCTGGCATATTAAAGATAAAGTGATGATGCCATTGCTCCGAATAGCCATGCACACGGTCAGGCAAAGGTATTATCCGCTAATATATAGAGAGAGATTTTGGAAACCTGCACATTAAATCAACCGGATGATGGCATCGTCCGATTATTGCAGATTTCAGATACGCATCTGTTCGCTGATTCAAACCGCGACTTGCTGGGTATTGCTACAGCAGAGAGTTTTCAGGCGGTACTGGATGCCATTACTGAATTGCCACAAGCGTATGATGTGGTGCTCGCAACAGGTGATTTGTCACAAGATCACTCTGCGGGTTCCTATCAGCGTTTCGCCAGTATGGTGACCGCATTACAAAGACCGGTGCATTGGCTACCGGGAAATCATGATCACCGTGTGTTGATGCAAAATGAGCTGCAGGTGGCCGGTATTCACCCGGAAATGCAGTTGGTGGGTGACACGTGGCAGATCATTCTGCTCGATAGTCAGGTGTATGGCACCCCGCATGGCTGGTTGAGCCATCTGCAACTGGAAGAGCTGGAAGCCGCATTACAACAATATCCGGAAAAGCACGCTCTGGTCTGTCTGCATCACCATACCTTTCCGATTGGTTCAATCTGGCTGGATCAGCACGATCTGAAAAATGCGAATGATTTTCTGGCCGTACTGGCGCGTTATCCGCAAGTCAAAGCGGTGCTCTGTGGCCATGTGCACCAGGAATATGATCAGGCGCATCAGGGGATCCGCTTTCTGACTTCGCCGTCAACCTGCATTCAGTTCAAACCCCTGAGCGTGGATTTTTCGCTGGATACTATGTCCCCCGGTTGGCGCTATCTGCAACTGTATCCGGATGGTCGTATCGCGACCCAGGTCTGGCGTCTTGAACCCGGCCAGTTTGCGCCTGATTTACAATCTACAGGTTATTGAAATGTCGCCTACGCTGATTTATTTGCACGGTTTTAATTCCACCCCCGATTCTGTAAAAGCCCGGCAAATGAAAGAGTATCTGACGAAAGAACTGCCGGATATTCAGATCTGCATTCCTGCGTTACCCAACACTCCGGCCGCGACCTGGCAAATGTTACAACAGATTCTGGCTGACCTTGGTGATCGTCCGCTGGGTTTGGTTGGCAGCTCAATGGGTGGTTTCTGGGCGACCAAGATCGCGGAGGTCTATGGCCATAAAGCGGTGGTAGTAAACCCTGCCGTGCAGCCACACCATCTGTTGCAGCAACTGCTCGGACCGCAACAAAATCCGTATACTGGTGAAAAATATCTGCTGGAGCCGCAGCATGTCACGGAACTGCGTGAGCTGGGCGTTCCGGAATTACACCACCCGGAGCGGATATGGTTGTTACAGCAACAGGGCGATGAAGTGTTAGACTATCGCCACGCCTTACAATTTTATCATTTTGCACGAACCACAATCGAGCAAGGTGGCAATCACGCCTTCATAGGGTTTGAACGTTACTGTGCTCAGATTGTAAGATTCCTGCAGTTATAAACCCGTACTCACGGAATACCATGACTCAAGCTTATACCGCTGAATCCATTGAGGTCCTCAATGGTCTGGAGCCGGTGCGTCGTCGCCCCGGCATGTACACCGACACCACCCGTCCGAATCATCTCGGACAGGAAGTCATTGATAACAGCGTCGACGAGGCACTGGCGGGTCATGCCAGTCGCGTGGATGTCATTCTCTATGACGATCAGTCGCTGGAAGTGATCGATGACGGCCGTGGTATGCCGGTCGATATTCACCCGGAAGAGGGGGTGCCGGCGGTTGAGCTGATCCTCTGTAAGCTGCATGCTGGTGGCAAGTTTTCCAGCAAGAACTACCAGTTCTCTGGTGGTCTGCACGGGGTCGGGATTTCGGTGGTGAACGCGCTGTCGCGTCGTGTCGAAGTAACGGTACGCCGTGATGGCAACGTCTATGAAATGGCATTTGAACAGGGTGAGAAAGTCTCGGATCTGACGATCACCGGCACCTGCGGCAAGCGTAATACCGGTACCCGTGTGAAATTCTGGCCGGAAGAAAAGTATTTTGATTCGCCGAAATTTTCGGCGCGCAGTCTGGTGCACATCCTCAAAGCGAAGGCGGTGCTGTGTCCGGGGCTGACCATCCATTTTGAAGATAAGGTCAATCAGCAGACATACGACTGGTGCTATCAGGATGGCCTGCGCGACTATCTGATGGATAATTTAAAAGAGTTTGTCCGTCTGCCGGAACAGCCTTTCACCGGACAGTTCTCGGCCGATAATTCCGCCGTCGATTGGGCGCTGTGCTGGTTGCCGGACGGTGGGGAGCTTATCACCGAATCATACGTCAACCTTATCCCGACGGTGCAGGGCGGTACGCATGTCAACGGTCTGCGTCAGGGCTTGCTGGATGCGATGCGTGAATTCTGTGAGTTTCGCAATCTGCTGCCGCGTGGTGTGAAACTGACCCCGGATGATATCTGGGATCGTTGTGCCTATATCCTCTCGATCAAGATGCAAGATCCGCAATTTGCCGGTCAAACCAAAGAGCGTTTGTCTTCCCGGCAGAGTGCGGCGTTTGTTTCCGGCGTGGTGAAAGATGCCTTCAGCCTGTGGCTGAATGCCAATATCGAACTGGCCGAACAGTTGGCTGAGCTGTGCATCAGCAGCGCGCAGCGTCGTCTGCGTGCCGCAAAAACCGTGGTGCGCAAGAAGATCACGCAGGGTCCGGCGCTGCCGGGCAAGCTGACCGATTGTAACTGCTCTGATCCGCTGCAGGGTGAACTCTTTCTGGTGGAAGGGGACTCCGCGGGTGGTAGTGCCAAGCAGGCGCGCGAGCGGGAGTTTCAGGCGATCATGCCGTTGCGCGGTAAGATCCTCAATACCTGGGAAGTGGATGCCTCGGAAGTGCTGGCTTCACAGGAGGTACACGATATCTCTGTCGCCATCGGGATGGATCCGGATTCTGACGATCTGAGCGGGCTGCGTTATGGTAAGATCTGTATTCTGGCCGATGCCGACTCCGACGGTCTGCATATCGCGACCCTGCTGTGTGCACTGTTTGTGAAACATTTCCGCTCGCTGGTGGCCAACGGCCATGTTTATGTGGCCATGCCGCCGTTGTTCCGCATCGATCTTGGCAAAGAAGTCTATTACGCACTGGATGAAGATGAAAAACAGGGCGTGCTGGAGCGTCTGAAAGCCGAGAAGAAGCGCGGCACGCCACAGGTGACTCGCTTTAAAGGGTTGGGGGAGATGAATCCGAAGCAGTTGCGTGAAACTACCATGGATCCAAACACCCGCCGTTTAGTGCAGCTGACACTGGATGAAACAGAGGAAACTCTGCAACTGATGGACATGCTGCTGGCGAAAAAGCGTTCCGGCGATCGCCGCGAATGGCTGGAAACCAAGGGCAATCTGGCTGATATTGGCTAAAGATCGGAATCATAAATAGACAAGACAGGCTTACGGTTAGTGAGTCTGTCGTTTCTTGCCAGAAAAAATAATCAATAAAGAAAATTTAGCATCTGGATAATTTGCTGTAGTGCAATATTGATTGAGGCAATCCATGGTGAAACAGAAAGCAGATCTCATTTCGGGCTGACATTGAAATCAACCTTTTTCTTTGAAATCAACTCATTGCATGTATTACAGAAAAAATCGACAGAACAACACTTAAACTTTTGTAACTCTGAATGGCAGGTAGGGCAAAATCCAACAATGTTGAATTCTTTTTTACAGTGGATACACGCGGTTGGACTGTAACGCGGATCTAAACCGTCTTGTTGACAGGCTGGGCATTTTATTAAGTAGGTCATTTCATCCTCCTCGCTATCACGATTTGGCTATAACACACGCTACGCTCATATTTTAAGTTTAGTGTTCCGCATTATTTCCATGAGAGTTTATCTTTATGGTCGATAATATTTGGGGCCATCGAGTGGTGCCGCTAAATTCCGATGGGGGTATTGAAAACGGTTGTAGATAGCTTGCGTTAAATTTTGAATGGTTCTGAAAAACAGATCCACAAGCAAAAAAGTGATTGCTCCGATAATTAACAGAGTGATTGATAAAGCAATTTTAATATTCAGTTCCAGTTTCGTCATGAGATAAACCTCAAAGTAGTGTGACCTATTCTTTTGAATATATTGAATGGTCAGATTTGTATCAAAATACCTGTTTTTTAAACTGCGTTAATAAATGCAATATAACGGGTAACACTGAAACAATAACAACACTCAAAGATAAGAGTGAAAAATGGTTTTTTATCCAATTGATATGACAGAGCCAATAACCGGAAAATAATAGAATGCCTGTCCAGGCCGTACCACCTAAAGCATTCAGGAGGGTAAATCGCTGAGGCTGCATTCTCGTTAATCCGGCAACAAATGGAGCAATGGTTCTGACTACCGGAATAAAGCGTCCAATCACAATCGTAATGGCGCCGTATTGGTCGTAAAAATCATGCGTTTTTCTTAAAACGGCGGGTTTGATCCAATCTTTGCGAAGAATATAGTTGCCGATACCGGAAGCCCCCAGTCGGAAATTCAGTTGGTCACCCAATATTGCTGCGAGACAAACCATTGCAAAGGGAACGACAGGTGAGAGGTGAGATAACCCTAAAAACGACCCTGTGGCAAATAACAAGGAATCACCGGGCAAGAAAGGTAACAAAACCAAACCTGTTTCCAGAAAAATAATGACTGAGACGATCAATATGCCAAGCGGCCAATTCTGAGCTATGGCTTGCATTAAACCTTGCTCTGAGGTCAGCCAATGAAGTAATCCAGCAGAAAACATCTATTTATTACCCCCGAGCGTGATAGAAAGAAAACCGGCATCCCGCGGTTTGCGATGTTAAAACCGTTATGTGCTGCTCTCTTCCCTTTGGCGCAGGCATGATTACGTCATTAGAAGATAATTCAGGATACTTAGCTGAAACTGAGGAAAGGATAAAAAACAGCCATATTGAATATGGTTAGTGTTCATCTGGATGAAGTCGAATTGGACGGCAGGCTGGGTGTTGAGGCTACAAATATCTCCAGAGCAATAAAGACACCAACCGAAGCCGGCCCTTTATTACTCTGGAATTTTCATTGTCTAGCCATGCAGACGTGATGCGATGTCAGCAACGCGGACACCATACTGTTTGGCTGTTTCCAGATCGCCTGATGGGATATCGTCGGCAGGACGATCGGACGGTGACTGCACTAAAAGACCCACGGAGCCACCCAGGTTGTTGATATCATTGCGGGTAGCGCTGGCAGTATTCGATGGTGGCAGACCTAAGCTGACCCAGATGCCGCCATGCTGTGATGCCAGCGTTTGCATCCAGATCAAGCTGACTTGCTTGTCACCGTTCAGGCTGGCGCTGTTGGTGAAGCCACCAAATACCTTGTTTTGCCATGCTCGGGTAAACCAGGCTTTTGAGGTGGCGTCGGCAAATTTCTTAAATTGCCAAGGTACGGAGCCCATATAAGTCGGTGCGCCAAAAATGATCGCATCAGCAGCGTTCAGCGTGTTCCAATCGTTCTCAGCCACATCGCCGTTGCTATCAATTTCAATGCATTCTGCTTTTGCACCTTCGGCAACGAGTTCGGCGACACGTTTTGTATGGCCATAACCTGAAAAATAAACCACAGCAATCTTGTTCATTACATTCCTACCTTAATAGCTCATGAGAGATAGCGGTTTTTATGTGCGCTGGTGCGACGTAACACAAATATTAACCAGCTTTTCAGAATAGATAGTATCTTTGGTATACTACTTCGACAAGAAGGCACTTTAACGATACCAGGTTACCTCATGGAAACTATGCGTAATGCGAACTGCACAAAAGCAACAAAGAACTACAGTGTCTATTCGCGACATTGCCCAGCCCGTCAGTTCCTCGATCGTCTGGCGGATAAGTGGACGTTGTTGATCATTGATCGTTTGAAATCAGGTGAGACGCGTTTTAATCAGTTGCGGCGCGACATTGATGGCATTACCCAGAAAGTGCTGTCGCAAACATTGAAAAAATTGGAACGGGACGGTCTCATTGAGCGTCGCGTTTTTGCGACGATGCCGGTGACGGTCGGCTACTCACTGACGCCATTGGCGTTAACTCTGGTCAAAACGATTGAGAGTTTAGCGCATTGGGCGGAAGACAATATGGACGCCATGAGAGAGGCGCAGACGCGTTATGACACGCAATATGGTTTAGTAAAAGAAACAGAACTTTAATCAACAGTTTGGCTGGATGGTTTTGTTTTATCTAAGGCCGTATTGTGTACGGCCAGTAGATTAATGAGGGTGCTGTCATCGGAAACCGTTCCTGTTCATTCAGATACGTTGTATAGCGTTTTTTTCCCCGACGAGATTATCCAGCAACACGAAGAGTGATTTACTCGCATGTTCCACATTCTGAAAGCCACGCAGAATATGATCGTTATTCATCAACTCTCTGTTTTTGAGGGTATCTATGATGCGGTGGATTTCGGTATGTACCGTGGTGTGCGGTTCCAGAATCTTGTTATAGCTTGGGGTGCGATCAAATCGTTCTTTACCAATGCCGGTTTCATACCATTTCCCTAAACGACAATTATGGTGATCACTGAATGTCATCGAGGCTTCGCCTTGTAACATCGAGATGTAACCGTTGGCTTTATAGATTAAGTGATCCAGTTTCACCAAGCTGACAAAATTGCTATCCATAAAAATATCGCTTTTATTGATCAATTCATCAGTATTTGCGGCAAATTGACTGACCGTTTTCTCAAAGTGCTGTATCAGTTGCTTGGAATTGTCTGCAATCTGGCTCATGGAAACAGAAGCCTGTTGAATATCTGTCGATTCGGCTTTCAGAGCGTTGATGGTGTTTTCTACCTCGTTGGTTGCTTTTTGAGTTCGTTCAGCCAGTTTTTTGACTTCATCAGCGACCACCGCAAAACCCCGGCCGTACTCCTGCGCTCTGGCTGCCTCGATTGCGGCATTTAATGCTAATAAATTGGTTTGAGTTGCTATATCGGTAATTAATGCAATGATTCCAGAGACATTTTCGATGCCATTGAGCAGGCGGGTTACCCGTGCATCCGTGATTGCAATCGCGTCAGTCAGTTGTGCCAGATTTTTATCGACGTTTAACAGCGCCGTCATGGTGGCTTCTGAATTGCTATGATTTTCTTGCGATTGGATTTGAATGAAACGATGCAATTCATCAACATTCTTTGCATATTCATTCTGAACCAGGGCTATTTTTTTGATGATATGTTCGGCACATAACTCAATGAGTTCATCTTTTAAGTGCCAGGATCCGGTCTGAATTTTGTTTTGTTCTGCTGCTGTCTGCAGTTGGGTATTTTCATGTTTCAGGCGAACAATTTCCTCTTGCAGCGCGTGGTTTTCTTTTTTTAAGTGCGCGATAAGCTCTTGTTCTTTTTGGTTGAATTTAAACATGTTGTTCTCCCTTTTGCGGACGTATTTTTATAATCACCGGGAATGGGGTTAAGCGTAGCGTAGAAAAATTCATCATGCATGCAGATCACCTATTTTTTATAAGGATACTGTGGCGATTAGGTATGTGAGCGAGCCGCTGGAGCCTTTTGCGGGAGCAGGGTATAATCTATGTTAATTTAATTAACATGCGGAGTGTTCGTGGATGGAAAAAAAGACCGCACGGCTGACTTTACTGATTGATCCGGTGAAGAAAAAAGCCTTTGAAGATCTCTGTACGGCGCAAGATTTGACGCCGTCACAAGTCGTTCGTCAAATGATCCGCGACTATCTGGATGCCCACGGCGTGACCTATGCGACCAAAAGCAAACTGGGAAGCAAAGCAAAGGGTGAGACCGTGTCTTGAGACACGGTCGTTTACGTCGTTATTCGTGCATGATCATCTTGTCACTGTTGGCTGCAAAACGCAGTTCGCAATAGTTCAGCGCCTCGTCAAAGGTGCCGAAACAGTGGCCCTGACCCAACAATTCAATGATGCCAGCCTTTGTTAGTTTCTGATGCACCGTCTTGTTCATTTCACACAGCAAAATAGTCACGTTATGTTTTGCAGAGAGCGTAATGACGTGTTGCAGCGATTGCAGGGCGGTGAAATCCATAAACGGGACATGTGCCAGACGCAGGATCAAGGCTTTGGGTTCGGTATTGGTTTGCGCCAAGGTGCGTTGAAAGGTTTCGGCTGCACCAAAGAACAGTGGTCCATCAATACTGTAAACCAGCACTTGCGGAGGCAGCGTCGTGTGCCCTAGTTGCCGGATCTCATGATTAAGATCATCGCCGGTGTGTTGCTGGATCTCGACTGAACCGGCCATGCGCTGCATGAAACTGAATGAGGCCAGGATCACCCCGATATTGACGGCGACCACGAGATCGGTAAACACAGTCAGCAGGAAGGTGATGAGCAGAATGGCGGTATCTGTTTTCGGTGCCTTTTTGACCATTTCCACAAAATGTGGCAATTCACTCATATTCCATGAAACCACAAACAGGATAGCGGCCAGCGAGCAGAGCGGGATGTTGTTGGCCAGCGGTGCCAGGAACAACAAGATCAGCAATAACACCACCGAGTGAATGATCCCCGCCAGCGGACTGTTGCCGCCGTTACGGATATTGGTGGCGGTACGGGCGATGGCTCCGGTGGCCGCAAACCCGCCGAACAGAGGGGAAATAATGTTGGCCAGCCCTTGTCCAATCAGTTCCTGATTTGAATTATGACGCGTGCCTGCCATGCCGTCGGCAACGACAGCCGATAGCAATGATTCAATAGCGCCCAGCATGGCAATGGTAAAGGCCGGACCAATTAACTGCACCATATGGTTAAATGAGAATTCCGGCAGCGAAAAATCTGGTAATTTCTGTGGAATTCCGCCAAAAGCACTGCCGATGGTGGCAACGCCGGCGGGATGAAAGAGGCTGACGGTCAGTGTGGCAAAAATCATGGCTACCAGCGGCCCCGGGACTTTTCGCAGATAAGGGATCCGTGGCGTCAGGATCACCAAGGCCAGACTGCAAAGGGCCACGGCACTGGTGAAGATACTGGCGTGGGGCAATTGCTGCAGCAGATGCCAGAATTTTTCATGAAAATGTGCACCACTAACTGGAGGAAGACCAAAGAAGTCTTGCCATTGTCCGACCCAGATGATCACGCCAATGCCGCTGGTAAAACCGACGATAACCGGGGCTGGAATGAACTTGATGATGCTGCCCAATTTGCTGAAACCCATGAGCATCAGCATGACCCCGGCCATCAGCGTGGCCAGTTGCAGGCCGCTGATGCCGTATTTGGCGGTGATCCCGGCGAGTATGACAATGAAGGCACCCGTTGGTCCGGCGATTTGTAAACGGCTACCCCCGAAAAGAGAAACGGCCACACCGGCGATCATGGAGGTATAGAGCCCTTGTTCCGGTTTGACACCGGAGGCGATGGCAAACGCCATGGCCAGCGGTAAAGCGACCACACCTACGATGACTCCCGCGATCAGATTGGGAAGCCAGTTTTTGATGCGTAGCAGACCTGCTTGCTGCGCCTCCAGAATTGCAATCATAACCACCTCAAATACTAATAACATTAACATATGGTGATAACCAATGATGCATTCTAGCGCTTTCTGTATCGGTCGCGCATACGGACCAAGAAAAAAAAATGGAGCTCGATATAACGGGCATAAAAAAGCGGGATTTTCTGCAGAATTTGCGGCAAAGCTCCCATATCTTTATCTGCAATGGACTAGAATTAATAGCATATGCTGCTGAAGCGTTCAGCGCATTCCCCTCGCATCACGCTACGAGTCGCGGAGGTATCTATGACTAAGCATTCTCTGGTGCATGCCAAAATACCGCAGTATGCACAACGTCCTGATCGGGACGGTTCAACTCTGTCTCATCTTCAACATATGTTGCTGTTATGGAAGCAAAATTGGTTAACTCGCCGTCAGTTAGCCCAATTGAGTTCAGAAGATTTACGCGATATTGGATTGACGGAAGCACAACGACAAGAAGAGCTGAATAAATCTTTCTGGGAGCCATAAAATTCATTGATAACAACCGATTGCTGTTTTTATGATCCTCCGTGGGAATGCCCCGGAGGATTTTTTTATGTGGTTGGCTTTGAATGCTGTTGTAAGAGTTGCGCAAATTCATCAGCAGGAAGAGGGGGGCTCATTAAGTATCCTTGATAACAGTCGCAGCCCTGTTCTTTCAGAAAGTTGAGCTGTTCCATATTTTCTACCCCTTCAGCCATGACCTTCAGGCGTAATGTATGCGCAATCGCTACGATGGTGGCGGCAATTTCCATATCATCTTTTTTGTGGGGAATATCGTCGACGAAGCTCTTGTCTATTTTCAGGACATCCAGCGGGAAGCATTTCAGATAAGAGAGCGAGGAATAACCGGTTCCAAAATCATCGATCGCCAGTTTGATGCCTTTGGCCTGTAACTGGCTGAGAATGTCGATCGCTTCCTCCTCGCGTGACATCAAGATGCTTTCGGTGAGTTCCAGCTCCAGTTTATTGGCTGGGAAGCCGGTATCAGTGAGAGCACGGCTGACAATGCTGTAGATATCGCTGTAATGAAACTGCACCGGTGAAATGTTGACGGCCAGGGTGAGATCGGGCAGCCCCTCTTCCCGCCAGCGCTGCCCTTGACGGCAGGTTTCTGTCAGTACCCATTCCCCGATCTGCTGGATCAAGCCGGTTTCCTCGGCAATAGGGATAAAGTGCACAGGCGAGATCAGTCCATGTTTCGGATCTTGCCAACGGACCAAGGCTTCGGCCCCGATGATGCGTCCGCTGTTGATTTCAACCTGTGGTTGGAAATAAACCCGCAGTTCATTTCGATCGAGTGCCTGTTTTAAGCGAAATTCCATATCCAGCCGTTGTTCCGCGAGGCCAGTGAGCTCGCTAGAGAAATATTTGAAACAATTCCGGCCGTTTTCTTTGGCGAAATACATGGCCGCATCGGCTTTTTGCAGTAATTCCTGTGGTGCAGTGCCATGGTCGGGATAAAGGCTGATCCCGATGCTGGCGCCGAGCATGACATCGCGGTCATTGGGGAGGCGAAACGCCTTTTTCATCAATAAAATGACGTTGGTCGCAATCGCATTGATGTATTCGGGCGGCGGATTGTCGTCGAGTAAAATGGCGAATTCATCACCGCCTAAACGGCTGATTTTATCGGGCATTTGCAGATGTTGCTGCAGACGGTGGGCTACTTCTTGTAACAGAACATCCCCGATGGGGTGCCCGAAGCTGTCGTTGACGTCTTTGAAGCGATCCAGATCGACAATCAGCAGTGCCACCCGTTTCCGGTTCACACTGCCGGACTGAATCGCATTCTTTAAATTGATATTGAGCAGGATACGGTTTGGCAAGCCGGTCAGTGGATCATAGTGGGCCTGATGTTTTAATCGGGCTTCGGTTTCTTTGATTTTGCGAATATCCGTCAGGGTGCCGATATACCCGATGATCTGATTTTGCTCATTGGTCTCTGAACGGGCATGAATAATCAGCCAGCTGTCTTTATGTTTATGGTTTTTAAGAGGTAGCCGGCATTCCATTTCACTCTCACCGTGGCTGAATAAATGCGGCAACCATTCCTGATATATTTTGCGGTAATCATCGTTGTTGAGGGCATTTAGCCAGAGGGCGGTTTGCGACTGGCTCGGCATTTGTAAAAGCTCAGCCCCGAATTCGTTGATGTAGAGTAAATTGCCGTAAGGGTCGAGGCGGAAAATACCCACATGAACAAAGGTAGCCAGATTATGAAACAGGCGCTCGCTGGCGACTAATTGTTGATCCCGATTAAAATTATCCAGCGCGAAGGAGATATCGCTGGCCACCTCCGTGAGTGTGTTCTGGATAGTCTCGGTAAAAAAGTCTTTTTCTTTGGCGTAGAGCCCCAATACACCAAACAGTTTTCCGCCTTCATAAATCAGATAGTAGCCGGCCGACAGCACTTGAGCGGCTTCAGCAATGGCATGAAAGGGGCTGGTTAGCGTCTCGTGCAGATAATCATTCAGGATGATGTTTTTTTGTTGCGCGATAGCATGCATAGCACCTGTGCGGGAAAGCAGTGTAGGGTCTTTGCGTTTTTGTTCGGTGATCCAGTCGGTGAAGCCACTGTTGTCGCCAAAGGTATGAATAATGTTGACATCGTCTTGTTCTGGCGTGCATTGAGCAATCATGGCTAATGAAAAACCGCCATCTTCAACGGCGATCTGGCAGACGCGTTCGAACAGGATTTCCCTTGAAGGGCAATGTACGATCGCCTGGTTAGTGTGCGACAGCATGTTGTAGAGCAGATTTTTCTTCTTGAGCTCTAACTCGCTGGCTTTGCGGCGGGAGATATCTTCGACGACTCGCACGATAAATGAGATGCGGCGGTTTTCTTCCCGCACACAGTGCGTGTCAATCAGCACATGAAGGAAGGAGCCGTCTTTGTGCTGTATTTGCCGTTCACGCTGAAATCCATCAGAAAGATCCAGTTCCATCTGCCGGATCAGCGGCAGCTCCGATTCTC
Organism: Tolumonas lignilytica; assembly: GCF_000527035.1. Taxonomy (NCBI): domain Bacteria; kingdom Pseudomonadati; phylum Pseudomonadota; class Gammaproteobacteria; order Aeromonadales; family Aeromonadaceae; genus Tolumonas; species Tolumonas lignilytica. The sequence continues at coordinate 2,204,824 of NZ_AZUK01000001.1, forward strand.
GATCCTCTGGAGAGAGGAGCGCGGTGAATTCGACCTGGTTCATCTCTTCGCGGCTATAGCCCACCAATTCACATAACTGATTATTGAAACGCAGCCAGCGCCCGGTCTGGGCATGTGTGATGGCCATACCAAACAGTGGGAGTTCAAAGAAATGCCGCAGCAACCGATCTTTTTCTGCGGTTTTTTGTCGCAGCACTAGGGCATTGCGGTATTGCTGCTGCCGCCATTGCATGTAGAGCAACAACATGAGCAGGATGTCGACAAACAGCAAACCCAGCGTGAGCCAAATGAGCTGGTTATAAAGTGGTGCGTAAGCTTCTTTCTGGTCTTTTTGCAGTAACACATGCCAGCCGGTATAGGCGACCGGCTGATAGCTGGCAAATACGTCGTGCTGGCGTTCATCTTTTACTGTCAGGGTCGCCGACTGATCGGAAAGCGCTTTTGCCAGCAGGGAGTTATGTTGCTGCGGATAAGGAATGTCTTTGATGTCAGCGCCCAGAGCGTTATTGGCGGGTACATGAATAGCGAGAACCCGTTCATCGTAGGGTTGCAGTAACAGGGTAAAGCCCGTGGTGCTGCTGGGCCAGGTTTCGATTTTTGGCAATAATGCGGTGGCAACCGCCTGTGTCAGTTGTAAGGCGCCAATCACAAAAAAGGAGTTGGGATCCCGCAGCGGGATACGAATGCCCATATGCAGTGCACCATCGGCATCACGAAACCAGTCGGTCGTAATATTGTGAGCATTGGTCGGTGTGGAGGTCTCATTGAGTTTCTTGACAGGGGCATTGCCTAAAACCAGACGAGGCCGGTTTTTTTGGTCAAACACCGTGAGTGATTCATAAGCCATGCGTCGTTGTAATTGGGCAAAGGTTTCCTCGATTTCGCTGGCCGGGTAATGCGGGTCACGATTCAATTGTACCGCCATGTTGATGAATAACGGGTTATTTTCCAGAACTTGGGCATCACCTACTCGTTCATTCAGCCACGATTCGATCTGGTCGGATTTTTGTTGTGTCAGGATGCGAAGTTGCAACAGCTCATCATGGGCAATTTGCTGTTGTTGGATGTGAAAAAACAGCAGGGGGATCAGCAATACCAGTAATAGCTGTATCAAGAACAACCATTTTAATTTTGAATTTCTGAATGCATTGTCGGTTGAGTGATCCATATCACCTTGATTCCATCATCTTGTTATTTTCTCAGGTAAAACCGATAGTTTTCCGGTGTAACCAGTTGATAGGGAATGAGTTGTTCAGACGGCAGATGGTGTGTTTTTTCAGTCAGCGCCAGTGCGGTTTTCAAGGCCAGCGCCCCCTGTGCATTGGCGTCCTGAAACACGGTGACTGCCAGTTCACCTTTATACATCGAATAAAGGGCATCCGGCGTGGCATCTATACCTGCGACCCGGATCGATTTGGTGGAGACTCCTGCCTTTTTCATCGCAATCAACGCACCCAGCGCCATTTCGTCGTTATTGGCGGCCACAATGTCGAATTGGGTGCCTTGGTGCAGCCAACGGGTCATGACGGCTTCGCCTTCGGTACGGCTGAAATTGGCAATTTGTTCATCAACCAGATGCATTTGCGGGTGTTGCGCGATCACCGCCTTGACGCTTTGTGTCCGCTCCTGTGCGGCACCGGAGTTTTGCTTGCCGACCAAGATGACAACATTGCCTTTGCCGTGCGTCAGTTCGGCAAGGTATTCCATCTGCAGTTTCCCTGCGATCTTGTCATCGGAGCCAACATAATAGACACCTTCATCCAGCGGAACATTTGGTTTCCGGTTAACAAAAACCAGCGGGATGCCGGCTGGTCGGGCGAGTTGGATGAGTTTTTCTACCGGTTCCCGTTCCACGTCCACCGGATTAACGATGATGGCGGCCGCTTTCTGGGCAATAAACTGAGTTAGCTGTGCCTGCTGGCGAGACACGTTTTCTTGTGCATCGACGATACGCAAGGTGACCCCGGGATGTTGCTGGGCTTCGTCGGCAATGGCTTCGCGCAGGATGCTGAGATAATAATCATCAAAATGCGCCATGCTGACACCGATCAGGATCTCAGCGAAGCTGAAAACGGGTATGCAGAGCCACAACATCATCAGCAGTAAAATTTTCAGCATCGGAATGTTCTCCTTTCATCCTCAGTCATGGTTCTGATGATGCGGTTGATGCCAGTTAAGAGTGATTGAGGTACAGGGCGCGGAAGCATAAATTCAGTTTAGCCGCTGACGGGTAAACTGCTTAATGTCATATGAGAAGTAAGGAAAATTCATTCTTACAACGTGATATTTGTCATTTGTAAGAATGAATGGCGGGGAAAGTTTAACGCTCCAGTTGTTGTAGCAGCCAGGTGATGGCCAGTAAATCGGCGCTGCCGCCGGGGCTTAAGTTGCGCTGGATCAGTTGTTGATCCATCGTCTGGAGAGCCTGCAGACGCGCAGTGGAAAGAAAGGCGGTGTCTTGCCGGATCTGACGGGCGTATTGCTGGACATAATCTAAACCGGCCAGACCGCCGCGGGCGACCAGATTGGTATCGTTATTGTGTTCCAACAAGGCCAACATCACTTCCAGCAGGGCGCTGTTGCGATCGGCGCCTTCATCGAGGGCCTGACGATACACCGGCAGGGCATATTTGCGCACAGTCTGAAAGCCCGATTCCACTTCACCCCGGACACCGCTTAATCCGTATTGATGGAAGAAGCGTTCACCCGCCGTGCGGGGATGCCGGTTGGCGGCCAGCTCGCGGGCGACGAGGCCCTCTGTGGCCTGAGCGACCACTTCACACAGAGTCTGTTGATTCAGAATTTTCCCCTGTTGCCACAGGCGTCCTGCTGCGGCACACAATAAAGAGAGCGAAAACAGCATTCCCTTATGGGTATTGATGCCGGCAGTGGCCAGAAACATCGCTTGTTCGCACTGTCGACCCAGCGGGCGCAATGCCGCGAGCAGGCGATCGACCGGTTGATGGGCACTCTGGATGCCGATGTCGGTAAAACGGGCCAGCCAGGGCGCAATGGCATCCGTGCTGCGCTCGAAGGTCTCGACCGTCATATCCTGATGGGCCCCGTTATTGGCGCGATCCACCAGACCGGGTTTGGGGGTGGTATAAACCTCAACCAGCATGGCATTGCGTGCCAGCGCGGCCATGTCCCGCACGATTGCGGGTTTGATGGCGATGGAGGTGCTGCTGTCAGCATCAAAGAGTGCATACATGGTGTTGTTCCTGTGTGGAATAAGTGCGCAGCGTTTGGCGGATGTGGGCGAGCAATGCCTCGCTGCTGTGGCGACGACTGCGTCCGCAAACGGCGGCCAATTCATCGCAGATCAGGCAGCGACGGGGGGCTAAGTCAAATTCGCGGCGTGACAGACTGCGCCCGTTGCTATCCAGCACATCCAGATCGAACAAGCGACCGAGCGGGTGCTGTTGTTCCAGCTGGATCATGGCGCTTTTCAGGCGCTGTGCGGCGATCGGGACACTCCAGAAGGCTTCGAGGCCGGTAATGGCGCGCCAGACCGCATGTGCGGTGACTGGCCAGCCTTGGGCTTTCAATACCTGTTGCACCGCCAGTATCCCTGCAGTCTGTAACTGATGAGCCTCCGCATTGTCTTTGATTTCCCCCGGCATATTGATGCAAAACGAAATCAGACTGCCGCCGTAACGCTGCAACCAGATCCGCTGGCGGGTCACTCGGTCTTCCCGAGCGGCCAACATCTGGGTCAGTCCGATACGAAGGTTGGTCGGGCGTTGGCTCATCAGTTCCATGCTTATTTCCCCTGCTTCGCTATTTCACTTGTTTCACGACATCAATGATGCTGCCATCGCGGTAGCGGATGATCCCGACGATCCGGTCGGTATATTCGATGTCCGCTGGAATGCCCGTCAGCGCATAGGCACGCTCATTCAGCGCTTCAATCGACATCACCGGCAGTTTGGCGGCCAGCAGGCGTTCTTTTACCTCCGGCCGGGCCGGGTTGACCGCGATCCCATGATCGGTGACTAGCACATCAATGCTGCTGCCGGGAGTGATGCAGGTGGTGACCTGCTTGACCACGGTGGGAATGCGGCCTCGCACCAGCGGCGCCACCACGATGGTCAGATTGGCAGCAGCGGCGGTGTCACAATGTCCGCCGGAGGCACCGCGAAATACGCCGTCGGAGCCGGTGATCACGTTGACGTTAAAGCGGGTGTCGATTTCCAGTGCACTCAAGATCACCACATCCAGTTTTTCCACACAGGCCCCTTTCGAGGTCGGGTTGGCATACTGATTGGCGGAGATCTCCTGATGATGTGGGTTTTTGCCCAGCGATTCGGCTGCCACGCTGTCGAAGCACTGCACGTCCAGCAGAGTCTGGATCAGGCCGCGTTCGTGCAGTTCGACCATGCTGGCGGTGATGCCACCGAGACCAAAGCGGGCCTTGATCTTATTGCGTACCATCTTGTCGGCCATAAAACGGGTCACCGCCAGAGAAGCACCCCCGGTGCCGGTTTGCAGCGAAAAGCCATTATTGAAATAACCGGAATGTTCGATGACATCGGCGGCTCGTCGGGCGATCAGCAGTTCACGCGGGTTGCTGGTCATGCGGGTGGCATCGCCACCGATCTTGGTCGGATCACCGACATGTTCCACCTGCACGATGCCGTCGACACAATCCTGTGCAATGCTGGCCGGATAGTTGGGGTAACCGACCAGTTCTTCGGTCAGCAGGATCACATGGCGGGCATATTCGGCATCGACACGGGCGTAACCGAGCGAACCACAACGCGATTTGCCGGAGAAACCATTAGCATTGCCGAATTCATCACTGCAGGGCACGCCAAGGAAAGCCACGTCGATCTGCAATTCGCCGGACTGGATCAGATGCACCCGGCCGCCGTGCGAGTGGATATGCACCGGTTCGTTCATTAAGCCATGTGAGATCGCGTCGGCGAGTTTGCCGCGCAGGCCCGAGGTGTAAATCTTACGGACGACCCCCTGACGAATATGTTCCAGCAGCGGGGCATGGCAGTTGGTCAGCGAACTAGCGGCTAACACCAGATCTTTGAAACCCATCTCTGCCAGCTTATCCATCACCATGTTGACGGTCTTATCGCCATCGCGAAATGCATGGTGGAAGGAGATGGTCATGCCGTTTTGTAGGCCACTGGCGCGGATGGCTTCTTCCAGCGACGCGTGCAATTTGTTCTGGGTGTTGCGCTGAAGGGCGGTTTTATTTTCCACGGCAGCAAACAGCGGGATCTGGGGTGCCACCGAGGTGATCGCGTCGGGAATAGATCGTTCTAATATATTGATAGTCATGGCAAACCTCACTGTCTGATGCCGGATGCTTCTGCGCGTTGGAGCACCCAGCGCGCGCGTTCAATGATCGGGGCATCGATCATCTTGCCGTTCAGCGACACTACGCCTAAGCCCTGACTGGCCGCATTTTCAGCCGCTTCAAGAATCAACCGGGCGTGGCCGACTTCTTTACGGGTCGGGGCAAAGACGTTATGCAGCAGTTCAATCTGACGCGGATTGATCAGTGATTTGCCATCGAAACCCAGTTGTTTGATGTGCTCGGCTTCGTGGATGAACCCTTCTTCATTGTTGGCATTGGAATAGACAGTATCGAATGCCGCGATCCCGGCGGCGCGTGCGGCCTGCAGAATGGAGCAACGGGCAAACAGCAGCTCGATCCCATCCGGCGAGCGTTCGGTGCGGATGTTGCGGACATAATCTTCCGCCCCCAAGGCGATCCCGATCAGACGGGGCGAGGCTTTGGCAATTTCCGGTGCATTGATGACGCCCTGTGCACTTTCAATGGCCGCCATCATGCGGGTACTGCCCTCAGGACGACCGCATTTCCGTTCGACGGCGAGAATGTGACGCTCCATCTCCAGAATATCTTCGGCCGAATCGGTTTTGGGCAAACGCACGACATCGACACCGGCGCGCACCACCGCTTCCACATCCAGCTTGCCGTAGGGTGAATCAATCGGGTTGACCCGCACGACTTTCTCGATGTCTTTATAGAGCGGCATTTGCAGGGCATGGAAGACCAGCAGACGCGCGGTGTCTTTTTCGGTGATGGCGACGGAATCTTCCAGATCGAACATCAGTGCATCTGGCTGATAGATAAAGCTGTTACTGAGCATGGCGGCGTTGGCTCCGGGCACGAACAGCATGCTGCGGCGTAATTTGCTCATAACTCGCTCCAGTTTTGTTCCAGTAGCTGAGTGCCGGTGGCACGGATCAGCGCTGCCTGTACCCGGGCTTTGATGACGCAATCCAGCGCGCCTTTGTCTTCGACGATGACCCGCACCCCGGTGATGTTTAATTTATTCAGGGTGTCGTGGATCAGGCGCTGGATGGCGGTGCCGAACTGCTTTTCGACCACACTTTCCAGTTCGATCTCAATCTCCTGTGTATCGACCGGTTGGATGCGGATCAGCACATCGCCGGATTCGAGCGTCCCGGCATGGGACTGTTGTGTTATTTTCATTTGTCAGACCTTGGTTATGAACGGTATTGCTGCGCTGCGAAGCAACGCAACGGACAATGCTTACACGGCAAGCGAATGCGCCACGGGCGGTGATCCATAGTGTTGCCACAGATAGCGATAGGTGGTTTCCGGCACGAGCGACCTCACCGCATCAGGCCCTTTTCTGGCGAGCAGTTCCCGCACCCGACAGGCGGAAATCGGCTGAGCGGCCTGCTGCCGGCGTTCGATTTCATGTAATTCAATGACGGGAGCGGATAAGGTTTCGGTGGTCAGCCAGTAGGCCATTTCACGGTTATATTGTGCGGTCACGGGACACAGCGGTTCGGTGCCGACATAGCGGCGATTAATGCCCAGTGCCGGCGCAATCTGTTGACGGAAAAGCTGCAGATCGAGCGCCATATGGCAGTGATTGATGATCTTCTGGCTTTTCAGGAAATAACTGGGAAATGTCGCCCGGGAAATCAGATAGTCAGAGCCCGGATGCACCGTCAGATTTTTAAAATCCGCAACCCCGGCCTTGATCAGGGCCAGACGATCTTCGTATGGGAATTCCGACGCATTCTCCTGCACCACAAACAGATGGACCCAGTCACATTCGCGGCAGGCCTGCTGCACCAGATAACGATGCCCCAGCGTAAACGGGTTGGCATTCATCACGATGCCCCCGATGCGCTGGCCGGGTTGGCGTTGCTGTGCCAGTTGACGGCAATAACGATGTATCCGCGTGGCACTGTTTTCCATCAGGATGACCTGATCATCCACACTGGCCAACAGATGAAATCCGCATTCAGCGAACAGGGCTTCATTTTCCGGCTTGGTAAAGAGAAACAACTCATAACGTTGCAGACTGAAGGCCTGATTGATCAGGGTGGTCATCAGGCGCAAGGCCAGACCATGACCGCGCAAGGCCGGTTCAATGGCGATGCATTTCAGCACCCGTCCGGCAATGCCACCACAAGCGACCAACTGCTGCTGTTCATCCAGTGCAACAATAAATTGTTCAATGTCCAGATCGATATTTAAGTTATTGCGTTGCAGAAAATCAGCAATTTGTTGCCAGCGGGATATTTCTGCTTTCAGCACACAACAGAAAATGACTTCATCGTTCATGGTTATACAGCCTTAAGGGGCTAATCAAAATTGCTGTATATATGAAAGGTGATTTCCGGTTATTTTTTTTTGATCACTCTCAAGTGAAAAAGCGGTTTAAATAACGGATATAAATTATATGAATTAAATTATTTGGCTGGAGTTTGTTTGTTGAATTTAAGTGGTTTTGATGAATTTGTATATAAAAATTATAAGATAATTAAACGCATAAAAACGCCGGATTATTTAACCACCGATCAAAAACCATAGCAATTTTTACCGCTAAATTCCCATCATCGTAAAACTAAAAAACATGCCCGCGAGTGCTGACTTCTGGTGTTTACCGGCTGTAGGCCATGTATCCGAGGGAATACTGCGTTATTGTAAATAGGAGACATTACAATGGGAAAAGAGCAGGCCAATGTTGCTGATACGAGTGATCTGTCACTGAGTAACGGCACGGCAGAAAAATTCTGGCCACATGGCTGGTGGAAAATATTCGATATCAAGATTGGAATTATTCCTGTCCCTTTATTTTTAATGGCGGCTGCATTAATAACGGCATTATGTCTGACGGGGGATTTACCCAGTCAAATGACGACCATGGTCGTGGTGCTTGGCTTTTTTGGATTTATTTGCGGTGAAATCGGTAAACGCTTACCGGTATTAGGAAAAATAGGGGCGGCAGCCATTTGTGCCACCTTTATTCCTTCGGCATTGGTTTATTATCATTTATTACCGGCCTCTATTATTGCGCCGACCAAAGTATTTTATAAATCAACCGGGATACTTTATTTATATATCAGCTGCATTATTGTCGGCAGTATTTTCAGCATGGATCGGAAAACGATCATGCAAGGCTTTCTGCGTATTTTTATCCCCATGGTCTGCGGCGAAATCGTTGGTGCGCTGGTGGGTGTCACGGTCGGTAGTCTGCTGGGGCTAGGGGCTTTCCACTCCTTATTCTTCATCGTGTTACCCATTATGGCAGGGGGCGTCGGCGAAGGGGCGATTCCGTTGTCGATCGGTTTCCACGACATCATGCATATCGAACAGGGTGTTGCGTTTGCCCAGATCATCCCGATGGTGATGCTGGGGAGTCTAACCGCGATTTTGACGGCCGGTATTCTGAATCATATTGGTAAACGCAAGCCTCATCTGACAGGGGAAGGCCGTTTGATGCCGGGTTCAGGCGAAGAGCTGGGCAGCGCCACCATCACTGGCGGTTTAAAAGATGCGGTAGATGTCACCGGTTTAGCGGCGGCGGCACTGATGGCGCTGTTGCTCTACATGGCAGGTATTCTGGGGCAACGTCTGGTGGGCTTACCGGCTCCGGTAGGCATGCTGTTCGCCGCCGTGTTGGTCAAGGTCACCCAAACGGTTTCGCCACAAATGGCCAGTAATGCCAACGTGGTTTATCGGTTCTTCCAGACTTCGGTGACCTACCCGATCCTGTTCATGGTCGGTGTCGCGATCACGCCTTGGGAATCGCTGATGGCCGCCTTCACGTTTTCCAATCTGATCGTGATCATTTCCACCGTATTGAGTCTGGTGACCACCGGTTTCTTTGTCGGTAAAAAAATGGGCATGCATCCGATCGATGTTGCCATCGTTTCCTGCTGTCAGAGTGGTCAGGGTGGTACCGGTGATGTGGCGATTCTGTCTGCCGGTAACCGGATGTCACTGATGCCATTTGCCCAAATTGCGACCCGTATCGGGGGTGCCATCAACGTGACGCTGGCATTGGTGGTACTGGCCCATTTCTTCAACTTCTGATCTCAACTTTCAAGGTATCTTCAGCCCGGCATGACTTTCCGGGCTGTCGCTTATGAATAACTACAACGCTGAATAAGTAATATTGGTGAGGTATTTCCATGAAATTACTAAGTTTTGTCCGCGCCGATGGGTCTAAGAGTTATGGCATTTACAATGATGACGGCATCGTCGACCTGGGGTTGCGTCTGGGTGATAAATTCAATGATATCAAAGCGCTGCTGGCGGCTGATGCCTTAGATCTCATTCATCAGTATGTCGGGGCTGCGACTGACTATACCGCCAGCGAAGTGACCTTTCTGCCGATCATCGAATCACCCGGCAAAATCTTGTGCGTGGGGATGAATTACATGGCCAAGCGTCAGGAGTTTGCCGAGACCAATAATGCGCCCACCCTGTTTGTCCGCTTTCCCGAATCACAGACCGGACACGCCTGCCGGGTGGTGAAACCCCAGATCAGTAATGAATTCGATTATGAAGGGGAGCTGGCGGTCATTATCGGTAAAACCGGCAAACACATTAAACGCGAAGAGGCATTGCAGCATGTGGCCGGTTACAGCTGCTACATGGATGGCTCGGTGCGCGATTGGCAGCACAGCTGGTTTACGGCTGGGAAAAACTGGCAGGAAACGGGGGCGTTTGGTCCGTGGATGGTGACGAGTGATGAAATCACCAACCCGCATGAACTCGACATTCGCACCTATCTGAATGGCCAGATGGTCCAGAATGACAATACCGGCAACATGGTGCACACCATTCCTGAACTGATTGAATATATCAGCACCTTCGCGACCTTGTCGGCGGGGGATGTGATCATTACCGGTTCACCCGGCGGGGTGGGTAAAAAACGCACGCCACCGTTGTTCTTGCAAGATGGCTACGTGATCGAGGTGGAAATCCAGAAGATCGGTAAACTGCGTAACCCCATCGTCAGTGAACAGCGATGTAATTAGTTTTCCAACATGAGGGAATCACGCCCGGACTGCATGTTTTTACGCATTCCGTCCGGGCATTTTTTTACATGCAGCGGCGATAAATCCGCTCCGGGCGTCCGACCTTGCCATGCATCACTTCGGCCTGCAGATAAGTCAGCGCCGCGCAGTGTTCCAGATAGCGACGTGCCGTGGTCTTACTGATGCCAATCAGCTCACCCAAGGATTCTGCAGTGTGATAAACCTCGGCCGAGGTGAAGGCTTCTTTCACCTTATCCAGCGTCAATTCATCGATCCCTTTGGGCAAATTACGGTAGGTCATCTCCCGGGCTTGCAGATTAAACATTTCATCGACATGACGTTGATTGACGCTATCACCGGCACTGATCGAGCCCCGGTAGCGCAGATAACGTTGCAACGTATCCTGCAAACGGTCATAGCCGATCGGTTTCAGCAGGTAATCAAACGCGCCGCAACGCACGGCTTCCCGTACCGTTTCAATATCGCTGGCCGCGGTAATGAAAATCACATCAGGCGCATTTTTATCTAACAACATCTGCCGCATCAGGTTAATGCCTAAACCATCCGGCAGGAAATTATCCAAGAGGATCAAATCGGGCTTCAGCACGCGGATCATCCGTTGGGCTTCTGCCTGATTGGCGGCAATCCCAATCGGGTTAAAGCGGGCATGCTGACGGATAAATTGCGCATGTAGCTCAGCAATCCGCAGCTCGTCGTCCACGATAAGCACGTCGAATTTATTCATAAGCGTTACCTTTTAGAGGAATAAACAGGGAGATGATCGTCCCCATTGGCTCGGCGTCATCCAGCGTGATATAGCCACCGGCATGGCTGACATAACGTTGAATCAGATACATCCCGTAGCCGTGACCGGATTCGGTTTTTGTGGTGACTCCGCGTTCAAAGATCCGGTCGACCATCTCGGGGGCGATACCGGTGCCGTTGTCGGCGACCTCAATCACCAGCTCGTTGCTGCGATCGCTAATCAGCAGAGAAATCTGTTTGCTGCTGTCGGGGTTTTTCAGTGTGGCTTCAAAGGCATTATCCAGCAGATTGCCCAGAATACTGGTGAGTTCATCGGCGCCGAGGGCATCGGGTAATGTCTTTTTCAACTGGCAGGCCGGATCAAAGACCAGAGACAACCCCAGCTCCTGAGCCCGGATATACTTACTCAGCAGGTGCCCGGCCACCAGATTGTTGTTGAATGTACTGATAAAGAAATCAACCAGTTGCTGCTTTTGGTTCGACTCCTGACGAATGGTGCGCAGGGCATCTTCATAGGCACCCAGCTGGATCAGGCCGCCAATGGTCGACAGCTTATTGGCATATTCATGGCGCATGACGCGCAGGCTTTCGGCATGTTGCTGCACCTGCGACAACTGGTGGGAGAGGGTGTGGATATCATCCTTGCGGCGGAAACTGACCACCCAACCCAATGCTTTGCCATCCAACTGACAGGGCACCCGGTTCGCGATGACATAATCCCCGTTGAGCGACAGGATCTCATCTTTGACCGCCTCCTGTTGCTGGGCATTGGGCAGAAAGAAATCGCACGGCGAAATAATTTCGCAAATGGGCAACCCATCCAATTGCCGGTTTTCCGGGATGATGCCCAGGATCTGCCGGGCATTCTGGTTGATCGAATAAATCAGGCCATCCTGATTGACGGCAATCACGCCCTCATAGACCGACTGCAAAATTGCCGATGCCATCCGTAACGACAGGGCAATCTCTTTCGGTTCCATATCCAGCATCTGGCGTTTGATATGACGGGCAAAGAAATAAGCTGCGAGGATCGAACTCAGCAGCATCATGCCCATCATGGCAATGATCGGGTTCAGATACAGGCTGCGCCATGACGCAATGCTGTTGAGCAGATAACCGACCGACACGATCCCAATGACCTTACCCTGGTGATCGATGATGGGGGCCTTGCCGCGCATACCGAATCCCATCGTGCCTTCACGCAGCGAGAGATAGGTTTTTTTATGGATCAGTGCCGGCGAATTGTCATCACCCACCATGGGAAACCCGATCTTATCCGGATCGGGGTGGGTAATTCGGATCCCCTTTTCATCACCGACCACGATGTAGTTGGCGTCGGAATAGTACTTCTGGATGCTCTCCACATCACGGCGGACTTCATCGTAGTCACGGTGTTCCATGGCGGCAATGATGGTCGGGCGGGAGGCAATCTGTTCGGCTTGCAAAATGGCGCGATGTCCCACCTCTTTGTCGAGAATATCGGCCAGCCGATGGTGCACGAAAATGCCAATAACCAGCAGTTGCAGGCTAATCACCAGCAAAAGCAGCAAAAACAGACGATTTTTGAATGTCATGCCGGTGGTATAAGGTATCAGCAAAGGGTGCAGCCGCATTTTTTCGACAATATTTTGGGGGATCGGGCGGTCATTATAGGAGGTGATTGCCTGCATTCCGTGATTCTCTTCGCAGGCAATCGTGAAAACAGATTAGCTAATTAAATAAAATAAAAACCATAAAAATCACGAGTGGCTATCCAGCTCCACGGTATCAGCCTGATCCTTGCCGATATTTAGTAACAATGTTCTCAATAAATCAGCCAGTTGCTGTTGTTGAGCATGATCCAAAGACATAAGCAGGTGTTGCTCGTTGGCGACATGCGCGGTCATGGTCTCATTGATGAGCGCCAGTCCGGTCTTGGTCAGCGCAACCAGCATGCTGCGGCGATCTTCCGGTGACGGTTCCCGGTAAATGAAACCACGCGCTTCCAGTTTATCCAACCGGTTGGTCATGGCCCCTGAAGACAGCATCAAGGAGGTATAGAGTGCCGTCGGGCTGAGTTGGTATGGTTCGCCACTGCGGCGTAACGTGGCTAGTACATCAAATTCCGGCTGTGTCAGCCCATATTCCAGATGCACCCGTTCGACGGCCTTACTGGCAATCGCGTTCAGTCGCCACAAACGGCCAAAAATACTCATCGCCAGCGGATCCAGTTCTGGCCGTTCGTGTTGCCATTGGCTGAGAATTCTATCTACATGATCCGTTTGCATAATTCCGTCTCCTTTTTATCTTTGCATAAAGATAGTTGACGAAAAGGGGAAAAACAAATCAAAATATCTTTGTGTTAAGATTCTTTTTGTGAAGACAGTATGCCTCCTTTTCTTGTGGCTTTAACCCCGATACTCTGGGGCACGACCTATTTGATCACCGGAAAATATCTCGCTGACTGGCCCGCGTTATGGTTAGCCGTTATGCGCGCGATCCCACCGGGGTTACTCTTGCTGGCGATTCGTCCGGCCAAAGTGGCCTGGCGGCAGGTGCCTTTTCTGTTGCTGATCAGTTTTCTGTATATCGGGGCTTTTTTCCCGCTCTTGTTTCTCTCAGCCTTGCACTTGCCGGGTTCCGTTGCCGGCACCTTATCGGCGACGCTGCCGTTGATGTTGCTGGGCTTGCAGTGGCTGTTTCTGCATAAAGTGCCGTCGCGACAGGCGTTGCTGTGTGCCTTGCTGGGGTTGGCGGGCATTATTTTACTGCTGGGGCCCGGTGTGGCTCTGGACTGGATTGGGGTCACGGCAGCGCTGACGTCGGTGCTGCTGATCGGCATTTGCAGTTTATTGCTGCAGCAACACCCGTGGCAGGGCGGATTGATCAGCTTCACCGGCTGGCAACTCTTGCTGGGAGGATTGATGATCCTGCCACTGGCTTACTGGCAGGATGGTGCCATGCCCATGCCGGTTGGCGATAACTGGTTCGGACTCTTATGGCTGATCTTGCTTAATTCGGCGTTGGCGTATGTGCTCTGGCTGTGGGGCATGGTGAATTTGCCGCTGAACCGGTTGGGGTTATTGACCTTGTTAAACCCGATCACGGCGGTGCTGGCGGGAAGTGTGCTGATGCATGAAACCCTGAGTGTGTGGCAGTGGTGCGGGGTAGTGACCGTACTGACCTCATTAGTGCTGGAGCTGTTATTTCGCCCCAAACGTCCATCGGCAGTGGCTAAATCGGCGTAAAAAAATCAGGTTGTCATAGCGACAACCTGATTGAGATGACGACATTGGTCAGTAACGGAATTGCTTGATCAGATCTTGTAAAGACCGGCCCGCAGAGGCCATTTCTGCCGTTGTTTGTTCTGATTTTACGGCTGCACTGGAGAGATCCTGCACGATGTGCTGGATGTTCTCCAGATTCCGGCTGATCTCTTCAGTCACCGCATGTTGCTCTTCGGCTGCGGTCGCAATCTGCAGGTTCATATCGTTGATCATGTTGACGGCCTGATTCACGGTGCTTAATGATTCTTCAATCCGTGCCGTTTCACTCACCGTTTCCTGACTGTGCTGCTGGCTACCGTCCATGGCATCAACCGCTTGCCGGACACCCTGTTGCAGCGTCTGCAGCATGGTATTGATCTCTTGCGTGCTTTGCTGAGTACGGGCAGCCAGTGCTCGCACTTCATCGGCCACGACCGCAAATCCACGACCTTGCTCACCGGCTCTGGCCGCTTCAATCGCAGCGTTCAAGGCAAGCAGATTGGTTTGTTCTGCAATGCCACGGATCACATCGACCACCGAACCGATTTTGGCCGTTTCCTGTGCCAGCATACTGATCACGGAAGAGGCAGAATCGACCTCTTGTACCAAGCTATTGATACTGCTGATGGCGGTGCTAACTACTTCACTGGCTTGTTCCGAGTTCTGTGTCGCTTCGCTGGTTGCATTCGCGGCATTAGAGGCGGCACTGGAAACCGACTGTGCCGTTGCACTCATTTCATTTACGGCGCTGGCAACCTGTTCGGTTTCTTTGCGGTGTTCCTGCATCTGGTGTGAATATTGATGAGATATTTGAGCCAGTGATTCCGTTTCGCTGAAAATACGCTGGCTGACATTGGCGACTTGCGCAACCAGCTCCTGAATGCGTTCCACAAAATGATTAAAGGCTTTACTTACGTCACCAATTTCATCCTGACTGCTTATTTTTAAGCGTTGTGTCAGGTCACCCTCACCATTGGCAATATCATGTAAAGCGGCGACGACATCACGCAGTGGTTGTGAAATTTTATTTCCGATCAAAGAGGTAATCAGCAGTGTAATGGCCATGACGCCCAGTGAAATCAGCGAAACATGCCACAGACTAGTACGGGTGTCGGCCTCCAGTTGCTGACGTTGGTTATTCAGCGTTGTTTCAATGTCATCAATATAAAAACCTGTACCTAACACCCACTGATATTTATCAAGTTTTACCGTGTAAGAGAGTTTTGATACGTCACGTCCCAACGAGGGTTTATTCCACAGATATTCGGCGTAACCGTCGCCGCTCAGTGCCGCATTGATGAGAGCCTGAATAAAATACTTACCAGCCGCATCTTTGGCATTAAACATGTTTTTGCCTTCGATTTCCGGCTTGGGGCCTAATACCTGATTTACGCCGTTATAGTCGTAAACAAAGAAGTAACCATCTTTGTTATAGCGTAATTGTCTCAGGATTTTCTTCACCTGTTCCCGGTTTTCAGGTGAATCAGGTAACGCATAAAGATCGGCAATGGATGTTTGGGCAATTTGAATATACGTGTTCAGTTCCGCTTTCTTGTTCTTCATCAGTTCGGCACGTAAAGCGACCTGTTGACTTTCGATCCGGCTGGTATTTAAAAAATAAACAGAGGTATTAACGGCGATGATGGCCAGAACGAGGGGCAGAATGCCTAATAAGAGTATCTTGCTTCTAATCTTCATAGAGAGTCCCTTTCGACGAGGATAACCATATAAAAAGGTTACTAGAAGATTATATGCTGCTGGATCAAATTACTGTGAAATGCGGCCTGAAATTCAGGCCGGATCGGATATTCCGTTAGAAAACATCTGATTAATCTTGATGATCACAACGTCAGCGGCGATTATTGAAACATGTGGTCGCCAGTCTGGTCGATAAATAATTCGGCTTTGCGCACCATCCACTGCGACGCATCTTCTTTGGATGGAAACAGATCCGAGCGAATGAACAGATGCGTTTTTAACTCGCCGTTAATTTCTTTGCAGATCCGTCCGGCCAAGCGGTACTGACTGCCTTCATCCTTTGGCTCGGCATAAATCAGATACCCTTTGTATTCGACGGGTTCGACCTTCATTGCCGGTTTCTCTGCACCGCCAAACAACGACTTCACTAATTTACTGAACATAAGCTCGCTCCTTTTTTCTCATTTTGACGACAACCCCTGTTGACTGCAAGCTGTCGCTATCGGTGCATTGTGGTGGCTTTGTCTGTTTCATTACGCATTGTTAATTAGTAAGTTATTGTTATAAAACTAAAAAATATCGGCATCTTTCTTGATGGTTAGTTTAAAAACAGCCTACAGGAAGATGTATGCGAACCGAATTAGACTGGTCGGAATATCAGGATCGCGGCATGGGTGATGCGTATGCCGACATCCCCAAACAGGGCGGCGATTTCGCCAAAGCCGTTGCGGTGTGTATCCGCAGTGGCGTGTGTGAACAGCATGGACGCGGCGTCATGTGTCCGAGTTATCGAATTACCGGGAAGCCGCTGCTGTCACCGGGTGGTCGGGTGCAGTTGCTGAAACGGGCACTGAACAGTGATGCCAAGGCGATAACCTATGATCGTGAACTGGCAGAAGCGATGGATCTCTGTGTTGCCTGTAAAGGCTGCAAGCGGGAATGCGAAAATAATGTCGATATGGCGCAGATAAAAATTGAATATCTGGCTCAGCAACTGAAAACTCAGCCGTTGTTATGGCGTAGCCGCCTGTTTGCGTATTCGCCGCTTTGGATCAACCGTTTTCCATGGCTGGGTAGGTTGATCCGGCTGCGAAATCGTTCCGCATTGCTCGCTCACTGGGGCGATAAGTGGCTCGGTATTGCCAAACAAGTGGCATTACCGGAAGTCGCGGTTACTCCCTTTGCACCCCTTGATCGGAGCTTTCCGCCACTGTCGGCACATCCTTCCGGAGAGATCCGAGAGGTTGTTTTGTGGCTCGATAGCTTCTCCACCCTGTTTGCTCCGCAGCAGGCCGAAGATGCACTGTATCTGTTACGGCTGGCCGGATTCACCGTGCATGTGGTGCATCCGCGATCTGTCGACGGAGCGATCCTCGATAGTGGACGCTCCTTGCTGACGTTTGGTCTGGTGGAAGAGACCCGCAAGCTGTCCCGGCAATTACTGAAGGTGTTATCGCCTTATGTTGAGCAAGGTCTGGCCATTGTCGGGCTGGAGCCTTCCAGCCTGCTGATGTTGCGTGACGAATACAAAACCCTCGGTTTAGGGCAACCGGCATTGGCTCTGGCAAAACAGGCGATGCTGTTTGAGGAGTTTATCGCCGCCGAACTGACCCGCGGCGGGTTCCAACTGCCATTTCAGGCTGGAAAAATCACCCAACCGGTATTGATTCACGGGCATTGCCATCAGAAAGCAATTGGTGCCATGAAGTCGGTGCGAAGGGTGTTAAAGGCCATCCCGGAACTGGAGTTCAGCTTCATCGAATCCTCCTGCTGTGGCATGGCGGGCACCTTTGGCCTGGAGTCGGAACACGTCGACTATTCACACCAGATGGCACAACAGTCATTGGTTCCGTCGTTACAGGCAGCACCGGAGGCGTTGGTGGTGTGTAACGGTTTCGGCTGTGCTCATCAAATCAAAGTGACCGCACACCGACCCACAAGCCATCTGGCTTCGTTGTTGCGTCATGCGTTAGCAGAACAATGAGAACAGGCCGGACGGAACGCCGTCCGGCACAGAAGATTAAGATTGGCCCAGATACTGATACAGCCGTTCGGTATCTTCCTTGCTGCACAGTTTAGTGCCCTGATTCATGGTGGCGGCGGTGCCTGCGGCTACGCCAAACCGAACCATGTCTGACAGGGAGGCTCCCTCAGCCAGTTTCATGACCATGGCTCCCACCATGCAGTCTCCGGCACCGACCGTGCTGCGTTTGACTACAGGCGGCGGGACAACCTGAATGCATTGTTCGGCATCGACACCCAGTGCCCCTTGTGGACCCAGCGAAACCACAATTCGTTTGGCGGCGCCCTGCGTGATCAGCGAACGTGCTGCCGTCACCACCTGATCCGGCAGATCCAGCGTTTGTCCGGTCAGTTCTGCCAGTTCAGACTGGTTGGGTTTCAGTAACTCCAGCCCGCCAAATTTCACTGCGGCTTTTAAGGCGTCACCGGAGCTGTCGACCACGGTGCGTAACCCATGTTGTTTGGTGAATTGCAGCAATTCGGTCACGGCCTCGGTGGTCATGTTGGGGGGCAAGCTGCCGCTCAACACCAAGACACTGTCTGCCGGTAAGGCTGCAATTTTTTGCAGTAACTGTTGCCATTCGGTGTCATGCAAGGCAGCACCTGGCATGACAAAGCGGAATTGTTCGCCTGTGGCTTCAGACACAACATGCAGGTTTTGCCGGGTCCAGTCATGGGTTTGTAACGCATCGACCGACACGCCCTCTTGCTGTAATAACTCCACCAGATGCGCCCCGGTCGGTCCGCCTGCCGGTAGCAGCGCAGTTGCCTGCCCGCCCAGATGCGTAATGGCGCGAGCCACATTAATGCCACCACCACCGGGTTCAAACACCGGAGTGTGACAACGTAATTTTCCTTCAGGATAGATTTTCGGGGTACTAGTTGCTGTATCCAGCGAGGGGGTGAGAGTCAGCGTCACAATCAGTGGCATAGAGTCGTCCTGCATAGTTGAAGGGTTGAATCAAAAAGCAAACCGCCAGCAAACCGTCATAGAGAGCGGGTGATGCCGTCGCCATGGTGTCTGCGTTATTTATGGTGTGCCTGTGGGTGAGACACAAGTGCTTCCCGCTCTTTTTTTGTCAACTTTGCGACCACCAGTCGATAAGAGTCATCGATCAACCCCTGTAACTGCGCATCGGTGAGTTCGCCATCGAGTGTGACGGTGTTCCAGTGGCGTTTGTTCATGTGATAGCCGGGGCGGATCGAGGCAAACATCGCTCGCTGCAGATCCACCTGTGCCGGATCTGCCTTCAGATTGATCCGTAACGGTGTCTCCTGCCACGCAATCAGCGCAAACATTTTATTGCACACCTTATAGACCAGATATTCCGGGCCAAAGGGGAGTTCCTCTGTCGCTGCCAGCTTGCCGTATAAATAGCTTTTCAGTTCGGTAAGTTGCATAGTTCCTCGCAACCCTAATCGGTGTCTGTTCTTTGTATTAGACATAATATATCTAAAGGATACATTAGATGTTGTCGTTTACTGGTGGCGACGACACGCTTTCAGTGAGTTCACTTGCATACGGAGAGATATGAATTATTTTCAGAAGCGCACCGCGTTCAAAATTGCCGTTGTCAGTGTGGTATTGGCTTCTTTAGCCAGTCCGCTATCTTGGTATGTTGCGCGTGAAAACGCAGAAGAAAGCATTGTTTCATTAGCTATCGAAGAGTCGGGGCGATTAGCCCAGCATTTTGATGCGACTAACTTGACCTCTCCCGATGCGGTGGCACATGCCACGATGGCAGCGCAAACTATTTCGGGGGGGCTGTTTGATATTGCCGAGATCTATAACCGGCAAGGGAATAAACTGGCCGAATCCAGTAATGCGGAAGGCGACAAAATAGAACGGCTGCTACCCAAACATATTTCTCCTAACTACCGGCAGGCCTTTTATGAAAATCTGAGAAATCGAGGCGATCACTGGATCTTACGGGTCTTTGTGCCGCTACGTGCGTCGATCCATGATAGCAACAGCCCGATCACCGGGTATTTTGAGGGGGTGCGCGTCATTCCTGCCTGGCAACAACAACAAGTCCTGAATACCGCCTTAACCGTTGCGCTGATGGTTTGTTTTGCGTCATTGCTCTGCGGTGCCGTGCTGTATCCTGTTGTTGTTCGTTTATCCGCCGATAACGAACGAAAAACACTCGAAGTGCTGGATTCACATATTTCCATGATGGAGTCGCTGGGCCGAGCCATCGCGAAACGGGATTCGGATACCGGCGCACATAATTACCGGGTGGCTTGGATCGCGGCACGTATCGCTGAGCGTATGGGGCTAAGTGGCAGTGAGATGCAAGCGCTGATCGCGGGTAGTTTTTTACATGATGTCGGCAAGATCGGCATTCCCGATGCCATTTTGCTGAAGCCGGGGAAACTCGATGAAGCCGAATTAACCATCATGCGAACCCATGTGGTTCAGGGGGAGGAGATTGTCAAAGGGATGGGCTGGCTGGATGGTGCCCATGCCATCGTGGCCGCGCACCATGAGAAATGGGACGGTTCAGGTTACCCCCGAAAGTTATCCGGTACGGCGATTCCGCTGGCCGCCCGGATATTTGCGGTCGCGGATGTCTTCGATGCGCTGTGCTCTAAGCGCCCTTATAAAGAGCCGATGAGCTTTGAGGCCTCAATGGCCATTCTCGATAAAGACACCGGTTCCCATTTTGATCCGGCCGTGATGAATGAATTTAAAGCAATTGCGACAGAGATATTTAAACAGTTGGAACACAGTACAGAGAATAAGGCCCGTCAATTACTGGAGGAACGGGTTCGTCTGCATTTTGAAACGTAATTTTTTTCACCCATCCAATCGGCAAATGCGGTGAGTGAGATCTGCCTGTGGCTTAGGCACTTTGATCTTCCCGCAAGTTGACCAGTAACTCTTTATAGCCATCGCCCCACTGTTTCAATCCCATCAGGATCGGTTCCAGTGTGCGACCGAATTCGGTCAGGCTGTATTCCACCCGAGGCGGCACTTCGGCATACACTTCCCGGTGCACCACATTATCGGCTTCCAGTTCCCGCAGTTGCAGAGTCAGCATGCGTTGCGTTACGCCCGGCACCATCCGGTGCAATTCATTAAAGCGTTTGGTCCCGTCCAATAACCGAAATAGGATCACGCCTTTCCATTTGCCACCAATCACCGAGAGGGCTGCTTCTACCGAGCAACCAAAGAAACAGGGCTGGCGAGTCGTCATTGATAACCTCCATTAGTATACAAAATGATACTACATCACATTTTTGTGCGTACTTACTTAATTGTAGGTTAAATGATACAACAGTCTCGTATTTAATAAACGGAGCACAACATGACTAAACAAGATATTCTGGCTGCTTATGCCTTTCGTCATGCCTGCAAGGCATTCAACCCGGAAAAGAAAATCAGTGCAGATGATTTCGACACCATTCTGGAGACTGGTCGCTTGTCCCCCAGTTCGTTTGGTTTTGAACCATGGCAGTTTCTGGTGATTCAGGATGAAGTCCTGCGCGATAAAATCCTGCCGATTGCCTGTGGGCAAAAACAGATCCCCACGGCCAGCCATCTGGTGATCACGCTGTCTCGTCGTGGCGAAACCTTGGTTGCCGGCAGCGATTATCTGCTGCGCTTTATGCGCGAAACGCAGCAGTTGCCAGAAGAGGTTGTCAAAATGAGAAGCGACTTCTATGCCTTTTTCCAGAAAGAGTTGTTTAAGCTGGAAGGTGACGAAGCCAGAATTGCGGCATGGGCGGCCAGACAAACCTATCTGCCGATGGCAAATATGATGACGACCGCCGCGTTGCTGGGGATTGATTCCTGCCCGATTGAAGGTTTCAACAAGGCCGAGCTGGAAGCATTACTGGCCAAAGAAGCAGGCGTGGATCTGAACACGTTTGGAGTGGAACACATGACCGCCTATGGCTACCGGGCCGGCGAACCTGCACGTGTGAAAACCCGTCGTACCACGGAAGAAGTTGTCCGCTGGTTGTAAAAGAAAACCGCCGGTGGTTTCCCTGCCGGCGGTGTCATTCATGTGATGCAAAAACGCAGTTATTTGCCAAAACTCGGCAGATGTTTCACGCGGCGTTTCACTTCTTCCTGTTTACCTGCATTGAACGGGCGGGCATCGGGGCTACCGAGATAACCACACACCCGACGGGTTACGGAAACCTTGGTGGAGTCATGATTGCCGCATTTCGGGCAGGTAAAGCCCTTGCTGGTACATTCAAACTCTCCGGTAAAACCGCATTCATAACACTCGTCGATCGGCGTATTGGTGCCGTAATAAGGCACGCGGTCATAGCTGTAATCCCAGACGTTTTCCAGCGCTTCCAGATTATGCTGAATGTTCGGATATTCACCGTAGCAGATGAACCCGCCATTCGCGATTGGAGGATAAGCCATCTCGAAATCGATTTTCGCGTATGGATCGACTTTCTTCTCCACATCCAGGTGGAAGCTGTTGGTGTAATAGCCTTTATCAGTCACACCATCCCGCACACCAAAGGTTTTGGTATCCAGATGGCAGAAGCGATTGCACAGGTTCTCGCTCGGGGTGCTATACAGGCTGAAGCCGTAGCCGGTTTCATGTTTCCATTCATCTACCGCATCACGCAGTTTCTGGACGATAAGAACGGCCTTCTGACGCAGGGTTTCATCATCAAACACATGCTTCTGGTTACCATACAGTGCATTGATGGTCTCATGGACACCGATATAACCCAGCGAAATCGAGGCGCGGCCATTTTTGAAAATCTGAGCAATATCATCATCGGCTTTCAGACGTACACCACAAGCACCTTCCATATACAGGATCGGTGCCACACGCGCTTTCACGCCGTTCAGACGTTCAATGCGTGCCATCAGGGCTTTCTTGCATAAACGCAGACGGCCGTCGAGCAGATCAAAGAAATGTGCTTCGTCGCGGGCTTCCAGCGCAATACGCGGCAGGTTCAGGCTGACCACGCCCAGATTATTCCGCCCTTCGTGGATCAGCTTGCCGTCTTCTTCATACACCCCCAGGAAGCTGCGGCAACCCATCGGGGTCTTGAACGAGCCGGTCACTTTCACGACCTGATCATAGTTCAGAATGTCTGGATACATGCGCTTGCTGGCACATTCCAGCGCCAGACGCTTGATATCGTAATTCGGATCGCTCTGCTTATGGTTGATGCCATCGCGGATCGCAAACACCAGTTTCGGGAACACGGCGGTCTTGTGGTTTTTACCCAGACCGGCGATCCGATTTTGCAGAATCGATTTCTGGATCAGGCGTGACTCCCAGCTTTCACCCAAGCCAAAGCCAAAGGTCACGAAGGGGGTCTGACCATTGGCAGTATGCAGAGTGTTGACCTCATATTCCAGCGACTGGAAGGCGTCATAACACTCTTTTTCGGTACGGGCATGGGCATAACCGTCAGCATCCGGGATCTGCCATTCTTCTGCTACCTGACGATGTTTTTCATAGCTCTTGGTCACATAGGGGGCCAATATTTCATCAATCCGGTTGATGGTCGTGCCGCCATAAATATGGCTAGCTACTTGAGCAATGATTTGAGCGGTTACGGCCGTGGCCGTTGAAATTGATTTTGGCGTATCAATTTCGGCATTTCCCATTTTGAAGCCGTGTGTCAGCATGCCTTCAATATCGATCAGCATACAGTTGAACATCGGGAAGAACGGCGAGTAATCGAGATCGTGAAAGTGGATCTCGCCGCTTTCATGCGCCTGTACCACATCGCGAGGCAGCATATGCTGTTTGGCGTAATGCTTGGCAACGATACCCGCCAGCAGATCGCGTTGCGTCGGGATCACTTTGCTGTCTTTGTTGGCATTCTCATTCAGCAGTTCGGCGTTGGTCTGCTGGATCAAGCCTTGGATCTCTTTATTGAGGCGGCCTTGTTTTTCACGGGCCAAATCACGATCATGACGGTATTCGATGTAGGCACGAGCGAGCGTCTTGTGCGGGCCTTCCATCAACAGGTTTTCGACCAGCGTCTGTACTTCACTGATATCGACTTCATCACGCCCAGCTAACTGAGCGGCGATCTGACCAGCGACTGAGGCGCAATACGCGTCGTCTCTTACATTTACAGCTTCAGCCGCTTTTGCGACTGCGTGCCATATGCGTGAGCCATCAAACGATACGCGGCAGCCGTCGCGTTTGATTACCAGCGGTTTTGCTTGCATTTCTCATAGCCCTCGTGCTAATCCGACATTGTATGTCGTTGTGGTGGTAATACTATATATAGTTCATATTGAGGCGAATTTAACTATATATTGCGATTTTATTCAGGAGGATAGTTATTGTTTTTTTGATCTAAAACAGGGAATTGCCAGATTTGAGCAGCACTTCATCAGTGAAAAAAAGTGCATTTTGTGATGTCAAAAGGCTTGAAAAATCTGTAGCCCTTGCAGAATGCGGGCTGACGTAAAATGTAATTTTTCTGTTAAAAAAAGAGCCACAGACGTGGCTCGTTGATCAAGATTTTGGGGGTATTTCCCTGCCATCCATTACTTAAGGTAATTGCGGCCCGGCGGCCACCAGACGTTTACCCTGTTCATTGTCGGTGTATTGTGCAAAGTTCTTGATGAAGCGTTGCGCCAAATCTTCCGCTTTACGCTGCCATTCAGCCGGATCGGCATACGTATCACGCGGATCCAGGATCTGTGGGTTCACGCCGGGCAGATCAATCGGCATGGCCAGATTGAATATCGGCAAGGTTTTCATCGGTGCCTTGTCAATGGAACCATCCAGAATGGCATCAATGATGGCGCGGGTGTCATGGATCGAGATCCGCTTGCCGGTACCATTCCAGCCAGTGTTGACCAGATAGCAGCTGGCACCCGAGGCTTCCATCCGCTTGACCAAGACTTCACTGTATTGGGTCGGATGCAGTGTCAGGAAGGCCTTACCAAAGCAGGCCGAGAAGGTGGGGGTGGGTTCGGTCACCCCGCGTTCGGTGCCTGCCAGTTTGGCAGTAAAACCAGCCAGGAAATGGTATTGGGTCTGATCATGTGTCAGTTTAGAGACCGGTGGCAACACGCCAAAAGCGTCCGCTGTCAGGAAGATCACTTTCTGAGCCGGCCCGGCTTTGGATACCGGCTTCACAATGTTTTCTATGTGATAGATAGGGTAGGAAACCCGGGTGTTTTCAGTGATGGAGTTATCATCAAAATCGACGTGACCTTCGGCATCGACCGTGACGTTTTCCAGCAGGGCATCACGACGGATCGCATTGTAAATATCCGGCTCTGCCTCTTTGCTCAGCTTAATGGTTTTGGCATAACAGCCGCCTTCAAAGTTGAACACGCCATCATCATCCCAGCCATGCTCGTCATCGCCGATCAACAGACGTTTAGGATCGGCCGACAGGGTGGTTTTCCCTGTTCCCGACAGGCCGAAAAAGATCGCTACATCTCCGTCTTTGCCGACGTTGGCAGAGCAGTGCATAGAAGCAATGCCGCGTAATGGCAGCAGGTAGTTCATGACAGAGAACAACCCTTTTTTCATTTCACCGCCATACCAGGTGCCACCAATGACCTGCATATTTTCGGTCAGATTGAAGGCAACAAAGTTTTCAGAATTCAGTCCCTGTTCTTTCCAGTTGGGGTTGGTCGTTTCAGAACCATTCAGTACCACAAAATCAGGTTCAAAGTTGACCAGTTCTGAATCACTGGGGCGAATGAACATATTTTTGGCAAAATGAGCCTGCCAAGCCACCTCAGTAATGATGCGTACCGCCAGACGACTATCAGGGTTGGCACCACAGAAACCATCAATGACAAACAAACGCTTGCCGGACAGCTCTTCCACGACCAGTTTTTTCAATTCAGACCAAATGGCTGGCGTGATGGGTTTGTTATCGTTCTTTCCCCCTTCTGACCACCAGACGGTATCACGGGTCGTATCATCCAATACCAGATATTTATCTTTGGGTGAACGGCCGGTAAAGACCCCGGTTTTGACATTAATCGCACCGAGCTGGGTCACGACACCACGTTCATAACCCACCAGATTAGGATTGAGCTCCTCTTCATATAACTGATCATAAGAAGGGTTGCGGACAACTTCTTTTACGTTAGAAATACCATAGCGTTCGAGGTCTAAACGGGCAGTAGTCATAAGTTTGCTCCTGTGTGTGACCAAAGGGGGAGTAGGTACAACTGGATTCAGTTTAGGAGCTTCTGGCGTTATTAATGCTGATGACTTCAAATAATGCGGATGAGCTTACAGTTTTTAGGGATTAAATTTATTTTGCGAGCAAGCCAACAGAATGTAGTCATTTGAGGTGTAAGAATACAGCGTTAAGATGGAGAGCGGAAAAGCCGGGTAATGGCAAAAAACCATTACCCGGTGATTCCTTTACGGCCTAGGCCAGATTTGAAATCAGTGTAAAACACCGTGTTCCTCAGCGGGAGGCGTCTGCTGATCGTTAAACAGGTGGGCGACATCATTCGCGGTAAAATGGTATTCCGTGCCGCAATAATCGCAATCCATGCGGATCTCGTCACGTTCTTCCAGAATCGAATCTACCTCATCTTTACCTAACTGTTGCAGTGCCGATTCACAGCGGGCCCGGGAGCAGGTACAGACAAAATTGACCGCTTGCGGTTCAAACAGACGAACCTGTTCCTGATGGTACAAGCGATAGAGGATCTCTTCTGCGGGCAGATTCAGCAGCTCTTCGCTTTTGATCGTATCCGTCAGCGTGATCACGTGTTCATAATCCAACGCCTGCTGCTCGTTGTTACTGTTTGGCATAGACTGAATTAACATGCCTGCAGCAGCCGGGTGTTCTTCGTTCTGTTCGTTTTTCAACCAGATGCGTGTTGGCAACTGTTCAGATTGGGCAAAGTAACTTTCCAGACAAGCGGCTAAGGTATCGCCATCTAGGGCCACAATTCCCTGATAACGTTCGCCTTCATCGGGAGTGATGGTGATCATCATATGACCTTTACCAATCAACTCATGCAACCCTGCGTTTTCGGCAATCACGCCTTCGTAGCGGGCAACACCACGCAGTTGCTGCTGATGATCACCATTAATTACCGCGAAACGAACAGGACCATCGCCTTGAAGTTGCACGGTAATCGAGCCTTCAAATTTCAGGGTCGCCGTCAGCAGACTGGTTGCCACCAGCAGCTCACTGAGCAGACGCTGGATGGCCAGAGGGTAGTGGTGACCACTCAACATATCTCTCGTGGTCTGGTTTAACTGTACCAGCTCACCGCGTATCTCATAATTTTCAAAGATAAAACGATGTAATTGATCCGGAGTTTGATTCATATCAGAGGTTCTCAATGTTGAAGGTAGAATAACGCTGGAGCATCATTCACCTTGTTTAAAACGTACCAGGTCACGTCGCTGTTTTTTATCCGGTTTGCTGTCAGGATGCGGTGCAAATAACGTATTGAGGCGATAGGCTTCCGCATTCCGCTCCCGTTTGGCAATACTTTCTTCACTTTCCACATACAGCGATTGCGCTTGCGGGGCAGAGAGGCGTTGCACACTTAATCCAAGCACCCGGATCTCTTTATCGTCATATCCCTGACGGATCCGAATCACTGCTCCCACCTCAACTTGCTTGCCGGGTTTGGTTCGCTGACCGTTATAGTGAACCTTGCCGCCTTCAATCATGCTACGGGCTAACGCACGGGTTTTATAAAAGCGAGCAGCCCAGAGCCATTTATCAAGACGGACTTCATTGTTCTCAGTTGCTTCCGGCATGAAT
This sequence comes from Tolumonas lignilytica, assembly GCF_000527035.1. Lineage (NCBI taxonomy): Bacteria > Pseudomonadati > Pseudomonadota > Gammaproteobacteria > Aeromonadales > Aeromonadaceae > Tolumonas > Tolumonas lignilytica. The sequence goes on from NZ_AZUK01000001.1 coordinate 2,232,561, forward strand.
GCTCCTGAAGGGTTGGGTTAATAAATAGTTTATCAGAAGCAAAGATCAAGGCGAACAACTCACATAGTTCTATCCTCAAACTGCTGAAAATTTGATATACTACCCGGCCTGCTTGTGTTACCCACGTAATACACCCCGGATTGATGATGGCTGTTGCCATCCTATTTTTCTTGTTCTGAATGGAGGGAACAATGGCTTTCGCTGCCAACAAGCGCTCCGTCATGACCCTGTTCTCCGGCAATGACATGTTTAGTCACCAGGTGCGTATTGTCCTGGCCGAGAAAGGCGTGACCTTTGATATCTGCATGGTGGATGTAAACAATCTGCCGGAAGAATTGCTGGAGTTGAATCCGTACAACTCTGTGCCCACTCTGGTTGATCGTGATCTGGTACTCTACACATCACGTATCATCATGGAATATCTGGACGAGCGTTTCCCACATCCGCCTCTCATGCCGGTCTATCCGGTGGCGCGTGGTAACTGTCGCCTGATGATGCACCGTGTGGAACTGGACTGGTACACATTAGCAGACAAGATCCTGAACAATGCTCCGGATGCCGATGCTGCCCGCAAACAATTGCGTGAAAGCCTGCAATCGATGGCGCCACTGTTCCAGGAATATCCTTTCTTCATGAACGAAGAGTTCAGTCAGGTGGATTGCTACATGGCCCCCCTGATGTGGCGCTTGCCAATCATGGGTATTGAATTCACCGGCAAAGGTGCGAAGGAGCTGAAGGCTTATATGACGCGTTTATTTGAACGTGATTCATTCCAGGCTTCCTTGACTGATGTCGAACGTGAAATGCGCAACGGAATAATCTAATGGTACCGAACATGACGCCTACGCGCCCCTATCTGCTACGGGCATTCTATGAATGGCTGTTGGATAACGACATGACACCGCATTTGCTGGTGGATGCCAATGCCAGGATGGTGCAAGTTCCCCAGCAATATGCGCGGGATGGGCAGATTGTTCTGAATATTGCTCCACAGGCGGTCGTGGCGTTTACCATGGATAACGAGGCGGTCAGCTTTAACGCCCGTTTTGGTGGTGTGCCACAACAGGTTTATATTCCGATGGCTGCTGTATTGGCAATTCATTCCCGTGAGAATGGTGCGGGTACCTTTTTCCCGCCAGAGCCAGCTTATGCGGCTTGGCAGGAAGAGAAAGTTGCTGCTTCATCAGAAGACAAATCTGCTGTGGATGATGACGATCCACAGCCACCGCGTCCTGAGGGCAGACCTACATTGCGCGTTATCAAATAACATGAAAAAGGGAATCTGATGATTCCCTTTTTTGTTTCTTATTTTTGTACGTATTCAAAGACACGGATCACTTTCGACACACCGGATACATTCCGTGCGATTTCTACCGCCAGTTCCCCTTCATCATGCGTAACCATACCCATCAGATAAACCTGACTGTCTTCGGTAATAACCTTGATATGGCTGCTATCAAAGTTTTTCTCCGCGATCAGCATGGTACGGACTTTAGACGTGATCCAGCTGTCATTGGTGCGCAAATCATACCCGATAGGGTCTGCTATTTTTATTTCATTATAAACCTTGCGAACACCATCTTGTTTTTCTGCCATGGCTTTTACTTCTTCGCTGTATTTCTGATGCGGGGTTTGCCCTACCAGCAATACGATACCGTTGTTGCTGCTAACAGAAATATGGCTGATACGGGATATGTCAGGGCGGTTCGTCAGATCATGCCGAATATTTAATTCGATTTTTTCATCATCGACCTGTGCCGTAAGTGTGCGGCGATCCTTTGCAGCGACAACACCGGTTGTTGCGCCTCCAGCTAGTAAAACACCAACGCAACCTTGTAGTAGTAATAAACTGGCCAGCGAGATCGGAAGCAGTTTACGCAACATAATAATTCCTCAATGGTTATTGGGGGAACAGAGTTTGATCTATCAGGTCGCTCAGGCAGTTCAGCACGAGCAAATGGATTTCCAGAATGCGCGAGAATCGCGCAGAAGGACAACGAATTTCGACATCACTTGGCCCAAGTAAGCCCGCAAGTTCGCCTCCATGACCGGTATTTAAAATCACCATAGTCATGTCGCGTGACAAGGCGGCTTCTGCTGCATGGATCAGTTCGCGGTTATCTTCTTCGGTTGTGATCAGCAACAGGATGTCACCTTGCAGTCCGAGCGCTCGGATCTGGTGGGCATAGACATCTTCAAATTTGCCATAATGGCTTAGGGAGCTCATCAGATTGCCGTCACAGGTGAGTGCGATCGCAGGCAGAGAAGGTCGTGCTGTTTCAAAACGACTCATCAAATGAGACACAAATAACTGGGCAAGTGCGCCAGAGGCGCCATTACCACAGGTGAGGATCTTATTACCGTTGAGTAGACAGATAGCCAGCATCTGGGCTGCTGTTTGAATACTTTCTGAAAGTATTTCAGCCGCAGCAATTTTTGTCTGAATACTTTCGGTAAAATTTTCTCTGATCCGATCCAAACCTTTCTCCTAAAATGCGTTTTTTAACCAGCTACACTGGTCATTATCGTACGATACTATGTCAAAACGGCAAGCCTGATGTGCTTCATTGATTTTTTGGCTGAGCAAATAATAACGCGCAGTATGCCGTATTTTTCGTTGTTTCGCCGGGGTAACGGAAGATAATGCGCCGCCGTAATCAGATGACGCCCGATAGCGAACTTCGACAAACACCAGCGTTTGTTGTTCCCGCATGATGAGGTCTAATTCACCCTGACGACAGTGATAGTTGGCACAGACAAACAACAGGCCCTGTTGTTCTAGAAAACTGCGGGCCTGTTGTTCGTAATATTGACCTTTATTGCGCCGGTTGAGCGGCTGGGGGCGTTGTGGCTGGTTCTGGTTCATTCGTGGTCAGCTGTCCGCTGGCATAGCGAGTCCACAGAAGGTCGTGCATGATTACGCCATCAGTTGTGATATGCAGGATGCCGGTCAGTCCATTGATGGTCTTTTCCGGATTCTGGCGCAATTCACTTAACTGCGGTATCAAGGTGCCTGCATCGTACCCCATGGCATAAAGACGCAATTGATCGCCGGAAGCCTGAGGTAATACCGTATTGGCTTTGGCTAATTCATCCGGCATTTTGTTCAGCATCCAAGGCATATCGCCCAATTGCATACCATTGAGTGCTAGTGCAACATCGGCTCGCAGACCGCTACTGTTACTTTTTGAACCTAAGTAATAGGCGGGGCGCACAGGTGAAGCACCCAACATGATATCAATGCTGGATTTGATGCTTGAGGCTTCAAAAGGGGATGCGAGCATAAAAATAGCATCGATTCGGTTAGGATCATTGGCGGGATCGGTGGCCAATGATTGCACTTCACCAGCGTGCGCTGATGCAGCAGTGCCGCCCAGTTTCTGCCGTAAAACCGTTTGCAGTTCATCTCGACTACGGAATTTGGCAACCGTGGCATCGCCGATATCCAGCGATTTCCAGTAATTGTTAAAACCCGTCGCGGTCCGTTCGCCTAATGAGTTGGATGGCAGCAACAGCAGCGGGTGTTTCATGCCATCAGCATGAATTTTCTGCGCTATCTGGGCGGCTTCATCCTCCGGCGAGAGGGAGAAATAATAGAGATTATCGGCGGCAGGTTGGGAATCCAGCTGATTTAATGCCAGCACCGGGATGCTGATGTGGCTGGCAAACAGCTGTTCCACTTTATTCTTTTGCAATGGACCAATCACCAACTGAGCCCCGTTTTGCTGAATTTTATTCAACAACTCCGGCATGGGCATGCTGTTTTCATCGTAATAGGTGAAGGTCAGTTTATTTCCTGATGCCAGGTTAGACTGGTCTAACCCCGTTTTCAGCGCATTGGCGGGGAGTGCCAACTTGCCTGACAATGGCAGCAAGACCGCAACTTTCTGGATATCGGATGTTGTCGTGATCCCTTGATTGTTCTGAGCGATAGCGGGTTGTGCTGGTTCTGCCGCAGGCGTAAATAGCGCGGTCGCAGGGTGATTCGGATGACGTTTTTGCCAATCAGCGAAGAGTGGTTGCTGACCCTTGGCTTCTTTGCTGATAGCAGCCAACTCAAACCAGCCCGCAGCTTTTTCGCGTTTCATACGTTCCGCGGCATTGACATAGTTTTTCAGCGTATTGCTATCGCTTTCTTTTAATAGCGACCAGATTTGTTGCTGATTTTTACTGGCCTGTTCGCCATTCAGATAAGGATCCAGAGAAATCAGACTGTTTGCGGCGGCTGTTTTCTGGCCGGTTCTTAGTAACAGTTCTGACTGCAAACGATAGTAAAATTGCACTGTATTATTATCTAACGGCCGCAGGTCGATGCCAGCAATGCGATTTAAGGCTTTACTGGATTGCCCCTGTTTGCCCAATTGCAACGCGTTCAACAAGCGTACAGCAACTTTCTGCCGTGGCGTGGTAGCCTCTCTGGCTAGTTGTTGCTGTATGGCATTGGCCTGCGTACGATCGCCATCCAGAATCAGACGGCGAGCAGCCAGCACTTGCAAAGCAAAGCGATCTTCCGGGCTGGTGGCACTGTCGATCTGTGACAGATACCACTGGCTATTTTTTGTTAACGGACCGAATGCGGATATGGGGGCATTTTCGGCACTACTTTCACTGTGATTTCCAGCGGCACAGCCTGATAACAACAGGACAATGGCAAACAGCCACCAGAAATGTGGTACAGTGCGCAACTTGCTAATCCGGCTCAAGATTTATCTCCAACCTACCAACGTTTGGTGTCTAGTGTAATCGTCACACCGGAACGACACAAATTTTCGACAGGAGTTTTCATGACTATATCACCTTGTCTGTATATTGTACCGACACCCATTGGTAACCTGTCTGATATCACATTAAGAGCCATTGAGGTATTAAAATCAGTCGATTGCATCGCCGCGGAGGATACCCGGCATAGTGGTGTTCTGTTACAGCACCTCGATGTCAAAGTGCCGATGCTGGCACTGCATGATCATAATGAACAGCAACGGGCCGGGCTGCTGATCCAGCGTATTCAGCAAGGCCAAAGCATTGCGTTGATCTCCGATGCCGGAACGCCACTGATTAGTGACCCAGGATATCATCTAGTAAAAGCCTGTCGTGATGCGGGAGTTAAGGTGGTGCCACTGCCTGGTCCGTGTGCGGCGATCACGGCATTGAGTGCCGCTGGCTTGCCCACCGATCGCTTTGTGTTCGAAGGCTTCCTGCCTGCAAAAGAAAAGGGCAAGGAAGATCGCCTACAGGCGCTGGCAGATGAAACGCGTACCATGGTGTTTTATGAATCGCCCCGTCGTGTCATCGATACGCTGACGGCCATGCTTCAGGTATTTGGCGAGCGTCAGATTGTCATTGCCCGTGAATTGACCAAGACATTTGAAACGCTGCACAGCTTGCCGCTTTCGGAAATGCTGGTTTGGTTGCAGGAAGACGATAACCGTACCCGTGGTGAGTTTGTACTGATGCTGGCTGGGAAAGCAGATAACAGTGAAGAGTTGCCAGCCGAGGTTTTGCGTACTTTGACACTGCTGATGGCCGACTTGCCGCTGAAAAAAGCGGCAGCATTAACGGCTGAAATTTATGGTGTGAAAAAGAATGCGCTGTATGCCTGGGGTTTGGAAAAACAGAATTCTGAGAGATAGTTTGCCGCGAAGGGCTAACCCCCCTATAATGCGCGCGGGGTTGGCCGGGCAATCGCCGTTTTGTTGTTGTACCTTCGGGTAGACAAGCAGGAGGGAGGAAAGTCCGGGCTCCACAGGGCAGGGTGCCAGGTAACGCCTGGGAGGCGCAAGCCTACGACCAGTGCAACAGAGAGCAGACCGCCGATGGCCCGTAAAGGGATCAGGTAAGGGTGAAAGGGTGCGGTAAGAGCGCACCGCGCGACTGGTAACAGTTCGTGGCACGGTAAACTCCACCCGGAGCAAGACCAAATAGGCTCCCTTGGCGCGGCCCGCGTCGGGAGCGGGTAGGTTGCTTGAGCCTGCGAGCGATTTCAGGCCTAGAGGAATGATTGCCACCGCGCAAGCGGAACAGAACCCGGCTTACAGGCCAACCCCACTCAATAATCCCGTCCATCAGTGACGGGATTTTTTGTTTTTACTCAGTCTACAGTGGCTATTGGAGTGGAGGTGTGACTTCCAGATAGAGGCCGCTGATGTCTCTGCGATAGTATCGACCGTCTTTAAAATAATAACGGATCCCGTTGATATCAATGATCGTCACGTTCCCGGGTATTTCCGGCGGGTTCTCAATGATGGTCACATTGCTGGGAGCCGGTACTTGTTCATACAGGTCATCGTGCATGACATACCATAAATTATCGAGCACAAAATAGGTAATGCCGGCGGCAATAATGGTTTTGTATCCGAAAGGCATTTCCCGGTAATAACGCGGATGCTCATGATATCTATCAACATAATTCCGATCTCGATCATAAGAACCGCGATGGTCAAATAGGGCGCGGTGGTCTCGGTCATCAAGGGTTTCGAAATGCGTATTTTCGGTCGGCATGACATTGTGAGGGCGGGTATTGCCGGAGGGCTCAATAATTCCTTGCGTATGGTTTTCTGTCGGAAAAGAACGATGAGGCGCCGCCATATTTTCTGAGGGCTGGGCAGTGTTGGGAATGTGTTTGTCGGTCTGAGAGGTATTATTCGGTGCGACATGAGCGCTCGGTGCTATGGTGTTGGGCGTCGGATTACCGACTTGGATAATAGTCGTCGATGCCGGATTGTGAGAAGGCATGTTATTGACGGGAGTTGAGGTCTGGGCCGGTTTTTCGATGCGAACGTTGTTATTGGGTGTCGGATGATTTGATGGCGTTGCCTGATGGGGTTGTGTGTTGACCGGATGAGCTTCATTATCGGCTCGTCTGTCAGGGCCGCCATGAGTGGCCTGGTTGTCATTATTTACCCGATGCTCGTGTTGTTTACGGAGCAAGTCGGTGTCGTTAGTATCAGCATAACTATTTGATATAAAAATAGGAAAGGCGATTACACCACATGCCAGAGTCATTATTTTGATAATACGCACATCAACCTCTGCGGTTTAAGTATCAGCCTGCTGATATAAGCATAATTTACTTTTGTTTGATAGCGATGGATTCCTGTGCAAGCCGTTTAAATTCCGAACGTTGAATCTTGAGTTGCCCGGCCGGTAATTCGGGCCATGCCAGCCATTGTTTAGGCAGCATATAGGCGGGTAAGAACTGACGTAACCAGTGACTTAATTCAGCTACCGGGATCGCCGCATGATGCCAATCGACAAAACAGATGCAACGCATACCCCATTCTTCATCGGCAACAGGAACCACGATGGCCTGCGCCACCGCAGGATGTTGCAATAATTGCTGCTCGATCTGTTCCGGCTGAATATTTTCTCCACCACTGATGAACTGGTTGTCGATCCGGCCATTAATGAGGAGATCATCGCCCTGCCAGGTTCCGGCATCCCCCGTATGAAACCAGCCTTCACTGTCCAGCGGCAGTAGGAGTGAATGATCTGGCTGATAATAACCGGCGAATAAGGTCTGTCCGCGGACACAGATCTCGTCATTTTTTAGGATGACTTCCCGACCGGGTAAGGCTTTCCCGACTACGCCGGTCTGACCGGCCTGACAGGTGCAAACCTGTGATGCCATCTCCGACAGACCATAGCTGACCCACGGTGTTAATTGCTGCTCCCGGCACTGTGCGATCAGGCTGTCTGGCAATGGGGCGCCGCCCAATAACAGATGTTTTACCCGGGTTTTTGCAAAGTGAAATTCAGGCTGTTGCAGTAATCGGTAAAGTTGCGTCGGAACCAAAGAGAGATGAGTAATCGGCGCTGTTTGCAGCAGCTCGGCCAAAGGAGTATCTGCCTCAGGCATCACGACACAGGCCCCGGCGAGGAAGCAACGGAACAGAATGGCTAAACCACCTACGTGAAACAGCGGCAGAGACAATAACCAGCCATCATGGGCGGTGATCGGTACGATGCTGCCTTGTGCGTTGGCGAAATGATGGCACAGACGGTGGGCCACTATCTTGGGCGCCCCGCTGCTGCCGGAAGTGTAAATCAGATTGCTGACTGAGTGATTATCTAACAATGCCGGTGAGAACGGCGCAGATTCTTTGGAAAAATCAAAATCTAATGACGGTGAAGGCCATCGATGCAGCGCATTGGCCCGTTGTTGTAACAGGCGTTGCTGTGCCTCGGCTAAACGTGGATTGACCGGACAACAGACGATCTGATTGCGCCAGCAAGCCCAGAGCAACAGCACCAACTCGATACTGTTCGGCGTGCAGAGAAACAGGTGCTCGCCGGATTTGATGCTGGCGGCTGTGAGTTGTTGTTGCAGCGCATTGAGCCTGGCATCGAGCTGGTGATAGGTGATCAGGGTTCCGGCATACCATAATGCCGGTTGTGTCGGTTGTTGTTGTGCGTGTTGCCGGATCGGGCAAGTTAACTCTGCCATACTACCTGTAGTTTTTTGATGTCGATTTGCTGTTTTTCATCCAGCACGGTGTCGTTGAAATAACGTAACGTATCCAGCCCCGGCGCTTGTTCCGGTGACCATTCGGCGGCCAGCAGCGCCAGCAGGCGGTTCCCCAGTTGTGATTCATGGCTGGATGAAATGACCACCCTGACGCCATTGGCTTTCGCTTTGACGACCAGAACATGACATTTGGCCAGTGAGCCAATCAGGGTGGGTTTTAATATCAATCCCTTGAGTTGTGGAAAGAAATCCCAGTTAGTTTCCAGACTGAGAATTTCGTCCAGAGCTACCCCGATCCCGGTATGCGACGCGACTGCCCGGATATCGGCATAAGAGGGGCAGGGATCTTCAATATATTCGATATGAGCAGGATCAAGATGGTTCATAAAGGCCCAGGCTTCTTCCCGCGTCCACTGCTGGTTGGCATCCAGGATCAGCTTGGTTTTGGGTGCGAGGCGGATCAGTTCACGGATCATTGCTAATTCGTCGCGCATCGGATAACGCGCCACTTTCAGCTTCACCCGGTTCGGGTAGTCATACAACCACTCTTTCCAGCTCCAGATAATATCGTCGGGAGAGCCTTGTAACAGCAGATAGGGCGGGAGTGGGGTGTGCTTTAATACCGGCCAACTACGGCGGGCGCAATCTAAACCAAATTGTACGGAAGGACAGTTGACCGGGATCGTTTTGCCTTGTTTGAACGCAGTCAGAAAATCAATGATCTCCTGTTCTGCTTCAGCCAATGTTTCGCGAGAAAAACCGGGTAAAGGCGCTATTTCGCTCCAACTGCTGCCCCAATGCAGTAGTAACCCTTCGCGCTGTTCGATGGTCTGGTTATGAAACGTGAGGGGTTGCGTCAATGGCAGTTGATAACGGTACAGAGTGATATCCATGATGGGCTGTCCTTATCCGTGGGAAAATCAAGCTCGCTCTATCATCTTATATCAGATCCCGATGCAGTGTGCTGCACTGCATCGGTCTGGTTAATATATGTTATGGATTTCGCGGGAATTTGTTGAAGTCAGGCGCACGTTTTTCGTTAAAAGCATTACGGCCTTCCTGACCTTCCTCGGTCATATAGAACAGCATGGTGGCATTTCCAGCCAACTCCTGCAGTCCGGCCTGGCCATCACAATCGGCATTCAGTGCCGCCTTCAGACAGCGCAGTGCCATCGGGCTGTGTTGCAGGATTTCCCGGCACCAGCGCACTGTTTCTTTTTCCAGTTCAGCCAGAGGAACCACCGTGTTGACTAGGCCCATCTCCAACGCTTGTTGCGCATCATATTGACGGCAGAGGAACCAGATTTCACGGGCTTTTTTCTGGCCGACCAGACGCGCCATGTAAGAGGCGCCCCAGCCACCGTCGAAGGAGCCGACTTTCGGGCCTGTCTGGCCGAAACGGGCATTGTCTGCGGCAATGGTCAGATCACACAGCATATGCAAGACATGACCGCCACCAATGGCATAACCGGCGACCATGGCGACGACCGGTTTCGGGCAGGTACGGATCTGGCGCTGGAAATCGAGCACATTCAGGTGGTGTGTCCCTTCATCATCTTTATATCCGCCGTAATCACCACGCACTTTCTGATCGCCACCGGAGCAGAATGCCAGTTCACCTTCACCGGTCAGAATGATCACGCCGATGTTGGCATCAAAGCGGGCATCCTGCAGGGCTTTCATCATTTCCATGACCGTCAATGGGCGGAATGCATTCCGGACTTGCGGACGATTAATGGTGATTTTAGCTATGCCGTCGGCTGACTTGTGGTAACGAATGTCCTGATAGTCGGCGCTGCAATCCTGCCACGCAATCGGCGCATACCAGCGGACGTCGTCATCATGATGTTGCATATTATTCTCTCATCAAAAGGGAAAGGCGTTCAGCCACTGACGGATGACAGCAGCCATTGAATTCGGGGTAACACGATGCAGGTTGTGACCACCAGCAAGACAGGTTAACTGTACTTGCGGGCAGGCGGCGGCCAGTTGTGTTCCAATCTGCCGGAATTTCCGATCCTGTTCGCCGCAAAGATACAGTATTGGCAGCGTGCTTGTTTTGATCCAGCCCTGATAGTCGGCTTGCCTTGCCAGTGAACAACAGCACAGCATTTTAGCTAAGGCGCGATTGGAGTTCTGACTGCGGGCGGTGATGAGCTGTTCCCGTTCGGTCGGGGACAGATCCTGAAACACCGGTTGTTGATACCAGTCAGCTAAAACCTGAGTCAAGGCTTCCCGGTGAAAGCGACGGGCCCAGCGGGCATCGCTCTGTATTCTGAGTTGACGATCTGCGACCGTACTGAGACCAGGATGGGCATTTTCCAGAATCAGGCTTTGTAATCCCACCGGATGGCTGGCGGCAAACTGCAAGGCCAGGCGGCCACCGAGCGAATAGCCTAACAGGTGATATTGCCGGGTCTGCCGCCGGGCTAATTGCTGGGTTAACCAGCCGGGGAAATCGGCCATCTGGCGCAGGCATTGTGCTGTCGCCTGACCGTGACCGGGTAGATCCAGCGCAATACACTGCACTTTTGGCAATTGTTCCCGCAGGGTTGACCAGTCATCGGCGGCCCCGAGAAAGCCATGCAGTAACACCAGCGTCGGGCGAGTCACGCCGGCAGGCTCCGCACCTGTCCGGCAAACGACTTAAGCCATTCCGCCGCGGCCCCGGTTGCTACATGGCATTCCAGCAGGGTGGCACCAGACCGCGTGAGGGCAGCGGCATAAGCCCGACGGAAGCTCTCTGCATTGTAGGCTGCGGCATAAGCCAGCTTAAATTGTTCGGCACTGGCGCGAAAGTCCAGTCCGTGGGGTAGCTGATAGAAGTGCTCACGGATCTGGTTGTGTTCCGGCACCGGCAGCATGTGAAAAATATTACCGCCGTCATTATTAATGATGATCGCGACAAAGGGCGATGTCAGCTCCCGCAATAAGGCCAGACTGTTCAGATCAAATAACGCCGAGGTATCGCCCAGCAACAGAGTGGTCGGTTGCTCGGGCGTGGCTTTGGCGACACCGGCGGCTGTGGCGATCAGACCATCAATGCCGGAGGCGCCCCGGTTGGTGTAGATCTGTGAGGGGCGAACGCCGCAGCTACCGAGCATATCCAGCAGACGGACTGGCATACTGTTACCAATAAATAATTGGCCGAGCAGTTGTGTATTCAGTTGATGGCACAGGGTTATCTCGCCCCAGGCGGGTAACGCCTGCGTGATCAGCTTGCCGAGCATCTGATCCCACTCCTGCAATGCATGCCAGGCGGGTTGTGGCTCGCCATCGTGTGCCTGACACCATAATGCAGGCGATACCACGAAGCGTTGGTGTACCGCCAAGCCATTGTCCAGCCGTTCAGCATCCGGGGCGATCTGCCAGCAGTGTTGCCAGTCATGTGCATTGATAAACTGTTGCAGGCGTTTGGAAATCAGGCGTCCACCAAACAGCAGCAAGGTATCGGCCTGTGCCAACAGGTGCTGATAAGCCGGATGATGCAGCGCCAGATCGGCGTAGGCGATGGTCTGCGGATGAAAACGCAGTTGCGATTGAATATCGGCTAACAATGGCCAGCCAGTTTGTGCTGCCAGTGCCAGGATGGCATCGGCATCCTGCTGCCGTTGTATCCGCCCTGCAATGATAAGCCCGCGGCCCTGACGGATCGCAGGCCAGTCAGGATGAGGCTGACACTGTGTCTGTGCCGCCTGATAGTGAGTCCAGGGCTCCTTGCGGGCCAGCCACGCGGTTAAGCCGCGAAAGGCGGAGTCGGGCAGTTGTTGCCCGGCGACCGGGTATAGCGGCTCACGAAACGGACAGTTCAGATGCACCGGGCCCGGTGTCTGTTGCTGCTGAAAGGCTGCCTGATCAAGGGTAGCCAGCAACCAGGCGGGGTCAATGTCATGGTCGGGCGCGGGCAGTGCGCGTTGATACACCGGATAATGGGCAAAAATCTGGGTCTGTTCTATGGCCTGATTGGCACCACAATCGATCAGCTCTGCCGGGCGGTCTGCCGTTAAGATCCAAAGCGGGATTGCGGATTGCCGGGCTTCCACGATCGCAGGTAACAGATTGGCGACGGCGCTGCCGGAGGTAACGATCACCGCCACCGCACGCTGACTGCCTTGCGCCAGCCCTAAAGCCAGAAAGCCGAGCCCGCGTTCATCAAAATGCAGATGCGTTTTGACAGCCGGATGGGCTGCTGCGGCCAGTGTCAGCGGGGTCGAGCGGGAACCGGGTGCGATGCAGATATCCCGGACGCCCAGTCGGACCAGCTCTTCAATCAGCAGGCTGCTCCATAAGGCATTCAGGCTACCCAGCGATGACCATGGCTCATTCATGCCAGACACCCAACATACTGTTGAGTTTGGTATCGAGTTCCTGCCATTCGGCATCGGCGTCGGAACCGGTCAGGATGCCGACACCGGTATACAGGTGCAGTTGCTGGTCATGCCACAGGCCACTACGGATGGCGACCGTAAATTCAGATACGTCTTCACTGATAAAACCACAGGCACCGGCGTACCAGCCGCGTTGATGTTGTTCCAGTTCGCGGATCTTGGCCTGCGCTTTGCGGCGTGGCGAACCACCGACCGCCGGGGTCGGATGAATGTTTTTCAGCAATTGCCAGTCAGAGGTCTGCGGGCGCAATGTGGCTTCAATTTCCCGTTTGATATGCTGAATATGCTTCAATGGCAGGATCCGCGCATCAGACACCACGGCTGTTTCAGCCAGACCGTCCAGCCGGGTCAGGATATCGGTATGGACAAAGCGGTTTTCCAGCCGGTTTTTGCCGTCTTGCAACAACAGTGCGGCCAGTTCGGCATCCTGCTCGGCATCACCGGTACGTGGGGTACTTCCCGCCAGCGCTTCACTCCATAAGTGACGCCCTTGCCGACGATAGAGCCGCTCCGGGGAGCTGGCAATAAAACAGCTCTCTTCGGAAAACTGGAAACCGATATGGAAACAGGCCGGAGCCGCACTCTGCCAGTTGGCGAGCAGTGACCAGGGTTCCAAGGGTTCATCAAAGCTGAGTGAAGAGCGACGGGATAACACGATTTTAGGGATCGCATTGAGTGATTCAGGTTGCAACACCTGGGATAGCCACTGCATCCAGCGCGATTTGTCCGGCGTGTCCTGACGTGTGATTTGGGTCGGCAGATATTTTTGCAGTGTCTTTTCCGGTTGTAACTGCATCAAGGCGGCGCGGGCGGCGGCAATCTCCGCGTTCTGATTATTGTTTTCAAACCAGAAATTACAGACAAGCTCGGTCTGATTTCCCTGACGAATCAACTCAATACGTGGCAGCACAAAACGACAGGGGCCAAACGCCTGCCATTCCCCAGAAACCGGCTGTTGATAGTCGAACGCCAACCCGCCGTAATAGCGCGGATAACTGCCCGCGGAAGGACGTGGTTGTCCGGTCAGGGTATCAAGCTGGGCCGGATCGGTCAGTTCTCTGACGGTACCCAATGCGGCAAATTCACGGTCGCGTTCACGAGCATGCCAGTAGATACGCGGATACACCGGCTGTGCTTTTAACCAGCCAATCAGGGAGGTGACGTCCATTGCCGTTCGCAGGCGAACAAAACCCTGTGGTTCGGTTGCTGCCAGTGCGTTCAGTTGTTCCAGTAAATGAGTTTGAGCCAGCATGGGATAATCGCATTCGTCAGGATGCCATCTATCGCGATGGGGGCGGGAAACTGCCAAAAGGCGTTGGCATCCGGTATAGTACGCCCTTTACAGGAGTGGTGTCCGCCCGAAGAATCGCATCAGTATAGGGCTGAGCGCACTAAGGGTAAACCCATCGATGTCAGTTGTGATATTTAGTCGCCGTAGAACGGAAGGAAATGAGTGGTCTGATGAATAAACCACGTTGGAAAATCTGGTTGCAGGCCGCGCGTCTGCGAACCTTGCCGCTGGCTTGTGCGGCGGTATTGCTGGGAAGTGGATTGGCGGCGGGTGTGCACAGTTTCCGCGGGAGTGTCTTTGTACTCTGTCTGCTCACGGCTATCGGATTGCAGATTTTATCGAATCTGGCCAATGATTATGGCGATGCCGTTTCCGGGGCCGACAATGACGATCGGGTCGGACCGCAACGCACGGTGGTGAGCGGCCTGATCACGCGCCAACAGATGCAGCGAGCCATGTCGCTGGTGGCCGGAGTGACGATCATGCTGGGGCTGAGTCTGCTCTGGACGGCATTTTCTGGCAACTGGCCGGCGATTCTGACGTTTATCGGATTTGGTGGTCTGGCGCTGGTGGCTGCGGTTACTTATACCGTCGGGCGGCGACCTTATGGCTACCGGGGGCTCGGCGATCTGTCGGTGTTTCTGTTTTTTGGCCTGCTGGGAGTGTTGGGAACTTACTATCTGTTTACCCAGCAGTTTGACCCCTGGCTGGTGTTACCGGCTGCCGGCTGCGGATTTCTGGCAACCGCCGTGCTGAATGTTAACAATATCCGTGACATCAACACCGATCTGGCCACTGGCAAGCGAACCTTTGTCGTGCGTATCGGGCACCGCTGGGCACGCCGTTATCACTATTTTCTGGTGATTGGCGGTGGGTTAATGGCGATGATTTATATTGTTTTTCGTGCGCACACGCTCTGGCCATGGCTCTGTCTGCCAGCCTGGATCCCGCTGCTGCGCTCGGCGTGGGTGGTAAAACACAGTGACGATCCGTCGCTGCTGGATAAACAGTTAAAGCGCACCGCCATGGGCAGTCTGTTGTTTAACTTATTACTGGCAATCGGTTTTGCACTCCACTAATCTGTTTATCTGGATTTAAGACCAACCAACGCCTGCGGAGGTGAGAATGGATCTTCACGTTTGGCTGACCTATCTGGCAACGACGCTGGTGTTCAGTATTTATCCCGGTTCGGGGGCAGTGAACACGATCAGTAATGCGATCCGGTATGGTGTGCGTGGTTCGGTCCCGGCCATCGCTGGGTTGCAGCTCGGATTGTCAATCCATCTGGTGTTAGTCGGCGTCGGTCTCGGTACTCTGTTGGCCAAATCCGCCACCGCATTTGCGATACTGAAATGGTTTGGGGTCGCCTATCTGGTTTGGCTGGGTTGGACTAAATGGCGCGAAGTGCCCCAACTGATGCGGGAAGGCGTGACGGCCGAAGCGGGTCATCGTCCGGCGCTGTTTTGGCCTGCGGTCTTTGTCAACCTGACCAACCCCAAAAGCATTGTCTTTCTGGTGGCTTTGTTTCCACAATTTCTGCACGCCGACTATCCGCTGTGGTCGCAGGCATTGATTCTGTCGGTGACGTGTGTGGTGGTGGATGTGATCGTCATGCTCGGCTATGCGTCACTGGCGGCACCGCTGACTCATCTGGTACAGAATGAAAAAGGGATGCGGACACAAAATCGCATCTTTGGCTCGTTGTTTATTGCTGCCGGTGCCTTGCTTTCTGCGGCATCGCGCTAATCTTTTCTGACAGCCGGAGATCTTTCCGGCTGTGCTTTCAAATGTGTTATCGAGTTTAATCCTTCTGTAATTTTCCATGTTCCCGTGTTTGCGGCCATTCTGATGACTATCGATTAATTGCCTCGATAGAGTCTTATTTTTGAAAATTAAATTGGATGATAAATAAACCTTTATCTAGACTCGCTAAAAGGCATCTTTAGTCTCTGAAGGTATGATATGCGCAGTTGGATCTTGAATTGCTCCATTCGTCGTTTCATTTTATTTTTCTCCTTCCTACTGATTATTGCTTTGAGTGGTTATCTACTCTGGCGTGAACATGCCCAATCCACCATCGAACAATGGCATCAACAAGAGCAGCAGAATGCAGACAATGCTTTGCTGATGCAGGAATTACGTTATGCGTCCGTGCAGATCCAGCAATATCTGACCGATGCATCTCTCACTGGTGATAAAGATTCAATTGATCAGGCTCATCATTACGCGACCTTAATTCTCGAACAGCAAAAGGCATTGACCCAAACCGGCAGTGCCAACTATCTGCAACAACTCCCGGAATACATTTCTCAGCAGATTCAAATCGGTGAACAGATGACGCAGGCTTATCTGGCGGGAGATAAATCGCAGGGCGACCAGTTGATGAAAAAAGCCCCAGGTGGTTTTGACTGGCTGTCTGATCACATTGGTACCGCGATCGATAACCAAATTAAACAATTGGCACAAGATACCAATCAGGTCAAAACAGAAATTACCCGGCAAGAAGCACAATTACGGTATTTGAATATTGTATTTTCTCTGACGCTAATGGGGCTGGTTTTGGTGGCACTGGCCGCTTTACGCTGGAAAATAAATCATTCTATCAATGAATTACGCCATCATCTGAAAATCATGACAGACAGTGGCAAAAACCTCGCTTATCGGTTGCCAACCACGAACAAGAATGAATTTTCCCAGGTGGCTTCGATGTTGAATGGTCTGACTGAAAGTCTGGATCATGTGATATCGACCATTCAGGAAACCTCTAATGTGGCTGCGCGGCAGGTCGATGAATTGCGAATGTCGTCCAATTCGACGGAAAAAAACATGACGCAGATGTTTGAGCAGGCCGAAATGCTGAATGACTCGGTTGCAGAGATGATGTCTACGTTAACCAACATTACGCAAAGCACCCAGGAAGCCAGAGAGCATACGCTGGGTTCCCGCAATCATGCCGAAGAAGGGTTGTCTAAAGTTGAGCAAACGGTTCAGCTCATTCAACAGGTCGCGTCAAACATTTCCCGGTCAACGCAGGCGATCCAACAATTGCAGCAGGACAGTGCGGCCATTGGCGATATTGTTAACCTGATCCGGAATATCTCTGAGCAGACGAATTTACTGGCGCTTAATGCGGCCATTGAAGCGGCCCGGGCTGGTGAGGCCGGACGCGGATTTGCCGTGGTGGCCGATGAAGTGCGTTCACTGGCCAACCGGACGCAGGCGTCTACACAGGAAATTCAGCACAAGATCGAGCAGGTGCAGCGTCAGACGTCGCTGACAGTCGGATTGATGGAGGAAACACAGCAAGTTGGCGATCAAGCGGTACAACAGGCCGAGCAGGCCGGTCAGACGCTGACCGAAATCGTTCAGATCGTTAACCAGATTGCCGATATGAACACGCAGATTGCCGCAGCAGCGGAACAACAGGCTCAGGTGAACGGCAATACGGCGGCGATGGTTGAAAAGGTCAATGACGTCGTCAGCGGTGTCATGGATGACACCTTGCTTAATGTGCAAGTGACCCGCGAAGTTGCGTTTATCATTGATGAATTGGAACAGCTCAGTGGTAACTTCCAGATTACCTTTGATACCAAAAACTCGCGTCAGAATGACGAACTGGTTCATTGGTCAGATGCCTTTAAAATCAATATTCCCTCTATGGATACGCAGCATGAAGGGATGTTCCATGCGGTCAATGCGGCTTACAGTGCCGTCAAATTCAAAACCGGCAGCCAGAACATTAATGCCAAGATTGAAGATCTGCTGGCGCGGGTGACACAGCATTTCCATACCGAAGAAGCATTAATGAAAAAAGTGAACTATCCGGATCTGGTGCCGCATGCCAAAGTTCATGCCGCCGTACTGGATGAATTGAAGAGCCGGCTGGCAAAGGCAAGAGCCAAAGACGACGATGCGATGATGGATATCGTCTTATTTGTGAAAATCTGGCTGATCGATCATATTTTCCGCGTGGATCGTCGTTATAGTCAGACGGTTATTGCGGCAAAAGTAGAATAGTCACTACGCGCCGCCCCTGCGGTTATGTAGAATAGCCCATCAGATCATCGAGCGAGTTTTGGAGTAACACATGGCGACCAAGCCAGCGAAATCAGTTGGGAATAGCAAACGCCCTGACAGCAAGAAGAAAAAACCGGCATTTACTGAATTAGATGGCCGTGAGCAGAAAAAACAGGCGAAACGCAAGGGCCTGAAACCCGGCGCACGTAACAGCGTCGAAAGCAAAGAACATCAGGCACGGGAAGCCAAGAACAAGGACGCCCGCGTCGGTTCTCGCAAGCCGGTAGCCCTGGTGGTGGAAACGCCGGTAAAAACCGTAAAACCGGCCAAACCGGTTGAGCCGAAATCAGAAAAGAAAGAAGTACCACAAGAGCAACAACTGGCGAAGTGGGAACGTGAACTGGACAAACTGGAAAACGATGATCGTCTGAATGCGCTGCTGGATAAATTGGAATTAGAACAGCCGATAGCCGCAGAAGATCAGGAATGGCTGGATAAAAAACTGGCGCGTCATCAGGAACTCTTAAAGTTATTGGGTTTGAATGACGAAGAGAACGAAGCAAAGGACCCGGATGAATTGCTGCAGCGCTTCATTGACAGCGATTTTGATCCCAGCCAATTCGACAGCCGCTACAAAGAAGATTGATTCCGCCGGGTGCCACACGGTTTTCCCGTGTGGCACTTGACCTCGGTTCAGAAACAGCCTGTGACACCCTGCCACCACGCTGACCAAGTATCTTACTGCCCGATTTTCTGGCTGACTTTATTTTCCTGCTGGTTCAGTTTGATTTGTTCCTGCTTGGTCAGATG
Source organism: Tolumonas lignilytica (assembly GCF_000527035.1). Lineage (NCBI taxonomy): Bacteria > Pseudomonadati > Pseudomonadota > Gammaproteobacteria > Aeromonadales > Aeromonadaceae > Tolumonas > Tolumonas lignilytica. The sequence continues at coordinate 2,251,531 of NZ_AZUK01000001.1, forward strand.
GCCGTTGTGTTGTGCTGCCATACGACGTTCTTCGCGGCGGATATGGCGATCGGCTGAATGCAGTTTGGCTGCCTGTGGGTTGGTGAGATCACCTTCTTTGCGTTCTGTGTTGATCCGATGCGCTTGATTGGTCAGACGAGCATTGACCTCAGCTCTGCGCGGATGTGTTTTTAACCATTCCGCTTTCTGCTGTGGTGTCATCTGTGCAGCCGCCGTATTGATAAAAGCAAATGCTGAGAGAGAAACAATAAGCCCTGTGGTGATAAGTTTTTTGATCGACATGATCGCTATTCCTTTCCGGTGAGAGTGGCCTTAGTTAAGCAAAGAGTCGGCAGTAAGGAAATGGTCAATATGTTCGATTATGTGGTGATGTGTTACGAAATGTTCGTCGTCTCTTCGGAGCTAATTTCACGTTACGGGTGATCTTTGCTTTTGGAAGCGGCGTACACCTGCTATAACGCTCAATGAAGTATCGTGACTTTTTTAATTTAGGTTGCCAAACCCATGTCTACACAGCATGTCATCTGGGATGACGCCCTGATCCAGAAATATAATTACAGCGGCCCGCGTTACACCTCTTATCCAACTGCACTGGAATTCTCCGAATCGTTTGGCTACCCGCAGTTTCTGCATGCGACACAACAATATCCGCAGCGGCCGTTATCGCTGTATGTCCATATCCCGTTCTGCCATAAGCTTTGTTATTACTGCGCCTGTAATAAAATCGTGACCCGGCAGCGGCATAAAGCAGAAGAATATCTCGGCTATCTGGAAAAAGAGATCCAGCAGCAGGCCAAACTGTTTGCCGGTCGCACCGTCAGCCAGTTGCACTGGGGCGGCGGTACACCGACTTACCTGTCGCATGAACAGATCGCCCGTCTGATGACCATGCTGAAAACGCATTTTCATTTTGCAGAGGAAGGCGAGTTCAGCATTGAAATTGATCCGCGAGAAATTACGCTGGATACATTGGATGTGCTGAAACAGGTAGGATTTAACCGCATCAGCCTGGGCGTGCAGGATTTTGACAAACGCGTACAGGAAGTGGTGAATCGTGAGCAGGATAATGATTTTATTCGCGCCATGATCCAGCGGGCGAAACAACTGGGCTTCCGCTCGACCAATCTGGATTTGATTTACGGTTTACCGCTGCAAACCCGCGAAAGTTTCCGTCACACACTGGAACAGATCGTGGCATTGCAGCCGGATCGGCTCTCCGTGTTTAACTATGCACACCTGCCGAGCCGCTTTGCCGGTCAGCATAAGATCAAAGAAGAGTTATTACCGTCCCCGGCGGAAAAACTGGCCATGCTGCAGGAAACCATTGAATACCTGACGGCACAGGGTTATCTGTATATCGGCATGGATCACTTTGCCAAACCCGATGACGAACTGGCCCAGGCGCAACGCGACGGTGTGCTGCATCGTAATTTCCAGGGCTACACCACGCAGGGGGATTGTGATCTGCTGGGGTTGGGCGTTTCGGCCATCAGCATGCTGGGCGATGCCTACTCACAGAACCAGAAAGAGCTGCAGGTGTATTACGAACAAGTGACGCAACTTGGTCATGCGCAATGGAAAGGCTGTGCACTGGAACGGGATGATTTGATCCGCCGCGATCTCATTAAGGCGTTGATCTGCAATTTCACACTGGACCCGCAGCAGCTTGAAGCCCAATACGGGATTTCGTTTGCCGACTATTTCGCAGAAGATTTAAAACTGCTGCAACCCTTTGTGAACGATGGTTTGGTGGTTATCGATAATCAGATCCTGCGGGTGACTGCGACCGGGCGCTTGCTAATCCGCAATATCTGTATGTGTTTTGATGTCTATTTGCGGCAAAAAGCACGGCAGCAGCAATTCTCCCGGGTGATTTAATATGAGCGCAGAAAAAGGGCAGACTGCCCTTTTTTTGTGCCTGTTGCTTCCCCATGATCAGGCGTTATAGCCTATCTTTAGAACAATTCTTTATTATCTCAGTGATTTGTAACGCATTATCCTGATTGTTTTGGTTGGCATATTATTTGTTTCTTTCAGGTGCGCTATCTTTAGTGTGTTTATCTGAAGTTAAAATAAAGACAGGATTTGTAATGACGCTTAGCTTGTTTGATCTCTTCAAAATCGGGATCGGCCCTTCCAGTTCGCATACCGTCGGCCCGATGAAGGCCGGTTATCTGTTCAGTCAGTTATTAGCACAACAAGCGTTGTTGTCATCTGTCACCCGGGTTCAGGTTATTTTTTATGGTTCGCTAGCCGCGACCGGAAAAGGTCATGGTACACCACCTGCCCTGTTACTGGGTCTGGAAGGGGCCTTGCCGGATGTTGTCGATCCTGACTGGATCGCCCCCCGCTATGCGGCATTACAGTCGGGAGCAGACTTGTGTCTGGCAGGATCGCATGCCATAGCGTTTGATGAACAGCGCGATGTGATTTTGCGCTGGGAGTGTTTGCCCCGGCATACCAATGGTCTGCAGTTGTTTGCCTTTGATGGCGCAGGGCAAACCGTACTGATGAAAACCTATTATTCGGTGGGCGGCGGTTTTGTGCTGGATGATGATGAGGTGGATCAACCTGCCTCATTGAATGAAGTTCAGGTTCCGTATCCGTTTGCTTCAGCAGCGGAGCTGTTAGCCTTGTGTCATCAACACCAGCTATCCGTTGCTGAACTGATGCTGGCGAATGAGCTGGTCTGGCGCAGTGATGCCGACATCGCGACAGGTATTGAGCAGATCTGGCAGACCATGCAACGCTGTGTTCAGCGCGGCATTCAGCAGCAGGGGGAATTACCCGGCGGTTTGCATGTTCGTCGTCGGGCTGCTCGTTTGCATGACAGTCTGGTGCGGCAGATGGGCTCACCGGGCTGGAATGCGATGGAATGGGTCAACCTGTATGCGTTGGCCGTGAATGAAGAAAATGCGGCCGGCGGTCGGGTAGTGACCGCTCCGACCAATGGTGCTGCCGGGATCATTCCGGCCGTCTTGCATTATTACATGCAGTTTTGTCCACAATTCAGCGCGTCGGCGTCAGCCGCCAAGGTGCAGGAGTTCCTGCTGACGGCTACAGCCATTGGTATTTTGTGCAAGTTGAATGCGTCGATTTCCGGTGCGGAAGTCGGTTGTCAGGGTGAGGTCGGGTCAGCCTGTGCGATGGCGGCGGCAGGGTTGGCGGCGGTCATGGGGGGCACCCCGGATCAGGTCGAGAATGCGGCGGAAATCGGCATGGAGCATAATCTGGGTCTGACCTGCGATCCTGTTGCCGGATTGGTACAAATTCCCTGCATTGAACGCAATGCGATGGCGTCGGTGAAAGCGATTAATGCGGCCAGTATGGCGTTGCGCGGTGATGGTCAGCATTTTATTTCCCTGGATAAGGTCATTGCCACGATGCGGGATACCGGCAAGGATATGCTCGACAAATATAAGGAAACCTCGCGCGGCGGATTGGCGATCAATATTACCGAGTGTTAAACGTGTCCTCAGCGGATCGGTTACGCCAACCGATCCGGTTTTGCTTTTTTATCCTATCTTTAAAGCGATAACGGCGGCTCCTGAAAATGGAAAGCCGATCCCAGTCACAAAGCCTTATTAATGTTACAAAAATCCAGTTGATGAGTGTTTTTTCCAATACCGTCAGCCCTTCAGGCTGGAATAATAAACGGTTTACAAGAATAACAATAATGACGAATGCAAATGGAGCCTTGTATGCGAGAACAGTTACAGCGCTATAAGCAGTATCTGCTGACTGGCGTATCTCACGTGATCCCGTTTATTGCCAGTGGCGGCATACTGATCGCGTTAGCTGTTGCTTTTGCTCCGATGACATCACTCGGCCCCTCATTTACGGGGTCACCCATACTCAAGCTGATTGTCGATATTGGCAATCAGGTCTTTGCACTGCTTCTGCCGGTGCTGGCGGGCTATATTGCCTACGCTCGGGCCGGCAAACCGGCTCTGGTGGCCGGGATGCTGGGCGGGCAAATTTCATCCACCATTCATGCCGGCTTCATTGGTGCGCTGGTGGCCGGTTTACTGGCAGGCTGGGTTGTCGAATTACTGAAAAAAATGCCGATCCCGAAAGCCTTTCGGCCATTAACGCCGATCCTGATTATTCCCATCTGTTCGGCGCTGATCATCGGTACGCTGATGTTTGAAGTGGTCGGTGTTCCGCTGGCCAATTCGATGGTTTTTCTGGCCGGCTGGCTAAAAGGCATGGGCACCGCCAATGCCGTGGTTTTAGGGGCTGTGCTGGGGGCGATGGTGGCGTTTGATATGGGTGGACCAATCAATAAGACGGCGTTTTTCTTTGGCTCCGCAATGATTGCCGAAGGCAATCCAACCATTATGGGGGCGGTGGCAACTGCGATTTGCATTCCGCCGCTGGGGTTGGGACTAGCCACCAAACTGAATAAAAAACTCTGGTCTGAGCAGGAGCAAGAGGCAGGGGCCGCTGCACTGGCCATGGGCTGTATTGGTATTACCGAAGGGGCAATTCCCTTTGCGGCTGCCGACCCATTACGGGTGATCCCGACTATCTGTTTCGGCTCTGCTATCGGCAGTGTGATGGCCATGCTGTCTGGAGTTGCCGACCATGCACCGCATGGCGGTCCGATTGTGTTGCCGGTCATTGATCACCGCCTGATGTATCTGGTTTCAATAGCATCAGGTGTGTTGGTCACTGCGATATTGATGAATTTTCTGAAAGCCCGTTCCGGTTCTCCGGTTGTGGCAAACCATGAATAGTGCAAGAGGAAAGACAGAATGAGAATTGTGGCGGTCACCGCTTGTCCCACCGGCATTGCCCATACCTACATGGCGGCAGAGAAGTTAATCGCAACAGCCAAAGAACTGGGCCATGACATTAAAGTGGAAACCCAGGGCGCCATGGGAATTGAAAATGAATTGTCCGTCCATGACATTCGGGCTGCCGATGCGATCCTGATGGCGATTGATATCGTCATTGAGGGGGAAGAGCGATTTGAGAATATGCGCGTCCTGAAAGTGCCGATTCAGGATGTCTTGAAAGATCCCAAGGCGGTATTTAAACGGTTACAAGCCTGATGATCCTGTTTTGGTTACCTGTGGGTGCACATTATGCCGTGTCATAAACTTGAATATCGCTGTAGTTTGCAACGCGGGTTACATGCCCGTCCGGCCACCCAGCTAGAGGCCGTGACTAAAGGCTTCAAGGCCACTATTGATTGGTGTAACCGCCGGAATGGCCGCTGCGCCAATGCCAAGAGCGTGCTGGCACTGTTAGGCACCGACACGCTGTTTGATGATCTCTGTGACATTACCCTGACGGGGAGTGATGCCCTCGAAGCCGCGCGCGTATTGCAGCATTTTTTGCACTATGAGCTTCAGGAAGATGTCGGCGCCGAAACCGAACTCCCGCCGCAGTTTATGCCACGCAGTTTACTGGCAACGAAAAGCGAATGGATCCACGGTCTGCCGGTCAGCCCGGGGATTGCGCAGGGGCAACTGGTACTCTTTGAATCGTCTTTATCATTGCCGAGCATTGCACTACCGCCGGAGACATGGGACCTGCGTCAGCGGTTGATCACAACGGCATTGATACAACTGCAACAGCAATTGGAGCTGCAACTCACCCAGGCGCAAGACCAGACCGCACAGGTACTGCAAGCCCATCTGGCGTTGGTGACCGACAGTCAGTTCCGCCAGATCTTGCAGGGTGCTTTACCTGATGCAGCTTCGGCAGCGCAAGCCATTTTACAAACGCAGCACTATTTTCAATCCCAGTTTCAACGCGCCGACAGCCACTATTTACGGGAACGGGAACTGGATCTGCGGGATGTCTGCCAGCAATTACTCGCCTTACTGTATCCCACCTGGGTTCAGGAGAGCTGCACTTTAGCGCAAGCCAGTGTTGTGCTGGCGACAGAGCTGACACCGAGCCAGTTTCTGCGCCTGGATAAATCTTATCTGCGGGCTCTGTTGCTGACACACGGTGGGGCGACCTCGCATACCGTCATTTTGGCCCGGGCGGCGGGTATTCCGGTCTTGACCCGTCTGCCTGAAACGCGATTACGTCAGACGGTCGGGTTACCGGTGATCGTAGATGCGGAGCTGGGGATCTGTCTGGTACAGCCCGATCAGATTGCGGAGCGTTATTATCAGTTGCATCAGCAGATACGGCAGCAGCGTCAGCGTGTGCTGGCACAACAAAGTCTGAGTCTGGCATGGAGTGCTGATCGGCAGCGTCTGGAAATTGCGGCCAATATCAATTCACCAAGCGAAATGTCTCAAGCGCTGGCCGCCGGAGCGGAAGGGGTGGGTTTGTTCCGGACAGAAACGCTGTTTCTTGAGCGAGACACGCCACCCGATGAAGAAGAGCAATATCAGGCCTATTGCGCGCTATTAACGGCAGCCAATGGCAAACCGGTGATCATTCGTACCTTTGATTTGGGTGGCGATAAACCATTGAGCTATCTGCCGTTAAGTCAGGAAGCCAATCCATTTCTGGGTATGCGGGGGGTACGCTTATATCCACATTGTGAAGCGCTGTTTCGTACGCAGTTGCGGGCATTATTGCGCGCGGCCCCTCTGGGGGGGCTTAAAGTCATGCTGCCGATGGTGTCCCAATTAGACGAATTGATTTGGGTGCGGCGTTTGGTTGCAGAAGAGCAGTTAGCACTGCACGCGGCGCAAATTCCTCATGCAGCTTTTCCATTGGGCATCATGCTTGAGATCCCGGCTACCGCTTTACAGGTTCCGGTGTTTTGTGCACAGGCCGACTTTTTCAGTATCGGCAGTAACGACCTGACACAATATCTGTTGGCGGTCGATCGAACTAACCCGCAGGTTGCTCATTATTATCACTATGCGCATCCGGCCTTATGGTTGCTGTTACGGCAAATTGCAGAGCAGGCCCGATTACATGGCTGCTGGATTGGACTCTGTGGCGAGCTGGCGCGGGAGCGTCGTTTCCTGCCTTTGCTGCTGGCATTGGGGCTCAATGAGATCAGTCTGGTCACGACACAAATTGTCGAGTGTAAAACGCAGCTGGCACAACTGCATGCCGGACGATGCCGGCAATTGCTGGATCAGGTTTGTGAATGTGACAGCAGTGAACAGGTGCTGGCATTGCTGGTTGACAGCGATGTGTATGAACCACGCCCGATGCTGAGTAGCGACAATATGATCTTGCAGGCAGCGTGGATCAGCAAGGCGGAGGTACTGAAAGGCATGGTGGATCACCTCTGGCTGACGGGAAGAACCGCACAACCGTACTCGTTAGAAGAGGCACTCTGGACAAGAGAAGAGACTTATTCAACCGGTTTAGGTCATGGCATTGCACTGCCGCATGCGATGAGCGATGCGATTGAACACCCTGCCATTTCGATTTGTCGATTGACGCAGGCAGTCGATTGGGGCTCGCTGGATGGACAACCCGTTGATCTGGTGATCATGCTGACCTTGAGTACCCGGCAAGGCAAAGAACAGCATTTGCGGATATTTTCCCGGCTGGCCCGGAAGATCATGTATGAGTCATTCCGCCAGCAATTACGGCAGGCACCAGATGGTTCAGCGTTGTGTGCGCTACTGCAGGCAGAGTTGAAACTGTAAACCGCATGCGGGTTTCGTAGCCGCAGTAATCGGTGATTCGGCTATTTTTCCAGACGGTACTCGGTCGGTGTGCGGCCGGTTTTTTTCTTAAAGACTCGGCAAAAATAGTTGGTATCGCGAAAACCGCAGCGATGGGCGATTTCTTCCAGATGCATCGGATAACGGCGCAGCATGAATTTGGCGCGGTCAATACGCACATACACCATGTAATCGGCAAAATTCATGTGCCCTTGCTGACGAAACAAGCGGGACAAATGATTCGGGCTGATATTAAAGCGTTGTGCGACCGTTTCCCGGCTGATGTTCTTGTGGAAATTTTCCTGCACATAAATGCAGATCCGCTGAAATACGCTTTGCGCGCGCTGGTATTTTTCCGGCAGCGGCTGATGCAGCAATTCCTGTGTGAAGGTCAATACCGTTAACAGTTGCAGTTGCAGGCTGCGCGGGGTTTGCAGTCCGGATGACTGAAGATCGCTCAATGCCTGCAACATGCTGTGTACCGGGCTTTTAGCCGAGAGCGGGTAACTGTATTTCTGCACATCAATAAAATTTTGCTGCTGCTGACTCCAGTTCACCAGGCTCAGGCCCAGTTGTCGCCGACCGAACAGCAGACTGAGTACGCAGACATCTTCCTGCCAGACCGGTTTGTTCCAGCAATTGGCGGGGACATACAGAAACTGGCCGGTTGTCAGTCGCTGTTCAATTTTATCGCCATGATTATTGCAAAGGATGTTCTGATAATTGCCCGATAAAACCCATTCCAGCCGTGGAAAAGTCACCTGAAAAGCATACAGCGGCGGTGGGCAAGTGTCGTAGGCATACAGCAACTGATGCGTATGTTCTGACAGCTCTTCCTCGGTAATGGCACTAAAAATATCCTGAAATACCTGCTGCATGATCTATTCTCACGTAAGGTCGTACATATTGTAACGCAACAGATTTTACGCGGATTGCGTCTTGTTCGAGAAAGTTATATTGTTGCCGCGGATATTAACTGGGTCATGCAAATAACCGCTCAGTTAATTATCGGGGTTTCCGTAATAGCGCACCGTATTTTTATTTTATGAAGTGCGATGACCAAATTGTGTAAGGGAAGGGCTCGTATGAAATTCAAAGCATGTGTGGTTTTGAGCGTTGTTTCTGCAATGTTCGTCGCTTCGGGATGTGCTGACAACTATTCTGGCAATACCTATCAGGCGAATCGCGCAGGCATCGTACAGAACGTGAGTTACGGTACTGTCACTAATATTCGTCAGGTTACTATTCAGGATGACAGCAGCAATATGCCTATTGGCGCTGTTGCCGGTGCTGTTGTCGGTGGTCTGCTGGGTCATACCGTAGGTGGTGGCGCAGGTAAGAAACTGGCTACGGTCGGTGGTGTGGTGGCTGGTGGTCTGGCGGGTAACGCCATTCAGAATCAGACCGGCAAAACAACCGGTATGGAAGTCGAAGTTCGTTTGGATAATGGTCAAACCATCGCGGTCGTTCAGAAAATGGATCCGAACTTCCAGGTTGGTTCCCGTGTTCGCTTAGTGGATGCCGGTGGTCGTACTACCGCTTCTCTGGTCAGCAACGTCAACTCTGGCGCTGCACCGGTTGTGGTTCAACCAGCCTATACGCCAGTACAGTAAGTACAACCGCGTTTACACTAAAACCCGCCCAATGGCGGGTTTTGTTTTATGCGCTCATTCCCGGCAACCAGGCTGCACCACGAACGCCGCTGCTATCGCCGTGTTTTGCCTTCACAAGCTTGGTGTTGCATCGATCGGAAAAAACATAGGGCAGCAGGGCCGCAGGCAGATCATCATACAGCGAATCAATATTGGACAATCCGCCGCCGAGCACAATCACATGCGGATCAATCAGGTTAATCACGCTGCCTAGACTGCGGGCCAGCGCATCAATGAAGTGCTGATAGTGGGTGCTGGCATGATGGTCGCCCTGACCTTTGGCTGCCATAATGTCCGCCGCGCTGAACGCCGTGTCATAACGCTGATTAAAGCGCGTTGCAAAACCAGTCCCTGAGACAAACCGTTCGAGACAATTACTGCGGCCACAGTAACAAGGCTGTGAGGTGCCGTCCTGCTCTGGCGTATAGCCGGGCAGCAGGTTATGGCCCCATTCACCAGCAATAGCATTAGGCCCACTCAGGAGTTGTTTGTTGACCACGACACCGCCACCGCAGCCTGTACCCAAAATGGCACCAAACACGGTTTTTCCGTCTTTGCCGGCACCATCCACGGCTTCTGACAGGGCAAAGCAATCAGCATCATTGGCAAGCGACACTGGCTGTTCCAGCCGTGCTGCCAGATCGGCCTGTAGATCCTGCCCGTTGAGGATCAGAATATTGGAGTTTTTGATCCGGCCATTATCCGGGCTGATAGCACCTGGCAGCCCGATACCGACAGAAAAAGGAGATGGAAATTCAGTTCGGTAGTGATGAATTAAGGTCGTGACAGCATCCAGAAACGTGTCGTACTGCTGATTGGGCGTAGGGATGCGCTGGCGCAGCAGACAAGCCCCCTTATCATCTAACAACTGCGCCTCAATTTTGGTGCCGCCGATATCGAGACCTAATCGCAACATAATGTTCTCCGACGTAAAAATAAAAAAAACGGCATTCCGGCGGAAATAAACCGGAATACCGAAAGACGCATTTAATTAAACTCGGGCTGCGTTTTGTTTATACAGATCTACCAATTCGGTGATCAGTTCTTTGGCCAGAATTGACGTCATCAGGTGATCTTGGGCATGCACCATCACCAAGGTCATCTTGGTTTTGCCTTCGCCTTCATCCGCTTCTATCAGCTGGGTCTGTACCGCATGGGCTTCGCGGGCGTAGGTGTTGGCTTCCTGGAGCAGAGAATCGGCTTCGACGAACTGCCCCTGTTTGGCATGACGCAATGCTTCAAAGCACAAGCTGCGTGACTGACCGGCATTCACAATGATGCCCATGACTGCTTCTTCTAAATCCATCATTTTCTTTCCTCAGAAACCATGATTGCGGGAGACATTGGCGAACCATTCGCCACTCTTTTTAATCGTGCGCTGTTGGGTCGCCAGATCGAGTTGCACAAAACCGTAACGGTTTTTGTAGGCGTTACTCCATGACCAGTTATCGATGAAGGTCCACAGGTGATAACCCTTGCAGGCACAGTTTTCGCTGATCCCTTTGTGCAGCCATTGCAAATGATCGCGGACAAACTGGATGCGGTAGTCATCCTGGATCTGACCATCGACGAGGAATTTTTCCTCTCCCTCAACCCCCATGCCATTTTCAGAAATGTACGAAGGAATGTTGCCGTAGTTATCGCGCAGGTTGATCAGAATGTCGTAAATGCCTTTTTCGTAGATCTCCCAACCGCGGTGCGGGTTCATCTTGCGGCCCGGCATTTCGTAGTAGTCGAAAAACCACTCCGGCATGAATGGGCTGGCCGGATTGATGGCGTTAGCGCGGGCTTTGACCCGACGCGGCTGGTAATAATTCACACCCAGTAAATCGACTTTGCCTTGCACCAGTAATTCCGCATCACCGACCTCACAATGCGGCAATTGATCGTATTGTTTGAGCAGTTCAACCAATTCCGCCGGATATTCGCCTTTCACTGCCGGGTCGAGAAAGCTGCGGTTAAAGAACAGATCGGCAATCTGGGATGTTTTAAATCAGCGGGATGTTGTGAACGCGGATAAGATGGTGTCAGGTTCAGTACTATCCCGATCTGACCTTCCTGCTGCAGTGCGCGGTAGCGTTGTACGGCTTTCGCGTGCGCCAGCATGGTGTGATAAGCCACGGTTGCTGCACGGCGGAAATCGACCACATTCGGATAATGGAAGTCATACAGATAACCGCCTTCCACAGGCACGATCGGTTCATTGAAGGTAAACCAGAATTTCACTTTTCCACCGAACAGGCGGAAACAGGTTTCGGCATAATTTGCATAGGCTTCGACAACCTCGCGGCTTTCCCAGCCACCTTTTTCCTGCATGCATAACGGCATATCGAAATGGAACAGGTTGATGAAGGGCTCAATGCCATTGGCCAGCAGTTCATCAATGACATCGTTATAGAATTTGACCGCCAGCGGATTAACATCACCAGTACCGTCAGGGATCAGCCGGGCCCAGGCAATCGATGTGCGGAACGTATTGTGGTTCAATTGTTTCATCAGCTGAATGTCGCTGCGGAAATTGTCATAAAAGGTGGAGGTATCTTGCGGGCCGACCTGATTGAAAAAGCGGTTGGGTGATTCGTTAAACCACTGATCCCAGATGGTGGCTGATTTACCATCACGCAGGGTTGCTCCTTCAGATTGTGGACCGGACGAGGCGCTGCCCCACCAGAAATTTTCCGGAAAACGATACTGCATCATTATTATCTCGTTCAGAATTTCAGACGGTGTGCAGATGACAGGGGGGCAGCCATCCGCACGTTTTTACTTGGAATTAGGCTGCGACAGGTTCACCGGCCTGTGCTTCAGCGGCGCTTTCTTCTTCCTGTTTCAGTAAGGTCCGTTCGTAAGCTTTCAGGAACGGGTAGTACATCATTGCGGACATGACCATACATACCAGACACATGATCACCGGACTGAATGCCCAGTTGGCAGCCCAGGAGGCACCCAATGGGGCTGGGCTTGTCCACGGTGTCATGGAAACTACCCGAGCGACCAGACCCATGCTGGTTGCAATGTAAGCCAGCGTGGCATTGATCATCGGCACCAGAATGAACGGCAGGAAAAACACCGGATTCATGACGATGGGGGCACCGAACAGGATCGGTTCGTTGATATTAAACAGACCTGGAATGACGCCCATTTTGCCAATAGTACGCAGGTGGATGGCTTTACTGCGCAGTAACAAGAAGGCCAACGGCAGGGTAGAACCCACACCACCAATCAACAGATAGTGATCCCAGAAACCCTGCAGATAGATGTGTGGCAAGGCTTGACCAGCCGCTAATGCCGCCTGGTTGTCAGCCAGATTTGCCATCCAGAATGGGTTCATGATCCCAGTCACGATCAGGGCTCCGTGGATACCGGCAAACCACAGGATCTGGCAGATAAACAGCGAAATCAGAATGGCTGGCAGGCTATCAGATGCGGAAACCAGCGGTTTCACCACAGACATGATTGCTTGTGGCAGGATCATGCCGGTTTCACTTTCAATAAACAGATTCAACGGATGCAGTGTCAGAATGATCGCCAATACGGGGATCAGCACTTCAAATGAACGGGCAACCCCGGTAGGAACCTGTTCCGGCAAGCGGATCGTAATATTCTTCCGCTTCAGGAAGGCGTATAGCTCGGTGGAGTAAATAGCGCAAAGCAACGCAGTAAAGATCCCCTGGCCGGAGAAATACTGGGTAGAGATGGCACCATCTTTGATTGGGGCGGCCACCAACAGGAATGACATCAATGACAGCAGACCGGTCGTGATCGGGTCTAATTTATAGTGCCGTGCCAGACTGGCTGCAACACCGACAGAGATAAAAAATGTCATCACCCCCATACTGAGCTGGAAAGGCAGTAACAATTTATCCTGATAGGCCTTAGAAAAATCCAGCCAGGCGCGAGCAAAGCCCCATTTTGTTTCTGGATCAAACGGTGGGAAAATAAACACCAGCATGAAACTACCGACAATCATAAACGGCAGTGCGGAGATAAATCCGTCACGGATCGACGTGACGTATTTCTGTTGTCCTAATTTTGCAGCCAGTGGTGTGATTGTGTCTTCAATCATCGCCACCATTTTGTTGTATGCACTCATTGCATCATCCTTTGGCGTAGTATTTTACTTGATCAGAGACAGTGCAAAATCCAGCACTTTGTCTCCGCGTTGCATGCCGTAATCCGTCATTGCGATAGCCTCTACCGGAATGCCGTACGGTTTTGCCCGCGCCTGCAAATCTGCGAGCATGTATTTCACCTGAGGGCCAAGCAATACCGCCTGATACTTGGACACCTGCTCATCAAACTCCGCCGCACCGAATGCCTTGATCTCCACCGGTAACTGACGTTTTTCTGCTTCAGCCAGCATCTTTTTCACCAGCAAACTGGTCGACATCCCGGCGGAACAACACAACATGATTTTTTTCACAGCGAACTCCTCAACAACTCCAGTGAGGTCACTATAGCTTTCAGGAAAAAAATGGGAAACCGGTTACCCATTTGATCATTCTGTCTCTGTGAGTCGGATCACTGATCTTGAGAAAGATCCCCTCAAAATTGTGATCAATCTGGAAACTTGGGCTATGTAAGCGGTTGCCAGAGAGCACAATGATTGCATTTGAGAAGGAAGTGGTTAGTCTGCCTGCGGAATAAGCGAAGAAGCGAGGCGGAGATGGGTTCATACTGGATGCAACTGATGGTGTCAGCGATTGAGCAATGGATGACACCCGTCGCGCGTTATCTGACAAGAAGCCGTTATTTAATTGCGCTGCGTGATGGTTTTCAGTTAGCGATGCCGTTTGTCATTGTAGGAAGCCTGTGTGTCCCACTGCTGTATCCTCCGTTTCTGCCGGATAGTAAAAACTGGCTGGCGATCATCTGGAATCACCTGTCGATCGATTTGCGCCCGGTTTGGCTAGCGCCATATCAGATCACGTTGGGGCTCGTTTCGTTGCTGGTTGCATTTGGCATGGCGGCAAGTCTGGCGAAAAGTTATGGCTTACCGGAACGGTTGTCTGGTTTGACGGGCTCCGTCAGTTTTATGTTGCTGGCGGGTTTTTATCAAAATGGTGGCGTTGATGCCCGCTATATGGGTGGCATGGGGCTGTTCACCGCCATCATCGCATCAATTTATTCAATTGAAATAATTCGATTTTTTTATAACAAAAACTGGACCATTCGTGTTCCGGAAGAAGTTCCGCAAATTACGTCCAGCGGCTTTAAACTGATTATTCCACTGTTTTTTATTTTGATGAGTCTGACGCTACTCAATTTGTTTTTGCAGCAACATTTCGGTGCAGTGTTTCCCGTGTTGGTCGAAAAACTATTCCGCCCAATGATCATCGCTTCTGACAGTCTGCCGGCTGTCTGGCTGTCATTATTGGTCTGTAACCTGCTATGGTTTATGGGCATTCATGGCGCATTGCTGATCACCGGTATTATGTATCCGTTTTGGATGTCTAATATTCTGGACAATCAGGCTGCTCTGGCTGCCGGGCGGGTATTGCCACATATCTATCTGCAGGGTTTCTGGGATTTTTATCTGCTGATCGGCGGTGTTGGCTCGACATTACCCTTGGCTTTCATGGCCTTGCGTAGTCGTTCAGAGCAGCTGCGCAGCGCCGGCAAGCTCGGTGTGTTGCCGTCACTGTTTAACATCAACGAACCGATCCTGTTTGGTTTTCCTATCATCATGAACCCCTTATTTCTATTACCCTTTTTGCTGGCGCCATTGGTTAATGCTACATTGGCGTGGTATCTGACGGAATGGGGCTGGCTCGACCGGTTTGTCGCGATTTTGCCTTGGTCTATGCCATCTCCGATTGGTGCGGCCTGGTCTGCCAATGGTAGTTGGCGGACGGCCTTAATGAGCGTGCTGGCATTGGCTAACGCCTGGATCATTTATTATCCCTTCTTCAAAGTCCACGAACGCATGTTACTGGAGAATCGGCGAGCCATGATGCAGAAAAAAGGCTATTAGCTACATTTGTGACTATAATAATGGATATTTAGGAAATCGGTTTCCAGCTTGTGCTTTCATCGAAGTGCCGACTTTGGCATACTGAGTGCAGCACTGTTAGAGGCAAAAACACATGACCACAATTCTCGATGTATGCAGATTGGCCAATGTATCAAAAGCAACCGTATCCCGGGTGCTGAGTGGCAACCGGAAGGTCAAAGAAGATACCCGGGACGTGGTGATGCGTGCTGTGGAACAACTGAATTATCGCCCTAATCAACTCGCCCAGACTCTCGCCACCAAGATCAGCAACACAGTTGGCGTCATCACCAACGGCTTAACCGACAGTCAACTCGGGCAGATATTACGCCAGCTAGATGCGGCATTATGGGGGCAGGGGCGTAGTTTTATACTGGCCAATGGCGTGGATAGCTGCGCCTCTCTGACCGACAAATTGAACTTTCTGGCTTCCCGACATTGTGATGCTATTTTGCTGGTCGGCAAAAATTACGATTCCCGCTGGTTTGATGAGCTGGATGTCAGTGAATTTCCCCCGTTACTTACCATGAACCAGACATTAGATGAAATTGATGGGGTGCAATTTGATCAGGCGTTGACCGCTGAATTGGCCTGCAATTATCTCTATTCTCATGGCCATACCCAGATTGCGGTATTACTGGAGTCTGGACATGGCGGTGAACGGATGCTGCAGGGATATCGTCATGCATTGGAAAATCGCAGTCTGCCATTCAACAAGCAAATGGTGGTACAACGTGCCGATGGTACAGATGCGATCAGTATGCTGATCAATCGCTACATTCCCTTTACGGCCGTACTGGTGCCTGATGATCATCAGGCGATAGAAGTGATCCGGACCTTATCGCAATATAACATCCAAGTTCCGCAGGAAGTCTCGGTGATCAGTTTAATGACCGGAATTGAAGGGGAGCGTTATACCCCGGCAATAACGGGTTTCGAGGTTCCTGAAGAAAAAATGCTGCAATCATTATTACGCCTGCTGGATGATGTCATCAAAGGCGGTGGTGAAGGGGGAACTGATGTTACCCGTGAATTCATGGGAAAATTAGTGATCCGGCAGTCGGTCAGAACGCTTGCATAGCCATCACAGCATTTATTTTTGATCGCATATCATTTATTTAGAAGGCGTGCATGTAATAATAGCGCCTCACCTTTTTACTATGGCGTCAGGGCGTAATGAGACAGTTCTGTCGTATTGGATTCTTGATCCTTGGGCTCACAGCGAGTTCATTTGCATTTGCCAAACCCATTTCTGTACGCGATTTTGTTAGTCAGTTTATGGAATTACAGCTGGAAAAAAACCGTGCTAAGGCCAGTCAGGCTGAAGTTTTCAGTTTTATTTCTCAGCAATTTATTCGCGAAAATAAAATCAATGTGAATACGGTTTATTTAAATTCATATCGGCCTGACCGATATGAAATTCTGGCCAGTACTGAAAATCGGGTTGATGTAAAAATATATAACGATGTCTGCATTCGTCATGGGGGCTGTCCTGGCGATCACATCTTGCGGATAGCCCTTGTTCATGAGGGGGATCATCTTGCTATTCTTCCGTATGGTTATGCCAAGGGAAGCAAGTATCTCGATTTCTGGTGGCAAGACATTCAAGGGAAATATGAATTGCCAGAAAGCCATATCTGCCCAACTGCTCCAGCGCAGCAAAAAAACTAAGACACCGTAGCTTCAAGTTTGAAGTGCGACATAGCTTAACGATACTCACGGATAAATTCCTCCGGGGTTTTAAATCCAAGCACTTTCCTTGGTCTCGTGTTTAATCTTCTGGCTATGTCGCTGCAATGCCGTTGACCTAACAACGCCATGCTTTGCTTTTTGGGGATGTATTGTCTGATCAGACCATTGGTGTTTTCGTTGGTTCCTCGCTCCCACGAATGATACGGCGTCGCAAAGTAAAAGTCACAACCGTGGCTACGTTCTAACTGCTGATATTGGTTAAATTCAGTGCCGTTGTCGGCTGTGATGGTTTTAAATGGTAGGCCCGTTTCTTTGATCAGCCAACCGACTCGTCTGTTCAGGCTTTCTGTTGTCCGATCATCCAGTTGGCCTATGAGGGTATAGCGGCTTTGTCTTTCTACCATCGTGACTAGGCAATGTTTACTGCCGTGTCCAATGACTGTATCGATTTCCCAGTGTCCGAACTCTTCTCGTTCGTTCACTAGTGTAGGGCGTTCGCTGATATGCCGTTTGGCTGCTACTCGCCCTCGGCTGTCTTTGCTTCGATAGCGTTTACGTCTAATTTTCGGCGACTGTCTCAGGTATTGCCAAAGATTGCCGCCTTCATTTTTATCAGCCCAGACATGCTGGTAAATCGTTTCATGGCTCATCACCGGATAGCCTTTGTAACGAAAATAGCCAACGATCTGTTCTGGACTCCAATGCAATTTCAGTAAGGCATCAACCAGCAGAAAGTCCATGTGATCATACCGTTTGTTCCTTCGGGCTTTCTTTGTTCTTACCCTGACTTTTTGCTGGGCTCGCGCTGGTTGGTAACTATAAAGCTGGTCATAATTGCACCATCGGGAGTTTCGTTCCACTTCCCGGTAGACCGTACTTCGGTGACGACCTAAGGCTTTGGCGATGGATGCGACAGTCAGTCCTTGCTTTCTCAAGGCTGACAACATATATCTTTCATTCTCAGTGAGATGTGTGTATTTCATTGGCTTTTCACTTCTTGGCGGGAGTAAAAATCCTGAGTATCACATCTCGCTGTTTTTATGTTTAAAGTTGTCGCACTTCGTAATTGAATCCGCCCACAAACCGAGTGCAATAATCGAGACGTAAACAAAAGGCACTACTCTTGTTCAGACTTTGCGTTTTGAACAGCGTAGTGCCTTGGTCGTGCAACTGAGTGGATAACGATTAATTCATGTCCAGCTCTTTCAGTTTGCGCGTCAGGGTGTTGCGACCCCAGCCCAATAACCGTGCAGCTTCCTGCTTATGACCGTGAGTATGTTGTAATGCGGTATTCAACATGATGCGCTCAAATTCAGGCAATGCTTCAGAAAGAATATCGACCTCACCCCGGGCCAGTTTCTGCGCTATCCATTGCTGTAATTGATCCTGCCAGCGCAGGGAGACCGGTTCTTTACCCGCCGTTGGCCGCTCTTCAACCGGGTTCAATAATTCAGGCGGTAAATCAGAAACCAATACTTCCTGACCCGAAGCCATGACCGTGAGCCAACGACACACGTTTTCCAGTTGCCGCACATTTCCAGGCCAAGGCAGACGGCTGATATAGGATTCGGTATCCGGATGCAGCATCTTGGCTTCAACATTCAGCTCTTTGGCAGCCCGCAACAGGAAGTGCTGCGCCAGTTTCGGAATGTCTTCGCGACGTTCGCGCAGTGATGGAATATGAATGCGGATCACGTTCAGGCGGTGGAATAAGTCTTCACGGAAGTCGCCATCCGCAACGCGCTTTTCCAGATCCTGATGGGTTGCGGCAATGATACGAACGTCTACCTGTATCGACTGATGACCACCAACCCGGTAGAACTGACCATCGGCTAAGACACGCAGCAGGCGAGTCTGTACTTCCAGTGGCATATCCCCAATTTCATCAAGGAACAGTGTTCCCCCGTTGGCCTGTTCAAAGCGGCCCTGTCGAACGTTGTTGGCACCGGTGAACGCCCCTTTCTCATGCCCGAACAGCTCTGATTCGATCAGATCTTTGGGGATCGCGGCCATATTCAGCGCAATAAACGGTTTGGCTGCGCGCGGGCTGTGACGATGTAAGGCATGTGCAACCAGTTCTTTCCCCGTACCGGATTGACCATTGATCAATACAGAAATCGATGAGCGCGCTAAACGGCCAATGGCCCGGAAAACCTCCTGCATTGCAGGAGCCTCGCCGATAATTTCGGGTGCCGTTGTTGCCACCTGCTGACGAGCCCGGCGTTTATTCCGTTGCTCCCGCAGATGACTTTCAGCACGCTGCACCAGCGCGACAGCCTCGTCAATATCAAACGGTTTTGGTAAGTATTCAAATGCACCGCTCTGATAGGCATTAACCGCACTGTCTAGATCAGAATGCGCCGTCATGATAATAACCGGGATATCCGGCTGTTTTTCCTGGATGAGCTGCAATAAGGAAAGCCCATCAATACCAGGCATACGAATATCCGACACAATTACATCTGGAATACTCTGGTTATTATCCAATGCCGCCAGCAGACTTTCGCCATCTTCAAATGACAGACATTCGAAGTGTTCTGCACTCAGGGCTCGCTCCAGAACCCAGCGGATAGAGCTGTCATCATCGACAATCCATACTTTGGCTGCCATGGTGTTTATCCTTATTACTTACGAAGCGGTAGATAGATACAAAATTCAGTATGTCCGGGCCAGCTGACACATTCGATACGGCCTTTGTGTTGGTCAATCAGATTTTGCGCGATGGACAGACCAAGACCTGTTCCACCTTCTTTGCCTGTTACCATAGGGTAAAACAGGGTGTCACGAATATTTTCCGGAATGCCTGGGCCATCATCAATGATGCGAATTTCGGCGGCCAATCGATAACGCTTACCATGGATCGTGATCTGGAATACGGTGCGGGTCTTTAGTTTGATCGTGCCATGACCGTGCATTGCCTCAACCGCATTTCTGACAATATTCAGAAATGCCTGCTGCAACTGCTCTTGTTCCATTTCAAAATCAGGGATACTGGGGTCGTAATCCCGTTCAATGGTGATCCCCGGTGGTAGCTCCATCTCCACCAAGCGGCGAACCTGTTCCAGAACAGAATGCACATTGTGTACCTGGTGTCGTCCTGGCCGTTGCGGTCCTAACAGCCGGTCGACCAGATTACGCAATCGATCTGCTTGGGCAATAATGATGCCGGTATATTCTTTTAATTGCTCATCGGGGAGCGCTTTTTCCAGCAACTGTGCCGCGCCGCGTAAACCACCCAACGGATTTTTTATTTCGTGGGCGAGACCCCGAACCAAATCTCGGGCTGCCAGTTGTTGTGCATGCTGCTGTTGTTCCTGACTGATACGCTTTTGCTGATCAATCTTTCGCATTTCCATTAAAGCAAACTGTTCCTGATGGTCATAAACCGCGAGCACGCTGACTTCCACACTGCGCGGTTCATTTTCAACGACCAGCGTCACTTCATTATCAGTGAAGCCTTGTCCTTGTTGCAGGCAATGCCGTAAACGCTCCAGATCCAGTGAGATATAGTCAACCACCTGTTCCAGCGCGTGATCGAGCAATCGGCGTGCACTGACTCCCATCAGTTGTTCTGCCGCCGGATTGACATATCGGACAATCAGATGTCTATCCAATAAAATGACTGCAGTCAGCAAATTATCCAGCAGTAATTTTGATAAGTCAGGGCGGTTATTCACAGTGTACTCTCCCAGATACAAATTGCACCAATATGGCGCTCTCTGTTGTTTTTACTGGTGCATCCAAACCAGAACAGTGCTTCCATTCTGGGTCCAATTACCTTTTGGCTGTGACCCGGAACAGATAAACAGTAATTGATTCGGATGATGCAAGTATCTTGCCGTCTTTTGAGAGCAATTCGGTTCGCAACTGATGTGCACCACGATCAATGTTGGTGGCCTGACAATGGAGTGTCTTTGCATCACAAGGATAGGATTGCGCATCAATGTAAAGCATCAGTTTGGCTGACTCGACGGCAAGTTCTGGCGTGATCTGGGTTTGCACAGAAATTTTCCCTTCATTGTCTCTAATGGTTTCCCCTGGCAACGGAGAGGAGATACTCAGGCTGTAATTGGGGGCAGTCTCTTTTGGTTCAGGGGTATTTTTATCAACGATGGGATTGGGATTATTGACGGGAGGATTGGCAATTTCCACTTGTTTGCTTTGTGTCTGTTTGCCTGCGACCGGAGTGTCACTGAAATGCGTGACGCCATTGGCATCGGTCCAGTAATAGACGGTTGTGTTCTCATCGGCAGCGTGTACGCCCCAGGATAACCCCAACATCAACCAGATAACGGATATGATTTTCATAGTGCTGCTCCCTGCTTCCTTGTTATTGATAATACAAATGAAACATCAGATTAAATCATAACCAAAAAAAAACCCGCCGGAGCGGGTTTTTTCAGAAACGTGGTGACTTACACAGAGTAGTACAGTTCGTACTCAACTGGGTGTGGAGTCATACGCACGCGATCCACGTCGATAGTCTTCAGCTCGATGTAGGCATCGATGAAATCGTCAGAGAATACGCCGCCACGAGTCAGGAACTCACGGTCTGCATCCAGAGATTTCAGAGCTTCGTCTAAAGAACCACAAACTTGTGGGATCTTAGCCGCTTCTTCTGCTGGCAGGTGGTACAGATCTTTGTCTGCCGCATCGCCTGGGTGGATCTTGTTGATGATACCGTCCAGACCAGCCATCAACTGTGCAGTGAATGCCAGGTATGGGTTAGCTGCTGGATCCGGGAAGCGAACTTCGATACGAGCAGCTTTCGGGCTTGGTACCACTGGGATACGGATAGAAGCTGAACGGTTACGAGCAGAGTAAGCCAGCATAACTGGTGCTTCATAACCAGGAACCAGACGCTTGTAAGAGTTGGTTGATGGGTTAGTGAATGCATTGATGGCTTTAGCGTGCTTGATGATACCGCCGATGTAGAACAGAGCAGTTTCTGACAGACCACCGTACAGGTCGCCAGAGAACAGGTTCTTGCCATCTTTACCCAGAGACTGGTGGCAGTGCATACCTGAACCGTTGTCACCAAACATTGGTTTTGGCATGAAGGTTACAGTTTTGCCGTAAGCATGAGCTACGTTATGGATAACGTATTTCTGAACCTGAACTTCGTCCGCTTTCTTAGTCAGCGTGTTGAAGCGGGTAGCGATTTCGTTCTGACCAGCAGTTGCTACTTCGTGGTGGTGAGCTTCAACTACCTGACCCATTTCTTCCAGGATCAGACACATTGCAGAGCGCAGATCTTGTGATGAGTCAACTGGTGCTACTGGGAAGTAACCACCTTTAACGCCTGGACGGTGACCTTTGTTACCACCTTCGAAAGACTTGCCTGAGTTCCATGCAGCTTCAGGATCGTCGATCTTGAAGAAAGAACCACTCATGGTGTTTTCGAAACGAACGTCTTCAAAAATGAAGAATTCTGGTTCTGGTCCGAACAGCACGGTGTCAGCGATACCGCTTGCTTTCAGGAACTCTTCAGCACGTTTGGCAATAGAACGTGGGTCACGATCGTAGCCTTTCATGGTTGCAGGTTCCAGGATGTCACAACGAATGATCAGAGTAGACTCTTCGGTGAATGGATCCATCAGGGCAGTAGTTGCGTCAGGCATCAGAACCATGTCTGATTCGTTGATACCTTTCCAGCCAGCGATTGAAGAACCATCGAACATTTTACCGTCTTCGAAGAAATCTTCGCTAACCTGGTGGGCAGGAATAGAAACGTGTTGTTCTTTACCTTTAGTATCAGTGAAACGCAGATCAACGAATTTAACTTCGTTTTCTTTGATCATGTTCAGAACATTTGCAGCGGACATGCTAGCTAACCTCCGGTGTCATTAAAATCAGATAGCGATATTAAAAAAATTCTTTTCGCTAAGCAGCAAGAAATGCGCCAACTTAAAAACTCTATAGTTAATAAGGATTAACTGCGAATTACCCTAAAATACAGACATGGAATGTTTGTATTTGGTGCAATATCGCACTAATTTTGTGCATCGCTATGGTGCGAGTGCACATACATATTCTGCCAAGGAATGATTATACAGATATCCTACAAAAATATGCGTTTCCAGCGATGAAAAATATGTACCTCGTTTTTCCTGTAAATTTGCTAGGCAGATCACGCTGGTCTAGGTAAAATGAGCGCCCGATTTTTAGTCATTTTTTATATCTCGAGGCGAGGATGTTAGAGAATCTCCGCAATATTGCCATTATTGCGCACGTTGACCATGGCAAAACCACTCTGGTTGACAAACTGTTACAGCAGTCTGGAACCCTGGACCGTTCTTCGGAAGGTCAGGAGCGCATTATGGACTCCAACGATCTGGAAAGAGAACGCGGGATTACCATTCTTGCCAAAAACACAGCCATTCGCTGGAAAGATTACCGCATCAATATCGTAGATACTCCAGGCCATGCTGATTTTGGCGGTGAAGTAGAACGTGTTATGTCGATGGTTGACTGCGTATTGTTGTTGGTTGATGCCGTTGATGGTCCAATGCCACAAACCCGTTTCGTGACCCAGAAAGCGTTTGCTCGTGGCCTGCGTCCGATCGTGGTCGTCAACAAGATTGACCGTCCTGGTGCGCGTCCTGACTGGGTTATTGATCAGGTATTTGACCTGTTCGACAACCTGGGTGCTACCGACGAACAATTGGATTTCCCAATCGTTTATGCTTCTGCGTTAAACGGTTTTGCAACTATGGATCCATCAATTCCTTCAGACAACATGGATCCGCTGTTCCAGGCGATTGTTGATTTCGTTGAGCCGCCAAAAGCCGATCCTGCTGGCGAGTTCCAGATGCAAATTTCTCAGCTGGATTACTCTTCTTACGTAGGTGTGATCGGTATCGGCCGTATTACCCGTGGTAGCGTGAAGCCAAACATGCAGGTGACTGTGGTTGGTGCTGATGGCAAAACCCGTACCGGTAAAGTGGGTCAGGTAATGGGCTATCTGGGCCTGCAACGTACTGAAGTGACCGAAGCGCAGGCGGGTGACATTATTGCGATCACCGGTCTGGGCGAGCTGAAAATCTCTGACACCATCTGTTCAAACTCTGCTGTGGAAGCTCTGCCGCCACTGTCTGTGGATGAACCAACTGTGACCATGACTTTCCAGGTAAACACCTCTCCGTTTGCCGGTAAAGAAGGTAAGTACGTGACTTCACGTAACATTCTGGAACGTCTGCAGAATGAGCTGCGTCACAACGTTGCTCTGCGTGTTGAAGAAACCGAAGATCCGGATAAATTCCGCGTATCAGGCCGTGGTGAACTGCACTTAGGCATTCTGATCGAAAACATGCGTCGTGAAGGCTTCGAACTGGCGGTGTCTCGTCCTGAAGTTATCATGCGTGTCATTGATGGCGTGAAGATGGAACCAATGGAAACACTGACTGTTGATATCGAAGAACAGAATCAGGGTTCCGTCATGGAAAAACTGGGTGAGCGTAAAGCTGACCTGCGTAACATGGTGCCGGATGGTAAGGGTCGTGTACGTCTGGATTATATGATCCCGGCTCGTGGTCTGATCGGCTTCCAGACTGAATTTATGACTCTGACTTCAGGTACTGGTCTGCTGTACCATACTTTCGAAGAATACGGTGAGTTCAAGGGTGGCGCTATCGGCCAGCGTCAGAACGGTGTGCTGATTTCTAATGCCACCGGTAAAGCGCTGGGCTTTGCGCTGTTCAACCTACAAGACCGTGGCCGTCTGTTCATTGAACATGCGACCGAGGTTTATGAAGGTCAGATCATCGGGATCCACAGCCGTTCTAACGACCTGACTGTAAACTGTCTGAAAGGTAAACAGCTGACCAACATGCGTGCATCTGGTACGGATGAAGCGATTGTGCTGACAACACCGATTAAGATGACACTGGAACAGGCGATGGAATTCATCGACGATGATGAATTGGTTGAAGTCACGCCGCAAAACATTCGTGTTCGTAAGAAATTACTGACCGAAATGGATCGTAAACGTGCTAACCGTGGCAGTGGCAAAGAGGAATAATTCCTGCCTGCCCTGGTTATCAGAAGCCTCGCATTTGCGAGGCTTTTTTTTAGCAGTATGCTAGGCGAATTGTGGGCTGTTTGAGGATAACCATGAAACAAGATCCAAGCCGATTATTGACGTTACGAAATCAACGTGGGGTTTGGTGCCGTCTGTTTTGTTTACGGCTTCGTCGCTTTCTGGCCTTTTTTTGGAAGCGTGTCTGGCATGATCGGTTGCCGGTGCTGGCGGGCCATCTGGCCTACGTCTCCCTGTTATCCATTGTGCCCTTACTGGCAGTGATCTTTTCGTTATTATCTTGGTTACCGCGCTTTTCTCATTTCCGTCGTCAGTTTGAATTGTTTGTTTTCAGTCATTTTGTACCGGAAACAGAAATTGCCTTTCGCTATCATTTTTCCCTGTTTGTGAAAAATGCCTCACGCACTACCTCAATCGGTTTGTGTATGTTGGTATTGCTGGCGTTGTTGTTGATTGCCGCGATTGATGAAAATCTGAACCATATCTGGCGTTGCCGTGGGCAGCGGAAATGGCTTAAAACGGTCACGATGTACAGTACAGTACTGGGTATTGCGCCGTTACTGGTTGGTGGCAGTCTTTTGCTGTCAGCCCAGATCCAGGACTGGGCTGTCTGGGATTATGAACTGGTGTCATTGCTGGGCGGCGGGCTAATGACATTATTCCCGTATTTGCTTTCGCTGGGCGGATTTCTGTTGCTGTATAAAATAGTGCCCAATGTGTATGTGTATTGGCAGCACGCCTTTTTGGGGGCCATGCTGGCGGCACTGCTGTTTGAAGTGGCAAAACATGGCTTTGGTTATTACGTGGCGCATTTTGGTACCTATAAATCGATTTATGGCGCGTTAGCCGGTATTCCCATCATGATGATCTGGCTTTATATGAGCTGGTTAGTGGTGTTGCTGGGGGGCGAGTTGACGGCCACTTTGGGTGAGTGGCAGTCGAGGCGTGCATTGCGTGGTGTCATCGCATTAGGGGTTTGAATGGGGCCAGCGGCAGATAAAGCTGGCGCCTCCTAACGAGCTGGTCTCAACGTGGGCATGACCATGATGTGCCTGCATGATCCCCTGTACAATCGCTAACCCTAAGCCGAATCCGCCGGTGGCCCGGTCCCGGCTGGGATCCAGCCGATAGAAGGCATCAAAGATATGTTCACGTTGATCTGCGGGTATCCCGGGACCATCATCTTCAACCTGAATGATGTTCCAGTCATTATCTTGCGCCAGTGTAATCCGGATATGCTGCTGACTGTAGCGTAAGGCATTGCCGACGAGATTATCGAGTAAGCGATTGAGCAATCGGGTATCCCCATGCCATAACCATTCAGCTGGGATCGGCAATATTTCAATCTTTTTATCGGCATCCGAACGCTGTTCCCAATCGTCCTGACGATGTGCCAACCAATCCGCAGGCGAGAAAGCTTGCGTGTTTAAGGCGACTTTAGGGCGATCCAGTCTGGCGTAGGTGAGCATTTCATCCACCAACGTTTCCAGATGAGTGATATCCCGTTCAATTCCTTGTCGTTCAGCATCTGGAAGCGGTTCTTCCAGCATTTCCAGTCGGTAGCGCAGACGAACCAAGGGGGTACGCAGTTCGTGGGCGACATTATCGGTTAGACGTTTTTTACTGGCGATAAGGTCTTGAATATTGTCGGCCATTTGATCAAACGCTCTGCCCAAACGCTGCAGGCTGGAGTTTTCCGGCAGATTGATCCGGGCAGACAGATCTCCCCGTCCTAAACGCCGGGCAGTTCGCTCCAGTTGGAGTAAATCTCGCCAGTGAGGTCGCATCCATATGAAAACGGGTAGACCGAGCGAGATGCCGAGCAGCCCTAAGAAAAGATAATCTAACTGCTTGATTTGATGTAAAAATGAGAGATAGGGAATAGGCCCGGCGATTAAGACATAGTTCGTTGCGTCTGGGATCAGTTCCATGCAGATCGAACTGTCTTCCAGCATCACGATTTCTCCCCGGTTCAATGCACTAACGGCATCTTCATCCAGGGGCTGATCCTGTACATTACCGATATTGACCGGAAAGGAGAGGTTAAAGTCGAGTTTGGCCAGCTGTTCAGGCCAGGCACTTTGCGGTATATCGGCAAGTTCACCTTCCAGCAGTGTCATGACACTGTCCATCAGGTCGGTGAGTGATTTTTCACTGGTGCGTTCAGCCGTGAATTTGTAAAACCCGCCGACCAGCAGTGTGACCAGCAAAAATGAGGCAATCAATAACAGATAAAATTGAATAAACAGCTTACGCATGGCTAGTTCCAGGCTGCAGGGGCAAGCAGGTATCCTTTGTTGCGTACTGTTTTGATTCGGGTTGGTTCCTGCGCGTTGTCACCCAGTTTGCGACGCAGACGGGAAATGGCGACATCGACGCTGCGGTCTAAACCGTCATATTCTACGCCCCGAAGCACTTTTAACAGTGAATCTCGGCTCATGATATGACCGGCATGACTGGCCAGCTCCCATAGCAAATCAAAATCGCTGGTAGACAGTTGTATGACTTCATCGGCCAGCACCACATCACGACTGACGGGATCAATGGTGAGTTGACCGAAATGCAGCGGATGCCCGGTGGCAGCAGGAGTCGCTTGCGT
This sequence comes from Tolumonas lignilytica, assembly GCF_000527035.1. NCBI lineage: Bacteria > Pseudomonadati > Pseudomonadota > Gammaproteobacteria > Aeromonadales > Aeromonadaceae > Tolumonas > Tolumonas lignilytica. The sequence continues at coordinate 2,279,105 of NZ_AZUK01000001.1, forward strand.
TGTCTGAACCGGTTGAACGGGTTGCTGTCGGAGTTGCACTCGTAGTCTGGCCAGCAGAACAGCCGGCGGGGTTGTTTTCAGTATGTAGTCACTGGCACCCAGTTCGAGCCCGAGGATCTGGTTCATGTCACTGTCTAATGACGTCAGCATGACGATCGGGCCGCTGTAATGCGGTCGTAAATTCCGGCATAACGTCAGACCGTCAATGCCGGGCAGCATAATGTCGAGCAGCACCAGATCGGGCTTTTCCTGCAGGATAATATCCATCGCGATATCCCCGCGGGGCACCAGCGTCACCTCGAGGTCATGTTTTCCCAGAAAGCCTTTGATTAAGGCGCCAAGCTCGGCATCATCTTCAACAAATACAATACGCTGCATGATTTCCATTTACTCGCGTTATTCCGGTTGCCATAGAATATGGCATTCCTGACTTTCCGGATCTCGGTTGATCAGCATCCGAGCAAACAGATAGTCAAATTCATCGTCGGCATTGAGCAGCCCGACACGCACTTCCAGCCATTCTTCGGGGCGTACTTCCGCCTGAATTTCATCTTCCCAATCTGCTTCCGGCTCGCAATCACCCAACCCGCCGTGATCCGGAAATTCACGATTGAATCGGGCGATCGTGGCTTCATCTAAATTATCGGCGGCCAGTTCCAGAAAAAGTTCATAAGCCTGATCGATCAAGGTATCAAGTTCGGTTTGTTGCTGATCCATGTTATATCCTCTGTTAACAAGGCTATTACAGCATGTTCATTCTGCGCTGGCGAGAGGTTCTGCAGCCGGAGGAATGATCATGTCTTGTCGCAGCAACGGTGTGATCAGACTTTCAGGTAACGGCTTGGAAAACAGGTAGCCTTGCCCTTCATCACAGCCTAATTTTTGTAATAGAGCCATTTGTTCCGGTGTTTCGATGCCTTCCGCAATGATGGATTTATGCAATGAGTGGCCCATATCAATAATGGCACGCACAATGCGGGTGTCTTTGTCATCGTAAGTTGCTTTTTTGACGAAGGATTTATCTATTTTTAATATTTTTACCGGTAAATCACGCAGACTGGCCAGACTGGAATAACCGGTACCAAAATCATCAATCGCGATGCTAAAACCATGGTGTTGTAATTGTTCCAGTTGTTCATTAATGCGTAACAAATTTAACTAATGTTGTTTTCGGTGATTTCCAACTGAATATAACGCGGATCAATTGCCAATTGCCGGGTGAGGGCGGTGAGCCGGTCATAGATGTTACGCCGCAATAATTGTTTCACCGAGATATTGATGGCCACATCGATCAATATATTTTGTCGATGCCATTCCGCAGCCTGTTTTAAGGCATTGACGAGCACCCAATCGCCCAGTTCCACGATCAAACCGCTTTCTTCGGCAATGGGGATAAATTCATCGGGAGATAACATGCCATCTTGAGGATGTTGCCAGCGGATCAGGGCTTCTACCCCGATGATCCGTTGACTGCGTAGATCGATTTGAGGCTGGTAGAAGAGTGATAACTGATTATTGTTGATCGCCAAACGAAGTTCATGTTCCACTTTCATCCGGCGCGACATGCGGGTAGTCATGGCGGCCTGGAAGAAGCGAAAACAGTTTCCACCTTCATTTTTAGCACTGCGCATGGCCTGATTAGCATGCAGCAACAGTTCGCCCGGTTCTGAACCATCTTCGGGGTAGAGCGCAATCCCAAGCGAAGCACTGAGTTGGATGCTGCAATCATAGAGTTCGTAGGGTTGATTGATGCTGCTGTTTAACAGTCGCAACACCCGCATTAATTCGAGTTTAGTGGTAATGTTGTCCAACAGTAATATGAACTCATCGCCACCTATACGGGCCACCGTACAGTTGTATTCTTTCAGTAAGGTGCCAAGCCGCTGGGCTATCTTGATCAGTAAATCATCGCCCTGGTCATGACCGAAAGAGTTATTAATATCTTTGAAACGATCTAAACCAACGGAAATAAGAGCGAGATGCTTTTTTTCCGCCTCTGACTGATGCAGGGCTGCGGTAATACGAGACAGCAGCGATATACGATTGGGTAATTCTGTTAATGGATCGTAAAAGGCCAGAAAATGAATGCGCTCGCTGATTTCCTCTTCCATGTCATGCACGAGTTTTTGATATTGCTGTTCCCGGCGATACAGGTTGAGCAGCAGAGGACGAAAGACAAACAGGGCTTCCAGCAACAGGGTTATAAACATCCCGATCAAAGAGAGCCGGTTGTAATTTTGCAGGCTTTGGATCGCCTGTTCACTTTCGATCTGGTATTGGTGTACCAATGTATCAAGACCGCTCAGAATGTTTTTGTTCGCTGCCGCCCGCAACTGAACCAATGCCTGCTGCTGTTCAGCGGGGCTGATGTTATGGGCTGAAATTAATTCGGCGGTCTTGATAAAACGGGTGACCTGCTCATCCAGTGATATCGGCGGTTGATGAAAAATCTGATCAATGGTGGCTGATTTGGATTGCGGAATTTTCAGCCGTGCAGAACCATTGAGTAAGGCGCGATGAACTTCTGCCATACTCAGAACGGCGTTGGTGTATTCCCGCAGCAAATTGGGCGTCGATTGTCGCTCCGCCGGTAGCAGCAATTCTCCGGCAAAGCGGGTAATGCGCTGAGATAGCATGCGCTGACGTCCGGCCAGATTCACGATGCGAGCGGTGGCGCCTTGTTCATCGATAATGTTCTGGGTCAGATAATGTGAACTCACATACAACAGCGCAATGACCGAAAGTGCCATCAGGTAGGTGAGGGTGCCGCTTCGCCAATGCTGTTTCAGTTTTTCGGGATCTGCATACCATTTCATTTTTATTGTCATACGTGCTCTCTATCAGTGCCGAATCAACGTTTTTAGCGACAAAATAGACACCTGTTTTTGTGCGCATATTTGTACGCATAGAAACGTGTTATCTGATTCGGCTCAGGTGTTTGTTTAAAATATAGACGACATCAGCTCTGAATGGATAAGTTGTATTTAAAATATTCTGCGCGCCGGATGGTCTCTCCACTGCTAAATTCGCGCTGTAAAGCAGTGATTATGGTAGGCTAGCACCCAGTAATCAGAGAGATACCAAGAGAATAACAAACATGAGTGATGCTGAACTGAGTCTGGAAGGCGTCGAGCGTCAACCACTGCGTACCTTCACTGAACAGGCTTATCTCAACTACTCGATGTACGTGATCATGGATCGTGCGTTACCGCATATTGCGGACGGTCTGAAACCTGTACAGCGGCGCATTGTGTATGCCATGAGCGAGCTGGGTTTATCCGCACTGGCAAAACATAAAAAATCAGCCCGTACTGTCGGGGATGTACTCGGTAAATATCATCCGCATGGCGACTCGGCGTGCTATGAGGCAATGGTCTTAATGGCACAACCCTTCTCCTATCGTTATCCGCTGGTGGATGGTCAGGGGAACTGGGGGGCGCCGGATGATCCGAAATCATTTGCAGCGATGCGTTATACGGAAGCGCGTTTATCCCGTTTTTCCGAGCTGCTGCTGAGTGAACTGGAACAAGGCACGGTCGAGTGGCAGCCTAACTTTGACGGCACCATGAAGGAGCCGCAGATCTTGCCTGCCCGGTTGCCCCATATCCTGCTGAACGGTGTGACCGGTATTGCCGTAGGCATGGCAACCGATATTCCACCGCATAATGTGCGAGAAGTCGCGAATGCCTGTGTCGCGCTGTTGGAGCGTCCGGAATGTACGACCGCCGATTTGCTGGAATATGTGCAGGGGCCGGATTATCCAACTAAAGCCGAGATCATCACGCCGCGTTCCGAAATTCGTAAGATCTATGAGCAGGGACGGGGTTCTATTCGTGCCCGCGCTGTCTATCATATTGAAGAAGGCGATATCGTGATCACGGCGTTGCCGCATCAGGCTTCTGGTGCCCGGATCATGGAGCAGGTCGCGGCCCAGATGCAGGCGAAGAAACTGCCGATGGTCAGTGACTTGCGTGATGAATCGGATCATGAAAACCCAACCCGTCTGGTGATTGTGCCGCGTTCTAACCGCATTGATGTGGAACAACTGATGCAGCATCTGTTCGCGAGTACGGATCTGGAAAAAAGTTATCGCGTCAACCTGAACATGCTGGGGATGGATCACCGTCCACAGGTCAAAGATCTGCGAACCATTCTGAGTGAATGGCTATCATTTCGTCGTGAAACCGTTCGCCGCCGTTTGCAATTCCGCTTGGATAAAGTGCTGAATCGCCTGCATATTTTGGATGGTTTACTGATTGCATATCTCAATATCGACGAAGTGATTGCCATCATCCGCTATGAAGATGAACCGAAAGCTGAGTTGATGCGCCGGTTCGGTTTGTCAGATATTCAGGCCGAAGCGATTCTGGATCTGAAACTGCGCCATTTAGCCAAGCTGGAAGAGATCAAGATCCGTGGCGAGCAGGATGAACTGAACAAAGAACGTGAACAGCTGGAAGCATTACTGGGTTCAGAACGTAAACTGAGCAATCTGCTGAAAAAAGAAATCCAGGCCGATGCCGAAAAATATGGCGATGACCGTCGTTCACCGCTCATCGAGCGTCAGGAAGCAAAACAACTGACAGAAAAAGAGCTGACTCCCAGTGAGCCGGTTACGGTAGTGGTCTCGGAAATGGGCTGGGTGCGTGCCGCCAAAGGACATGAGGTCGATGTTCAGGGGCTGAGTTATAAGGCGGGAGATGGTTATCTTGCCAGTGCGCAGGGCCGCAGCAATCAGCAAACCGTGTTCATGACCAACTTGGGTCGAACTTATTCGTTAGAAGCACATACATTGCCGTCGGCGCGCGGGCAGGGTGAACCGCTGACCGGTAAATTAAGTTTCACGGCGGGTGAGCAAACACGTTATGTCTTGTTGGGTAATGACGATGAGCGCTATCTGATCTGTTCTGATGCCGGATACGGTTTCCTGTGTGAATATGCGGATCTCGTGAGTAAAAACAAAAACGGTAAAGCCTTGCTGACATTGCCGGAGGGGGCTCAGGTATTGCCGCCGCAACTGGCCGCCAAGCAGGATGATGCGCTATGTCTGGTGATCAGCAACGAAGGCCGGATGTTACTGTTCCCATTAGATACATTGCCGCAACTGGGTAAAGGTAAGGGCAATAAGTTAATTGGCATTCCTGCCGATAAAGTTGCCAGCCGCGAGGAGTTTGTGGTGCATGTTGCGGTGGTGCGGGCAGATCAGGCCGTCACCTTGTATGCCGGTAAACGTAAACTCACGTTAAAACCGGCTGATATGAGTCTCTATCATGGTGAGCGCGGTCGTCGAGGTGCCAAGTTGCCACGCGGCTTGCAACGGGTTGATCGGGTTGAGATTGAACAGACAACCGTTAATAGCGAAGTATAAAGGTAATTTTGATGTTAAAAATTCTGAGAATCATTGTACTGATATGTCTATTGCTCGTCTGGTTTGTAGTCGGGTTGGTCATTTGTCTGGCTCGGCCACGGCATAAAAACAATGTGTTTATGCTGGGGCGGATGTTGAACATGATGTGTCCGGTGTTTGGGGTGAAAGTAAAATCAATCATCCCGGATTGCAGCCGTAATCTTGGCTCTGTTGTGTATGCCGTAAACCATCAGTCCAATTACGATATTTTCGTCACCACTGGCTGCAACTTGCCGGGTGTAGTGTCGATGGGGAAAAAGAGTCTGGTCTGGGTGCCATTTTTCGGCATTCTCTATTACCTGAGTGGCAATATTCTGGTCGATCGGGCAAACCGGGGGCGTGCGGTTGATTCGATGAAACAGGTGGTTGCCAAGATTAAGCAGAAAGGCATTTCTATCTGGATGTTTCCGGAAGGAACTCGCTCTAAAGGCCGTGGTTTATTACCGTTCAAAACCGGCGCATTTCATACTGCATTGATGGCTAAGGTACCGGTCGTGCCTATCGTATGCTCAAGCTATGTAGGGCAGATTGATTTGAATCGCTGGGATAACGGCGAGATTCTGATCGAGATGCTGCCGCCGATAGATACCAGCCACTGGGGACGGGGAACTGTGAAAGAGCTGACTGAAACCGTACGTAATCAGATGGTGCAGAAACTGGCAGAATTGGATGCACAAGTGAAAAGACCTGTCTGAGACTTTTGTAAAATGACGTAAAAATCTCCTTGTGGGGCGATTGCCGCCCCGCATCGGATCGCTTAGACTCTGCACAACTTTTTGAGTGAGATCTCATTTATGGACTGGTTACACCTGATCGTCGATTTTGTGTTGCATATCGATGTACATCTGCAAGAACTTTTCACGACCTATGGTCTTTGGGTGTATGGCATCCTCTTTCTGATTATTTTCAGTGAGACCGGCTTTGTAGTAACGCCATTCTTACCCGGCGATTCATTATTATTTGCTGCGGGTGCCTTGGTGGCGACCACGCAAGGCTCTCCTGAGTCGATGAATATCAATATGCTGGTGTTGTTACTGATTGCGGCCGCCGTAAGCGGAAATATTCTGAACTATACCATCGGTCATCTCTTTGGCGAGAAGCTCTTTCAGAATCCTAATTCAAAAGTCTTCAGAAAGGACTATCTGGATAAGACACATGCCTTTTTTGAGCGACATGGTGGTAAGACAATCATCATTACCCGTTTCCTTCCGATCATCCGGACGTTTGCTCCCTTTGTGGCCGGCATGGGCGCCATGACCTATAAGCGATTTATGGCATTTAATCTGGTCGGCGGCAGCCTGTGGGTAATGTCTTTTGCCTATGCCGGTTTTGAGTTCGGTCAGCAGGAATTTGTGCGCAAAAACTTTACGATGCTGATGATGGGGATCATCGTGGTTTCATTACTACCGATGATTATTCAGGCCATTCGCGTTAAGTGTACCGCACAACCTAAAGCCTGATAATTTTATTCCTGCACCGAAGACAGCCCGGCTGAATTGTCCGGGCTTTTTTATGTTTCCGCCGCATAAACAGACTGCCGACGAATAATTAAAAATGAGATCGAAACCGGTTTCTTTCGCTATATGTTTCCGGTAACTCTGTGAGCTAAGGCGCAAATATTCTGGCGATGTTTCCTGCCAAAAGTGTGTGCAATTTGTTACTCTCTTCACAATTTCTCTTTCCTTCCGAAGTTTCATGTTACCGTATCCTTGGTTAGCGCTGAATTTATCAGCAATCTATTTAGTCCTGGGTGTTTTTTCACCATTTTGGGGTGTTTGGCTCGAATCCGTTGGATTGCAATCAGAGCAAATCGGTTTGTTGTTAGGGATCGGGTTTGCAATGCGTCTGCTGGGCAGTTTGACCATACTGCGACAGGCCAAACGGGCTGAACGATTGATACCAATTGCTCGTTTTCTGGTATTTGGTGGGATCATCAGTTTTGTCGGTTTCTATCTCTCCTCTCAATTTTGGGTGGTTTTACTCTTCACCCTGTTAGCCAATTTTATTTATCCCACCTTGTTGCCATTGACTGATGCCATTGCGGCCCGCATGGTCATTCAGGTCAATCTCGATTACGGCAATGTCCGGTTATGGGGCTCTGCTGCATTCATTGTCGGTGCCACCTTGATTGGTTTCGTGATCGAGCATCTGGGTAAATCATGGATCCTGCACTGCATCGTGTTGGGATTATTGTTAGCTGGTTTTTGTATTCATATGCCGATGCGACCAGCCCCGCGAACTATTGGGCAGGAAAAAGAAAGTCATGGCTACAGCGTTTTGTTACGCAATAAGGCTTTTTTGAATCTGTTACTCATCGAGGCGCTGATCTTTGGTAGTCATGCCGCATATAACAGTTTCAGTGCCATTTATTGGAATGCACAGGGCTTTTCCGCATCGACTATCAGTATGCTGTGGACGACCGGGGTGATCTTTGAAATCCTGATGTTTGCGGTTAGCCGACGGTTGCTGTCAGACTGGTCGCCGGAACGGCTGTTGTGTTGGGCCTGTATCGGTGCGGTGATCCGCTGGGTAACCCTCGGAACCAGCTTGAACTTATGGTTATTGTTCCCCGCACAGGCTTTGCATTCGTTTTCCTTTGCGCTGGCCCATTTAGGTGCGATGCGCTATCTGTCACAGCGATTACCTCGAGAGGCCATGATCCCTGGGCAGACACTCTATTCTGCAGTCGGGCAGTCGCTGTCTTTGGCTCTGTTTACCGTATTAAGCGGCATCATGTATCACCACATGCATCAATTTGTGTTCCTGGCCATGGCGGTGATTATTTTACCTGCATTTTATTTGATCTGGCGGGGGAAACAGACGATGGTTTCTCCGTCGGCATATTGAGGTCAACATGCAGTCTGCCGACGTTAACCAGCAATTCATGCTCTCCATTTGCATTATTCTGCTGGGGTATCTTGCGAAACGAACCAAATATCTGACAGAAAAAGAAGGCGAGTCGATAGCGCAGATCATCTTTAATATCACCTTACCGGCGTTGGTGATTAATGTTTTTTCTGTCTTACCGCTGCAACCGCAACTGATATTGTTGCCGGTATTGGGTTTCGTTGTGAACGGCCTGCTTTGCCTTTGCATCTTGTTCATCTTCCGTAAACATGAACGGCCGGTCCGCGGCATGATGGGCATGGCATTGCCAGGTGCAAACATCGGCTTATTCGCCTACCCATTGGTGGAAGCCATCTGGGGCAAACACGGACTGACCTATATCGCGATGTATGATTTAGGTAATTCCTATGTGGTGTTTTTAGTCTGTTATACGGTCGGCGCCTATTTTTCAGGCGAAAAACCACTAAGCTGGCAACAATTACTGCATTCGGTAGTGCGGTCTGTGCCGGTGATGACCAGTTTGATTGCACTATCGATAAATCTTATGGGAATTAAATTGCCGGACTTGGTTCTGCAAACCACCCAGGTCATAGCAAAAGCGAATATGCCACTCAGCCTGCTATTGCTGGGCATGTATCTCAATTTTTCTTTCCCGGCAGATCAACGCAAACTGCTGTTGCAGGCACTAGGCAGTAAATATCTGATTGGTGGAGCACTCGGAGCGTTACTTTGTTGGTTATTGCCCTACGATACCTTATTCCGACACTCCTTATTACTGGCCGGGGTCTTGCCATTGCCGACCATGGTGCTGACGTATGCTGTTATTTTTGGCTATGATCGCCGGATGACAGGGGCAATGCTGAATGCCTCGGTGATTTTAAGTATTTTGTTGAGCTGGGTGGTCTTTCATTTTTCGACCATTGGGTAGCTTCAGAGTACAATCAGCAAAACGGATAGCCGGGCTATCTTGACCACCAGATGAATGAGGCAACATGGCGTTACGAATCAGTTACTGTTACAAAGGTCAGCCGCGTGAAATTAATTATGCGAATGACAAATTTCACGATATCTACGAAGCAATCGCTGCGGAAGAAGGGGTCGATTTACGGGCCTATCTGGCAATGGAACGACAACTGGCGTCATTGTCTAAAAAGGTGGGTGCGGTGAAAGATTTTCGCGACAACCAATTCAGGGAATTTGGTTTCAGTGATATCAAGGTGATAAAAGAGTAACTTAATGAACAACGCCGCAATCAGCGGCGTTGTTGTTTTCAGCGATTACAGGATAAACCGGCTCAGATCTTCATCTTCCACCAGTTCACCGAGGTAGCGCTCAACATAGGCGGCATCAATGCTGATCACTTGTCCCGGATTATCGGCGGCATCGTAAGAAATATCTTCCATCAGTTTTTCCAACACGGTATGCAGACGACGTGCACCGATATTTTCCGTACGTTCATTCACCTTCCAAGCGGCTTCCGCGATGCTGCGGATCCCTTCTGCAGTGAACTCGACCGTCACCTGTTCGGTGGCCATCAGTGCACGGTACTGTTCGGTCAGTGAGGCATTCGGTTCAGTCAGAATACGCTCGAAATCATCAACCGTCAGGCTCTTCAGCTCAACGCGAATGGGCAGACGGCCTTGCAGTTCCGGGATCAGGTCGGAAGGCTTGGCGATCTGGAAGGCCCCGGAGGCAATAAACAGAATATGGTCGGTTTTGACCATGCCGTGTTTGGTGTTAACGGTACAACCCTCCACCAAGGGTAACAGGTCACGCTGTACGCCTTCACGGGAAACATCCGGGCCACTGCTTTCACCGCGTTTACAGATTTTGTCGATCTCATCGATGAACACGATGCCATTGTTTTCTACGGCATGAATGGTTTTTTCTTTCAGCTCTTCCGGATTCAACAGGCGTGCGGCTTCTTCTTCCACCAGCTGTTTCAGCGCTTCTTTCACTTTCAGCTTGCGCTTACGCGTATTGCCGGACGACATATTCTGGAACAGGCCCTGCAACTGATTGGTCATTTCTTCCATACCAGGTGGCGCCATGATTTCCACGCCCATTTGCGGGCCGGCCATTTCGACTTCAATTTCTTTGTCATCGAGTTCGCCTTCGCGCAATTTTTTACGGAAGATTTGACGAGTATGGGCACCTGTCTCTGATTTTTCGGCTTCGCCCCAATTGGTGCGGGCAGGCGGCAGTAAGACGTCAAGAACACGCTCTTCAGCGGCTTCCTGAGCACGGAAACGAACCTTTTCCATCTCCTGATTGCGCATCATTTTCAGCGCCATATCCGTCAAATCGCGGATGATGGTATCGACTTCTTTCCCGACATAACCGACTTCGGTGAATTTGGTCGCTTCTACTTTGATGAACGGGGCATTGGCCAGTTTAGCCAAGCGGCGTGCTATCTCGGTTTTACCCACACCAGTGGGGCCAATCATCAGGATGTTTTTAGGTGCCACTTCCTGACGCAGGTCGTCAGACAGTTGCATACGACGCCAGCGGTTACGCAGGGCAATGGCCACGGCACGTTTCGCTTCAGCCTGACCAATGATATGACGATCAAGCTCGTGAACAATTTCTCTCGGAGTCATTTCAGACATCTGGGTATCCTTGGTCTGCAATTAATTAGATAGGGGTGACAGTGGGGTAGTCCAGCACTTCGATCGTCTGGAAACTGTTGGTAAAGACGCAGATGTCACCCGCGATAGTCAGTGCTTTTTTGACGATATCTTCCGCAGAAAGCTCGGTATTTTCCAGCAAAGCGCGTGCGGCTGATTGGGCAAAGGCACCGCCGGAGCCGATGGCGATCAAATCGTGTTCCGGCTGCACCACATCGCCGTTACCGGTAATGATAAACGAGCGTTGTGCATCGGCGACCGCCAGCAAGGCTTCGAGTCGACGCAAGGCACGATCGGTACGCCATTCTTTGGCCAGCGCGACAGCGGCGCGTTCGAGATTACCCTGATGTGCCTGTAATTTGGCTTCAAACCGTTCAAGCAGTGTAAAGGCGTCAGCGGTGCCACCGGCAAATCCGGCCAATACTTTACCGTTGTAGAGACGGTGCACTTTACGGGCGTTGCCTTTCATGACGGTGTTGCCAAGAGAAACCTGACCATCGCCACCAATCACTACTTGGCCATTGCGTCGAACAGAAACGATTGTAGTCACATAAACCTCGATTACGGGTAGTCGGCGATGCCGACGAAGATTCATGAGACAGGAGATAGGGGCAGTCAGCCCCTATTTCAAGGTGTATCCGGGTGGAATTGTGAGGAATACAGCGATTGTGCGCAGAATTTCCTTACTGAGCGTAAACGGTACAGTTCTGGATGGTACCTGCACTTTTCAGACGTGAAAGCGCTTGTTCTGCCACCGCACGGCTGTTATAGGGGCCAAGTACGACACGATGCCAGGCGCCACCATCACGGACTTGAGCATTTTGTCCCTGAACGGCCAGCCGTGAACGTAAGGAGTTCGCCTGATCGGCCGTGTGGAACGCACCGCATTGCATCCAGTAATGTTTATTATCGGTTGTAGCGGATGCAGTGACGGTGGCTGTTTTGCTGGCGTGGTTTTCCTTGTTGCTGTGGTCTGACGAATAGGGTTGCGGCTTGCCAAACATGGCCAGCGCTTCATCCCGTTCCTGCGTTGCACTTTTCGTCAGCGGTTTTGCCGGTTTATTGGTGGTCTTAGTTGATTCATTGGCTATCACCTCTGCAAAGGAGCGAGGTTTGCGTGGATTGGTTGCCTGCGTCTGATTTTCAGCCTCGTGTGCCGTTGATTCGCTGGATTTAGTATTTTTACTGACCTGCGTATTGATCAAGGGCGTTGGTTTGGCAGCCATGCTGGTTTGATCAGGCGCGGGCTGTCCATTTTGTTGTTCCGCCAGTAATTTTGCTCGCTCTTGCTGTGCACGCAATGTTTCCTGCATTTTTTGCTGATGTGCCAACAATTGTGGATCCTGACTTGGATCGGCAATGGTTTCACCATCAGGTAACGTCACCGGGACTTCCTTGTTCTGCAGGATTTGCATGTAATCAAATTGTTCTTTGGCCGGACGCTGCTGTTCAATCGGGATTGGTGCCGGTGCCTTTGCCTGCTCCGGGGTTGCGGTTTCGGTTTTACCGGAAGAACCACTGATGTGATAGAGGAAAATACCGAAGCCGATGACCAGCGCCAGCGCCAGCAGAGCGCGCACCAACGGAAAGGGCGCGGCACTGGTTGTGCTATTCCGGCTAACTCTGGCACCTGAATTTGCCGGTTTGCGTTTGACAGGTCGAGCGCTGCGTACGTAATCCCGGGTCATGGTCTACATGCGCTCCAGTGTCTCGATACCCAGCAGTGACAGGCCCAGCGTCAATGTCTTGGCCGTTGCTTGGCATAAGGTCAGGCGGCTGGCTTTTTCTGCTGCGCTCACCCCTTCTTTGTTGATTGGGCAGGCTTCGTAGAAACTCATGAAGCAGCCGGACAACTCATACAGGTAAGTGCATAACAGATGCGGCATCCCTTTCTGGGCAACGCTGTGTACCACATCGTTGAACTGCAGCAATTTCTGCGCGAGTGTTTCTTCGGCCGGGGCCGTGATTTGTACACTTCCAGCCTGAGCTTCGTCACCGACACGACGGAAAATAGACTGAATACGGGTGTAGGCGTATTGCAGATACGGTGCTGTGTTACCCTCAAAGGTCAGCATGTTGTCCCAGTCGAAGATGTAGTCGGTGGTGCGGTTTTTCGACAGGTCGGCATATTTGACGGCCCCCATCGCGACGGCATGGACGACTTTTGCTTTTTCATCGGCAGGAAGGTCTGCGGATTTCTGGGCAATCAGTTCACTGGCACGGGATTCCGCTTCGTCCAGCAGTTCAGACAGTTTGACTGTGCCACCAGAGCGGGTTTTGAATGGTTTGCCATCTTTACCCAACATCATACCGAACGCATGGTGTTCCAGCGAGACATCTGCCGGGACATAGCCGGCTTTGCGGGCGATGGTCCAGGCTTGTTGCAGGTGCTGATGCTGGCGGGAATCGATGAAATACAGTACGCGATCGGCTTGCAGTGTTTCCACGCGATATTTGGCACAGGCGATGTCGGTTGTCGTATACAGGAAGCCGCCATCTTTCTTCTCCACGATAACGCCCATAGCATCACCGTCTTTACCTTTGAATTCATCAAGGTAAACGACCATGGCACCATCATCTTCCACGGCCAGCCCTTGCGCTTTCAAATCGTCGACAATGGCTTTCAGCATCGGGTTGTAGAGGCTTTCACCCATCACGTCTTTTTCTGACAGACTGACGTTCAGACGGTCGTAGATGCGCTGGTTTTGTGCCATGGTGATGTCGACCAGTTTCTTCCACATGGTACGACAATATTCATCGCCACCTTGCAGTTTTACTACGTAACCACGGGCGCGTTCGGCGAAGACTTCATCTTCGTCATAATGTTTTTTCGCTTCACGATAGAAGGCTTCCAGATCAGACAGCTCCAGTTCGCTGGCCTGTTCGTTCTGCACTTTTTCCAGATAGGCGATCAGCATACCGAACTGGGTGCCCCAGTCGCCGATGTGGTTAGCGCGGATCACGTTGTGGCCCAGAAATTCCAGAGTGCGAGTGACTGCATCGCCGATCACGGTAGAGCGGATGTGGTGTACGGCCATCTCTTTGGCAACGTTCGGTGCTGAGTAATCGAGCACGATGGTTTGTGCCGGCGAGGCTGGTTTCACTTCCGCTTTCGGGCTGGCGGCAATGGCTTCAATCTGTTTGGCCAGCCAGGCGCTATCTAAGAAGAAATTGATAAAACCGGGGCCGGCGATTTCGGTCTTGGCCACCAGTGTGGACGCTGGCAGGTGGTCAATAATCAGTTGTGCCAGTTCGCGTGGATTTTTCCCTGCTGGTTTTGCCAGCAGCATTGCCAGATTGGTGGCCAGATCACCGTGTGCCTTGTCTTTGGTGTTATCAACCTGAATTCGGGGCTCCAGTTCAGCGGGAATAAGGGCAGCGGTTTTCAGGCTGGATACGGTTTGTTCAAGGAGTTGCTGGATCTGTGCTTTCATTGTTTCTGACGGTTCCTGACGCGAATACGATGTAGCCTGTTGGCTGGATTTGAAATTTTACTCGGATTGCCGGGCACTGACTACCTTTTCAATACGCATTCAGGAAAGTTAACGGTATGCAGCTACAATTAAAACAGAGAGGAAAACAACAACAGCATCGGCAAAACTGGCAGCAGTGATTTCTGAATAACGAGACAAGTCAGAAATCGACAATAAGTCTCTGTGCTTACTCCTGTTTATCTGAATAAGGGGGCTGCTATGCAACTGGCCATATTTCCATTACGTTTAAACCTGTTACCGGATGGTGTCTTGCCGTTGCGGGTGTTTGAACCACGTTATCTGCGCATGATTGCTGAATCATCTCAAAGAGGAATGGGGCTTTGTTTATTGGGCAAAGCTCAGGATGGCGGTTTTTCGCCACTGCTGGCGATTGGTACTCGGGTTGAAATCATTGATTTTGATCGGCTGGAAGATGGTACGCTCGGTGTTACCGTCAAAGGTGTTGAACGATTTAAAATTCAGACACTGGAAGTTGAAGACGATGGATTACTGAGCGCGGAAGTCCAACTCTTACCAGGGTGGCTGCATGAGCCATTACCGCCTGAACAACATATCCTTGCCGAAAAACTGGGTCAGGTTTTTCAGGAACATCCCAATTATGCTGCTTATTATCCAACGCCGCAGTGGAATGATGCCTGCTGGGTGGTGCAACGCTGGCTGGAGGTCTTACCGCTGGAAGCCGAAGAAAAATTCGGGTTGATGGCCAGCAACGATTACCATGAGGCATTGCATTTCTTATTGCAGGCAGTGCAGGAAGAAGATGCGGCCATGCATCAACACTGATGGAATTATCCCTATGAATGATCCGCCTTTTGACTGATTGCGTAATAAGCAATTACGCGATTAAGTCGAGGCGTTTCAGTATGGAATGGGGAAACATGGGATATACTGCGGTTAGTCAGTCGTATCGACTGCCTCCGCAGAGGATATTGATGGAAAACACAGACCTCGATCTCACCGCACTCCTGTTACAGGTGTCGACGCAACGCAGCAAAGCAGCGTACGCACAGCTATTTCACTATTTTGCGCCCCGCATACGGCATTATGGGTTGCGTCATTTGCGTTCTGAAACCAGAGCTATGGAGCTGGTGCAGGAGACGCTGCTGGCTGTATGGCAAAAAGCGGCACTCTATCACCCGGAAAAAGGTGCGCCGACGACCTGGATTTATACGGTCATGCGCAATCAGTGTTTCGATATGTTGCGTCGCCAGCAGGTTTCCAAAGAAGATCTGGTCGCAGAAGATATCTGGCCGGTGCTGGAATTTCAGGCAGTGGAAGAGGAAGCCAATGATCCAGGAGAAAATGACATCCTGACGCGGCAACTCAGTCACTATCTGCATCTGTTACCGCCAGCACAACAGGAAGTCGTTCGCAGCGTCTATCTGCAGGATCAAACGCTGCAGGAAATTGCCGATCGGTTACAGGTTCCTCTCGGCACCGTAAAATCAAGACTCCGGTTAGGATTAGCCAAGTTGCGTGAACAAATTGAGCAGGAGCAGGCGCATGATTAATTTTCATCCTGATAATGCGTTGCTGGCCGCTTATGCCGCCGATACATTGCCACTCTCCATGACACTGGCGGTTTCTATTCATGTCGAATTTTGTCCGGCCTGTGCCAGACGGGTGGCTGAGTTTGAGCGGCAGTTAGCAGAAACCCTGTTGATCGGAGAACCGCAGAACGAGGCAGATGAACCGGTTTTTGACGAGATGCTGTCATTTATTCTGCAACAACCGGAAACGCCCATCGTCCAGGAAATCCGGGAACCGACCATCGAGATCCAGGGGCAAACTTTCTGGCTGCCACGCTCGCTGCGCCATATCGCCCGGCAAAACTGGCTGCAGATGGGCAGTATCGGGCGCAGTCGTTTGTTGCTGGAAGATCAATCAGGCGGTCGTGCTAGTCTGATGTATCTGTCGGCTGGGGCGGCTGTACCGAAACATACCCATCGCGGGCTGGAACTGACATTGCCGATCACGGGCGCATTCCGCGACGAACAGGGGGAATACATTCCGGGTGATTTTGTGCTGCGGGATGGCAAGACGGATCATCAACCGCAATCTGCCGAGGGCTGTCTCTGCTTTGCGCTGCTGGATGCCCCGGTACACTTTACGCAAGGCTTGCCCCGGTTACTGAACAATTTTGGTGAATTACTTTACTAACAGTTGTTGCATCAGTTGCCGCAGCCAAATCACGGAGGGGTGTTCACCCTGAGCCGGATGCCAGACACAGTTTAAATGATAACAGGGCATGTCATCCGGTAACGCCACCATGCGTAAGGGCCAGTATCCGGCCAGCATGCTGGCCACCTTTTGGGGCAATACCAGCAGGTGATCAGTCTGGCTGACAATGGCGGCAGCAGACAGATAGCTCTGGCTGTTGGCTGAAATGCGCCGTTGCAGACCATGTTGAGTCAGGTAGCGATCGACCATCGATTCCCGCGTGCCCAGCGGGGAGTGAAACACATGGGGCAGAGCGATCAGCTGAGTCAGATCCAGCTGTTCGCCGACCTGATCATTTTGCTGCTGCACCAGTCCGGCGAGTGGTTCCTGTAGCCAGGTTTCGCGGCACAGATAGCGCGGCACATCCATATACTCATCAAAACCCAGCACCAGATCGATCTCGCCGTTGGCTAGCTCCGCCTCCGGCAACTGATCGCGCAAGATCGCGATTTCAATCTGGATTTGCGGCGCAATCTCTTTGAGTCGGCTGATCAGCGGCGGGATCAGCACGCATTCCACATAGTCGGTGGTACTGATCACAAAGCGCCGGTCGGAACGTTGTGGTTCAAACTCTTCCATTTCACCTAATTGTTGTTCCAGCAGATGCAACGCCTGCTGTACACCGGCATGCAGTTTCAGTGCGCGGGCCGTGGGCTGCATACCCTGTGGTGTTTTGACCAGTAACGGATCGGCAAACTGTTCACGCAGCCGGTTCAGCGCATGGCTCATGGCGGGCTGACTGATATAGAGCTGTTCTGCAGCCCGCGTAACATGACGGCAGGTCATCAAAGCGTCAAACGCCAGTAATAGATTGAGATCGAGCTGGTGGAGTTTCATCGGTTATTCATCTTGTTTATTGCTGAATAAATATAATTCATTTGATGGATGATGGTGTGTTTTTCTACACTGCAGCTCATTAAATTTAAGCTATACCTAATACCGGACTGCCGGAGTAATCCACCGGATATATTTTCGTTCAGATACGCTTTCACACAGAAGGAGCTTGTTATGGCATTAGTGACTGTGGCTGCCACCCAGATGGCATGTAGCTGGGATATCGACGGCAACGTGGCCCGCGCTGAGAAACTGGTTCGTGAAGCTGCTGCCAAAGGGGCGCAGATCATTCTGATCCAGGAACTGTTCCTGACGCCGTATTTCTGTATTGACCAGAGCCCGGAACATTTTGAACTGGCACAGACGCTGGAAGACAGCCCGCTGATCAAGCATTTTTCAGCGCTGGCGAAAGAGCTGGATGTCGTGCTGCCGCTCTCTTTCTTTGAGCGTGCCGGTAATGCGCATTACAACTCACTGGTGATGATCGATGCCGATGGTGAAGTGCTGGATGTCTATCGCAAGACCCACATTCCGAACGGCCCGGCGTATCAGGAAAAACAATTCTTCACACCGGGCGACACCGGCTTCATCGTCTGGGAAACCAAATACGCCAATGTCGGTGTCGGTATCTGCTGGGATCAGTGGTTCCCGGAAACCGCGCGCAGTCTGGCGCTGCTCGGTGCCGATGTGATTTTCTTCCCGACCGCGATTGGTTCAGAACCGGCTTATCCGGAAATCGATTCGCAACCACACTGGACCCGCGTTCAGCAAGGTCACGCGGCAGCCAACATCATTCCGGTGATTGCCTCTAACCGTATCGGTACGGAGCAGAGCAAATATGTTGCAGGGCTGGAAATGACATTCTATGGTTCTTCGTTCATTGCCGATCAGACCGGTGCGCTGGTGGAACAGGCGGATAAGACCAGCGAATGTGTGCTGGTGCATACCTTCGATCTGGATGCGATCCGCAAACAACGTATCAGCTGGGGTCTGTTCCGTGATCGTCGCCCAGCGATGTACGGCACCATCATGACCTCCGACGGTGAAACTTCCTGGTAATAGCGCAATCAAGGACATCAGGATATGACAATTAAGACCATGACCGGCCTGCCGAAGCAGGACGGTTTTTTTATGCCAGCTGAGTGGGCGGCACAACAAGCCGTGTGGATGATCTGGCCGTTTCGCCCGGATAACTGGCGTGAAGCCGGAAAATTTGCTCAGCGCACCTTTGCCAAAGTCGCCGAAGCCATTGGTGGGGCAACTCCAGTGTATATGGCAGTACCGGAACAATTTATGGCTCAGGCAAAAGCCATCATGCCTGCTGCCGTGAATCTGGTTACGATGAATTCTGACGATTGCTGGG
Source organism: Tolumonas lignilytica (assembly GCF_000527035.1). Taxonomy (NCBI): domain Bacteria; kingdom Pseudomonadati; phylum Pseudomonadota; class Gammaproteobacteria; order Aeromonadales; family Aeromonadaceae; genus Tolumonas; species Tolumonas lignilytica. The sequence goes on from NZ_AZUK01000001.1 coordinate 2,297,897, forward strand.
CGCGGGATACCGGCCCGACCGTGGTGATCAATGGTCAGGGCGAATGCCGTGGCATCGATTGGGGGTTTAATGCCTGGGGTGGTCATCATGGCGGCCTCTATTTCCCGTGGGATCAGGATGAGCTGGTGGCGCGGCAGATGCTGGCGGTTCATGGTTTTGATCGCTATGAAGCCCCGCTGATTCTGGAAGGTGGCTCGATCCATGTCGATGGTGAAGGCACCTGCATGACCACGGCAGAATGTCTGCTGAACAAGAACCGTAACCCGCATCTTTCCAAAGAACAGATTGAAGCGTATCTGCGCGACTATCTGAACGTCAGCACCTTTATCTGGCTGGAAGAGGGCGTGTATATGGATGAGACTGATGGTCACATCGATAACATGTGCTGCTTTGCCCGTCCGGGTGAAGTGATCCTGCACTGGACCGATGACGAGACCGATCCGCAATATGCGCGCTCACAGGCGGCGTACAAGGTGTTGTCAGAAGTAGTCGATGCCAAAGGTCGCAAACTGAAGATCTGGAAACTGCCACAACCGGGCCCGCTGTATTGCACAGAAGAAGAATCTGCCGGTGTGGTGGATGGTACCGGTGTGCCGCGTGATGCCGGTGGTCGTCTGGCGGGTTCTTATGTGAACTTCCTCATCACCAATGACCGGATCGTTTATCCATTGCTTGACCCGAAAACCGATGGTGAAGCACAGACGATCCTGCAGCAGATTTTTCCTGCGCATACCGTGGTCGGTGTGCCAGCCCGCGAAATTCTGCTTGGTGGCGGCAATATTCACTGCATTACCCAGCAAATCCCAAAAGGTTAAGATACTGACACAGGCGCGAATTTTCGCGCCTTTTTTATTTCATGGTTGTTCGATTTTTACTTCATCTGTTTCTATGGCATCGCCTGTGTGCGCAACAGTTTTTCAAATTGTTCGGCAGGCACGGGCGGGCTCATTAAATAGCCCTGATAACAGTCACAACCCTGTTCCTTTAAAAAGGCCAGTTGTTCTTGCGTTTCCACCCCTTCAGCAAGCACATTCAACTGAAGTGTATGGGCCATGGCCACGATGGCGGCGGCAATTTCCATATCGCTTTTCTTGTGCGGAATGTCATCGACAAAACTTTTATCGATCTTCAAGACATCCAAAGGAAAGAGCTTGAGATAAGAGAGTGATGAATAACCGGTCCCGAAATCATCAATGGCGAGTCGAACGCCATATTCACGCAAGGCATTCAAGATCTCTACCGCTTCTGTTTCATGTGCCATCAGGGCACTCTCGGTCAGCTCCAGTTCTAAGAGTGATGGTGGAAAACCGGTGTTGTTGAGGGCATTGATGACCGAATCTTTGATATTGCTGTAATGAAATTGCACTGGAGAAATGTTAACGGCCAGATGAATGGCTGGTAACCCCTGTTGCAGCCAGGCGTAACCTTGACGGCAGGTTTCCATAAGCACCCATTCGCCGAGTTGTTTAATCAGCCCGGTTTCTTCTGCGACAGGAATAAACAAGGCCGGGGATATCAGACCATGTTGTGGATCTTGCCAGCGCACCAGTGCTTCCGCGCCGATAATCCGATCATTTTTGATGTCAATTTGTGGTTGGAAATAGACCCGCAACTCGTTCTGCTCAATGGCTTTGCGTAATCGGAGTTCCATATCGAGTCGTTTTTCTGCGGCCAGCGTCAGGTCATCCGAGAAATATCTGAAACAATTACGGCCTTGCGCTTTGGCGCGATACATGGCGGCATCGGCTTGTTTTAACAGGTCTTTCTGGGTCAGCCCGTGTTCTGGATATAAACTGATCCCGATGCTGACACCAATGACAATGTCTCGGCCATTGGGTAAATGGAAAGGATCTTTGAGCAGTTGCAAAATATCTTCGGCAATATGTTCTATGTCTTTGATTTCGGCATTACCCTCAATCAATATCGTAAATTCATCACCACCCAGGCGACAAATAGTGTCAGAAGTACGCATCCGGTGCAGTAATCGCTGCGCGACTTCTTGCAGTAACACATCACCGATCTGATGGCCGAAACTGTCATTAACATTCTTGAACCGATCCAAATCCAGCATCATTAACGCTACCCGCGTTTTATTTCGGGCTGCCAGTTCTATCGCATGATTTAAATTGATGCCCAATAAGGTGCGGTTGGGTAACTGAGTTAAGGGGTCGTGGTGCGCTAAGTGGGCTAATTGGGCTTCGGCGGCTTTCCGCTCAGTAATATCATTTGCCATCGACATCAGTAAAACCTGACCATCGGTATCTTTTCCTAATGGCGTGGATTGCATATCCCAATAACGCAGCGAGCCATTTTTACAGTGGATTTCGAATTCCCCATTGTGCACAAGCTCGGTGATCGGTGGTGCATCATCAGAAATAAAGTGTTCTGTGTGCGGTGCCAGCGGTATTGCCACCTTTTCCCACGCACTGCGATAGGGAATATCTTCCAGAGTATAACCACTCAGTTCCGCCCAGCGACGATTCAACGTCAGACCTTTGCCAGACTGGGTATATATCACCATCGGGCTGGGGGAGTTCATGATCGCGGTACGGAAACGGTGTTCACTCTCTTTTAATTGAGCATCACGTTGTAAATTATCGAGCGCAAAAGAGACGTCTATCGCGATTTCAGCCAGCGTTGTCTGAATTTCCGGAGTGAAAAAATCAGGAGCAGAGGCATAGAGATTGATTGAGCCAATAACTTCACCAGCTAAACGGATCATGAAATAGCTCGACGCCGAGATATTGGCTTTGGCGGCAGCGTCGTGAAGTGTCGGCATGATATCGGAGTGTTGACAATCATTGATGATCAGATTTTTACCACTGACTAATGCCTGCACAACGGGGGTACTTTTGAAAAAATCCGGTTCAAGCTGAGCTTGTTCCATCATCCAGCGGGTAAAGCCACCATCATCACCATAAGCATGCGTCATTGCTATCTGTTGTGTCTGTGGGTCAAACTGGCTAATCCATGCATAGATGAATTGGCCATGTTCGACGGCAATTTCGCAGATTTGAGTAAAGAGTTCATCCTGATTCTTACAACGGACAATGCTCTGGTTGGTCTGTGACAACATGTCGTAGAGATCTTTTTGATGCCGCAATTCCAGCTCGCTGGCCTTGCGTTGCGAGATATCTTCAACAACCGAGATAATAAAAGAAATATTGCGGTCGGCGGTTCTGACGCAGCGCGTGTCTATATTGACATCAATCAGCCGGCCGTCCTTATGACGCAATTGTTTTTCACATTGATAACCATCTGACAGATCGAGTTCCATTTGCCGTATGGCTTCAATATCGGCTGCTCTGTAGGCAGGCGCGGTTAAATCGGCGAGTGAAACTTCAGCCATTTCAGTTCGACTGTAACCGAGCAGTTCCGCGAGTTGATCATTGAAGCGGATCCAACGGCCGGTTTGCGAATGGGTAATCGCCATGCCAAACAGTGGTAGGTCAAAAAAGTGCCGCAATAAGCGATCTTTTTCGCTGGTTTGCCGCTGCAGTTCCAGCCGGTTCGTGTGCTGCTGTTGTTTCCATAACAGGCTGACCACAAAAATCACCATGAGACTGGCAAAAAACACCACCAACGTGACCCAATAGACCAGGGTGTAAAGTGGTGCAAAAAGCTCTGATTTATTTTGTGTCACGAGCAAATACCAACCGGAATGTTGGACGCTGGTATAGCTGGCTATCACGTCATGATCATCAAAAAATTTCCCCTCGAAACTCCCATTTTTAGTTGTCATGACGTGGTCGAGTTCTGTCTGTGTATGTTTATTGAAACTCAGGGTCATTGTTTTGGTGTGCAGTACGTCATTTGCCGGAAGCGCAATAAATGACAGTTGGTCATCATGTGGCTGCAGTAAATATGTGTTTCCAGTATGTGTGGTACTTGGCCAGTTTTTAATGAGCGGTAATAAGTTGGTTTGCAGATCCTGACTCATGATCAATGTACCGACGGGTTCTTTTGTCCTTGCATCGATGATGGGAACCTGGATGTCGAGATAGACACGATTGTTTTCATCCCAATACCAGCGGGTCTTGAGCGTAGTGGGTTTTGTCTGATTATCGCCATTCCCGAGGGTGTTATGTTCCTGAAAATCAATGACCATCTTATGTACAGGAACATGACCATAAATCACGCGGGGAGTGTTTTGCTGGTCAAGGATCAATAGGGAATTGTAATGCTTATTTTGCAATAACAGTGTTAATGGTTTTTCCAGTGCTTCTGTTGTGGTGCTACCGCCAAAATTCAGCAAGGCAACAGCCTGTGAAAAAGCTTGATCGCTTTGCATGATTAAGCCGTCACTAAGACGCTCGTGTAGCCAGTTTTCAATTTGCTCCGTTTTCGTTTTAGCCAGCGCATTGAGATCGATCAGGCTGTTTTCTTTGATCTGTTCACCTTGAATGTTATAGATCAATGCCGGAATCAGTGGAATCAGCAGGATCTGAAAGGCAAACAGCCCAATCAAACGACGAGAGGAAGAAGATTGTTTGGGAGTATCTTTAATGGTTGCGTGAGATTTCAGATTAAGTAACAAGTAGAGCAGAAAGCTGGTAATGGCAACGAACAGAAAGCCTTTACCAATGGATAGCGATGTCAGCCATTCTCGATCCGTGATCAACCAGTTCAATAGCTTGTCAGAAACAGCGATCCAAAGTGCAGCAAACAAGGCGTAATACAACACGATGTTGACGGATGAGAGTTTGCGATGTTTCTGGTTTTGTTGATTTTTCATAGGTCAGGTATGACATCCGGAAGGTCGACTTCGCTCTCTGAGCTAACCTCTTGAGTATTAATGTTGTTGACCTGCTTAGCAAATAACCAGCTTATATTTCATGATCTAGCCAGCTATTTCCTGCGGATCGATATCCAGATGCCAACGTAGCGAGTGTGTCATGGGCAGCGCATCAATAGCCGGCACTAAATGATGCAGATAGTGTTGCAAGTGCATGCGCTGAGAACACTGGAGCATCAATAACATACGGTAACGGCCAGCCCGCCGTTCCATGACTGGGCTGATCGGGCCAACGAGTTGCAAGTCAGGTGCCCCATAATGATGACAAATCTGGGTGGCTTGCTGCATAAACTGCTCAAGCAGTTCTCTGGATGGCGCATCCGCACGCAGCACAGCCTGAAAACTGAACGGCGGCAGCGATAGTACCTGTCTCTCTTGTAAACAGGTTCGGGCAAAATGTGCGTAACCATTGTTCAGTAAATCTTGCAGCAAGGCGTGCTCCGGGTGATGACTTTGCAGCACGACCATGCCGGGCTTATTGGCCCGTCCGGCACGTCCGGCAACCTGAACGTAAAGTTGTGCCAGCCGTTCGGTTGCCCGGTAATCAGAGGCAAACAAGGCTCCATCAACATCCAGAATGCCGACTAAGGTCACATCAGGGAAATGATGACCTTTGGCCAGCATCTGGGTGCCTAACAAGATTTGATATTCCCGGTGACGGATTGCGGTGAGATGCGCTTCTAATTCACCTTTACGACGGGTGTTATCGCGATCAATGCGTATCGTTTTATACGCCGGGAAGCGTTGCTCCAGAAATTGGGCTAACTGTTCGGTGCCAACGCCAGAGCTGACCAGATTGCGGCCATGACACTCAGGACATTGCGAAGGCACTGGGCGCATATGATCACAATGATGACAATGCAGGCGTCTATCCTGCTGATGCCAGGTATAAAACGCATCACAATGCGGGCAGGCGGCCACCCAACCGCAATCATGGCAAAGCAGCGCCGGGGCATATCCTCTGCGATTTAAAAACAGCATCACCTGATTGCCGACCGCCAGTTGCTCATCCATCAACTGCAACAATTGGGGGGCAATACCGGCCTGCAAGGGCACATGTTTTACATCCAGTAAATGCTGTTGTGCCGCCTGTGCTCCACCGGCGCGTTGTTTCATCTGCAGATGGTGATAACGCCCTTGCAAGGCATTGTGCAGGCTTTCCAGCGACGGTGTGGCAGAGCCAAGTACAATGGGGATCTGTTCCCGCTGGGCCCGCACGATTGCCAAGTCTCGGCCATGGTAACGGAACCCTTCCTGTTGCTTGAACGACATATCGTGCTCTTCATCGACGACAATCAACCCCAGTGAGTTAAATGGGGTAAAAATCGCAGAGCGGGTGCCGATCAATATGGCCGCTTCGCCTGCCTTACAAGCCAGCCAGGTATCCAGTCGCTCCCGATCATTCATACCGGAGTGCAGTGTCAGTATCGGGGCATGAAAGCGACGACGAAAACGGCGCAACAATTGGGGTGTCAGTCCGATTTCCGGCACCAGCACGAGTACCTGTCGCCCTTGGGACAATTTTTCTTGTATTAACTGCAGATAAATTTCAGTTTTGCCAGAACCGGTTACCCCTTCCAGCAGAAATGGACGTCGATCTTCAGCCTGACTGATGGCAGCCAATACCGCCGCCTGTTCGAGATTGAGGTAGGGCACATTCTCTTCATGTAACAGCAGATGATCGAGCCATTCTCTGGCCTGCAAATGCAGATCAAACGGGCGGATCAACTCTTTGGCGGCGAGCTGTTTTAAGACGGGAGTATCAATCCCTTGTTCACGTAATTCTGCTGCCGGTAAAGGCCCGTCTTGTAATAACTGCAATGCTTGCTGTTGGCGAGGTGCACGTTTCAAGTTGGCCTGCATATCAGGCTTTGACGAACTCAGCTGCCAGCATGGGATCGGTTTTCGTTCTGCCGGTTCCCCTTGGCGTAGCAGAACGGGGAGCGCGTGATGCAGCACCTCACCCAGCGGGTGGTGATAATAATTGGCAGCCCACAATAACAGACTCCACAATGCTGGTGGAAAGAGCGATTCAGTATCCAGGATCCGGGAGATGGGTTTCAGTTTATCCAATGGCAATTCAGTCTGGGTGGGATGCGCAACCACCAGACCGACTAACTGTTGCTTGCCAAAAGGAACGCCAACCCGGCTTCCGATGGGGGGGCGGGCATCTTTGGTTTGGTAATCAAAGCGGCGATATAGCGGTACCGGCAATGCCACCTGAATAAGAGAAGAAGTTTCGGGCACGGGAAGTCTGTTTTTTCTGCGTCTTTACTTGCGGGTGTGATGCCTATCCTATATCATTCTGACCCTTGAAAATATCCGTTTAATGTTTCGTGTGGTGTCTGGCTTCGGGTCAGATGGCGACACGGCCTGAATCAGAGGTTTCCCATGAAAGAAGGTATTCACCCAGACTACCACGAAATCACTGCAAAGTGCTCTTGTGGTCACGTGTTCGTAACCCGTTCTACCGGTAAAGATCTGAACCTGGACGTATGTTCAGAGTGTCATCCTTTCTACACCGGCAAACAGAAAGTGCTGGACACTGGTGGTCGTATCGATCGCTTCAAAAAACGTTTCAACGTACTGGGCGGCAAGAACTAATCTTCCCTCTGTTGATGTGTTTTCAAACAATGCCAGCCTCGTGCTGGCATTGTGCTTTTTAGCGACATAAAATTTTTCCATGATGGATTCAATCAGCCCTTGTGATTGGTATTTGCTGGTCTATCATCAGAAGAAAATTAACCAGTGTCGGTTATTTTATTCTGCACAGGGAGTCTCTATGTCCGCCGATCTTCGTCAAGCTGCTCTTGATTATCATGCTCATCCGGTTCCTGGCAAAATTGCCGTTGCACTGACCAAACCGGCAGAAACTGCCCATGATTTGTCGCTGGCTTATAGCCCGGGCGTGGCTGAACCGGTACGTGAAATTGCGGCCAATCCGGATGATGCGTATCGCTATACCTCAAAAGCGAATTTGGTTGCGGTGATCACGAATGGTACCGCGATCCTCGGGTTGGGTAATTTGGGGCCGCTGGCATCAAAACCAGTGATGGAAGGTAAAGCACTGCTGTTTAAACGTTTTGCCGGGATTGATGCGATCGATATCGAAGTAAAACACACGGACAATGCCGATTTTATCCGCACAGTGGCCAATATCGCCGATACCTTCGGTGGTATCAATCTGGAAGATATTAAAGCACCGGAGTGCTTTGAAATCGAACAAGCCCTGATCGAGTTATGTGATATTCCTGTCTTCCATGATGATCAGCACGGCACGGCCATCGTTACGGCGGCGGGTATGCTAAATGCGCTGGAGATCCAGGGGAAAAACCTCGCCGATGTACGCATTGTCTGTATGGGGGCCGGGGCTGCAGCCGTGGCTTGTATGGATCTGTTGATCGTCTGTGGCGCCAAACAGGAAAATATCTACATGCTGGATCGTAAAGGTGTGATCCATTCCGGCCGCACCGATATCAATGAACACAAACGTCGTTTCGTCAATGATTCTGGCCTGACCACACTGGCACAGGTCATGGATGGTGCAGATGTGTTCGTGGGTGTTTCTGGGCCGAATGTATTGGCTGCCGAACTGGTAAAAACGATGGCACCCAATCCGGTCATTTTTGCCTGTTCCAACCCGGATCCTGAAATTCAGCCGGAACTTGCTAAAGCTGCGCGTAGTGATTTGATCATGGGAACTGGTCGTTCCGACTATCCGAATCAGGTGAATAATGTTATTTGCTTCCCGTTCCTGTTCCGTGGGGCGCTGGATGTTCGGGCTCGGCGTATCAACAGTGCCATGAAGCGTGCGGCCGTGGAAGCTATTCGCTCCATCGCGAAGGAACCTGTACCTGCTGAGGTATTGCATGCGGCAGGTGTCTCTGCGTTGACCTTTGGTGTTGATTACGTGTTACCGAAACCGATGGATCCGCGTTTATTACCGCGTGTGGCCCGTGCCGTTGCATTGGCAGCGGTGGAGTCGGGTGTGGCGCGTATTGCGTTAGCTGATAATTACATGCTGTAACGAGAATATCGTTAGAAATAAAAAAGAAAAGCCGCCAAAAGGCGGCTTTGAATTTTATCCCGGAGTCTGGAAAGATTAGAAATCGTAACGCACAGCCAGTTGGTAGTCGTTTTTGTAATCAACACCATTAGCGGTTGTTGCAGAATAACCTGTTGCAGATGCATTCACACCGTTGTCTTTATTGTTGATACGGTATTCAGCCATAACACGCAGATTTTTGTTGAATTTGTACTGAGCGCCCAGAGTGTAGTAGTCAACAGCATTAACATCTGCACTACCACTCACTTTCTGCTTCATTTTGTTATAAGTGCTCATCAGGCCGAAACCGTTGGCAAAGTTATAACCTAATGCTGCTTCAGTCCCAGTGATATCAACTGCATTGGTACCAGAATAGAAGAAGTTAGAACCTTTGTCGTAGTTCAGCGCGGCATACCAAGATTTGTCATCAAATTTCGCGCCGATGATCCACAGTTTGGCATCGCCTTCACCAGTCACTTTGTGTTGTGCCGCATTATAACCAGTACCTACAGAGAATCCTGATGGGTGGTTGTAGCTAACCGCAGCGCCATAAGCAGCGACATTGGCAGTAGTTTCGCTAGTAGATGCACCAGAGACAGTGCTGTTTACATCGGTGCCGTTGCTGTCAAATTTATAGTCAGCATCAAACTGTACATTGTTGAATGTACCGGTATATTTCAGCATTTCGCCTGCACGGTAAGTACCGTATTGGTCTGCTTTGATACCCAGACCATCGTTACCGTAACCATCAGTCAGGGCAACGTCAGTCCATGCGGCCATAGTGCCGACTGCACCGTATTGACGGCCAAAAGTAACAGTACCGAAGGTGTCATCTTTCACACCACCGTAAGCCAGACGAGTGGTTACGTTGCTGCTGTTTTCTTTAACGTCAGTTTCAGTAGATTGTGATTTGAACTGAGCTTCATAAACACCAATGGCTTTCTGAGTGCTGCTGATTGCAGTTTCGCCTTTAGCACCCAAACGGATGTAGTTGTTAGAGCCGTATTTTTCGCTCTTTTCGGTGCCATTGTTTTTGGTGCCCAGGAATTGACCTGCATAAGCACGACCGGTCAAATCAATTTTAGTGCTGTCTTTGTTATAAACTTCAGTTGCATTCGCTTGAGTTGCAGTTGCTACCAGAACAGCCACGGCCACAGCAGTTAATTGTTTCATCATCGATCCTTCATTTTTTTGTGAGGGTTGAGTTGCCCCTGAGTAATTCCGCAATGAATACTAAGGGGGTAAAATGACAGTTTTGTTACCGCTTGATTAAGCTTTTGTTGTGGTAGTGTCTTATTTATTCGTTTTAGCTAAAGCTAAATAAGTCACAATAGATTGTGATTTTTTATTTACTTTATTAGGGATAATGTTTTTATTTTTATTAATTATTTTAAATTTAATTTTTTAAATTAATTAAATTTGACTTTTAATTATTTAATTAATCGATAGGTTTGATTTTTTAGTAAAAATATATTCATGTTTATTAAAAACCAGGAATAACTATTTCCTGTTTGAAATAAAATGAAGCACATGAGATGCCAGAGATAACCGGGCGACAACATAAAGATATCATTTTCAGGTTGCTCGGCAGCTACCCGCAAATGTGGTAAACTCCCGCCCATTCTGCTGCTGGGCAGCAATTTTCAAAGCATCTGCAGGTATCCCTAATGAGACGTGAACTGGCAATTGAATTTTCCCGAGTAACTGAAGCGGCTGCCCTTGCTGGCTATAAATGGTTGGGGCGTGGTGATAAAAACCTGGCTGATGGCGCTGCGGTGGAAGCCATGCGCTATGTGCTGAACCAGATTGAAATCGATGGTGAAATCGTCATTGGCGAAGGCGAAATTGACGAAGCGCCTATGCTGTATATCGGTGAAAAGGTTGGTTGTGGCGGTGATGGAGTTGATATTGCTGTTGATCCGATCGATGGTACCCGCATGACAGCAATGGGGCAGAACAACGCGGTGGCTGTGTTGGCCGCAGGTGATAAAGGGTCATTCCTGAAAGCGCCTGATATGTACATGGAAAAATTAATTGTTGGTCCACGTGCGAAAGGTGTGATTGACCTGAATCGGCCATTGGCTGAAAACATTGTGGCTGTTGCCCGCGCACTGGATAAACCGCTGCACCGTCTGAGCGTCATTACCTTGGCAAAACCGCGTCATGACGCAGCCATTAAAGAAATGCAGGATATGGGTGTGCGTGTGTTTGCGATCCCTGATGGTGATGTGGCGGCTTCGATGCTGACGTGCCTGCCAGATAATGAAATCGATATGCTGTATTGTATCGGTGGTGCGCCAGAGGGGGTCATTTCCGCGGCCACGGTGCGTGCGTTAGATGGCGATATGCAAGGCCGTCTATTGCCGCGGCATAAAGTGAAAGGCGATACACCAGAAAACCGTGTATTGGGCGAACAGGAAATTTCACGTTGTCAGCAAATGGGCATTGATGTTGAATCGGTGCTGACACTGAAAGACATGGCGAAAACCGATAACGTGATCATTTCTGTCACAGGGATCACTAAAGGTGATTTACTGGAAGGGATCACCAGTGATGGCATGCTGGCGACGACAGAAACGCTGCTGATCCGTGGTAAATCACGTACTATCCGCCGGATCCATTCAACACATTACCTGCAACGTAAAGATGCGCAGATCCAGAAAATCATTTTCTGATCGGCAAAAAGTCTGTTAACAAACTGAACATCAGCCATTGTGCTGGTGTTCAGTCAGTCAAATTACAAATCAAGATACCACTGGCTGCCATCGGCATAAAAGCCAGCCTGTCGTAAAAAAGCCTGCAAACCGGCCGATTCATGTTCAGCAACCTGACTGAGATCGATGCTGATCCGCGGCTGACCTTGTTCAATTAACTTGCGTAAGGTATCGGCTAACAAATAACGGCCAATTCCACGACGACGTGTTAAATCCCGCACTGCAAAAAAACACAACTGATCATTCTGACTAATGGCTAGCCCAACAACACGATCATTGAACGTTGCCAAATGCCAATCACCTAAAGCATGTGCAGTGTCGATGGTGAGTTGGTGAGCTAGTAACAATTTACTGAGACTGTCTTGCCATAATGGCAACACCTCATGGGAGTGATGAACGGTCAAACGCATGTTAATGATCCAGTTACAAATAAAATGCAGTGTAACACTAAATAAAAAGCCCCATCAGCAGGACGGGGCTTTTTTACGCTTCAGCTTGAGCTTAACGCGGTAACAGGCTGGAACCCATCAGGAACGCATCCACTTCACGGGCACATTGACGGCCTTCGCGAATAGCCCAGACCACCAGTGACTGACCGCGGCGGATATCGCCAGCAGCGAACACTTTTGGTACTGAGGTTGCGTAGCAGCCTTCACCATCGGTAGTGGCATTGACATTACCGCGGGCATCTTTGGCTACACCAAATGCATCCAGCACTTTCGCCAGTGGGTTAGTAAAGCCCATGGCCAGGAATACTGCATCGGCTTTCAGTTCAAATTCAGAACCTGGAACTTCGACCAGTTTACCGTCTTTGAATTCAACCTTGACCAGTTTCAGCGCTGTCAGCTTACCGTTTTCACCGATAAACTCTTTGGTAGAAACCGCAAACTCACGCACACAACCTTCTTCATGAGAAGAAGAGGTGCGCAGTTTCAGTGGCCAGTATGGCCAGGTCAGCGCTTTGTTTTCCTGCACAGGCGGTTGCGGCATTACTTCCAGTTGCGTCACAGACGCAGCACCGTGACGGTTGGAGGTACCTACGCAGTCAGAACCTGTGTCACCGCCACCGATCACCACAACGTGTTTACCTTTCACGTTGATTGGATTGGCACCATCACCTGCAACTTCTTTGTTTTGCGGGATCAGGAATTCCAGTGCGAAATGGATACCGCTCAGCGCACGGCCAGGAACCGGCAGATCGCGTGGCGTTTCTGAACCACCCGCCAGAACAACGGCATCGAATTCAGCATCCAGTTGCGCCGGAGTGACCACAGCCTTGGCATCGTTGGCAACACCGGCAGGCAAGTCGTTATTCAGTGCAACCAGTGTGTTGGTTTTGAATACCACACCTTCCGCTTCCAGCTGTGCAGTACGACGGTCAATGACGCTCTTGTCCAGTTTGAAATCAGGAATACCGTAGCGCAGCAGACCACCGACACGGCTGTTTTTCTCAAACACAGTCACGTCATGACCGGCACGAGCCAGTTGCTGTGCAGTGGCCAGACCCGCAGGGCCTGAACCAACAACAGCCACTTTTTTGCCGCTCTTAACTGCAGCCGGTTGTGGTTTTACCCAGCCATTTTCCCATGCGGTATCAATGATGAAACGCTCGATTGACTTGATGCCAACAGGATCAGCATTGATGCCCAGCGTACAGGCTGCTTCACAAGGGGCCGGACAAATCCGGCCTGTGAATTCTGGGAAGTTGTTCGTAGAGTGCAGCACTCGGATTGCCATCTCGGCTTTGCCACGGTAAACCAGATCATTCCAGTCAGGAATGATGTTGTTCACCGGACAGCCATTGTTGCAAAACGGAATACCGCAATCCATGCAACGGGCGCCCTGGGTAGAAGCTTCCTGCACCGTCAGAGTAGGTACAAACTCGCTGTAATGTTTCACACGCTCCTCAACGGGAGCGTAGTGTTCCTTCACGCGATCAAACTCGAGAAAACCGGTTGGCTTACCCATTACGCAATCTCCTTTTCCTGCGGTGCAGCAGTCATTTCCTTCAGAGCACGACGGTACTCATTTGGATAAACTTTTACAAACTTACCACGGTAAGTATCCCAGTCAGCCAGAATCGCTTGTGCGCGAGGGCTACCAGTGTATTTCGCATGTTGCGCGATCAGTGCTTTCAGATGGTCTTCATCACTCTGATCGGTGTGCCATGGATCATCTACGGACTGCTCTGCGGTCGGTAAGACTTTTTCCAGGGTAACCATCGACAGGTTGCAACGGTTCGCGAAAGAGTTGTCTTCGTCCAGCACATAGGCAAGACCACCAGACATACCGGCTGCAAAGTTACGACCGGTCTGGCCCAGAACCACAACGGTACCACCTGTCATGTATTCACAACCGTGGTCACCAACACCTTCCACAACGGCGGTAGCACCGGAGTTACGGACAGCGAAACGCTCGCCACCGACACCACTCAGGTAGGCGTGACCAGAGGTCGCACCGTACATGACAGTATTGCCGATGATGGTGTTTTCGTGAGTCTTACCAGTGAAGTTGGCATTTGGACGTACGATGATACGACCGCCAGACAGACCTTTACCAACGTAGTCGTTACCTTCACCAACCAGTTCCAGTGTGACACCTTTAGCCAGGAACGCGGCAAAACTCTGACCAGCAGTACCATTCAGAGTGACATGAATGGTGTCATCCGGCAGACCGGCACCACCGAAGCGTTTGGCAACTTCACCAGACAGCATGGTACCGACCGTACGGTTGATATTTTTCACTGGTAATTCAATGCGCACTGGCTGACGGTTTTCCAGTGCTGGCATAGCTTGTTTCACCAACTCTTGATCCAGTGCTTTTTCCAGCGCGTGATCTTGAGTGCCGGCATGCAGGCGAGGTTCATCAGCACCTACTGCTGGTTGATAGAATACATTGCTGAAATCCAGGCCTTGTGCTTTCCAGTGTTCAACACCGGCACGTTTGTCCAGCAGATCAGAACGACCAATCAGATCTTCAAATTTACGGATACCCATTTCAGCCATCAGTTCACGCACTTCTTCCGCAACGAAGAAGAAGTAGTTCACGACGTGTTCTGGTTGACCGGTGAAGCGTTTACGCAGTTCAGGATCCTGAGTGGCAACACCAACTGGGCAGGTATTCAGATGACACTTACGCATCATGATACAGCCTTCAACCACCAGCGGTGCGGTTGCAAAACCGAATTCATCCGCACCCAGCAGAGCACCGATGATCACGTCACGGCCGGTCTTGATCTGACCGTCAACCTGCACGCGGATACGACCACGCAGACGGTTCAACACCAGCGTTTGTTGTGTTTCGGCCAGACCCAGTTCCCATGGCGAACCCGCATATTTGATGGAAGACAGCGGCGATGCGCCGGTACCACCATCATGGCCCGCGATAACCACGTGATCCGCTTTCGCTTTGGATACACCCGCAGCGACGGTACCAACACCCACTTCAGACACCAGTTTCACAGACACAGAAGCTGATGGGTTGGCGTTTTTCAGATCGTGGATCAGCTGAGCCAAATCTTCGATCGAGTAAATATCGTGGTGTGGTGGTGGAGAAATCAGACCTACACCCGGTACAGAGTGACGCAGTTTACCGATATATTCGGAAACTTTATCACCAGGTAACTGACCACCTTCACCTGGTTTAGCACCCTGCGCCATCTTGATCTGGATCTGGTCGGCATTCACCAGATATTCAACGGTGACACCGAAACGACCAGATGCAACCTGTTTGATAGCTGAACGTAAGCTGTCACCCGCCTGCAGTTCCAGATCACGCTCAATACGTGATTTACCGATAATGTCAGACAGCAGGGTAGGCTGACTCACAGGGATGAAACGGTTCGCATCTTCGCCACCTTCACCGGTGTTAGATTTACCGCCGATGCGGTTCATCGCTACAGCCAGCGTGGTGTGAGCTTCGGTAGAAATCGAACCCAGCGACATCGCACCAGTCGCGAAACGTTTAACGATCTCTTTCGCTGATTCCACTTCTTCCAGCGGAACTGGTTCAGCCGCTTTCTTGATCTCAAACAGACCACGTAACGTCAGATGACGTTTAGTCTGGTCGTTGATGATCTTGGCATACTCTTTGTAGCTCTCGTATTTGCCGCTACGGGTAGAGTGCTGCAGTTTAGCAATGGCATCCGGTGTCCACATATGGTCTTCGCCACGGATACGGAACGCATATTCGCCGCCAGTTTCCAGCATGTTTTCCAGTACCGGATCGGCAGAGAATGCCGCTTCGTGCATGCGGATCGCTTCTTCAGCCACATCAAACAGACCGATACCTTCGACCTTAGATGGTGTACCAGAGAAGTATTTATCAACAAATGCCTTCTTCAGACCCACAGCTTCGAAGATTTGCGCGCCAGTGTAAGACATGTAAGTGGAGATACCCATCTTCGACATGACTTTGCACAGACCTTTACCGACTGCCTTCACGAAGTTAGCAACGTATTTCTCTTCTTTCGCTGCGTCGCCGCCTGCCATTTCACGCAGGGTTTCCATGGCCAGCCATGGGTGAACGGCTTCGGCACCATAGCCACCGAGCAGGGCGAAATGATGCGTTTCGCGGGCAGAGCCGGTTTCAACCACCAGACCGGTGTTGGTACGCAGACCTTTTTTCACCAGATGTAGGTGAACGGTTGACGTCGCCAGCAATGCAGGAATGGCAATGTGGTCACGATCAATGTTGCGGTCAGAGATCAGCAGGATGTTGGCACCACCACGTACTGCATCTTCGGCTTCTGCGGCCAGAGACGCCAGACGGGCTTCAACACCTTCTTTACCCCAAGCAACCGGGTAGCAGATATTCAGCTCATGCGAGCGGAATTTGCCATTGGTGTATTGCTGAATATTGCGGATCTTCTCGATCTTGGCGGCATTCAGGATTGGCTGAGCCACTTCCAGACGGATCGGTGGATTGATGTCGGCATTGTTCAGCAGGTTTGGACGTGGGCCAATGAAAGACACCAGCGACATTACCATCTCTTCACGGATCGGGTCGATCGGCGGATTGGTTACCTGCGCAAACAACTGACGGAAGTAATTGAACAGCACTTTATTCTGACTGGACAGTACCGGCAAGGCGGCATCGTTACCCATGGAACCGATCGCTTCTTCACCTTTTTCTGCCATTGGGGTCAGCAGAACTTTGGTGTCTTCCATGGTGTAACCGAACGCTTGTTGATAATCCAGCAGAGACGCTTTTTTATCGAAAGGCTGTGCTTCGCCAGGAATTTCATCAATGTTGATACGAACTTTGCTCAGCCATTCGCGATATGGTTTAGAGCTGGCCAATGAATCTTTCAGTTCTTTATCGTCAATGATGCGGCCTTGTTCCATGTCGATCAGGAACATCTTGCCTGGCTGCAAACGCCATTTTTGCGCGATACGCGAATCTTCGATTGGCAGTACGCCAGACTCAGAAGCCATGACTACCAAGTCATCTTTAGTCACTAGATAACGGGCTGGGCGCAGACCGTTACGGTCCAGCGTAGCACCAATCTGACGGCCGTCGGTGAAGGCAACCGCAGCTGGGCCATCCCATGGTTCCATCATGGCGGCATGATATTCGTAGAACGCGCGACGGTTTTCATCCATCAGGGAATGTTTTTCCCACGCTTCCGGAATCATCATCATCACGGCATGTGCCATGGAGTAGCCACCCATGATCAGCAGTTCCAATGCGTTGTCGAAAGACGCAGAGTCTGACTGACCTGGATAAATCAGCGGCCATACTTTATCTAAGTCAGCACCCAGCACCGGAGAGGTGACTGAACGCTCACGGGCACGCATCCAGTTCACGTTACCACGCACGGTATTGATTTCACCGTTGTGCGCGATCATGCGGAATGGATGTGCCAGATCCCATGTTGGGAAGGTGTTAGTGGAGAAACGTTGGTGAACCAGCGCCAGCGCAGACACACAGCGTGGGTCAGCCAGGTCGTTATAGTAAACGCCTACCTGATCGGCCAGCAGCAGACCTTTGTAGTTCACAGTACGTGCAGAAAATGATGGCACGTAGAATTCGTAGCAGTGTTTGAGTTTCAGAGCACGAATGGCATGAGATGCACGCTTACGGATGATGTAGAGTTTACGTTCCAGCGCATCGGTCACCAGTACATCTGGGCCACGGGCAACGAAAATCTGACGAATAACCGGTTCTTTGGCTTTTACTGCCGGAGACATAGGCATGTCACGGTTCACCGGTACATCACGCCAGCCCAGCACGACCTGGCCTTCACCGCGTACCGCACGTTCGATCTCTTCCTGGCAAGCCAGACGAGACGCCGCTTCCTGCGGCAGGAACACCATACCAACGCCGTATTCACCTGCCAGTGGCAGCGTAATACCTTGTTTGGCCAGTTCTTCGCGATACAGTTGATCAGGGATTTGAATCAGAATACCTGCGCCATCGCCTTGCAGCGGATCAGCACCCACTGCACCACGGTGGTCGAGGTTCTTCAGGATCAACAAACCCTGTTCGACAATGCTATGACTTTTTTGACCCTTCATATGGGCCACAAATCCGACACCGCACGCATCATGTTCGTTTACGGGGTCATACATCCCTTGTCGTTGGGGTACCGCCGGTTCCATCACGTTATTAATCCTCTCTGTAGATACGCGTCCATCCGCAGTCGTTAAAAAAAGCTGGCTTAGGGGGCCAGCTTTATCGTTTTAACTCTGAGGGCTCGTAACCAAAAAATATACTGTGATTTTCGCCCCAATTCAAGGCAATAGAATAGGGGTTCAAACAAGGCTCTTGTGTGCAAAAATAATTAAAAATCATATAGATATTAATTATCACCAAAATAGTGCAAAAGATTTTTATATTGCACGAACTGATTGCATTTCATGGTGAGTATAGATGACTTTATGCCTTCTTATGGATAAATATCCTTAACATTTTCCATATTGTGGACGTAACATCTGTTAAGCAAGGAAATGCATAAATATTCACCTGTTTTGGGGGTTTGTAATGATGTAATTAACTTGTAACAAAAATAGGCATCGAGCATGGCTATGCGATTCATTGATCTTGCGTAATATCCATTCATTCTGTATCGGTATTTGCTTCTGTATTAAGAAAGCCGCTTTATATAATGGATATCAATTCTGCAAGAAAAGATGTGATTTCCTATGTTGCGAAGGCTCCCGCCACTGAATGCGCTAAAAGCTTTTGAAGCTGCAGCCCGTCATCTTAGTTTTACCAAAGCGGCGGAAGAGCTGTTTGTCACGCAAGCCGCAATCAGTCATCAAATTAAGACACTGGAAGAGTTTCTCGGTTTAAAGCTGTTCAGGCGGCGGAATCGGAGTCTATTGTTGACGGAAGAGGGGCAGGGTTACTATCAGGACATCCGTTCTATCTTCAGCTCTATCGGTGAGGCAACCGAACGTCTGATGGCCCGCAGTGCCAAAGGTACACTGACCGTTACGATGCAGCCCAGTTTTGCTATCCAGTGGTTAGTGCCACGTCTGATGTTATTCAGCCAGCTGCATCCGGAAATTGATGTGCGTATTAAGGCGGTCGATCAGGACGATGGGACCCTGGTCGATGATGTGGATATAGCAATTTATTATGGCGACGGTCATTGGCCGGATTTGCAGCTATACAAACTGCATTCCGAATATCGTATTCCTGTTTGTGCGCCCTCTTTATTACAAAGCAAGCAACTAGCGGTGGCGAATGATCTGGTCAACTTTACGTTGCTGCATGATGGTTCCCGCCGTGACTGGGCGCGCTGGTTGCAGGATGCGGGCGTGTCTATACCAAATGCTGGACAAGGGCCGATCTTTAGCCATTCAACCATGGTGTTACAAGCAGCAGTCTTGGGGCAAGGAGTGGCGTTGGGGCACAGTTTACTGGCTCGCCCTGAAATCAAGGCGGGACGATTGATTTGTCCGTTACCCCAAACGCTGAACAGTCATAAAGCCTATTATCTGGTGATGGCGCCCGGTCATGATTCGTTGGGTAAGGTTGCCGCTTTTCGAGACTGGATCATGGCGATGGTACAGCAGGAAGAAGATGAGTTTGGTTCGATGCTATGATTACATACTAAAAAAGCAGCATCTTTGCCTGCTTCAGTGTATGGTGTCGCCTTTTTCAAGGTGAGTGAGGGGAGAAGCGTAAATGAACCACCTGATGTTCTATTGTCGTCCGGGATTTGAAAAAGATATGGCCGCGGAGATCCAGGATAAGGCAGTGGCACTGGAGTGTTTCGGCTTTTCCCGTGTCATCGATAACAGTGGCTTTGTCTTGTATGAATGTTATGGCGAGCAGGATGCTGAAAAGCTGGCACGCCGTTTACCATTTCGGGAGCTGATTTTTGCCCGCCAGATGCTGGTCGTGTTCAAGCAATTAAGCGGGATGGATCTGCAGGATCGTATTTCGCCAATTATTGAAGCCCTGGAAGGGATGCCGGAATTCGGTGAACTGCGGGTAGAAACAGCGGATACCAATGAAGCCAAGGAATTATCGACCTTCTGCCGTAAATTCAGCGTGCCATTACGTCAGGCGTTACGTGCTGCCGGTAAATTGACGCAGGAAGAAAACGAGCGGCGTCCGGTGCTGCACCTCTTTTTCCTGAAAAATGATGCCGTATGGCTTGGATATTCTTATCCGAACAATAATTCGCCTTTCCATATGGGGATCCCGCGGTTGCGTTTCCCATCGGATGCTCCCAGCCGTTCGACCCTGAAACTGGAAGAGGCATTCTATATGTTCATTCCGGTGGAAGATGACGAAATCCGCTTATGCTCGGGTCTGACCGCTGTAGATCTGGGGGCCTGCCCGGGTGGTTGGACTTACCAGCTGGTTAAACGCGGCATGATGGTCACGGCGGTGGATAACGGCCCAATGGCCGAATCGTTGATGGAAACCGGCCAGGTTAAACACGTGCTCGACGATGGTTTTAAATATCGTCCGACCAAGAAAAATCCTTACTGGCTGGTGTGTGACATGGTGGAAAAGCCGGCCCGTATTACCCATCTGATTGCCCAGTGGTTTCGCGAAGGATACTGTCAGGAAGCGATTTTCAATCTGAAGTTGCCGATGAAAAAACGCTATGCCGAGGTAGAACATAACCTGGCTGTCTTGAAAGAGTGGTTATCTGAGCTGGAAGGTGACTATGTCATTCAGGCGAAACAGTTGTATCACGATCGTGAAGAGATCACCGTGCACGTCTATGATGAGCGGAAACTAGCACGGCGCCGTTCCGGTGCATTCAATTGAGATGACATTAAAAACGGCGCTATTTCAGCGCCGTTTTCTCTAATGTGACTTTTTTCATTGGTGATACAGTTGCGTGGATTAACGGGTGTGCGCAGAGTTATTCACGAGATGCCCGACCGTTTCTGATACATGAACGGCACCTTTTAGTATTTCCTGAATGATCCCCGCTGCTTCCGTGATCAGCCGCGAATTGTCTGAAGCCTGAGCGGTAACTTGCGTCATGGCAACTTTCGCACTCGTAACCAGTTGGTTGTTCTTCAATACCATTTGATCAATTTCACCGGTTGATTGGGTTGTTTTTGCTGCCAGATTGCGGACTTCATCGGCAACGACCGCAAATCCTCGTCCTTGTTCACCCGCGCGGGCGGCTTCGATAGCGGCATTTAATGCCAACAGGTTGGTCTGTGCAGCAATGGAGCCGATAGTGGTGACAATTTTGGAGATCTCGGCCGACTGGGTGTTCAGTTCCTCAACCAAATTAAAGGAATTCTCGATTTCGTTGGCAATTTGATCGGCGGTATTGACGGCCTGTTCGAGAATGATTGCTCCTGATTCTGATACCTGCGCCGTTTCTACAGAGGTGCTGTGTGCTATTTCAGCCGCTTTTTGGATTTCGAGTTGTTCATTGATCCGTTTGGTGACGTCGGCGGCAATTTTAACGACTTTGACTACTTTACCTTTGGTATCAAAAATCGGGTTGTAAGTGGCCTCCAGCCAGACGGTATCGCCGGATTTTGTCAGGCGCTGAAACAGATCGCTTTTAAATTGGCCTGAACCCAGCTCACGCCAGAAACCGGGATTTTTCTGTATAAAATCATCAGTACAGAAAATACGGTGATGTTTGCCCACAATTTCAGCCAGTTTATAACCCATGATATCCAGAAAATTCTGATTGGCGGTGACAATTTCGCCAGATGGAGTGAATTCAATCAGGGCATTGGAGCGATCAACCGCATTGAGCAGTGCGCCCTGTTGGATGAGTTGTTGATATTTATCGGTAATATCCGCAGCAAATTTAAATACGCGGGTCACATGTCCTTGTTCAGTGACTGGAACATAGGTTGCCTCAATCCAGATATCAGACCCATCTTTTTTCTTTCTGAGGAACTGGCCTGATTGTGGTCTTCCAGCGGCTAGTTCACTCCAGAACTTCTTATAGTCCGGACTATGCACAAAATCATCGTGACAGAAAATCCGATGATGTTTTCCGATAACATCTGAGCGAGCATAGCCGCCGAGAGCGGATAAAAAAGCATCACTGGCATTGATGATCGTGCCGTCGCTGGTGAATTCAATTGTTGGGCAATGTGCTGTCATTGCATTGAGAATGGCCTCGACTTTTTTGAGCGTGGCTAACTGAAGCTCAGATTGGCTGTCATTTTTTTTATTTCTGAAAAACATCAAAACCGCCGAACAAAAAATAACCAGGCAGTTATCACTATAGATGACGATTAATTTCTTTCCATAGGGATGAATACGGGTATTGTTTGTAATTTGATCTTTGGTAGAAAAATCTATGTTAAATCGATTCCGCAGTGGCAGTTGTTTTTCTAAAGAGTGCCGAATGAGGGTAATATGTTGTGCGGATGGCTATTCTAGCAAATAGCCTTATCGAGAGGAGGGTAGCGCAAATCCCGCAGATTGAACCCCAGTGGAATATCGTCTTTCAGGCGAACCAGCTGTTGAGCCAGCAGGCAGACATCGCGGTTTTGCTGCACCAGTTGTACTTTCTTATTCTGGCTGCTGTCTGCATTTAATAACTGCATCAGGGTGCCGTATTCGGTAAGCAGTTGTTGAGCTGTTTTTTCTCCGATACCGGCGACGCCTTTGATGTTCATGCCGCTGATACCGGTCAACGCCCAAAAATCCACTAATTGAGCAGGTTGCAATCCATATTGCTGTTGTACAAAGGCATGATCCAGCCAGCGTTTATTGAAGTAATCGCGGATCTGCAAACCCTGATCCAGCAACTGGCAGAAGCCTTTATCGGTGGAGATCAAGGTGACCTGATGCTGATGGCTCATCAGCGGTTTGGTCAAAGTCGCGATTAAATCGTCAGCTTCGTCAGTTTCCGAGACCAGTGAATCGATCCCTAATTTAAACAGTGAATCTTGCAGCTGATTTAAACCTTGCCGCAATCCTTCCGGCATTGCGGTACGGCCTTCTTTATAGGCTGGATATAGCTCCTTTCGCCAACCGGGGCTTTCACTGTCAAAAACAGCAATGACGTGGCTGGGATTGGCTTCCTGTAAGATGGTTCTGACTGCGCGCTGCATGGTGATATCGGTGGCAGCCAATTGTGCTGCCACATCATCAGGTTGCTGTTTACTCTGGACGGAGTGAATGCGCCGGATCAAATTCAGCGCATCCAGTATTAGCAGGTGGGCCATAAATCAGAGTTGAATTTCATAACAAGGTTCATAGGTGGAACCGGGTAGCTTCATGCGATGCTGTGCTACAAAATCCTGCAACAATTTGTCTATCAGTTGCATGAGTTTCTGTTCACCCGATAACTTGAAGGGACCATGCTGTTCAATGGCTTTGATACCTTTGTCTTTAACATTACCGGCCACAATACCGGAAAAGGCTTTACGTAAATTACAGGCAAGATCTTCAGGCGGTTGTTCCAGATGCAGATCGAGCTTGGCCATATTTTCGTGTGTCGGTTCAAAGGGTTGTTGAAAATCTGGCGGAATATGAAGTGACCAGTTAAAGGAGTAAGCATCACCAATGGCTTTACGGAACTCGCGAATATGACCCATGGATGTTTTCATGGACTGACCCACGGCTTCGGCATCACCAATAATGATTTCATAGTGGCGTGCGGCGGCATCACCAAGCGTCGCTCTGACAAAGGCATCCAAAGATCGGAAATAGGGTTCACTGCTTTTCGGACCGGTCAGGATCAGTGGTAACGGCTGATGTTGGTTGGCCGGATTCATCAGTATGCCTAGAATATAGAGTAATTCTTCTGCGGTGCCGACACCGCCGGGGAAAATCACAATCCCGTGTCCCAGTCGTACGAAGGCTTCCAGACGTTTTTCAATATCCGGCAAAATGACCAGTTCCGTGACAATCGGATTAGGCGGTTCCGCCGCGATGATGGAGGGTTCGGATAACCCGATATAGCGGCGATGAGGGAATCGCTGGTTGGCATGACCTACTGCCGCCCCCTTCATCGGGCCTTCCATGGCTCCTGGACCACAGCCGGTGCAAATATTCAGATCTCTGAGCCCCAGATGATAACCAACCTCACGGCAATAATGATATTCCTCGTCATTGATGGAGTGACCACCCCAGCAAACAACGACATTCGGAATTTCGCCGGTCCGGACAGTATGCGCATTGCGCAAAATAGAAAAAACCAGATTGGTGATATGGCTGGAATTGCTGAGATTCAGACCAATTTCTGCTTCCAGTTTGCTGACATAGAGGATGTCGCGCAGGACAGAGAACAGATGTTCCTGTAAGCCGCGGATAATTTCTCCGTCAACAAAGGCCGAAGTCGGGGCATTAAACAGTTCCAGTTTTACCCCTCGTTCGCGGCTGATGATGTTGACCGAAAAATTCTGATATTTTTCGAGTATTTCCTTTGACGAGTCGGTTTTACTGCCACTATTGAGCACAGCCAGCGTGCAATTGCGATAGAGCTGGTAAATTTCGCCAGCCGCCGCTTGCTGGAGATCGTCGACCTCCAGCTGGGACAACAGTGCCATGCTGCCAACAGGGTTTACATAGGTGATCATGGTTTTATCCGGGTATTAAAGAGTAATAACGATGCGATCACGACCAGAATTTTTTGCTTCATACAGCGCCTTATCTGCACGTTCAAAGGCATCTGTAATTCGGTCGCCACTACGGAACAAGGTTGCACCAATAGAAATACTGATGGAGATCCGTTCATCTTTAAAACGAAACGGGATCCCCTTGATGACATTGCGTAATTTATCCAACGGTAATTGGATGGCGTTTTCATTGATGCCAGGTAGCAGCACCACAAATTCCTCACCACCAAAACGGGCAACAAAATCAGTATCACGCAATGCGGTACCGAGTGCTCTGGCTATCACTTTTAAGGCTTTATCACCTGCCAAGTGGCCAAATTGATCATTGATCAGCTTGAAATGATCAACATCGACAATCGCCAGACATAACGGTGATTGATAACGCATCCAGCGTTTATATTCTAATGCAAGGCGTTCATCCAATGCCGACCGATTGTGCAACTGGGTGAGCGTATCCACTTGCAGCCGTTGTTGCTGGCGGTTGAGTCTGTTTTTGTAATTGATCGCATCTTCTTCGGTGTTTTTGAGCTGTTCAGTCAGTAAGGTAATTTGATCCATCAACTCCTGTTCCCGGCGTTGACGCAGGGATCGCTCTTGTAACACGGCATCCATGATGAGCAGATGAGCCGGAATGATGCGCTTTAATTCATCCAGCGAATTGTTTTCTGCAACTGACTGACGCATCTGACGTATCTGATCGGTCAGTTTCTGATCCTGCCCTTGCTCTTCCCGGGCCAGTTCCTTGGCGGTATCCAGATAACTGGTGATATCGGCGTTGCTGAGCTGGAGTTTTTCGCTGATGGTATGCACAAACGCATAGGACTGCGCTCGTTCATAACGCGCACCTTCGATGATGAGCGCGACCAGTTCTAAACAGAGTGCAGGCAAATCCTGGCAGTTAATGCCGTTTAATAGTTGACGGCGGATGCCGGCCAGTTTTTCTCCGGTTGGCCCTTGAAAATCCAGTTCTGTGATTAAGCGCTGTAATTCATCATGGATTTTAGTCAACAGACCCGGGTCGATGCTGGAGAGTGATAAGGCGATATCATCGACACCGGCCAAATAGGTGGTAGGGATAGCCGATTTTGCGGTGGTGCTGCTCTGTTCTGTGTCAGTGTGCGTAACCTCATTCGGGCGCAGCATCAAAGCGCGAAGCGCCATTTGATAAATTTCCAGCAGCCGGAAGATCCGTTGTTGGTGTTCACCAAAGGTGTAAGGTGTTTCCTGAGCTGCGAATTCGCGGGCTTCGCGACGTACTTTTTCTGGAAGAATGGCGTTACGGATGAGTTCATTGGCATTACTTTTTACCTGTTCACCCGCGCGCTGCAATAATTGCTCCTGAATAACGCCAAAACGGGTCAGGAGTAATTCAATGGCATTAATATCATCATTAATTTGCTCAATGGCAGTGTGTTTTTCCAGATGTGGCTTAAGTCGTGCCATCCGGTTGTCTAATTCCCGATCCAGCCCGCGGCAAGCGAGCATCAGACGGGAAATTAATGTGTCCAGCGTTTGCCTATCTTGATCAGACGATTCTGCCAATGCCTGAAGCTCGAGCTCTTTTTGTTCCAAGCGAGTTTTCAGTTGGGTCAACCGGAAGTTAGCAGTGGCAATATCGTCCATCTATTTAGTCCAAAAGTTCTCATTCATTCCAGGGCAAACATGCTCAAACTGGCGGTTCATCAGGGTTCAGCTCTATCCTGTGAGGGTAAGAGCAACGCAGTCCAGTCAATGTTATTGGCATGCTTCTCGGAGCAGCTGACTTTTACCAATCCTTTGGTTATTGCGTCTATCGTTCGGGTTCTCAATTCGCCGTTAAAAAAAGCGGCCTGCTGATAATCAATAGCAAATAATTCAACCCAAACATTCTTGCATAATTTAGTTGATAATTGCATGGCTCCCGCGAGGGCTATGCCACAAATTTCTAATGTTTGCAGCGGTTTCAGGGCATTTACTGATTTACTCAGGAAAGGATACTGTACTTTGCCGCAAATAACGCGTTCATCCAGTCCATATTTGCGCATAATCACACCGATACGATTTTCTATCCGCACGATGATTTCGTGGTATTGGTTGGTAGCGTCTTCAGGGATAGTACAGAGAATCAGGCGATCAGGGAGCAGATAAAAGTTGCATTGTTCCGGCATGCGCTGACGGATAGCATGTGAGACCTGACGCAGGATAGATTGTGCTTTTTTCAACCCCACCTGACATTCTAAATCTGTCAGTCCATTAACTCTGAACAATAACATGACGGTAGCGGGGAACGGCACAGTGGTACCAGGCTGTAATGCAACTTGGTGTTTACCGAACTCCTTTTGTAGCAAATAGGCTGAACCCAGGTTGGTAACCGGATCGTAATCAATCGCTTGCTGCAGTTGTTGCTGTTCCTGACGAAGGAAGCGAAGCTTGCGGATATGCCACAGCAAACCCACTCCCATAATTGTCATGATCAGGGCGGCACTGATGCCGACCTTAAAGTACCAGTTTAATTCACCATCAAGACGCCGTTTTTCGTTATCCAATTCTTGCAGACGTTGCGACTGATCCAGCCGGGTATAATTGGCAAAAAAATCAGTTTGTGGGCTGGGGTTGCTGGCGTCAGCATCGTGCTGGCTGTTGCTGTATAACTTGTAATTGAGTAAGGCTTTGTCGAATTGGCCATTGTTTTCATAGGCAAGCGATAACAAGCGGTACAATTCTGTTTCCAGACTTTTTTGTTCCGGAATCGGGGTATTCAGCATCTGCTCCAGCAACACAATGGCCCGGACCGGATTATCTTGTTGGTCATATAATTCAGCCAGTGCTAACAGAGACAAGCGTTCGTAATAAGGCAGATGTTGACGTTGAAACAGCTCATAGGCGGCGGTCAGATAGGTTTGTGCTTCATTGTAGTGATGCAACTGCTCATAAGTCTTACCGATTTCCAGATGTAGCCTTGCCAGATCCTGTGGGCGGGCAGTGTGTTTATATACCCCTGAGGCATTCAGCAATAAGGCGAGCGCCAGATTGGTGTCATGGGCCTCTCGCTTCAACTGTGCCAGATGAATGATGGCATCAGCCTGCCAACTGTCATTACCAATTTGTTGTGTAATATCCAGTGCTTGCTCGGCGTAGTCGATGGCGTTGGGCAGGTCTTGTTCCTGAGCAAATAATGCGCTGATCCGGGTTGTTAACTGAAGCTGTAACTGTAATTGATGGATTTTTTCCGCTTGTTGCAACGATTCATGATAGGCCAGCAGACTGTGCTCATCCTGATTCGTCAGGTGCAACAGATCGCCTTCCAGCATATCAGCCCAGACTGTAAGTACTGCATTGGGATGCGTCAGCAGCAATGTTCGCACTTGTGACAGCATCTCGCGGGCCAGTTCCGGCAGTTGCCGGTGAATGGCCAGTGCGGTGTTGAGTAAACCCACATAAATGGGCAGTTCACTGTGAGGGTTATCGCTGTTTTGTAACAGGACATTGAGTCGTTGCCATGCATGATGGGCGGGGATCGGTTTATTGATATCCAGCCCCAGAATGGCGACCTGGCTATACAGGCTGATACTGGCCAGATCATCAAAATGCTGACGGGTAGCTATCTCTTCGGCATACACCAGCGAGTCTAATGCTTCGCTGTATTGTTCCTGCCGTGCATAGCAGTTGCCATTGATGATCAGCGCCTGGACCTGTTGCCGGCTGGTGCGTAACATTAAATTATCACGCAACCGTGCAGGTAGATTTCCTCGGGCTGTTCTGCCTGGCAATAACGGGTTGTTTTGCAGTTGTTGCATTGACTCGGTGAGCTGAATGCAACGATCCGGATTGGAAAGACCGATTTGCTGAGCCTGCTGCAGAATGTCAGGCAAGTCGGTGTTGTCCATATCCGGCAACGGTACGCTGAGTCCATTCAACAGAAAAACCAGAGGCAGTAACGTCATAGATTTATCTTTTCGTCAGATTTCTGTTGGTTAGTGAGTTTTGATTATGCGATATCTCACACTGATTATCTGTCGTTTATTGCCGGATTAAACGCATATTTGCCGGCGCGGGTTCCCAATTACTGCGGAATGGGTTGATGTCCAGACCGCCGCGACGTGTGTAACGGGCATATACCGTAAGTTTTTCCGGCTGACAATGGTGTTGCAAATCAACGAAGATGCGTTCAACACACTGCTCATGAAACTCGTTATGCTGACGGAACGAAATCAGATAACGCAGCATTTTCTCGCGGTTGATTTGCGGGCCGCGATAGTGAATGACCACACTGCCCCAGTCGGGTTGCCCGGTCACCAGACAGTTGGATTTCAGCAGATGACTGTGCAGGGTTTCTTCAACCAGCGTGTTGCTATCACCGGCCTGTTCCAGCCAATCACTCGAAAAATGGTAATCATCGATCACGATATCCAGATCATCGATACATTCGCCAGGGAAGGTGTGGATATGGTGCGCCGCTTCTGACAAAGGATAGAGGGTGACTTTAACCGTTCCCTGCGCACATTGGCTCAGATCTTGTTCCAGCGTATGACGCACCGTGGTCAGATCGGCAAAGCGAGTCTGATTGAAGCTATTCAGATACAGTTTGAACGATTTGGATTCGATGAGATTGACGCTTCCGGCATCAATTCTGACTTCACCGATGGCGACGACCGGTTTGCCTTTGTTGTTGAGCCAGGAGAGTTCATACAAGGTCCATAAATCTTCGCCGTGAAAAGGCAGGATATTGGCCAGATTTAATGCATCCCGGTTTAATTGTCGGGGAACAGGTTGTAACAGTTCCGGGCAATATTCTGCGACATAGTCTGTTTTTTGACCGAGTGTCAGGTTAGCCAGAAGCGGGTTATTTTCATAAGGGGATGCATGAGACATGGGCGGTTCGCTCAGTTAAAATCCAAGTATCTTTAATTGTCGGGAAAAACCGTGACTGATCAAGTTATTTGCGCACTATCTGATGTATTTGCACGCTGGTTCGCCTACCAACAGCAACGCGGGATCCAAGTTTGCTGTGCCAGTGATGAAAAACGACCTTCCCCGTGTCGGTATGATGCGGCAAATAAAGCGTTGTGGAAGCCATGGCAACGGCCGGAACCGGCTAATCTGCAGAACATCGCTACTGCATTGGACTGCCCATTTCATCCTACCATTCATAGTTACTACGGATGGGGATTTGCAGGGACTATTACGGTGTCCTTTAAGGGATTGGCTGTGAGCTTAGTGCAACCCTGGAATGAAAAGGATTTTGAGCAGTTGCAGAAAAATCTGGTGGCGCATGTCTTGATGCTGCGTCGTTTAAAGCTACCCGTCACCTTGTTTCTGGCTACCGTGCCGAACGAATTGCAAGTGATCAGTCTGAATAATGAAACGGGCGAAGTGTTGCTGGAACAACTGGGCCAGTCCACCCGTTGGGTGCTGGCCAGATCATTACCGGAGTTTTTGCAAAAACTGTCGCCACTGGCGTTGAAACCGGAAGCGGGTGCGTTATCCGCCTAACTGTTCCAGCAGGCTGACACGTTTGGCTAACATGATCACTTGTTGCTGTAGTTGTTCGACCTGTTGCTGCAGACGCTCCAATGAGGGTTCGGTGTTCTCTGCGGCTGTGTTTTCAGCGGAAGCGTTTTCTGTCTGCCCTGGCATCCCTAATGATTGATAGGCTTGCGGATCTTGTTTCCAGCGTTGAATGGCGCTGATCAGTGTCGCCATTGGAACAGGCTGACGCAGACGTGCTTTCACTAACGCGGTGGTGGGTGTTTGACCATTGGCGGCCAGTTGGTTGGCGATACGAAATATTTCGTCCATCAGAATGAAGCTCCCAAAATAAATCTGTTTTCAGTGTCGTTGCCGGGGGAAGGGAATGACATTGTTCGTACCTGTCGTCGCAGGTGGTGGCGTATCGTGATGTTCATGCGGGGTTGGCATATTGATGACGATGCCCTGTGTACCATTATGCTCTGGTGTTTCTGTAGCAATCGGGTTCACACGAAAAATGGGTTGCTGTAGCCCGGTCAGATAGAGTTCCCCTTCCGCTTTGTTCACGCCATCGGCACTGTATTCAAATACGAAGGCATTGGCTTTTTGTATGAGGCGAGACAGGAGCAATGGAATGCCAAAGGATAAACGCGCAATACTCAGTAATTGCAGGTCGGCATTCAGGCAATAGCGGCGGATCAAGTGTTCTGCTAATTCAGATTGCTGACGACGTTGCCAGGCTTCTGCACCGATCAGGCAGATTAAAAATAACAGCAACAGGTCAGTCATAGTTTCTTTAACTCAGTAAAAAACTGCGGTAGTGATATATTAGCCGGAATTTAAGCGTAACAGGAAATCGGTGTGTTATGTCACGACAAGTGATGTTTTTGTTGAAAGAGCTGGAGCTGACTTTGCAGCGTTTAGAGTTATGGCAGGATGAAATGCCATCGGAAGACGCATTGGCCAGCACCCAGCCGTTTGCAGTTGATACACTGGAATTTCATCAATGGTTACAGTTCATTCTGCTGGTTCGTTTTCGCAATATGCTGGCCACCGGGCAAGCCTTACCAACTGCGGTGGCTATCTACCCGATGGCGACCGAAGTTTATAAGAATAAACTCAAAGAACATGCCTTGTTGTTGGATGTTTTGGCTCGGTTGGATGAAACACTCAGCGGGAAACCGGTCGAACGTCTGCAATGAAATTAGAGATTCTGTATCAAGATCAACATCTGGTCGCGATCAATAAACCGGCCGGGTTGCTGGTGCATCGCAGCTGGCTGGATAAAGGCGAAACGCAGTTTGCCATGCAGATGACCCGTGATCAGATCGGTCAACATGTCTATACGGTGCATCGTCTGGATCGACCGACCTCAGGGATTCTGCTGTTTGCTCTGGATCCGGAAACGGCCCGCTTGCTGACCGATGCCTTTGCCGGACACCGGATGCAGAAAGCTTATCTGGCATTGGTCAGAGGCTGGGCTCCGCTGCAAACATTTCTCGATTACCCATTAAAGGAAGAATTGGATCGGATAGCGGATAAATTTGCAGATCAGGACAAACCGGCACAACCTGCGAAAACTCATCTGCGTTGTCTGGCGCGGGTAGAACTACCGTTTGCGGTCTCGGCACGGCATCCTAGCAGTCGCTACAGTCTGGTGAAATTGTTGCCCCTGACCGGACGCAAACACCAGCTCAGGCGTCATCTGGCGCATCTGCGTTATCCTATCGTGGGGGATACCTCGCACGGGGATGGCAAGCATAATCGTTTTTTCCGCGAACAATTCGGCTGTGATCGGCTGATGCTGCACCATCATCAACTGCATTTCCGACATCCGCATTCGGGTGAGCTGATTGCCATTCAGGCTCCGTTGGACGAGCGCTGGCAGCAACGGCTGACGGAGTTTGGCTGGAGTCTGTCGCTTTAATTGCTTGGTTAAGCCTAAAGATAGCATTTCAACAGACACCTCGGTTGATATACCAAGGTGTCGTCAGCAATAACGTCACTATTTGGCCGCGAGAAAACCAATATCCTTTTCACGGTAGGGTTCTTCATCGTGATTGAATTCGCGACCAGGGAAAGCTGCCAGCGATTCGACCTGGTGCCAGGGAATAAAGATGGCGGCATGATAGACATCGGGTGGGGTGGAGAAGAAATCCTGTGTTTGCCACTGTTTGTTTTCAACCCAGATCCCAGCAGTTTCTACTCCAGCCAGCCGGACATAATATTGCGAGCAATCGGGATCATTCGGTTGAATCAATGATTCGGCGCTTTCTACATAACCGGGCATGAATTTAACTAAAACAATTTTTCCGACGTATTCAATCATGAGATGACTCATAATCAACTCCTTGTTCTGTGAAGAATTTATTGTTCGCAACACGCTGCTTCTTCTTCATCACAGACGACCGATGAGCCGGCAAGAACAGACAGTGGATCCTTCTTAAAGCATAGATTCAGTTAAGGCAGGCAGGTAAAACATTTTTCTGAAACAGAAAGAAGGGTCACATTGTTGCTGCCATCCGCAGGCATGGCAGCAACAGGGAATGGATTAAACGCGTTGTGTACCGCGAACGGAAGCCGTGCTCGTTACCCGTTGCGCGTGTGGTGTGGCATACCAGTAGCCTAAGCCCATGAACAAGACGCCAGAGACTGTATTGCCCAGTGTCACCCACAACAGATTGTGGCCGATGCCAGCAAGAGTGTAATCCGGGGTATGTGCACCAAACCAGGAAAGAGCAAACAGTGTCATATTGGCAATCGAGTGCTCGTAGCCGGAAGCGATAAAGGCCAGCAGACACCACCAGATCGCGATGAATTTCGCTGAACCTTCCACCCGCTGGCACATCCAGATAGCCAGACAAACCAGCCAGTTACACAGCATCCCTTTGGCAAACAGCACCAGTGCTGGCGCGGTGGTTTTCGCCAGTGCGACTTTATGCAGCAGACTACCGTCAACTGGCAAGATCTGTCCGCCACCGCCCAGATAGAACAGATAGGCTACGCCAATCGATCCGAGCAGATTGCCGGTCCAGGATTGCGCCAGAATACCGGTGGCTTGCAACGTATTCAGTTTGCCGGTTTTGACTCCAAAGGTTAGGAACATGGTATGGCCGGTGTAAAGTTCGGCGCCTGCAATGATCACCAGGGTCAGTGCAATCCCGAAGGTAGCGCCCATTACCAATGGCCGGATGGTCGGCTCGACCAGATTTCCCAGCGTGAAAATCAAGATGATCCCGAGGCCGACATACGCGCCAGCCATCAAGCTGCCGATCCAGAAACTCATCGGGTTGTTTCCCGCTGTATTCTTGATCCTTGCTGCCACGGCAGCGCATTTTTCGATGGTTTCCTGATACATGATTATCTCTCCTCCTTGAGTTCAATACGGCCGTTGGTGACTCGTGCGGCATAGGCTGCGACAGAAAACTCTGTGTTTTCCAGACAGGTGCCATCTTTCAGGTTGAAGTGCTGTTTTTTCAACGGGCTGGCGACATACCATTCATTGTGCAAGTCGGCCAGAATACCGCGTGACAGGACGCTCGCCTGATAGAACGGGTCGATGTTATCAATGGCATACACCTGATCATTGTCCAGTGGGCGGAAAATAGCGACTTGCTGGCTGCCCAGCAACGCGCAGACGCCGGTGCCGGGAATGATGTCGCTCAGTGCACAGATATCGGTCCAGCTCATACCGGTTCCTCCAGAGAAATGTTGTAAGTCGGAATACGTTCTTCCGGTCTCGCCGGACGGTGCTGGTGGCGTTCAGATACAAATTGCACCAGTGGATCGGGCTGTGCGCTGTTGATGAAATGACGGAAGCGCAGCTGTTGTTGTTCGCTATCCAGCGTGTTTTTCCACTCGCAGCTATAAGTTTCACGGATCGCCGCCATATCCTGTTCCAGCTCGGCACAAATATTGAGCTTGTCGTCAATGATGACGGATTTCAGATAGTCCAGACCGCCTTCAAGGTTGTCCAGCCAACTGGCGGTACGCTGCAGCTTGTCAGCCGTACGCACATAGAACATCAGGAAGCGGTCGATGTAGCGGATCAGCGTTTTTTTATCCAGATCGGCGGCCAGCAAGTCGGCATGGCGTGGTTTCATCCCACCGTTACCGCAAACATACAGGTTCCAGCCCTTGTCGGTAGCAATCACTCCCACGTCTTTACCCTGTGCCTCGGCACATTCACGGGTACAGCCGGAAACACCAAATTTCATTTTGTGTGGCGAACGGATGCCTTTGTAGCGGTGTTCCAGTTCTACACCTAAACCTACACTGTCCTGCACACCGTAACGGCACCAGGTGCTGCCGACGCAGGTTTTCACCATCCGTAGTGACTTGGCATAGGCATGACCGGTTTCAAAGCCGGCATCGATCAGGCGTTCCCAGATGGTCGGCAGATCTTCTTTGCGGGCACCGAACAGACCGATACGTTGTGCACCGGTGATTTTGGTGTAGAGGTCATAATCACGGGCCACTTCGGCGACAGCCATCAGACCCTGCGGGGTGACTTCTCCGCCCGGCATCCGCGGGATCACGGAGTAAGTCCCGTCTTTTTGCATGTTACCCAGGAAGGTGTCGTTGGTGTCCTGCAGCGGGGTATGCGCCGCTTTCAGCACATATTCGCCCCAACAGGTAGCCAGAATAGAACCGATAGCCGGTTTACAGACATCGCAACCATGCCCATGACCGTGTTTACTGATCACGTCATCAAAGGTTTTCAACTGGCCAATTTTGATCAGATGGAACAGTTCCTGACGGGAGAAGGCGAAATGTTCACACAGGTGATTTTTCACCTCAATGCCCTGACGGGACAACTCAGCATTCAGTACCTGAGTGATTAACGGTACGCAGCCACCGCAACCGGTACCAGCTTTGGTTTCGGCTTTGATCGCCGCGACGGTGTGACAACCGGCTGCCACCGCTTCTGCTATGCGGCCTTTGGTGACGTCAAAACAGGAGCAGATCTGGGCACTGTCTGGCAGGGCATCGACACCCAGTGTCGGTTTCGCACCGGCATGCGCAGGCAGAATCAACGTATCAGGATGTGCTGGCAGCGGCATATCGTTCAGTTTCATCTGCAGCAGATTGCCGTAATCGGTGGTATCACCGACCAGCACCGCACCCAGCAGTTTGGCGCCATCGCTGCTTACCACAATTTTCTTATAAACCCCGGCGGCATCATCCTGATAGACATAGCTCAGGCTGTCCGGCGTGCGACCGTGCGCATCACCAATACTACCCACTTCGACGCCCAGTAGTTTCAGTTTGGCACTCATGTCGGCACCGGTGAACGCATTGGCATTGCCGAGCAGATGATCAACCGCGACCTGTGCCATTTTGTAGCCGGGCGCGACCAGACCGAAGAAGCGGCCATGCCATGCAGCACATTCGCCAATGGCATAAATGTGTTCGTCGGCGGTGACGCAGTGATCATTAATTTCGACACCGCCACGTTCTGCAATCGGCAGATCACAGTAACGGGCGAGGGTATCCTGCGGACGGATACCGGTTGAGAACACCACCAGATCCACATCCAGCACACTACCATCGGCAAAACGCATCTGGTGATGACCTTCTTTGCCCTGATAATGCGCGATTTCACGGGTATTTTTGCTGGTATGTACGGTAACGCCCATGCCTTCGATCTTACGGCGCAGCATTTCGCCGCCCTGACGATCCAGTTGTTCCGCCATCAGCACCGGGGCGAACTCGATAACATGCGTTTCCAGACCCAGCGCTTTCAGGGCGCCGGCAGCTTCCAGACCCAGCAGACCACCACCAACAACAACACCGTTTTTAGCCTGTTTGGCGGCTTCACGGATCGCTTTCAGATCTTCGATGGTGCGGTAAACAAAGCATTCATGGTGGGCGCTGCCAGCGATATTCGGTACCCAAGGGTAAGAGCCGGTAGCCAGCACCAAGGTGTCATAAGGCAATGTCTGACCTTTGTTGGTTTCGATAACCTGTTTGCTGCGATCAATCAGTTTGACGGCTTCATTCAGGAATAGCTTGATACCGTGTTTTTCATAAAAACCCGGTTTAACCAGACTCAATTCGGCGGCGGTGTGATGCGAGAAATAAGAAGAAAGATGCACGCGGTCATAGGCTTCGCGTGGTTCTGCACCAAAAACGGTGACTTCGTACTGACTGAGGTCGGCTTTATCCACCAGTTCTTCCAGATAGCGGTGACCAACCATGCCGTTACCAACAACGATAATCCGATGTTTCTGCATAAATTAAAGCTCCAGTTCCAAATCTGAGTTGGCGCGGCTGCTGCACGCCAGAATATAACCTTGCAGCTTATCTTCTTCGGTGAGTGGGCCTGGCTGGGTACTGATATCTTCCACGCTGCCACTGATCACTTTGCACTTGCAGGAACCGCAGATCCCGGAACGGCAGGCACCGATAATGGGTAATTGCAGTGACTCCAATGCTTCCAGCACGGTTTGTTGATTGCTGATGTCGCTGCTGGCACCAAAGCCCGGAACATCCAGGCGGAATTGCTGGTTGCTATCTGATGTCTCTGCAGTCAGCGGTGTGGCAGGTGCGAACGATTCCTTATGGCTGTTTGCCATCGGGAAGCCACGGTTTTGCAGCATTTGTTCTACAGCATCCATATACACTGACGGGCCACACATAAAGTTATGGCAATCAGTCAAGTCTGGAACCAAGGCTTGGAACAGTGCCGGATTCAAAAAGCCCTGATAGCAAGGGAAGGCATTCGTGACGGTATCGAGGATCAGGAACAATTTGAACTGTGGATGTGTCGCAGCCATGGTCATCAGTTCATCACGGAAGATGATGTCATCGGCATGACGCGCACTGTAGAGAAAGAAAATTTCGGTCGGATGTTTGTTATCCAGCAGCCAGCGTGCCATCGACATCATCGGCGTAATGCCACTACCGGCACTGCACAACAGAATTTTGGCTGAACTATAATCGGCTGGCAGGAAGAATGCGCCAGTTGGATGCTGGGCCGTTAATGTGTCACCGGCATGGAAATGATCCAGCAGCCAGTTGGAAACCAGACCATTAGCAACCCGTTTAACCGTCACCGCTAAATCGGCTGAACGGCTGGGCGAGGAACAGAGTGAATAGGCACGGCTGTGCGGTTGCCCGTCAATATCCACTGTCAGTAGCAGAAATTGTCCCGGCTGATAAGAAACGGCCAGCGGTTGCAATGGACGAAAAACAAAGGTGGCGGCATCTGCTGTTTCCTGGCGACGCTCAATGCAACATAGCGGCTGGGCGCCTTGCCATACGGCAGGTTGAGAAGAAAAAGTCATACTGAATTCCTGTCGTGATATCAATCGGCCGGGCAGGGCTGCGGCGCAGCCCCGCACACGGTTTATTCTCAGGCGGCGAGAATATCTTTCAGATCCTGTTCCACTGTGGTGATGGTTTTCAGATCGAAGTTTTCACTCAGGAAGTTCAGCAGGTTTGGTGTCAGGAAGCCCGGTACAGACGGGCCGACACGAATGCCTTTAATGCCCAGCGACAGCAGCGTCAGCAGGATCACAATGGCTTTCTGTTCAAACCAAGACAGCACCAGCGACAGCGGCAGATCGTTCACACCACAACCAAACGCGTCGGCCAGCGCCAGCGCCAGCTGAATAGCAGAATAGGCATCGTTACACTGGCCGACGTCGAGCAAGCGTGGAATACCGTTGATGTCACCGAATTCCAGATCGTTGAATTTGAATTTGCCACATGCCAGCGTCAGGATCAGGCTGTCTTGCGGTACGGCTTTCGCCATTTCGGTGTAGTAGCCACGCTCCTGCTTATCACCATCACAACCCCCGATCAGGAAGAAGTGTTTGATGTTGCCGGCTTTCACCTGATCGATCACCGCCGGAGCTGCAGCCATCAGCGCATTGCGGGCAAAACCGGTCATGGTGTAGTGCGGAATTTCATCGTAAGGGAAACCTTCCAGTGACTCAGCCTTCGCAATGACGGCACTGAAATCATCACCTTCCAGATGCGTCACACCCGGCCAGCCGACGATGCTGCGAGTAAAGATACGGTCAGCATATTTACCGACATTCGGGTTGATGATGCAGTTGGAGGTCATCACGACAGCGCCTGGGAATGCGGCAAACTCTTTCTGCTGGTTCTGCCAGGCGGAACCGTAGTTACCGACCAGATGCGGGTATTTCTTCAGCAGTGGGTAAGCATGTGCTGGCAGCATTTCACCGTGCGTATACACGTTGATGTTTTTGCCTTCGGTCTGTTGCAGAATTTTTTCAAGATCGTGCAGGTCATGGCCGGAAACCAGAATGGCTTTACCTGCAATCGGCTTCATGTTCACTTTGGTTGGCTCAGGGTGACCGAAGGTTTCGGTTTCGCCTTTATCCAGCATCGCCATGACTTTGAAGTTCATCTGACCGATCTGCATTGCACAATCCAGCAGCGGTTGCATTTCGGTAGGCTCTGTACCGAGGAAGGCCATGATTTGGTGATATTCAGCACCGATCTCATCTTCTTGTTGACCCAATACGCGGGCATGTTCCATGTAAGCCGCAGCCCCTTTCAGTCCATACAGACACAGCAGACGCAGACCCAGAATATCTTCGCCAATCGCCGCTTTATCACGGTTTACTGCCGCATTCGGTGCCCATGCCAGCAGCTCGGCTTTATCAGCCGTCATGATCAGGGCTGCAGGGCCGGTTGCCACTTCCGGTGCTTTACCTGCCAACAGACAGGCCGCTTCATAGCGGGATTTCAGTGAATCACGATTCTGTTGGGCTTCATTGATGAAGGCAATGATGCGGGCCGCATCGAAGTTCACGTTGGTCAGCGTAGAAAACAGTGCCTGACAGACATAGGCATCAATGTCACGATCAACGATGCCAACAGAGCGGGCCTTCAGGGCATAGTCAGAAACACCCTGCAGCAGATAAATCAGCACATCCTGTAAGTCAGAGACTTCTGCAGTCTTACCACACATGCCCATGGTGTAGCTGCAACCTTTAGCAGCCGGAGTAGAGATAGTCTGTTCACACTGAATACAAAACATTGGTTGTTCCTTGCGTTGATTAGCCAGTATGAGAATAGCTATATCAAGGGGTGTGCCAATATTTTATATTATTGATTAATAATGGATTTGTTGGTTTGTGCTTATACTTGAAGTCAAAAAGACACAGTGTTTTTTCTGTGTCTTTTTGACCTTATGTGTCTTTTTAACTCGGCTATTTGCCCAGCAATAAAAGTGGATTGACGGGCTTGCCAGCCTTGCGAATTTCAAAATACACACCGGTTGCACCAGCACTACCACTGTTGCCGGCACTGGCAATCACTTCGCCACTGTTGACGTGCTGGCCGACGTGTTTGTTCAAATTCTGGTTATTACCATACAGACTTAAGTATCCGCGACCATGATCGATCACCAATACATTGCCAAAACCATCCAGCCAGTCAGCAAACACCACATCCCCGCTGCCAGCCGCTTTAACCGGTGTACCGCTTCCGGTCTTGATCAGAATACCTTTCCAGGCTACCTCACCGGTACGGGTCTCTCCGAATTTACGGATCACCGGTCCATGCACCGGCCAGCTCATGCGACCGGATTTACCCAGTCCTTGCAGATCGTTTTTCGCCAAACGGGCAGCTTCCTTACGGGCAGCCGCTTCTTGCGACTTGCCTTCCTGCCGGGCTTTTTCCCGCGCTTTGGCTAAGGCTTCCTCTTTCTGACGGCGTCGCTCTTCTTCCATGCGTTTACGCTGTTCTTCAATTTTCTGCAGCATGGCTTTTTCTGCCTGTTGCAGCTTGGTCAGTTGCTGCTGATCCGATTGCAGCGATTCGTGCATTTCCTGGGCTGTTTTTTCCCGTTGCTGCTGTTTTTGCTGCAAAGACTGTTGATCCAGCTTCTGATCATCAATCAGCGCCCGCAGTTCCTGACTGCTTTCACTGGTGTCTTGCTTGTTCTGGAGTAATTCCGCTTTCGTTGCATCCAGCTGTTTCAGAACGTGTAAACGTGCCTGATTCATATAACCGTAATAGTCCATGGTGCGACCCACGGCAGCCGGATCTTGCTGATTGAGTAAGAGTTTCAGATAGTCATGCTGGCCCATTCGATAGGCTTCATCGAATTGTTCGGCAAGCAAATGCTTTTGCTGGCGCGACTGCGCTTCCAGTTTGGCCCGCTGCGCATCCAGTTGTTGTAGCTTGTTTCTGACTTTATTGAGTCTGCTTTGGGAGTATTGTAATTTTTGATTAGCCGCAGCAATGGCTTCTTCATCCGCTTTAAGTTGCTGTTGCAATGAAGCCAGGTCTTTTTTCTGAACCTGTATAGCTTGCTGTTTTTGCTGGATTTGTTCTCGTACGCTAGATAGCGAGGAGTTTACATTTTTTGTATCTTCCGCCTGTATGGCGGCGCTAAAAAACAACGCGCCGACCAACAGGCCGACGCGATTGTATTTCATAGGAAACAACTGCTCTGCCCTCATGGGCGAGAATTATTTCAGAACCATCAGTGGCTTACCAGTCATTTCGGCTGGGATTTCCATGCCCATCAGTGTCAGCATGGTTGGCGCCAGATCAGACAGTTTACCGCCTTCAACCGCAGTTGCTGCACGGCCCATGTAGATCAATGGCACTGGCAGGTTGGTATGTGCAGTGTGTGCCTGACCGGTTTCTTCGTTGGTCATCTGTTCAGCGTTACCGTGGTCAGCCGTGATCAGACATTCACCACCGACTTCCTGCAGTGCAGCAACAACACGGCCGATAGAAGTATCAACAGCTTCACACGCTTTAACCGCAGCATCGAAATCACCGGTGTGACCGACCATGTCGCCATTCGGGTAGTTACAGACGATCACGTCATATTTACCACTCTTGATGGCTGCAACCAGTTTGTCGGTCAGCTCGCCTGAGCTCATTTCTGGCTGCAGGTCGTAAGTGGCCACTTTCGGGCTGGCAATCAGTTCACGATCTTCACCAGGGAAGCACTGTTCTTCACCACCGTTGAAGAAGAAAGTCACGTGGGCATATTTCTCAGTTTCAGAAATGCGCAGCTGGGTCTTGTCGTGTTTGGCCAGCCATTCACCCAGGGTGTTGGTCAGTGCTGTTGGCGGATAAGCACAAGAAGTTTTGATGTCAGCCGCATATTCAGTCAGCATCACGAAATCAACCAGTTTTGGCTGTTTGTTGCGAACAAAACCTGTGAAGTCAGCATCAGTGAAGGTACGAGTGATTTCACGCGCACGGTCAGCACGGAAGTTCATGAAAATCAGCGCATCGCCGTCTTCCAGCACAGCAGCATCAGTACCGATCACGCTGGCTTTCACGAATTCATCGTTTTCACCGCGCTCGTAAGCCGCAGCCAGTGCTGCAGTTGCATCGGCGTAGTTAGCGAACGCAGATTTACCTTCACACAGCAGGTCATACGCTTCCTGAACACGTTCCCAACGGTTGTCACGGTCCATGGCATAGTAACGACCCACCATAGAAGCGATACGGCCTTTGCCCAGTTTCTTGAACAGGGCATCGAATTTCTCGATAGATTCTTGCGCAGAACGAGGCGCTACATCACGGCCGTCCAGGAACGCGTGGAAGTACAGCTTGTCAGCACCGCGCTGCGCAGCCAGTTCCAGCATACCCATGATGTGGTCTTCATGGCTGTGAACGCCACCTGGTGACATCAGACCCATCACGTGAACCGCTTTACCTGCAGAAACAGCCGCATCAACGGCTTTGCACAGGGCTTCGTTTTTGAAGAAATCGCCATCGCGGATTTCTTTGGTAACACGGGTCAGTTCTTGATAAACAACTCGGCCAGCACCGATGTTTACATGACCCACTTCAGAGTTACCCATCTGGCCGTCAGGCAGACCGACGTCCATACCAGAACCGGAGATCTGAGTGTTGGCATATTTAGCGCACAGCGCATCCAAATTAGGTGTGTTGGCTGCGGCAACGGCATTGCCTTCTTTTTTATCGCTGTAACCCCAACCATCCATGATGATCAGCGCCAGTGGCTTTTTAGCTGTAGACATTGTGTGTGGCCTCTTTTTGGGAATTTCCGAAAACAAGTTCGACTGCGTTTAATTCTACAATATCTGTGGGATTAGTCACCTTTTCACCACATTTCATCCCGCATTTCACGGAAGGAATTTTCATTGCCGGGGGAATACTGTAAATCTACCGGTTCACATGTAATACTGTTGCGATTATTTTCAGTTGTTGTTGGGAAAAAAGAATGCAGGAATATATTGATTTTGCTATGCGTCACGAGATGTTGGTGCTGGCGTGGATTGGTTTGGCAACGGCGGTGGTTGCCTCCGCAGTGAAAGGGGCATTATCACCGGTAAAACAGATCGATCATCAGGCAGCGGTTGCCTTGATCAATAAACAGGATGCGCTCATTGTCGATGTGCGTGCCCAAGATGAATTTGCCCGTGGTCACATTGCCAACTCTCATCATATTCCACTGGCTCAGATCGAGCAGGGAAATACCACCGAGATTGATAAACATAAAGAGAAGCCGGTTATTATCGTTTGCGAAACGGGCTCTCGTGCTGAAACAGCG
Organism: Tolumonas lignilytica; assembly: GCF_000527035.1. Lineage (NCBI taxonomy): Bacteria > Pseudomonadati > Pseudomonadota > Gammaproteobacteria > Aeromonadales > Aeromonadaceae > Tolumonas > Tolumonas lignilytica. The sequence goes on from NZ_AZUK01000001.1 coordinate 2,340,450, forward strand.
GCAACGAAATTGTCAAAATCAGGTTTTACCCAGGTTTATTTATTGCGTGGTGGTTTGACTCAGTGGCGTTCCAGTAACTTACCAGTCACGAAAAAACGTTAATCTTAATTATCAAATAACAGCCGACAGGCAATTCTTATATCAAGGGCATTAAAATGACAGAAGCAGTAAATAACACCGAAGCGCAGCCAGAATTTCAAATTCAACGTATCTATATCAAAGATGTCTCTTTTGAAGCACCGAATACCCCGGTTGTGTTCCAAAAAGATTGGCAGCCTGAAGTTAAACTGGATATGGATACTCAGACTCAGGTATTGGGTCAGGATGTTTATGAAGTTGCATTAACATTGACCGTGACCTGCAAGCTGGGTGAAGAAACTGCGTTCCTGTGTGAAGTTAAACAAGCCGGTATCTTCACTGCGGCTAATCTTGACGCACAAAGCCTGGCACATTGCCTGGGTGCTTTCTGCCCGAACATTCTGTTCCCTTATGCTCGTGAAACCATCGCCAGTCTGGTCAGCCGTGGTTCTTTCCCACAACTGAATCTGGCACCGGTCAACTTTGATGCGCTGTTTGCTTCCCACATTGCGCAACTGGAAGCGGAACAGGCGCAAGCAGGCGTGCAGTAATGAGTTCTTCTGTTGCACTGAGCGTGATTGGGGCGGGGTCTTATGGCACCGCCCTTGCCATTTCATTGGCACGCAAAGGTCAGCCGGTATTGTTGTGGGGTCATGACCCGCATGAAGTGGAACGTCTGCAGCAAGAACGCTGTAATCAGGTTTTTCTGCCTGGAGTCGCTTTTCCTGATTCATTAGAAGTGACGAATGATCTGGCGTATGCCGTTTCAGCCAGTCGAGATTTACTGATCGTTGTGCCCAGTCATGTATTTGGCGAAGTATTACAGCGGATCAAGCCATTTTTGCGTTCGGATACGCGGGTTGCCTGGGCAACCAAAGGGTTAGAACCCGAACACGGGCGCTTGCTCGGTGATGTGGCGAAAGACATATTGGGCGATCAGACGCCACTGGCGGTGTTATCAGGCCCTACGTTTGCCAAGGAGCTGGCGGCTGGAATGCCAACGGCTATCGCTGTTGCCGGAACCGATGAGCAGTTTACGGCTGATATGTCGGCCTTGATGCATTGCGGTAAATCATTTCGTGTCTACACCAACCCTGATTTTATCGGTTTGCAGATCGGGGGGGCAGTGAAGAATGTCATTGCCATCGGTGCCGGGCTGTCTGACGGTCTTGGTTTTGGTGCCAATGCCCGAACCGCATTAATTACCCGTGGATTAGTTGAACTGCAACGGCTGGGTTTATCTCTCGGTGCTGATGCCAAAACCTTCATGGGCATGGCCGGGCTCGGTGATCTGGTGCTGACGTGCACCGATAATCAATCCCGTAACCGCCGTTTTGGTCTTGCATTAGGGCAGGGGAAAACGGTGGAACAGGCCATGACCGAGATTGGTCAGGTGGTTGAAGGTTACCGTAATACCAAAGAGGTGCATGCACTGGCTGCACGTCAGGGCGTGGAAATGCCTATTTGTGAACAGATTTATCAGATCCTGTATCAGGGAAAATCAGCTCAGGAAGCGGCGTTGACGCTGCTGGGGCGTGATCAGAAAGGTGAGTAATTTCTCTGCCCGCTACCAAAACGCCAGCATTTGCTGGCGTTTTTTATGAAAACAATTTCTACTGAAAAATTAATAGAACGAATGTTCACCCCGAGCATGTTCGGTGGCATCTTTCACACCTTTCAGCTCGTTTGGAAACAGTTCAAGTAATTGCTTTTCGATGCCCTCTTTCAGCGTAACATCGACCATGGAACATCCGTTGCAACCGCCACCAAACTGCAGAATGGCAATCCCGTCGTCAGTCAGTTCCGTCAGGGTAACTCGGCCACCATGTGCCGCCAGAGACGGGTTGACTTGTGATTGCAGCACATATTCCACGCGTTCGGCCAGCGGAGCGTCATCATCCACCTTGCGCATTTTGGCGTTCGGTGCTTTCAGTGTCAGTTGTGAACCCATCTGATCGCTGATGAAGTCAATGGCGGCGTCTTCCAGAAAAGGGGCGCTGTTCGGATCGATGATGGCATCAAAACCATCGAATGGCTGATGGGTATCTTCCGGTTCGACCGCATCAGGTGGACAATAAGACACACCGCACTCCGCATTCGGGGTGCCCGGATTCATAACGAATACGCGGATATGGGTATTTTCCGCCTGTTTTTCCAGCAGCTTGCGGAAGTGGGCTTGAGCGCTTTCGGAGATTGTGATCATCGCCATCCTCTAATCCTGACTAAATAGCTAAGGTATTATCATACGCTGCAATGCGTATATCTCACAACACTTATTCACCGTGCAGTTGCGTTCTGCAGATTGCCCAGACATCTATGCGTTGGCAACCACTTTCTTTCAAAAGTCGTACCAGCGCGGTGACCGTTGCTCCCGTGGTGACAACATCATCTAAGAGGGCAACATGCTGATAGTGATGCGGTCTGATCTGAAATGCATCCTTGAGATTGCTTTGTCGCAGAACCCTGGATAAACCGGCCTGAACTTTGGTGGCCCGTTTACGTTGTAACAGCTGCATATCAACCGGAATATTCAGATATTTGTTTATCGGGCGGGCGAGTTCTTGTGCCTGGTTATAGCCCCGCTGCCATTGTCTTCGCCAATGAAGGGGAACGGGCAGGATAACTTCGGGTTTCGGTTCTTCTTCTGGATAGAGCTCAGCCAGCATCTTACCGAACAAGACAGCAGGCAATGGCCTATGCTGATACTTGAGCTGGTGGATTAGCCCAATCAGTGGAAATTGATAATCTGCCAGGATATGCAGGAAATCCCATACCGGTGGTTGCAGTTGGCAATGGCCACATATGTTTTCTTTGCCGGCCATGGGCGTGCCACATAATCGGCAGTGATGATCCAGCAGGGGCAGTTCTTCGGCGCAATAATGACAAAGCAGAGCCTGATCGGTTGCTTGGCGACAAAATAAACAAATTCCCTGCAGCGACTGAGGTGCCAGCGGGGAAAACAGGCGTAGAAATCGGTTGAACATGGCAGTCATGACAGAAGAGATCGATGTGCTTACTGTAATGAAATAACTCCCCGGAGGGTGCCTGTCGTTACTTTCGGGCTAGGGATATATGACCTGAAAAACTTTGTCACAAATTCACATAAACTGGTGATAAATGCGGTCTACGCTAAATTAACTACACGTGTAATGTAATGGAGAAAAACATGAAAACACGTCAAATCGGGTTGGTATTACTCGGCGCAGTGTTACTCCCTGTTTTAACATCACCAGCGTATGCAGACCGCTATCGCGAACACCCCCGTTACTATCGGGTGATGCCTCCCGGCTATAAAACCGTGATTGCGGCTGGGGTCACCTATTTTGTTCTGGATAACCTGTGGTACATGATGCACGGTGATCGTTATGAGCAAGTTCAAGCACCAACTAATGTGACGGTCATTAATAATCCTCCAGTAGTGGCCTCACCTCCGGTTATCATCAATCCACCTGTTGTGACCAACCCCAACCTTTCTCCGATGACGGTCATCGATGTCAGAGGTATTCGTTATTACCTCAAAGAAGGCCGCTATTATCGCAGAGATATCAACGGTCAATATCTGGAAGTTACTCCTCCTATTTAATGGTGAGATTCAACGCACACGTTGATGTCTCCACAGCTTAGTTATTTCTGAAGGCTTTTAATCAGGCAATAAAAAAGGCACCCGAGGGTGCCTTTTAAATGGATGGTGAAATCTTAGTTGTTGTAAGCACGTTCGCCGTGAGAAGTCAGGTCCAGACCTTCGCGTTCTGCTTCCACAGGAACACGCAGACCTACCAGCTTGTCAACGATGAAGTAACCAACAATAGACACCAGACCAGACCAGATAATAGAGGTTGCTACTGCAATGGCCTGAATTTTCACTTGGTCAGGGATGGAGTAAGTAGGCGCAACAGCATTGGCCACGTAATCCCATACACCTGTACCGCCCAGATCTGGTGAAGCAAATACACCGGTCAGGATCGCACCCAGCATACCGCCAATACCGTGCACACCAAATACGTCCAGAGAATCGTCAACGTTCAGCATGCGTTTCAGACCGTGTACGCCCCACAGGCAAACAACACCAGCCAGACCACCGATCACGATACCGCCCATGACACCGACGAAACCGGCAGCAGGAGTAATGGCAACCAGACCAGCAACAGCACCAGACGCAGCACCCAGCATAGAAGGTTTGCCTTTCAGCGCCCATTCTGCAAAAGTCCAGGTCAGAGTTGCAGCAGCAGTTGCAGCCCAAGTGTTCACGAATGCCAGCGCAGCCGTACCGTTAGCTTCCAGTGCAGAACCGGCGTTGAAACCGAACCAGCCGAACCACAGCAAGCTTGCGCCAATCATAACCATAGTCAGGCTGTGTGGCGCCATGGACTCGCGGCCAAAACCGACACGTTTACCCAGGAAGTAGGCACCGACCAGACCAGAAACCGCAGCGTTGATATGAACGACTGTACCACCGGCGAAGTCCAGAGCACCGTGCTGGAATAACCAACCACCAGTTGCATTGGCAGCATCGGCTGCAGCTGCACTTGTGTAGGCATCAGGACCAGCCCAGTACCACACCATGTGTGCCATTGGCACATAAGACAGCGTGAACCAGAACACGATGAACAGCAGTACGGCAGAGAAGCGGATGCGTTCAGCGAAAGCACCCAGAATCAGACAGCAGGTAATGGCTGCAAACGCACCCTGGAATGCGACATAGATAAATTCGGAAACACCGATACCCTTGTTGAAGGTCGCTGCAATAGAATCCGGAGTCACCCCTTTAAGGAACGCTTTGCTCAAGGTGCCGAAGAAAGCATTTCCTTCTGTAAAGGCCAGGCTATAGCCATAGATAACCCACAGCACAGTAACCAGACTGAATACCATCAATACCTGGATCAGCATGGAAAGCATATTTTTGCTGCGCAGCAAGCCGCCGTAGAACAGCGCAATGCCAGGAATAGACATCAGAATAACAAACGCAGAACATACCATCAGCCATGCGTTATCGCCTTTATTAACGGTGTCAACAGGCGCAGCTGCTGGTGTTGCAGCCGCTGCAGCGGGTGCCGCAGTGGCCGTAGCAGCAGGTGCTGCTGTAGTTGCAGCCGGAGCTGCGGTTGCGACTGAGGTGGATGCTGCTGGTGCGGCATCTTCACTCCATGCTGGTGTTGCCAGCCCGAAAGCCCCCACCAGCGCCAAGATTGCAAACAATCGTTTCATTGTAGATATCTCCCTGATAATACCGTGTCCTGATCTCGACAATCGGAGGTCTGAGAACTCGTTGGTCGGACGAGGATGTCACTAACCTGATATTTCCTTCGCAGGAATTATGCCAACCTGGATCACATTAAAAATGGCTCAAAAATAACATTCCTGCCTGTGCTATGAGCAAAATGGTGCAGACGACGCACATCAATGAGGCGTTGATAGATTATTGTGAACTTATTTGGTGCGCAAAAAGTAAACAAGATCCACGATGCGCCAACTTAACGAAAGCAATCATATTCGCTTCGGTGGAACAGGCTGGGTATCATGTTGTTATCTGAGGCAAGTGCTGATGGATGAATAATGAGTGTTTATATTGAACAGCTAGGTCGCGGGCCTGATTTGGTGTTACTGCATGGATGGGGATTAAATGGTGCAGTGTGGCAGGAAGTGATTCCGTATCTTCAGCAGCACTACCGGTTGCATTTGGTCGATCTGCCGGGATTTGGCCATAGTCGTGACATGGTCATGAGCAAGTATGACTTAAGCGCGTTGAGTGAAACCGTATTGGCTGAGTTACCGCCACAATTTCATGTGCTGGGCTGGTCCATGGGCGGATTACTGGCATTACGTATGGCGCTCGATCATCCTGCCCGCATTCAGCGCTTAATTCTGACTGCCAGTTCGCCCTGTTTTTTACAACAAACTGATTGGCCAGGTATCCGGGCTGAGGTATTAGCCGGATTCAATGCTTTATTACAGCAGGACACCCGAAAGACGATAGAGCGTTTTCTGGCTATTCAGTCGATGGGCAGCGCCACGGCAAAAGAAGATATCCGACGGTTAAAACAGGGGTTGCAGCTACGCCCTGACGCGATGCCTATCGCGCTCAGTGCAGGCTTGGATTTGTTACAGTCGGTGGATCTTCGTGCGCAGTTATCCCAACTGCAGTGTCCGGTTCTGGGCTTATATGGGCGACTCGATAGTTTGGTTCCTGTTGCGGCAGTCACTCAGATTGAATCTTTAATTCCCGATTGTTGTTCAGTTGTTTTTGCGCAGGCAGCGCATACGCCGTTTATTTCGCATGCCCAGCAGTTTGCTCTGGAACTACAGACTTTTTTAGGCTAAAAAATGTGCGACAAACGTTGTTATTATCCGCGTTTGTCATCGATAATTAATACAGGCTGATTAACGAGTGTCGGAAGCATTTGCATGAATATTAATAGCGCGTTTTCCTCTGGCGTGTTCGGATTACAGAAAGCAACAGCACAGATGGACAGTGCAGCCAGCAAAATTGCTCAACAAACGCTACCTTCAGCTGGCAGTGCTCAGGCTTCTGGCAGTGCTCAGGGGGTATCTGTGCAGCAGAATGACTCGTTGCCTGATTCTCTGGTGCAGTTGAAAACAGCCGAGATACAAGGCAAGAGCTCTGTGGCGGTGATCAAACGCGCTGATCAGATGCTGGGTTCGTTACTGGATATTCACGTGTAATTATTATGAACGTCGCCCCTTCCTATCCCAATTTTGTGCCTTTGGCACTGCAGCCGACCACTGAGGCGGCAAAGCGGGATAATGTCCGGCGGGAACGCATTCCAGAGCCGGAGGAAAGCAAGGCAGGGCAGACAGATAATCGACAGGATAATTCAACCAGCCCATCTCCGGCTTACATCAATCCGCCTACTAAAAAACAGTCTGCAGATACCTATTCGCTGGCATCGATAAAAAGCAATGCCAGTCAGTCGCAATCAGATTCGTCCTCGACCTCCTCTGATGCGGTGACGGCAGCGGCTGATCAATCAAAAGACAAGCAGCAGACTTCGTCTGGTGACAATTCATCTTCTGATTCAGGGCAAGATAAAGAGAAAAATCCAAAAGAACAGCAGGCCGTTCAGGATCTCAAAAAACGAGATGCCGAAGTTCGGACGCACGAGCAGGCGCATCAATCCGTTGGTGGACAATATGCCAGCGCCCCCTCCTATGACATGACGCAAGGGCCGGATGGCAAAAGCTATGCGACCGGAGGGCATGTCAACATTGATGTGTCGCCTGTGCCCAATAATCCTCAGGCCACCATCAATAAAATGACGCAAGTGGAAAATGCGGCATTAGCACCGGCCGATCCTTCGTCTCAGGACAGGAAAGTAGCGGCACAAGCGGCGAGCATGGCCATGAAAGCCCGCAGTGAATTGTCGAAACGGAAATCAGGCAGCGGAAGCACCAACCAAGACAGCGCATCTGGCAACAATACCGCTTCGTCAATGCAACAGCGCAACGACACGATCTCAAATCGTTATCTCTCCTCAGGCCGTCCGCAACCACAGACGGCCATGAGTATTTACGCCTGATCCAACATCATTCTGCGATGCAGTTTATTTCCGTTTCGCCTTGGCAAACGCGGCTGCAAATGCACTATTGCTGGAATGCTGCTCGGGCTTGGCATGAGCCTTGTGGTGGTGATGTTCTCTGTGTTTGGCCGATGCCGGCTCGTGTTGCGTTTTGCCATGATGTGATTTGGTGGTTTCATCATCCAGACGCATGGTCAGGGCAATGCGCTTGCGGGGAATATCCACTTCCACGACTTTGACTTTGACAATATCACCAGCTTTCACCACTTCTCTCGGATCGGCGATGTAGCGGTTGGTCAGGGCAGAAATATGCACCAAACCGTCCTGATGAACCCCGATGTCAACAAAAGCACCAAAGTTGGTCACATTGGTCACGACTCCTTCCAGAATCATCTCCGGTTTCAGATCTTTTAATTCCTCAACCCCTTCGCGGAAGGTCGCGGTTTTAAATTCAGGTCGCGGATCTCGGCCCGGTTTATCCAATTCCTGCAAGATGTCGGTGACGGTTGGGATCCCGAAATGTTCATCAACATAGTCAGCCGGTTTCAACGATTTCAGCAGTCGGCTATTGCCAATCAGTTCCGAAACGGGTTTGTCTAATTGGCGGATTATTTTTTCTACGACCGGGTAGGCTTCCGGGTGCACTGACGACGCATCCAATGGATTCTTTCCATCCCGAATTCGCAGGAAGCCGGCACACTGTTCGTAGGCTTTCGGGCCTAAACGAGCCACCTTGAGCAACTCTCGGCGCTCCTGAAAAGCGCCATTTTCATCGCGATAGCTAACAATGTTCTGTGCCAGCGTTTTACTTAAGCCGGAAACGCGGGTCAGTAAGGGCACGGAGGCTGTATTCACATCAACGCCGACCGCATTCACGCAATCTTCCACGACGGTATCCAGATTGTGTGCCAGTTGGTTTTGGCTGACATCATGTTGATATTGACCAACCCCGATGGCTTTCGGTTCAATTTTTACCAACTCTGCCAAAGGATCCTGCAGGCGTCGCGCAATCGAGACTGCACCGCGCAGTGAAACATCGAGTTGTGGGAATTCCTGCGCGGCCAATTCCGACGCGGAATAAACAGACGCGCCCGCTTCACTGACGACGACTTTCTGTGCTTTGCATTGCGGATGACGGTGGAACATATCGGCAACCAAACGGTCGGTTTCGCGCGATGCGGTGCCATTACCGATACTGATCAATCTGACATTAAATTGTTCACACAAGGCATAGAGGATCTCAATCGCCTGATCATATTGGCGTTTGGGTTCAAACGGATAAACTGTATGCACAGCCACGACTTTACCGGTTTCATCGACGACCGCGACTTTTACACCGGTACGAATACCGGGGTCCAAACCCATGGTGGCCTTCATGCCGGCAGGGGCAGCCATCAGCAAATCTTTCAGATTGCTGGCAAATACCCGGATGGCTTCTGTTTCGGCTGCATCCCGCAGGCGGCCGATCAGTTCTGTTTCCATCTGCAGGGAAAGCTTAATTTTCCAGGTCCAGTTTACGACACTTTGCAGCCATTTATCCGCCGGGCGACCCTGGAACGATAAGTCAAAATAGTGCGCGATCATCTGTTCACAAGGATGAATGTCACCCGTTTGCTCAACATGCAGGCTCAGTGCTAAAAAACCTTCATTCCGACCACGCAGCATGGCCAGTGTCCGGTGGGATGGGACTTTTGCAATGGCTTCCTGATGATCAAAATAATCGCTGAATTTAGCACCTTCTGCCTGTTTACCTTCAATGACTTGCGAACGCAGCATGGCCGATTGCCAGAGATAACTGCGTAGTTTTTCCAGCAGCCCGGCTTCTTCGGCAAACCGTTCCATCAGAATATAACGGGCCCCATCCAGTGCAGCTTTGCTGTCGGTAATTTGGTATTCCGCATTCAGGTATTTTTGTGATTCCTGTTCTGGATCCAGTTCTGGATCAGCCAGCAAACTTTCCGCCAATGGTTCCAGACCGGCTTCAATGGCGATCTGACCTTTTGTCCGTCGTTTGGGTTTATAGGGCAGGTATAAATCTTCCAGACGTGTTTTGGTATCTGCAGCCAGAATATCGGCTTTGAGTTCGTCAGAAAGTTTTCCCTGTTCACTGATCGAGGCGAGAATGGTTTGCCGACGATCTTCCATTTCACGCAGATAACTTAAACGCTGTTCCAGATGACGCAGTTGAGTGTCATCCAATCCACCTGTGGCTTCTTTACGGTAACGAGCGATAAAGGGAACAGTGGCTCCGTCATCCAGTAATTGTACGGCTGCAGCCACCTGCTCATTGCTGGCATTAAGTTCATCCGCAATGATTTGATTAATCGAAGGCATATTTATCCTCATGTTTCACGCCGTTATTTTCAGACGAACGGCTGGTATTGTATTTTATTGATGTACCACTCTTTCTCACCGGAAGGCGTATTAACCCGCACTTCGTCATCAACCTGTTTACCAATGAGTGCGCGGGCCATCGGGGAATCAATCGTGATATAATTATTTTTGGTATCTATTTCATCTGTACCGACAATCCGGTAATGAACGATATCACCCTGGTCGTTTTCAAGTTCCACCCAGGCCCCAAAATAGACCTTTCCTTCTTGTTGCGGGGAGTATTCAACAATTTTGAGGGCATCCAATCGTTTGGTCAGAAAGCGCAACCGACGATCAATGGCGCGAAGCTCACGTTTCCCTTCCTTGTATTCGGCATTTTCGCTGCGATCGCCTAATGCGGCGGCTTCTGACACCGCTTGTGTGACTTGGGGGCGCTTCACTTTCCAGAGATACTTGAGTTCATCTTCGAGCTTTTGCCATCCGGCTCGGGTAATGAGATTAGTTTTCATTGCCGTCACTCTGATAGAGATTATTCATGTGTGCGCAGCATAAGGGGTTTGTCAGAAATCGCCAAATATCCTGCAAAAACGAGTAATAAAAGTGACTCACTTCGCAAACTGATCATTTTTCATAAAAAGGCATTTTGTTGAAAAATCAGCCGCTTTACTGAGGAATGAAAAAAAACGTTAGCAGTTCTTGCTGATACCCTGCGGCAGACGCTTGCAAAGGGTCATAGGCCTCCTTACACTTCTTAGGTGGAAAAAAGTGGGATATTGTGGAGTTCTGTAGAATGAACCTGCAATATTCTTCGGCTGGCAGGATATAACCATACAGCAAGGTGCGGCATGCTACGTGGGGCACACGCAATCACCCTGGATACGAAAGGGCGGTTAGCAGTTCCGACTAAGTACAGAGACTGGCTTCGCGAAGAGTGCGAGGGCCAGCTTGTCTGCACCATTGATATTGCAAATCCCTGCCTGCTCTTATACCCACTGAATGAATGGGAAGAAGTAGAGAAAAAGCTGAAATCCCTTTCCAGCATGAATCCAATTGAACGTCGTTTGCAGCGGTTGTTGTTGGGCTACGCCTGCGAGTGTGAATTGGATGGCAATGGCCGGCTGCTATTGTCTGCGCCGTTGCGTCAGCATGCCGGGCTGGATAAACAGATCATGTTGGTTGGTCAATTAAATAAATTTGAAATCTGGAGTGAGGCTCGCTGGCTGCAGCAAGTGGATGAGGACATTCAGGCATTGCCGGATATGAACTGGGCTACTTCAGACAAGCTGCGTGATTTTTCACTTTAGCACTGGGGATAAATATTAATGGAACATATCACTGTGCTGTTGCAGGAAGCGGTGGACGGGCTGGCTATTCGCCCTGACGGCGTTTACGTGGACGGCACATTCGGCCGCGGTGGTCATTCCCGGCTGATTTTGCAGCAGTTGGGCCCTGCTGGTCGTCTGTACGCTATCGATCGTGATCCTCAGGCGGTCGCTGTTGCCAAGACATGGCAAGATCCCCGATTTGAAATTATTTCCGGCCCCTTTTCTTCATTGCACGACTATATGGCAGAGCGAGGCCTGTTAGGCAAAGTTGACGGTTTGCTGCTGGATCTCGGCGTTTCATCACCACAACTGGATGAAGCCGAACGTGGTTTTAGCTTTATGAATGATGGTCCGCTGGATATGCGCATGGACCCATTGCATGGAGAGAGTGCGGCAGATTGGTTGGCTTATGCGGAAGCAGATGATATTGCATGGGTGCTGCGGACCTATGGCGAAGAACGTTTTGCCAACCGCATTGCGCGGGCTATTGTTGCGGACAGAGCGACAACACCTTATACCCGAACCAAACAATTGGCCGACATGATTGCCCGTGTCGTCCCGATCAAAGAAAAGCATAAGCACCCGGCCACACGTAGCTTTCAGGCATTACGTATTCATGTAAATCAGGAATTGAAAGAGATTGAACAGACATTGCAGGCATCTTTGTCTGTTCTGGCTCCGGGGGGACGTTTGGCTGTGATCAGCTTCCATTCACTGGAAGATCGTCTGGTTAAGCAGTTTATTCGTCAGCAGGAAAAAGGTGTGCAACCACCGAAAGGATTGCCAATCACGGAAGATCAGATCCGGAAAACACAAACACTGCGTTCGGTTGGTAAAGCCATCAAACCCGGGGACAGTGAAGTCTCTGAAAATGTGCGCTCACGTAGTTCCGTGTTACGTGTTGCTGAGCGTTTGGGAGGTTGAGGATGGAACGTCGGCTGAATCTTGCCTTCTTGATTTTAATGGATCTGAAACGGCATCTGTTTCAGGTCATTTTAGGTTTGGCGATTTTGGGCTCTGCCATGACCACCATTGTGGTAACTGACGACACTCGCACAGTAACTGCCGAACTAAACAAACTACAAAGTGTTAGCGATGACTTGGAAGTCGAATGGCGGCATCTGGTCTTGGAACAAAATGCGTTAGCTGAACATTCACGCGTTTCTGATATCGCCAAGGTAAAACTGGAGATGAAACGGCCTAAACCTCTCGAAGAAAAGATGATTAGCCTACCATGAAAGCAAATACTAAAAGAAATAATAAAAAGTACGATACTGGTGTCGCTCCGTGGCGCTTCGTCCTGCTGCTTGGCTTCATCTTGATTGGCTTTTGCGGATTGGTGGCGCGTACTGCCTGGATACAAGTTATTCAGCCTGACCGTCTGCGTCAGGAAGGTGATATGCGTTCGTTACGTACAACTGCAGATCCATCCAATCGCGGTATGGTGACTGATCGCAATGGGGAAGAACTGGCCGTTTCGGTTCCAGTGGAGGCGGTCTGGGCTGACCCGAAAGAAATTCATGATGCCGATGGCTTAAAAAATACCGCAGCGTGGATGGCGTTAGCCGATGTGCTGGGTCTTGATATGCGCAAATTGACCGCCAGTGTGGCTGATCCTAAACGGCGGTTTGTCTATTTGCAGCGTCAAATTACCCCTTCTGTTGCAGACTATATCTCTAAATTAAAATTGCCGGGTTTGCATCTGCGTCAGGAAACCCGTCGTTATTATCCAAGCGGTGAAATCAGTGCCCATCTGGTCGGTAATACCAACATTGATGGTGCAGGGATCGAGGGCATCGAGCGTTCATTTAATGATTGGCTGAGTTCGACTCCTTCTGAGTATAAAATTCGGAAAGATCGGCAGGGACATGTCATCGAGAACATTGGTGTCGTTAAAGAAGGCAAGAAAGCGAACGACTTGGTGCTGAGTATTGATGAGCGTCTGCAGGCCATTGCCTACCGTTCGTTGAAATACGCAACCGAAGTGAACAAAGCGACTTCGGGCTCGTTAGTCTTGCTGGATGTGGCAACCGGCGAAGTATTAGCAATGGTGAATACACCGTCATATAACCCGAATAACCGCGAACAGTATGAAAGCTTCCGTGCCCGTAACCGTGCGGTAACAGATACATATGAACCAGGCTCTACGGTAAAACCGATTGTGGCGATGAGTGCGCTGGAGCATGGTGTTATCAACTGGAAGGAAATTTTGGACACCCGGCCTTTTGCGGTCGGCGGACATATTGTGACTGACAGCCATCATATGGCCTCTGGCGGGTTATACGATATTCTGCGGTATTCCTCCAATATCGGGATGGCGCATATTGCCATGCGCATGCAACCACAATGGATCACTGGCAAAATGGAAGAGTTCGGCTTAGGTCAGGAATCTGGAACTGGGCTGATGGGGGAAAGTTCAGGCATGATCCCGATGCGCAGTCGCTGGTCAAATATAGAGCTGGCGACATTAGGTTTCGGATATGGTCTGCGTGTCACGCCATTACAACTAGCGGGCGCATATGCGGCGCTAGCCAACAAAGGGATTCGTAAACCGGTTTCTATTCTGAAAGTAGCCCATGCACCGCAGGGACAACGTATTGTCTCGCCTGAAATTGCTGAGCAAGTCATTCATGCACTGGAAGGGGTGGTGGAAGAAGGCGGTACTGGCGGTAAAGCGGCTGTACCAGGTTACCGGGTTGCGGGTAAAACAGGGACGGCAAAGGTAGCTACCGCAGGCGGATATGGTAAAGACTACGTGGGTACTTTTGCTGGGTTTGCTCCGGTTAGTAATCCACGATTTGCTATGGTCGTCATCATTAATGAACCTCATGGTGCGTCCTATTATGGTGGTTCTGTCGCAGGTCCTACTTTTGCTGAAGTTATGAGCAGTGCTTTGCAGTTATATAATGTGCCGCCTGATGCGTTACCTGATTTAAAAGATGAATCCAACACAGCGCAACGCAGTGAGGGAAAGAAAAATGCCACTCGCTCTTGATCAGTTGTTATCCGCACTGAACATACAGGCGCCAGCCATTGAGTTGACTGATATTCAACTGGATACCAGATTATTGCAGCCTGGCTCCTTATTTTTGGCGTTGAAAGGGCATGCAATAGATGGCCGTCAGTTTATGCAACAAGCTGAACAACGTGGGGCAGCGGCTATTTTATTTGATAATTTCGATGCATTTACGCCACCACAACTGAATATTCCATGCATTCCTGTTCCGGCGCTTGCTGAAAAAATCAGTGAACTCGCTGGCCGGTTTTACAATCATCCGGCAGAAAAATTGGCCTTGGTGGGCGTAACGGGCACCAATGGTAAAAGTACCAGCACACAATTGATTGCCAACTGGGCTGAACTATTGGGCGAGCGCGCAGGGATTTTAGGTACGTTAGGGAATGGTTTGTTTGGTCAGTTACAGGCGACAGAGAATACAACCGGTAGTGCCATCTCGATTCAACAAGAATTGGCTCGTTTTGTCGCCGAAAAAGTGTCTATCGCAGCCATGGAAGTTTCCTCTCATGGTCTGGTGCAGCATCGAGTGTCTGCTTTACAATTTGCAGTTGCCGTTTTCACCAATCTGAGCCGTGATCACTTAGACTATCACCATACAATGCAGGCTTATGCCGACGCCAAGCGACTGATTTTCAAACAGGCAGCACCAGAGCATTGTATTTTGAATGCGGATGATGCAACGGCGCGAAACTGGATAGAACACATGCCGCAATCCGTCGTGTATGCCATTGATCAGCGTTTGCCGGATCATTCAGGTCCATTCGTTTATGCGTCAGACGTAAAATATCATCCGCACGGTATAACTATCAGCATTCACTCTTCATGGGGAGATGGTGTATTATCTGCGCCCCTGCTCGGGAAGTTTAATGCATCGAATTTATTGGCAGCGTTGGCGGTGATGTTGGTTTTGCAGTACGACTTTGAGACGCTTTGTCAGACGGCCTCCCGCCTGCAACCAGTAACGGGTCGCATGGAGTGTTTTGGTGCTCAGCATCAACCATTAGTCGTGGTTGATTACGCTCATACCCCTGATGGTCTGGAAAAGGCATTACAAGCAGCCAGACAGCATTGCCATGGACGCTTATTTTGTTTATTTGGCTGTGGTGGTGATCGCGACAAAGGTAAGCGGCCTCAAATGGCAGCTATTGCAGAGCAATGGGCTGATACAGTCATCCTGACCGATGATAATCCTCGCACAGAAGATCCTGCGGCCATTATCGCGGATATGCGTGTTGGTTTGCAAAAACCAGAATCCGTTTATGTCGAACATTCCCGCACTAAAGCAATTCAATTGGCACTATCTCAGGCTGAGGCTGGCGATATTATTTTGGTCGCGGGTAAAGGCCATGAGGATTATCAGATCATCGGTAAAGAAAAACATCATTACAGTGATCGGGAAACCGTGATGCAGTTACTAGGAGCAAGATCGTGATACCAATTTCATTGGCACAAATCGCTGAAGTAACTGATGGACAGTTACTGAATTGTCAGGATGCTAACCAGATCATTCAGTTAGTTAGCACGGATACACGCACGGTGACTGCGGGTGCTTTGTTTCTGGCGTTGCAAGGCGAGCGGTTTGATGCTCATCAGTTTGTTGAGCAGGCTGTTGCTCAGGGTGCGGTTGCTTTAGTTGTCTCCCGGTTGATCCCCGCTCTTGATGTTCCGCAAATATTGGTTGCCGACACCCGCATTGCGCTTGGGCAGATTGGTGCCTGGGTGCGTGAACAGCTTGATCTACAGATTGTGGCCATTACCGGTAGCTGCGGTAAGACGACGTTAAAAGAGATGTGCGCAGCTATTTTGCAACAGGTCGCGCCTGTCTTGGCGACACAAGGCAATTTGAATAATGAAATTGGCGTCCCTCAAACCTTGCTGCGCTTAACGCCTAACGAACGTTATGCCGTAGTAGAGCTTGGCGCTAACCATCCTGGCGAAATAGCCTGGACGACTTCCCTGGTCAGACCCGATGTCGCTGTCATTAATAACGTGGCAGCAGCACATTTGGCGGGCTTTGGCTCATTACAAGGGGTGGCTGTTGCTAAAACAGAAATCTTTTCTGGCCTATCTGCGCAGGGTACTGCGGTTATCAATGCTGACAGCGAATTCTTTAATTGGTGGCGTGAAATCCTGACTGTAAAAACACTCAGTTTTGGTGTTGGAAATTCAAAAGCGGATTTTCATGCAGAAAATATTAAACAGAATGAACAAGGTGTTGCCAGTTTCACTATGGTAACGCCGCAAGGTCGGATCGACCTTCAACTGCCACTCCCTGGGCTACATAATGTCAGTAATGCGCTGGCTGCAGCGGCTGTGTCCACCGCTTTTGGCTTGTCGTTGACTCAGATTAAATCTGGTTTAGACAATATGCGCCCAGTTAAAGGGCGGTTTTGTGTTCAGAAGTTATCCGATGATTTGACACTGATTGACGATACCTACAATGCCAGCGTGCAGTCGGTTATGGCTGCCATTGATACATTGGCGGTGATGCCCGGTTATAGGGTGCTTGCCTTTGGCGATATGGGCGAGTTAGGGTCTGATGCGGCAGAGTTGCACCGCCAAATTGGTGAACACGCGCGTTTGAAACAGCTGGATGCCGTTTTAACTGTCGGTGAATTGTCGCGTCATACTGCAGAGGCTGCCGCGGGGCAACATTTTGTTGATAAACCAAGTTTGTATCAGGCGTTGCATCAACTAATGCAACACCAACGACCGATGACTATTCTCGCCAAGGGTGCACGTAGTGCTCGTATGGAAGAGGTAGTCGCTTTTGTAAAATCCTGTGAGGAACAAACATGTTAGTATGGTTGGCGGAGTTGTTATCGCCCCATTTTTCCCTTTTCCATGTGGTCTCTTATCTGACCTTCCGGGCGATTATGTCCATTTTAACTGGATTAGGCTTTGCACTCTGGATGGGGCCACGCCTGATCCGTCGTCTGCAACTGTTGCAGATTGGACAAGTTGTCCGTAACGATGGTCCTGAATCACATTTTAGTAAGGCAGGAACCCCAACAATGGGGGGGATCATGATCCTGCTGTCGATATTCTCGTCTGTCATTCTTTGGGCTCGCCTGAGTAATCCTTATGTCTGGGTTGTTCTCTTTGTCTTAGTGAGTTTTGGCACGATCGGTTTTATCGATGATTACAGAAAAGTCATTCGTAAAAATCCGGACGGTTTGATTGCCCGCTGGAAATATTTCTGGCAATCCGCCTCCGCATTGCTGGTGGCTTTTTTCCTGTATGCAACCGCGACGACAGATTCACAAACAACCCTGGTGGTGCCTTTTTTCAAAGAAGTGATGCCACAGCTTGGGATCATGTTTATTTTAATGACTTATTTTGTCATCGTCGGTGCATCTAATGCGGTCAATTTGACCGATGGTCTGGATGGATTGGCGATCATGCCTACCGTCATGGTCGCGGCTGGTTTTGCATTAATTGCCTGGGCAACCGGGAACTACAATTTTGCCACTTATCTGCATATTCCCTATGTGGCTAATGCCTCTGAGCTCATGGTGATCTGTACCGCCATTATTGGCGCTGGTTTAGGTTTTCTATGGTTTAACACGTATCCGGCTCAAGTGTTCATGGGGGATGTTGGTTCTCTGGCACTGGGTGCCATTCTGGGTGTGATTTCCGTTCTGGTGCGACAAGAATTTCTGTTGTTCATCATGGGTGGTGTGTTTGTCATGGAGACAATGTCGGTCATTCTGCAGGTTGGCTCGTATAAATTACGCGGGCAGCGAATTTTCCGCATGGCACCTATTCATCATCACTATGAATTAAAAGGCTGGCCTGAACCACGTGTGATTGTGCGTTTTTGGATCATTACATTGGTGCTGGTGTTACTGGGTCTGGTCACCCTGAAACTGAGGTAATTACGGAATGAAGCAGGTTGTCATTATCGGATTGGGCAAAACAGGGCTTTCGTGTGTCAATTATTTTCGCCAACGCGGTATTACCCCGCTGGTGATGGATACACGGAATAATCCGCCAGGAAAAGAGTCGCTGCCCACTGATTGTCGCCTGCTTACCGGGCCGTTAGATACAGAAGTTTTATTATCAGCATCACTGATTGTGGCTAGCCCAGGTATTGCGCTGTCAACACCAGCATTACAGGCTGCCCAAGCGGCTGGAATTGAAATCGTCGGCGATATTGAGTTGTTTGCTCGTGAAGCGAAAGCGCCGATTGTTGCCATCACGGGTTCTAACGGTAAAAGTACGGTCACATCATTAGTTGGTCTGATGGCAAAAGAGGCCGGTTATAACGTGGGGGTTGGTGGCAATATTGGGACTCCGGCGCTCGATTTATTACTGGAGCCTGCTGATTTATATGTCTTGGAACTATCCAGCTTTCAATTGGAAACAACCTCATCATTGCAACCTGCAGCCGCAGTGATTCTTAATCTGAGCGAAGATCATTTGGATCGTTACGATGGTATGGCAGGTTATCTGGCAGCCAAACAACGTATCTTTAATCATGCCAAACACATTGTTGTGAATCGTGATGATACGGCGACATTACCGCCTCTGATGTCTTACTGGCAAAGTTTTGGTCTCAACAGTACTGCTTATGGTCGAATTCAATGTGATGATGAGTGGTGGTTAAGCATTCATTCCAAACCTGTACTTCCGGTATCTGCACTGCATATTGTTGGTGTACATAACCAGATGAATGCGCTGGCCGCTATGGCATTAGCGGATGCGGTAGGTATTCCGCAGTCAGCACAACTGGCTGTATTGCGATCATTTACCGGATTGGCCCATCGTTGTCAGTTTGTACGTGACGTCAATGGCGTTCGTTGGATCGATGATTCAAAGGCAACGAATGTGGGTTCTACATTAGCGGCAGTCGCTGGAGTTGGCGAAAGTGTACAAGGTCGTCTGTGGCTATTGGCAGGAGGACAAGGGAAAGGGCAGGATTTTTCCCCGTTACAACCTTTATTGGCCAGCCAAATTTATCGCATGGTCTGTTTTGGCCAGGATGCAGATATCCTGATGTCTCTCGCGGAGAATACCCAACGTGCTGCTAATTTAGAGGATGCAGTTCATGCTGTGGCGGCAGAAGCACAAGAGGGTGACTGGGTATTGCTGGCTCCTGCATGTGCCAGTCTGGATCAGTTTCGGAGTTTTGAGCATCGTGGTCAATACTTTGCTAACTTGGTGAATGCGTTATGACGGGGGTCTTCAACACAGTTATCAAAGCTGTATGGCGTTGGTTTGTGCCTGAACGTCCGTCTTTTTATGATCGCAGCCTCTTGGCATTGATGTTTTCACTGATGGCGATTGGTTTGATGATGGTTGCCTCGGCTTCAATTAAAGAAGGGCCCGGTGGTGACATGTTTTATTTTACCAAGCGTCATTTGATTTTCTTGGTTATCTGTATTGTGCTAGGCGTTGCTACTCTTTATGTGCCCATTGAACGTTGGAAGGAATGGAGCGGTCGTTTACTGATTGGAGCATTAAGTCTTTTATTTGCAGTATTGGCAGTCGGCCGTACAGTCAACGGTGCTAAACGCTGGATTGGGTTTGGTTTTTTTAACATTCAACCAGCTGAACTGGCCAAGCTGGCTCTCATTGCCTTTATTGCCAGTTATCTGGTTCGTCGCAGTGATGAAGTACGCGGAAATCTTATCGGATTTATCAAGCCGTTGGCGGTGGTTTTTCTGTTAGCCATCATGTTGTTGGCGCAACCTGATCTGGGATCGGTGATCGTATTATTCGTTTGTACTTTTGGTTTGTTGTTTATTGGTGGTGCCAAGGTTGTCCAGTTCATCGCTATCATTGCAGCCGGGATTGTTGCATTAGTCGGGCTGGTGGTCTTTGAACCCTACCGTATGCGACGCGTGACATCATTTCTTGACCCTTGGGCTGATCCATTCGGCAGTGGTTATCAGCTCACGCAATCTTTGATGGCATTTGGTCGCGGCGGTTTTTGGGGGCAGGGGCTTGGTAATTCAGTTCAGAAACTGTCCTATTTGCCAGAAGCGCATACAGACTTTGTGTTTGCCATCCTGGGTGAAGAATTGGGTTATTTTGGTGTGTTGGTGGTGTTGCTTCTTCAATTATTACTGGCAATGAAGGCACTGCAGATTGGGCGAATGGCATTGTTACGTAATAAGTTTTTTGAGGGTTATTTTGCCTGTGGCATTGGTATCTGGTTCAGTTTTCAGACAGTTGTTAACGTGGGTGCAGCCGCAGGTATGCTGCCGACAAAAGGGCTAACATTACCTTTAGTCAGTTATGGTGGTTCCAGTTTGATTGCAATCACGATGGCTGTGGCCATTTTATTGCGTATTGATTTTGAACGTCGACTCGATACCAGTCATGTCATTCAGCGGGAGGCCGCATGAGTCGCAGCATTGTGATCATGGCGGGGGGCACTGGAGGCCATGTTTTTCCCGGTTTGGCAGTCGCACATCGCCTGCAAAATGAGGGGTGGAATATTCATTGGTTGGGAACACCGGATCGCATGGAAGCAACGTTAGTTCCAGCAAATGGTTTCCCGATAGAATTCATCAATATCCGGGGATTACGTAATCACGGTATTGTTCGTAAATTATTGGCTCCTTTTCAAATTGCTAAAGCAGTGTTGCAAGCACTCCTGATCTTACGTCGTCTCCGGCCAGATATCGTATTGGGTATGGGTGGATATGCAGCTGGCCCAGGTGGTGTAGCAGCAAAATTGTTAGGTATTCCTCTTGTCTTGCATGAACAGAATGCGGCAGCCGGTTTGACAAACCGTCTCTTGGCCAAAATTGCAACACGTATTCTGATGGGGTTCGCTGGCGCATTCCCAACCACCAAACGTTCACGTGTCGTGGGTAATCCCGTGCGCGATGAGTTTCTGTCGTTGGCTCAAAAGCCACTAAAACATTACGACAGCAGTAACCCGTTAAAAATACTGATCGTGGGGGGGAGTTTGGGCGCTCGACCGCTCAATCAAATCGTTCCCCATGCACTGGCTAAATTAAACAATATTGATATCCGGCATCAATCAGGTAAAGGTAATGCCGAACTTGTTGGTGATTTATATCAATCGCTGGGTATCTCAACTGTTGCCGTGACTGAATTTATTTCAGATATGGCTGCTGCGTATGACTGGGCCGATTTATTGATTTGTCGTGCGGGCGCTTTAACGGTGGCCGAAGTGGCGGCTGTTGGGGTTCCCGCGATTTTTGTGCCGCTTCCACATGCAGTCGATGATCATCAAACCAAAAATGCAGAAAGCTTAACGACACGAGGCGCTGCGGTACTGATGCCGCAAAAAGAAATGTCAGTCGATACATTGTCAGAATTGATCGCCCGTTGGCAGACTGATCCTAAACAGCTACAAAAGATGGCTCAGCTTTCCCGATCTGCAGCAATTCTTGATGCGACTGATCGTGTTGTAAGTGAATGCAAGGCACTAATTTAATTAAGAGAACCGAACGTAAATGACAAAGGTTGAGTTAGCCAAATTAAGAACCATGATCCCGGAAATGCGTCGTGTACGCCGAATTCATTTTATTGGTATCGGTGGCGCGGGAATGGGCGGCATTGCGGAAGTTCTGGCTAATGAAGGCTATCAAATCAGTGGTTCAGATATTGCCAGTAACCGGGTGACTGAGCATCTGGAATCACTGGGTGCTGATATTCAGATTGGGCATAAATCGGAAAATGTACATGGTGCGAGCGTAGTGGTTGTATCTACCGCGATCCATGGGGACAATCCTGAAATTATTGCTGCGCGCGAAATGCGGATCCCTGTGGTGCGTCGTGCTGAAATGCTGGCTGAATTGATGCGCTACCGTCACGGTATTGCCATCGCCGGTACTCATGGCAAAACAACGACAACCAGCCTTATCGCCAGTATTTATGCGCAAGCCGGTGCTGACCCTACCTTCGTCATTGGTGGTTTGCTGAATAGTGCAGGCACTAACGCCCGTCTAGGAACCAGTCGTTACCTGATTGCAGAAGCAGATGAAAGTGATGCTTCTTTCCTGCATTTACAACCGATGGTGGCCATTGTGACCAACATCGAAGCCGACCACATGGATACGTATGGTGGCGACTTCGCTAAATTACGTGCCACATTCCTTGAGTTTCTGCATAACTTACCCTTTTACGGGCTGGCAGTGGTTTGTATCGATGACCCGGTCATTCGTGGTTTACTGGCCGAGATCGGACGCTCCACTATTACCTACGGATATAGTGATGATGCTGATGTCCAAGTGCAGGAATTTGTTCAGGAGGGGAGCCAGAGCCGTTTTCAACTCCGGTTACAAGATGGATCAATATTACCATTGAGTCTTAATTTGCCTGGACGCCACAATGCATTGAATGCTGCAGCGGCTGTTGCGGTAGCACTGGAAGACTGTATTTCAACAGCGGCAATTACTGATGCGTTAGCGCAGTTTGCTGGTGTGGGGCGTCGTTTCCAACAATACGGTGAATTTGAGACCGGAGCTGGTAAAGCGTTGCTGTTAGATGATTACGGTCATCATCCGACAGAGGTACGAGCCACGCTTGCCTCTGCTCGTGCTGCTTGGCCAGATCGTCGTTTAGTAATGATTTTTCAACCTCACCGCTATACCCGTACACGTGATCTTTATGACGATTTTGCTGAAGTACTGGCAAAAGTAGATGTCCTGATCATGCTGGATGTCTATTCGGCAGGAGAGGAGGCCATTCCTGGTGCTGATGGTCGTAGTTTATGTCGTTCTATCCGTCAGCGTGGTGTGGTTGACCCTATCTTTGTGGCGACGCCAGGCGAAGTTCCGGCGGTATTGGCTGAGGTATTAAAAGATGGCGATGTTGTTCTGACACAGGGTGCTGGTAACATTGGTCAGCTTTCCCGTAAGCTAGCTGAGTTGAAACTGAACATTAATATGATGAAACAGTAAATTAATCAAATTTACTGATAAAAATGGGGTTGAATAAGTCCCAAACAGTTTTGACCGATCTTGGCGTACCGCTATAATGCGGCGTCAACCTGAATGTGAATATTGGCTAAGGTGAAGATGTGCGACAGGCGCGATTAACCTCCGATGGGCAGGATTCAGCGCCAGTTGGAGGTCGCAGGCAAAATACGGAAACAACAACACGTACCCGGGGTGAGTTTTTATTTGGGATCGTGTTTTTTGTTTCGGTGGTGATTGGTTTGTGGTCAACCGCGACAGATATACGTCGTTGGTTATTTGATGAAGATAAAATTCCGGTAAGCGGTTTAGTGGTACAGGGCGATCTTGAGTATGTCAATACTGAGGAAATTCGCAAAGTCTTGGCAACTAACCCACAGACCAACAACTTTTTTAAGTTGGATGTGAATCAACTACAAAAAGAAGTTGAATCATTACCGTGGGTTTATCAGTCATCGATACGCAAACGTTGGCCTGCACTGTTATATGTGTACATTGTAGAACAAACTCCCTGTGCACTTTGGGGAGATGACAGATTGCTCAGTATTCGTGGTGCGATTTTTAAGGCGCCGCGAGATAGGCTGAAAAAGACGCTGGTTCAGCTTTATGGACCAGATGACATGGCCGGAAAAATTTGGGATCAATACCAGCAATTCGAAAGATTGCTGGCATTAAATGGATACCACGTGACGGCAGTGCGAATGACTAACCGTCATTCGTGGGAGATTAAGCTGGCATCAGGACTGAAATTGATCCTCGGTCGAAATGATATGCTGGTGAAATTACAACAATTTATTGATGTCTACCCAAAATTGGACAATAGAGAAGCGATCGATTACATCGATCTTCGCTATGACACTGGTGTAGCTGTCGGCTGGAAACAACAAGAAGGGAGTGGTGATGACCAAAACCCCAGACAGAAATCTGATAGTCGGACTTGATATAGGAACAACCAAAATTGCCGTTTTGGTTGGTGAAGTGCTGCCCGATGGAGAGGTCAATATTGTTGGTCTGGGAACCCATGCTGCAAAGGGAATGGATAAAGGTGGTGTTAACGACTTAGAGTCAGTCGTTAAATCATTACAACGCGCAGTAGAAGAAGCTGAAATGATGGCACAGTGCCATATTTCATCAGTATTCCTTGGTATTTCCGGAAAACATATTGAATGTCGGAATGAAAAAGGGATTGTGCCTATTTCCGACGAAGAAGTAACACAGGATGATGTAGATAATGTCATCCATACGGCGAAGTCTGTTCGGTTACCGGAAGAACATCGCGTCCTGCATGTCATCCCGCAAGAATATTCGATTGATTATCAGGAAGGGATCAAAAATCCAATAGGTCTCTCGGGTGTTCGAATGGGTGCAAAAGTGCACCTGATTACTTGCCATAATGATATGGCGCGGAATATTGAAAAGTGCGTAGAACGTGTTGGATTAAAAGTTGACCAAATCATTTTCTCTGCATTGGCGTCCAGCTATGCCGTATTAACGGATGACGAAAAGGAATTGGGTGTCTGCGTTGTCGATATCGGCGGCGGCACCATGGATATTGCCTTCTTTACTGGCGGTGCCTTACGTTACAGCAAAGTGATCCCTTATGCTGGACAAGCTGTCACCAGTGATATTGCTTATGCCTTTGGGACACCACCGGTTGATGCTGAAGCAATAAAGATGCGTTATGGCTGTGCATTAGGACGTCTGGTCAGCAAAGAAGACACCATTGAGGTGCCTAGTGTTGGTGGACGCCCGGCTCGCAGTTTACAACGACAAACTCTTGCTGAAGTGATTGAACCTCGGTATACCGAATTGCTGGGGATGGTTCATGATGAGATCATGCGTGTTCAGTCTGAACTGAGAGCGCAGGGTATTAAGCATCAGTTAGCCGCCGGTGTGGTATTAACTGGTGGTGCGGCAGAAATTGAAGGTATCGTTGAGTGTGCTGAACAGGTATTCCAGTGCCAGGTTCGTATCGGTCACCCAACCAATATTCGAGGCCTTACTGATTATGTGGAAGCTCCGGCTTATGCAACTGCAGTAGGGTTATTGCAATACGGTAAGTTGCATCAAGGACAAATTGTAGTAGATGTCCGTGAGAAGACCAGTGTTACAAGCTGGTTTAAACGGATCACTAATTGGCTAAAAGGCGAATTCTAGTTTTTGCGGAAGCGAAACAAAGGCGGAGAGATAATCATGTTTACATTTGAACCGGTTGGCAGTCAGGGTGATGATGCGCTGATTAAAGTTATCGGCATCGGTGGTGGTGGCGGTAATGCTGTTGAACACATGTTGCGCGAAAACATTGAAGGTGTTCATTTCGTTGCAGTAAATACGGATGCTCAAGCACTGCGTAACTCAGGCGCGGAAACCACTATCCAGATTGGTGCCAATATCACCAAAGGCCTGGGTGCTGGTGCCAATCCAGATGTAGGGCGTGAAGCTGCACTGGAAAACCGCGACGAAATTCGTCAAATGCTGAATGGCTCAGACATGGTATTCATTGCTGCCGGTATGGGCGGTGGTACCGGAACTGGTGCTGCGCCAATTGTTGCTGAAGTCGCTAAAGAATTAGGTATTCTGACGGTTGCTGTTGTTACTAAACCTTTTAATTTTGAAGGTAAAAAGCGCATGAGCTATGCGCTGCAAGGTATTGATGAACTGTCAAAACACGTTGACTCCTTAATTACCATTCCTAATGACAAGTTACTGAAGGTACTGGGTCGTGGGGTCAGTCTGTTAGATGCATTCAAAGCAGCAAATAATGTGTTGCTGGGTGCGGTTCAGGGTATTGCTGAGCTGATTACTCGCCCAGGTCTGATCAACGTCGACTTTGCTGACGTTCGTACCGTTATGCGTGAAATGGGTACTGCCATGATGGGCACTGGTTCTGCGCGCGGTGATGATCGTGCAGAAGAAGCAGCTGAAAAAGCAATTTCTAGCCCTCTGTTGGAAGATATTGATCTGGCTGGTGCGAAAGGTATTCTGGTTAACATTACGGCTGGGCTGGATGTGACCATGGAAGAATTTGAAACGGTTGGTAATGCAGTGAAAGCCTTTGCTTCAGAGAATGCTACCGTTGTTGTTGGTGCCGTGATTGATCCTGCATTGGAAGACGAACTGCGTGTTACGGTTGTTGCTACTGGTATTGGTAACGAACGTAAACCAGACATCACATTGGTTAAAAATGCACAGAAATCAGTTGAGCAGCGCCCAATGCGTTCAATGATGCACGAAACTCATGCGCCTCGCTTTGAAGATCGCATGGTGCAGCAGCAAACGGTAAACGCTGAACCGCAGCCACGTAGCGAGCCTGATTATCTGGATATTCCAGCATTTTTGCGCAAACAGGCTGATTAATATCGAGTAAGCTAATATTAAGGTGTAGCTGACCGGCTGCACAAAAATTAGCGTCACTATGGCAGCTGTGTTACAGTAGCCCCGATGAGCCATAGCTCAAAAAAGATCGGTGTTGAGGGATTTTTTATGATTAGACAACGTACGCTCAAGCAACTAGTTCATGCTACCGGAGTGGGTTTACATTCTGGTCGCAAAGTGTCGCTGACGTTTCGTCCTGCGCCGGTGAATACGGGTATTGTCTACGTCAGAACTGATCTGCAACCTGAGGTTGAACTGCGGGCAGACGCTCAATTTGTGCGTGATACAGTCCTGTGTACTGCTTTGGTCAATGAACAAGGCGTTCGCATTTCTACTGTTGAACATTTGTCTGCGGCTCTGGCCTCTTTGGGTATTGATAACCTGTATGTCGAAGTCGATGCACCAGAGGTGCCAGTAATGGATGGCAGTGCGCATCCATTTATCTATCTGTTGCAATCGGGTGGAATTGAAGAACAATCCTTACCTAAACAATTCATCCGTATTAAGAAGAAAATACGTGTTGAAGATGGTGATAAATGGGCCGAATTTGCGCCTTATCATCGTGGTTTCCGTATGGATTTAAAAATAGATTTCCGTCATCCGGTTTTCGACAAACAGAACCAGCATTTGGTATTTGATTTCTCTGGCAGCAAATTTGCTAAAGAAATCAGCCGAGCCAGAACATTTGGTTTCATGAAGGATATTGAATATCTGCACTCTCAAAATTTGGCATTAGGTGGCAGTCTGGACAATGCGGTTGTCTTAGATGATTACCGCGTGCTAAATGAAGAAGGGTTGCGTTATGAAGATGAGTTTGTGAAGCATAAATTACTGGATGCCATCGGTGATCTGTATATGTGTAATCACACTATTCTGGGCCAGTTTACAGCTTATAAAACCGGTCACGCCGTAAATAACAAATTATTACGTGCCTTGTTGGCTGATGCTGAAGCTTGGGAAATGGTGACATTTGAAGAAGAAACGGCTAAATCACCCGTTGCTTATTTCGGTAGCAAACTCGTTTTAGCATAAGCGCGACATCAATATATCTCTAAAGCAAAGCACCGGTTCTCCGCCCGGTGCTTTGTTCTTTTTGTCTGTAACAACAATAGCAGACTCATCAGTTTGGTTGTGGTAATCTGCCTATACCGCGTGTTGGGACATTCCAGACATTCTTCCTTGAATACCCGTTTTTTGTCCCCATATATTGCGTAATGACATTTTAGATTCAGAATCGCTGCCCACTTGGGCAGACAACAATCAATAGCCTGAGAGTTAGGTAATAATGATCACCAAACTATTTACCAAGATCATTGGTAGTCGAAATGACCGTACCGTCAAAGCATTAAAAAAAATAGTCAAACAAATCAACGAGCTTGAACCTAAATTTTCCTCTCTGGCTGATGTGGACCTGCAAGCCAAGACTGCAGAATTTCGTCAGCGCCTTGAAACTGGTGAAGAGCTGGATTCACTTCTCCCTGAAGCTTTTGCAACGGTACGTGAAGCATCAAAACGTGTTTTTGGTATGCGCCATTTTGATGTTCAGATGTTGGGCGGTATGGTACTGAATAATAATCAGATCGCGGAAATGAAAACCGGTGAAGGTAAAACCTTGACTGCAACACTGCCTGCTTATCTGAACGCGCTTACCGGGCGTGGTGTTCATATTGTTACGGTGAACGACTATCTGGCTCGTCGTGATGCGGAATGGAGTCGTCCATTGTTTGCATTTCTTGGCATGACAGTTGGTTGTAATTTGCCAGGTATGAGCCATGAAGAGAAGCAAGCTGCTTATGCTTGTGATATTACCTACGGAACGAATAACGAATTCGGTTTTGACTATCTGCGCGATAACATGGCATTTGCAGCAGAACAACGGGTACAGCGTCCACTTTATTATGCATTAGTCGATGAAGTTGACTCTGTGTTGATTGATGAAGCGCGTACGCCATTGATTATTTCCGGCGCCGCAGAAGACAGTTCAGAGTTATACATCAAAATTAACACTCTGATCCCGTTTTTAACAAAGCAGGATAAAGAAGATTCTGAAGAATATCAGGGTGATGGTCACTATACCGTTGATGAAAAAGCCCGTCAGGCCTACCTAACAGAAAATGGACAGATTTTCGCGGAAGAGTGGTTAAAGCAACAAGGTCTAATGGATCAAAACGATTCTCTGTTTTCTGTCGCTAATATTACGCTGTTGCATCACGTCAATGCGGCGTTACGT
Organism: Tolumonas lignilytica; assembly: GCF_000527035.1. Classification (NCBI taxonomy): domain Bacteria; kingdom Pseudomonadati; phylum Pseudomonadota; class Gammaproteobacteria; order Aeromonadales; family Aeromonadaceae; genus Tolumonas; species Tolumonas lignilytica. Next base: position 2,369,243 of record NZ_AZUK01000001.1, read on the forward strand.
GCCAACACCTTATTTGAACGCAACGTGGATTATATCGTTAAAGACGATGAAGTTGTTATTGTTGATGAACATACCGGACGTACCATGGCGGGTCGTCGCTGGTCTGAGGGATTACATCAGGCTATCGAAGCCAAAGAAGGCGTCAAGATCCGCAATGAAAACCAAACACTGGCATCCATCACCTTCCAAAATTATTTCCGTTTGTATGAAAAACTGGCTGGTATGACCGGCACCGCCGATACCGAAGCTTATGAATTCCAACAAATTTATGGTTTGGAAACGGTAGTGTTACCAACCAATCGCCCAATGATTCGTGATGATATGGGGGATTTGGTCTATCTGACGGAGCAAGAAAAATACGCGGCGATTATTGACGACATCAAAAATCGAGTCGCAGAACAACGCCCTGTATTGGTGGGAACTATTTCTATTGAAAATTCGGAATTACTGTCTGATATTCTGACGAAAGAAGGTATTGAGCATAAGGTTTTGAATGCGAAGTTCCACGCGCAAGAAGCTCAGATCATTGCGCAAGCGGGTCGTCCAGGCTCAGTCACTATTGCTACTAACATGGCAGGTCGTGGTACAGATATTGTGTTGGGTGGTAGCTGGCAGGCAGAGATAGACGCGCTAGAAAGCCCGACAGAACAACAAATTCTTGAAATAAAGAATGCTTGGCAAGTTCGTCATGATGCGGTGATTGCGGCTGGTGGCTTACATATCATTGGTACTGAACGTCATGAGTCCCGCCGTATTGATAACCAATTACGTGGCCGTTCAGGTCGTCAGGGGGATCCTGGTTCATCTCGTTTCTACTTGTCGATGGAAGACAGCCTGATGCGTATTTTTGCCTCTGATCGTGTCAGTGGCATGATGAAAAAATTGGGTATGGAGCATGGTGAAGCGATTGAACATCCATGGGTTAGCAAGGCTATAGAAAATGCGCAACGGAAAGTAGAAGGTCGTAACTTCGATATCCGTAAAAACCTGCTGGAATTTGATGATGTAGCTAATGACCAACGCAAAGTCGTTTACGAACAACGTAATGAGTTGCTTGAACATTCAGATATTTCAGAAACCATTCACTTGATTCGCGCTGATGTGCTGAACCGGGTTATTGATCAATATATCGCTCCGCAATCTTTAGATGAAAGTTGGGATATTGCGGGACTGGAATTACGGTTACGCACCGATTTTGCGATCGAATTACCGATCGCGCAGTGGATCAAAGATGATGATAAGTTGTACGAAGAGAAAATTCGGGAACGGATCATCGCTGAAATTGAAGCTAATTATGCTCGTAAAGAAGAGTTAGCCGGTCCTGAAGTATTGCGACAGTTTGAAAAATCAGTAATGTTGCAAACACTGGATAATCTTTGGAAAGAACATCTGGCAGCAATGGATCATCTGCGTCAAGGTATTCATTTGCGTGGTTATGCTCAGAAAAATCCTAAGCAGGAATATAAACGCGAGGCATTTGAGCTCTTTACTCAGATGTTAGAATCACTGAAACAACAAGTTGTGAGCATCTTGTGTCGCGTTCAGGTTCAGGAGCCTGATGTCGATGCCATTGAAGAACAACGTCGTCAATCAGAAGCTGCACAAACACGTACATACAGTCATGAAGAAAGTAATGCTCTGGCTGAAGAGGATGATGAGCAGGCAATTGAGCAGAATGTTCTGCCTTTTGTTCGCGATGGCGCCAAGGTCGGTCGCAATGATCCATGCCCGTGTGGTTCAGGTAAAAAATATAAGCATTGTCATGGACAATTAGACTAAATATTTTTTATTGCAAGAAGTTATTGATTAAAGGCAGCTCCGGCTGCCTTTTTGTTAATAGGAAAAAGTATGAAACAAATCTGGGTGGCAGTTGGTGTGATATATGATCCTACGATGGGTTATTTTATTTGTCGTCGTGCCGAGCATCAACATCAGGGGGGAAAATGGGAGTTTCCTGGTGGTAAAGTCGAGCAGTACGAAACTGCTCAGCAGGCTTTAAAAAGAGAATTACAGGAAGAAATTGGTATTGATGTCATTACGGTAGAGCCGCTGTTAGTTATTGAGCACAACTACAGCGATAAAGCTGTCAAATTAGATGTCTGGCTGGTCACTGCATTTTCAGGAAAAGCTCAAAGCTTGGAAGGGCTTGAAAATCAGTGGGTACCATTAGACCGGTTAGCACAGTATGATTTTCCAACTGCAAATTTGGCTATCATTAACGCATTAAAGGCAAAGGCTGGTATTTAATCTTGCGCTAACAATTCAAGGTCTTCTGTTGAAAGTTGGAATCTTGTAGCTTCTGGTGTTGCATCATCACCGGCAATACTGCGTTCTTCACTAAACCATTCGCCAAGATCAATCAAACGACAGCGTTCACTACAAAATGGTCTGAATCGATTGTTCGGATCCCATTCCACAGAGGTTTTACAGGTTGGGCAATCGACTTTCAGACTCATTTCCAGATACCAAATCAATATTAACAGCTGAATGATTATACCATATTGGAAGGGGAATGAACCTGTGCCGCGAGTTGTAGGTATTTTTGGTGTAACCGATTTATTTGTTGTTCTCTCTGCTCAATTGTAATGCCGTCACTGTTGTTGATGATGTCATCCGCCAAATCAAGACGGTGTTGACGAGAACATTGTGCGTTTAAAATCGCTTTTACCTGAGCTTCCGTCGTCTGGTCGCGTTGCATTGTTCGACGAATTTGAGTGTCTTCATCCACATCGACAACCAGAGTCCGGTGCACTAATGATTGCAGGTTGTTTTCAAATAAGAGTGGTACCATCAAAATACAGTAAGGGCCATTAGATGCATGGCATTGTTGCAACATCTTCTGACGAATCAGGGGGTGCAGCAGATTATTTACCCATGTCCGAGCTGCCGGATCTGCAAAGATTTTTTCACGTAATACTCGACGATTAAGTGAACCATCAGCGTTGATGATGATGTTACCAAAATGCTGAACGAGTGAGGCTAATGCTGGCTCACCAAGCTGGACAACATCTCGGGCAATTTGATCGGCATCAATGCACGTGACCCCCATGGCCACAAAATGCGCAGCGACCGTGGATTTACCGCTGCCAATTCCCCCTGTTAAGCCAACAATCAACATTAACTAATTAACCCTAAATACCAATCTGTAATTTGGTGACCCCATAGCAATGCGATCCAACCGGCAATGGCCAGATAAGGTCCAAAGGGTATGGGTTTATCTTGTTGATGCCGTTTAAACACAATTAACAGGATACCTAAAACAGCACCAACACAAGAAGAGAGAATAAGGATCAGGGGTAAAGATTGCCAGCCTAACCAAGCACCTAACGCGGCGAGTAATTTGAAGTCACCATAGCCCATTCCTTCTTTACCGGTGAGTAGTTTGAATGACCAGTAAAGTGACCATAAGACCATATATCCGGCCATGGCGCCGATGACTGCATCATTTAGAGAAACAAACTGGTGGGATAGATTCAGTAACAACCCCAACCATAGCAACGGTAGTGTTAATTGATCCGGTAAGAGCAATTTATCAAAGTCGATAAAAGTTAATGCTAACAATACCCAAGTTAATATCAATGCACCGACAATGGCCCAGCCTGGTGGATAATACAGCGCCACCGTGAGTGACATTAATGTGCACAGCAATTCGACAAGTGGATATCGGATACTAATGGGGTGTTTACAGGCGCGGCAACGACCTTTCAGAAACAACCAGCTTATCAAGGGAATATTTTCTAATGCGGAGATCTGATGACCACAGTGCGGGCATGCAGAGCGAGGTAAAAAAAGATCATAACGCTCAGTTTGCTGCGAATGCTGTTCGTTGGCAAAGAAATAGTCCTGATATTCCTGTTTCCAACTACGCTCCAGCATGATGGGTAGACGGTGGATCAGGACATTTAAAAAACTGCCAACGAGTAATGAGAACAGGCCCAGTATTAAAAAATATAGCCAGTGATACTGGCTATAAAGCATAAAAATAAGATCCATGAATAACCACTGAATTAATGAATAACGCTACCAAGTTTAAAGATTGGCAGATACATGGCGATAACTAAACCACCGACCAGAATACCCAAGACCACCATGATCAATGGTTCAATCAAACTGGACAGCGCATCGACTGCATCGTCAACCTGCTGTTCATAAATACCGGCAACCTTTGCCAGCATATCATCTAATGAACCAGATTCTTCGCCTATCATGATCATCTGAATCACCATTTCCGGGAAGACTTCTGTTGTTCGCATGGCTACGTGCATTTGCATCCCCGCCATGACTTCATTACGCACACTGAGAACGGCTTTACGGTATACTGCATTCCCTGATGCGCCAGATGCAGCAATGAGACCATCAATTAACGGTAAGCCTGCTGCAAAAGTGGTGGATAAGGTTCGCGCATAACGGGCAAGAGCCGCTTTTTGTAAAATCATGCCGACAATCGGAAGTTTCAGTATAAACTTATCAGTTCCATCGCGTACTGATTCCATCCGACGGTAAGCCCGAACATAGACAAAGATTAAAACAATCAAGCCGCCAAACACAAAGTACCAATAGGTTTGAACTATATGGGACAGGTTAATTACCATTCTGGTGAATGCAGGCAGTTCAGCCCCGAAGCTCTTAAAGATTTTATCGAATTCAGGTACGACATAGAGCAAAAGAATCGCTGTCACTACTAATGCGACAATAATGACGGTTGCTGGATAAAAGAGTGCTTTTTTGATCTTGGATTTCAGCGCTTCAGCTTTTTCTTTATAAGTGGCAATACGATTAAAAACCGCATCTAGCGCCCCAGATTGTTCACCGGACGCTACTAAATCACAATATAGATCATCAAAGTAGCGAGGATACTGTCGCAGTGCCTTGGACGGTGGAATACCGGCCTCGATTTCAGCACAAATGCTGGCCAGCATTTCACGCATAGGCTTTTTTTCATGACTGCCAGCCAGTAATTGCAACGTTTGAACTAAAGGGACACCTGCGGTTAGCATGGTTGTGATCTGGCGTGTTAATACGGCAATATCCATTGGTTTGATGGATTGTGTATATTTTGCCAGCAATGATTCGTTCTGTTTACGAAGCTTTTGGATGACGATGCCTTGGCGAATCAGATCGGCTTTAACCTGAGACAAGGTTTCGCCTTTCATTTCTCCTGAGACTTTTTGACCGCGACGGTTAACGCCTTTCCAGTGAAAAACATGCGTTACTTTGGGTTTAGGTTTATTTGCCGTCGCAGCGGCAGTACGTTGTTGAGCCACGGCCATAATTATTCTTCCTTAAATTTAGATGCAGGTCACGCGGTTAACTTCTGCAAGGCTGGTTACACCTAAACGTGCTTTTTCAAGACCTGACCGATATAGTGTCATCATGCCTTCGCTGATCGCCATTTCAGCAATTTGTAATGAATTGCCGCCTTCCATGATCAGATTGGCTATGCTTTCTGACATCGGCAACATTTCATAAATACCGACGCGGCCTTTATACCCGTTTGAACATTCACCGCAACCCACTGGTTTATAAAGTGTAATGCCTGTCTCTACTTCGTCATAAGTATAGCCCATCTCCAATAATTCATTATTGGGAATATGATGTGGCTGTTTGCAGTGTGGACACAGTCGCCGAGCCAGACGTTGTGCCATAATTAAGGTGACCGATGAGGCCACGTTAAAGGCGGGAACGCCCATGTTTAACAAACGGGTTAATGTCTCGGCTGCTGAGTTGGTATGTAAGGTTGATAGCACCAAGTGACCGGTTTGAGCGGCTTTAATGGCTATTTCCGCTGTTTCCAGATCTCGAATTTCCCCAACCATTACTACATCCGGATCCTGACGCAAGAAGGAACGTAGTGCATTGGCAAATGTCAGCCCGGACTTTGGATTGATTTGTACCTGATTAATGCCGGGTAAGTTAATTTCTACCGGATCTTCGGCGGTGGAAATGTTGAGCTCACTGGTATTGAGAATGTTCAGGCCGGTATAAAGCGAGACGGTTTTACCCGAACCAGTAGGGCCAGTGACCAGAATCATACCTTGTGGTTTAGCTAAGGTATCAAGATAGAGCTGCTTTTGTCTGTCATCAAAACCAAGCATATCGATGTTCAGGCTGGCGGCGGATGAATCAAGAATACGCAATACGACCTTTTCCCCCCACATGGTAGGTAAGGTGCTCACACGCAGATCGACAGAACGGTTTTTGGCTAAACGTAATTTAATGCGACCATCTTGCGGTAAACGACGTTCGGCAATATCCAAACGTGCCATAACTTTCAAACGAGCAGAGAAACGGTTCGCCAGATTGACCGGTGGTGTTGCTACTTCATACAGAATCCCGTCGATACGAAAGCGGATACGGTATTTTTTTTCATAAGGCTCGAAGTGTAAGTCGGAAGCGCCTTTGCGCACGGCATCCAGCAAGACTTTATTGATATATTTGACGATCGGTGCATCGTCTTCGCTGTTGGTTTCTACAGTTTCCTGTAGACGCGCTTCATCGACATCACCGACTTCGATGTCGCCGATGCCATCATCGGCCATCGATTTGGAGAATTCATCTTCTGTAGGCTCTAGAATTCGACTAATGGCAAATTGCAGCTTGCGTTCATCAACCAGCAAGGCTTCGGTGTGCAAACTGAAAGTAAAACCAAAATCTTCCAGAGCGGTAACGTTAGTCGGGTCTGAAACGGCAATATAGAGGGTGTTGCCTTGCGTATAAATCGGTAACGCGTGATGTTTTTCGATGAGTTTCTGGTTCAGGTATTTTTGTGGGATCTCGGTTAATTCAAAGGCATCGAGATCCAACAAGGGGATGCCATATTCCTGTTCACACAGCTCGGCTAACTGAGCACTACTGATAATGTCATTGTCAATCAGGTAGGTGACTAAGGTTTTCTTTTCGTTGCGGGCGCGTTCTTGTAACACACTTGACTGCCCATCTTGAATGATACCGGCACGGATAAGACTGACTAACAAACCATTGGCGGGAGCATTCACACAGTAATCCTATTACGAATTTGAAACCTGATAACCCTCCCCAAAATATATTGGGGAGAGTGAATTTATTAATCGATTAGCAAAGACCAGAAGTTAGGCATGTAGAGCCTGACGCAACGGCCCATGTTATTTTGCCTGAAGAATCCAAAGTTGGATCGATCTCATAATAAGCTGAACCCAAGGTACTTTTAGCTACTGCTTTTATACCGCCATTGGTACCTTGTACGACTGAATCAACATTACCAACTCCAGTTCCAGCTGATATAGCAGCTGGAACGCCGTTATGACCAAATACAGTACAAGCATTTGTACCATCTTGTCCTACGGTAGAAGTTAAGCCAGATGTAATGCCGTTTGATTGGACACATACCTCAATTGCTGTTTTGTATGGGCCAACGGCCGAAATAACCTCAGTAAATTTTGCTTTATTTGTGTAGGTTTGGTAAGCCGGTAAAGCAATAGCTGCCAGAATCGCCACGATCGCGACCACGATCATTAATTCAATAAGGGTAAAACCGGATTGTTTTTTCATGATTTGCTTCCTTACAGTTAAACTGTATTCCTGTTTTGGATGAGAGAGCGATGCTCAATTCAATAATGAGCACAAACTAAAGTGTAGCCGCTGATTAAGATAGCGTCCACGTCGCTTTGAGTCTAGCGAATAGCAGATTACAAATTTGTGACGGTAAAAGGAATTTTTATCTTTTGATTTCGGTGCAGAAGGTTGATTTTTATTACTATTTTGTAACTTTTTACAGGTTGAACAAGCGCAATGCTAATTGCATTGCGCTTGGGGAAAACAGCAAAAGTAATGATTACGCTTGTTCGCGGGCAATGGCACGCCAGGCAATGTCTTTGCGGTAGTAAATGCCATTCCAATTGATGGTTGCCGCTAAGGTGTAAGCGTTTTTCTGTGCTTCAGCAACGGAAGCACCTAGTGCTGTTGCACAAAGTACGCGGCCACCGGCGGTAATGACCTGACCCTCTTTTTCGGCAGTGCCAGCATGAAATACTTTGGCAGTATTCAATTCGGTCGTTGGCAGACCGGAGATGATATCACCTTTTTGCACTTCAGCCGGGTAACCCGCGGCAGCCAGCACCACACCGACCGCCGGACGCGGATCATACTGAGCGGTTTTCTCATTCAGTTTTTCGTCGCAAGCAGCTAGGCAGAGCTCTACCAGATCGGACTGCATACGCAGCATGATTGGTTGGGTTTCCGGATCACCAAAGCGGCAGTTGAACTCGATGACTTTCGGATTGCCTTGGTTGTCGATCATCAAACCGGCATAGAGGAACCCGGTATAGGGGTTACCTTCGGCGGCCATGCCTTGCACCGTTGGCCAGATCACCTGTTGCATGACTTTGTCATGAACTGCTGGTGTGACCACAGGGGCAGGTGAGTAAGCTCCCATACCACCGGTATTCGGGCCGGTGTCACCGTCGCCGATCCGTTTGTGATCCTGACTGGTGGCCATAGGGAGTACATTTTTGCCGTCGACCATGACGATGAAAGAGGCTTCTTCACCATCAAGAAACTCTTCGATGACGACACGGCTGCCCGCTTCACCGAAGGCGTTACCGGATAACATATCACGCACGGCTTCTTCGGCTTCAGCCAGGGTCATGGCGACAATCACACCTTTACCTGCCGCCAGACCGTCGGCTTTGATAACGATAGGAGCGCCTTGCTGACGCAGATACGCCAGTGCAGGTTCAACTTCGGTGAAGTTCTGGTAAGCCGCTGTTGGGATCTGCTGACGAGCCAGGAAATCCTTGGTGAAGGCTTTGGAGCCTTCCAACTGCGCTGCCGCTTGGGTTGGGCCAAAAATTTTCAGACCTTCTGCGCGGAACGCATCTACTACACCAATGACGAGCGGGGCTTCTGGGCCGACAATAGTCAGCCCGATATTTTTTTCTTTGGCAAAGGCCAGAAGTGCGGGGACATCCGTTGCGCTGATGGCGACATTTTCCACTTTGGCTTCGCGTGCGGTGCCTGGGTTGCCCGGTGCGACGTAGACTTTATCTGCTAATGGTGATTGTGCTGCTTTCCATGCCAGTGCATGTTCACGACCGCCATTACCGATGATCAATATGTTCATTTCTGTTCTCCAACACTGAGAAATTGTATTTCAGTGTATCTGATTCTTGGATTCTGCAAGTGTCAGTCAATTGATCCACTCTGCCGACTCGTCGTGAACCGATCCCTGGGGACTCCGCTGCGCCATCCATGGCGCAGAGGGTCGGCAAAATGGATCAATCGCCTTCATTTCCGAAATAATGAATTAATGGCGGAAATGACGCATATTGGTAAACACCATCGCCATGCCATGTTCGTCAGCGGCATCAATGACCTCTTGATCACGCATTGAGCCACCCGGCTGGATCACACAGGTGATCCCTGCTTCGGCGGCGGCATCAATACCATCACGGAACGGGAAGAAAGCGTCTGAGGCCATAACGGAGCCTTTGACTTCCAAGCCTTCATCCGCGGCTTTGATGCCAGCGATTTTTGCAGAATAAACACGGCTCATTTGACCTGCGCCGACACCGATGGTCATGCCACCTTTCGCGTAGACAATGGCGTTTGATTTGACATATTTACCGACTTTCCAGCAGAACAGCAGATCTTGTAATTCCTGTTCGGTTGGCTGGCGTTTGGTGACAACTTTCAGGTCGGCCAGTGTCACCATACCTTGGTCGCGATCTTGTACCAGCAGACCACCGTTAACACGTTTGACGTCATAGCCGCTGGTTTTACCCTGCCATTGACCACATTCCAACAAACGGACGTTGGCTTTTTTCGCAACGACGGCTTTGGCTTCTTCACTAACGACCGGAGCGATAATCACTTCAACGAACTGGCGGCTGACAATGGCTTCGGCAGTGGCTGCATCCAGCTCACGATTGAAAGCGATGATGCCACCGAAAGCGGAGGTTGGGTCTGTCTGGTAAGCACGGTTATAGGCTTCCAGAATATCGTTGCCCAGTGCCACACCACATGGATTGGCATGTTTGACGATGACACAAGCAGGTTCCGCAAACTCTTTAACACACTCCAGTGCGGCATCGGTATCTGCGATGTTGTTGTAGGAGAGTGCTTTGCCTTGCAACTGCGTTGCGGTAGACACGGAGGCTTCCTGCACATCGGCTTCAACGTAGAAAGCCGCTGCCTGATGGCTGTTTTCGCCATAGCGCATGTCTTGCTTTTTGATGAACTGGAAGTTGATAGTGCGTGGGAATTTAGAGTCGGCGCTGGCTTCGTCCTGTACACCGTAAGAGGGTACTTTGGTGCCGAAATAGTTGGCAATCATGCCATCGTAAGCAGCGGTGTGTTCAAAAGCCGCAATTGCCAGATCAAAACGGGTTGCATAGGTCAGCGAATTGGCATTGGCATCCATTTCTGCGAGAACCCGATTGTAATCACCGGCGTTCACGACGATGGTGACGTCTTTATGGTTTTTCGCAGCAGAACGCACCATGGTTGGACCACCGATATCGATATTTTCGATGGCATCTTCCAGTGAGCAATTTGGTTTGGCAACGGTTGCGGCAAACGGATAGAGGTTGACGGCGACCAGATCAATCGGCTTGATGCCATGCTGGGTCATGATTGCATCATCGGTGTTACGACGACCTAAAATGCCACCGTGAACTTTCGGGTGCAGGGTTTTTACGCGACCGTCCATCATTTCCGGGAAACCGGTGTAATCGGAAACCTCGGTTACAGGTAAGCCAGCGTCAGCAAGCAGGCGCGCAGTTCCGCCGGTGGAGAGTAGTTCTACCCCACGTTGTTGCAGGGCACGGGCGAACTCCACGATACCGGTCTTGTCAGAAACGCTGAGCAGGGCGCGGCGGATTGGGCGAGCGTTTTCCATCTCTACTTTGTCCTCAAAATTTGTTCACGGTCAGAATCAGTTCAGAAGAGAGTGTCGATGCAGCATAGTGCGCTGCATCTCACTTTCGGCGGCGTATTTTACACCAAAAGCGTTAGGGGTAGGATCTTTATTGTGCCTATTCCAGATGATCCAGCGGCAGGGCGGTAAACTGTTTGACCTGTTGTAATACGAAGCTGGAGCGTACACCAGTGACGCCGTCGATACGTGTCAGTTTTTCCAGCAGAAAATGCTGATAATATTCCATATCCGGTACGACCACTTTTAACTGGTAGTCGGCGTCATTGCCGGTGATCAGCGCACATTCCATGACTTCTGGCATTTCAGAAACAGACTGATTGAAGTTGTTCAACCGTTCAGGCGTGTGTTTATCCATGGTGATATGGATATAGGCGGTCAGTTTTAGATTCAGTTTTTCCGGATTCAACAACGTGACATGTTTTAGGATCAGGCCTGATTCTTCTAATGCTTTAATCCGGCGAGAACAAGGCGAAGGGGAGAGCCCCACTTGTTCGGCCAGATCCAGATTGCTGATACGGGCATCTTTCTGCATCAGGTTCAGAATTTTTTTATCTAAGCGGTCTAATTTCATAAATTCCAATTATTCAGCAATAACTGATTATAGATACGGTTATTATTGGTGAATTCTTGCGCAAAAACCAGCTTTTAATGCAATTTTAGCAATCACATTCTAAAGCGGATGGCGTATTATTTATCTCGTTCGGGTGGAACGAACACTACGACTATTTCGCAAGGTACTCTTACCGGAGGAAGCTTGCCGCAACATCTGACGGCTTACCGGACGTTCAGATGACTTGGATCCAGTTACCGCTGCCAAACAAGGTAATCATCGTTACCCAGGAGAGAGGTCTGCAACCGAAGTTGCAGACCTCTTTTTTATTTGGCGATTTTCTTGTATTTGATGCGATGCGGTTGTACAGCTTCAGCACCCAAGGTTTTTTTCTTCCATTCTTCATAATCAGTGAAGTTGCCTTCAAAGAAACGTACGTTCCCTTCATCACTGTAATCCAGAATGTGTGTCGCAATACGGTCAAGGAACCAGCGATCATGCGAAATAACCATGGCACAGCCTGGGAATTCCAGCAGCGCGTTTTCCAGTGCGCGTAAGGTTTCGATGTCCAGATCGTTAGTTGGTTCGTCGAGTAATAAGACGTTACCACCCGTCTGCAGCAGTTTGGCCAGATGCAGACGACCGCGTTCCCCGCCGGAAAGTTCGCCAACCCGTTTCTGCTGGTCGGTGCCTTTGAAGTTAAAACGGCCGACGTAAGCGCGACTTGGAATTTCAAAGGTGCCGATCCGCAGCACATCTTGTCCATTCGCAACTTCATCAAAAACTGTTTTCTTGTCATCCATCTTGTCGCGGAACTGATCCACCGAGGCCAACACCACGGTATCCCCTAAGGTGATAGAGCCGGAATCCGGTTGTTCCTGACCACTCAGCATGCGGAACAGCGTCGATTTACCGGCACCGTTAGGGCCGATGATACCGACAATAGCTCCTTTCGGAATGCTGAACGACAGATTGTCGATCAACTGGCGATCACCGTAAGATTTGCTCAGACCTTCTACTTCGATGACTTTGTCACCCAAACGAGGTCCTGGCGGAATGAACAGTTCATTGGTTTCGTTACGCTTCTGGTAATCCTGTCCATTCAGTTCTTCAAAGCGGGCCAGACGTGCCTTACTTTTCGCCTGACGGCCTTTAGGATTCTGGCGAACCCACTCCAGCTCTTTCTCAATCGATTTACGACGAGCAGCTTCAGTAGACGCTTCCTGAGCCAGACGGGCATCTTTTTGTTCCAGCCAGGAAGAGTAGTTGCCTTCCCAAGGGATACCTTCGCCGCGGTCCAGCTCCAGGATCCAGCCAGCGACGTTATCGAGGAAGTAACGGTCGTGGGTGATGGCCACCACAGTGCCTTCGTAGTCGTGCAGGAAGCGCTCCAGCCAGGCCACGGATTCGGCATCCAAGTGGTTGGTCGGTTCGTCTAAGAGCAGCATATCCGGTTTTTCGAGTAGCAGGCGGCACAAGGCGACACGGCGGCGTTCACCACCAGAGAGTACCTTGATTTGCGCATCCCAAGCAGGCAGACGCAGTGCATCGGCAGCTCGTTCCAACTGGTTTTCCATATTGTGGCCATCGTGAGCCTGGATGATGGCTTCCAGCTCGCCTTGCTCTTTGGCCAGTTTGTCAAAATCGGCATCTGGATCTGCATAAGCTGCATAGACTTCGTCGAGACGAGTCATGGCGCGTTTCAGTTCGCCCATGGCTTCTTCAACGGCTTCACGGACGGTCTGCTCTGGATCGAGTTTCGGTTCCTGTGGCAGATAGCCGATCTTGATCCCCGGTTGTGGGCGGGCTTCACCTTCGATCTCGGTGTCGATGCCGGCCATGATGCGCAGCAGGGTGGATTTACCTGCACCGTTAAGACCGAGTACACCAATTTTGGCACCCGGAAAAAAGGAGAGCGAGATGTTCTTCAGGATATGACGCTTGGGCGGAACCACTTTGCCCACGCGATTCATGGTGTAAATAAATTGCGCCATGGTGTTCTCTTGGTCATTTCAGATGGAGCGTAGTGTAGAGCATGGATTTGACAGGGAAAAGATCAATGCATCGCATTTGCGTTTTGCGGAAACAAAAAAACCCGCAATGCGGGTTTGATTTGGTGCCCAGGGACGGACTCGAACCGTCACGATTATTCATCGGCGGATTTTGAATCCGCTGCGTCTACCGATTTCGCCACCTGGGCACACAATGCAAGACTTTAACTTTCTGATCAATCAGTTGGTCTGTCTTACGGGGTCGCATTATACAAAGCTAATGCGTTAGCGCAAATTGTTTTTCACGTGATCTGTATCAGATGCTGAATAAATGCTCGGATTGATGATTCGCGTCTCTGCCGCTGGCTCGGTTAGAATAGCGTTTCCTGATTATTGGTGTATGTGAATTATGAGTAAAAAATCCGGTTCTCGTTCGCGCGCTGTGTCTGCCAAATCAACGTCGGCATCAGCCAATGTTTTGTCAACGATGCCTCGGGCTGGTTTTCGTCGCCGGCTCGGTGCGTGGGTTATCGATAGTTTGTTGGTGACACCGTTGGTTGTTTTAGCTGGTTACGTAGGATATGGATTAGGTCATCTATTGGTGATCAGTGGGCTCTTATCGTTAGATAAAAATGTCACTACCATAGGCTGGTTGGTGCATCAGTTGTGGTTCAGCCTCTGGTTAGCGGGAGTGTTGTGCAGTTATTTTGTCTGGTTCTGGTGCCGCGAAGGGCAGACCCCCGGAATGCGTCAATTCCAGATCCGTCTGCAAAATACGGATACGAGTTTGCTGTCGATTGGCCAGGCTTTCGTGCGTTTGGGGACATCGGCATTCGGTTTAGGCAATTTGATGGTTGTGTTTGACCGTCGAGAATTTTTGGCATTTCAGGATTACTGGGCGAATTGTGAAGTCGTGGTGACAACGGCGGCTACCGATCATTAATATCCGCGTTGATAACAGGCCGGTCTCAGAACTCAGAGACCGGCCTTTTGTTTAGTGGCGGCGTCGCAGCAGATAAAGGGCTATGCCCATGAAGAAGAGACTGGGCGCACTGGCTCCGACCAGCGGCGGGATGTTAAACACCAGACTGAATTGCCCGAGCACTTGATTACAAACAAAAAATGCAAATCCCATCATGACACCGGATATCAGACGAGCGCCCATACTGACCGAGCGCAAGGCACCAAAAATGGTGGATGCGCCCAGTAACAACATGGCAATGATGCTGATAGGTGCTAGCAATTTACGCCAGAACTCCAGTTCATAATCATCCACTTGCTGACCATTACTCTTCATGTAATGGATGTAGTTATATAACCCTTGTGCAGACAGCTCGTCGGGAGATACCGAAACCACACCCAATTTGTCTGGTGTTAAATTCGTTTGCCACATCCAATCGGTGGGGTGCTGAAACTCGATTTGCTGCTTGTTTTGCAATTGCGTGATTTGAATATCTTGCAGGTGCCAGGCTTTTGCTGTGGGCTGGTAATTAGCTATTCCGGAACGGATGATTTCTTCCAGATCCCCATTCGGATTAAAGCGATATAACGTGATGCCATGCAGACTGCCATCGCGAAACAAGGTATCAATACTGATGAAGTTATGCCCTTCCTTGATCCAGATCCCGTAGCCGGAAGCAGTGATTTTGCCACCCGTGACGGCACTGGTTTTAATGTCATGCGCTTTTTGTTCTCCCAGGGGGGCAACATATTCACCCAGTAACATCACGAGCAACATGGCTGGGATCACCGTTTTCAGTGCGGAAATGACCACCTGGGCACGTGACATACCGGCTGCCTGCAACACCACCAGTTCACTGCTACTGGCTAATTGCCCCAAACCAATGACACCACCCAATAACGCGGCCATCGGGAAAAAAAGCACGATATCGCCGGGAATGATGTAGATCACTCTTAATGCGGCCTGCAGCGTGCCGTAATTACCATTGCCGACACTTTGTAACTGATCGACAAATTTGATCAGGGATGAAAGGCCTACCAAGGTGACGGTGCACATCAGGATTGCCAAAATAACAGTACGGCCGATATAGCGATCGAGAATACCGAACATCAGCATTTCTCCTTATGCCAAAACAGGCGAATACGCTGCCAGAGTCGGGTATTCATCAGGTTCAACGGAACAGAAAAGATCAAGGTAAAGACAAGAGGGATAAGATACAGCCCGGGATGCGTGGGCAGTTGGCCGCGCTCGATGGCAGATTCACCCGCACTCAATAAGAGGAAGTAGCTGAGATAGAGCATGACGGCCGGCAGCAGTTTGGCATAGCGTCCTTGTCGCGGATTGACTGTGGCCATTGGAACGGCAATCAGGGTCAGTATCGGGATGGAAAGCGGGAATGCAATTCGCCATTGCAATTCCGCGATCTCTTTCCGGTCTGTGCTGTGATAAAGCTGAGACGAAGGAATTGCAGCCAGTTTTCGGCTGGATGGTTCGATATCTTTACGTTGCAGTTGTGCCCGGTATTCTTCAAATTCAGAAATACTGAATTTGGTGGTCGGAGGTGTACCGGCATAGCGTTTGCCGTTGCTCAATGTGACCCATGGCGTACCGTGGGCGTCGGTGGTCAGGTGACCACTGCTGGCCACGACGATGGCAGCTTCTTCTGGATCGGTGCTTCGCTGCAAGAGGAATATATGCTGCAGACGTTTCCCATTTTCCTGAACATCTTCCACATAAGCGGTGAGTTGTCCGCCATCCAGACTTAAAAAGCGTCCGCTCTCAAGTGGAATGGATAAGGGGTCGGCCTTGGCGGCATCTAATAATTCTGATTGTTTTTCACGCGCCATGGGGGCCAGCCACAGGGTATTCACAACAGAAACGGCGGTGGTGAGCAATGCCAGCACCAGCGTGATCCGCATGATGTAAGACGGACCAACACCGACAGCCCGCAATACCGTCATTTCGCTGTCAGCGTATAAACGACCATGCGCAAATAAAATGGCGACAAAGAGACTGATTGGCAGCAGCAACAACCCCATATAGGGAATGTTGAGCAGCATCATCTGACCGATCAGTGATGTCGGAACTGAACCATCGGCGGCTCTCGATAAGATCCGGATGAATTGCTGGCTGGTGAAAATGAGCAGCAGGATCAGCAGGATCGAAAGCTGAGTTTTGAGCGTTTCTTTAAATATATAACGGAAAACTATCACGCAGGCCTCGGGAAAACTTGTAATTACTGGCGAATCGCTAAAAAATAGTTGCCTTAATTCCATTTTATAATGTTTTGCGTACCGAGCCTGTTCATCCTGAACAGGTGGGTCGGCCTCTATTATCGACCAATCGGTGGGCTTTGTCTTTAGTAGCAAGGAGTCCTCATGGAATTCGGCGTTAAAAGTGGCAGCCCGGAGAAGCAGCGCAGTGCCTGTATCGTGGTGGGTGTTTTTGAACCACGACGTTTGTCTGCCGTTGCTGAACAACTGGATCGTGTCAGTGACGGTTATATCAGCTCTTTGCTGCGTCGCGGGGATCTGGAGGGTAAAACCGGCCAGATGCTGTTGCTGCATCAGGTTCCCGGGGTGCTGAGTGAACGCGTATTGCTGGTGGGCTGTGGTAAAGAACGTGAGCTGGATGAACGCCAATTTAAACAGATCATCCAGAAAACTATCAGCACGCTGAATGAAACCGGATCGATGGAAGCGGTCTGCTTTTTAACAGAATTGCATGTGAAAGGACGGGATGCCTACTGGAAGGTGAGACAAGCGGTCGAAACGGCGCAAAACAGCTTGTATACCTTTGACCAATTTAAAACCAACAAGGCCGAGCTGCGTCGTCCGTTGCGCAAACTGGTGTTTAATGTCGCAACCCGTCGTGAGCTGGCGATTGGTGAGAAAGCCATTGCGCATGGACTGGCGGTGTCTAACGGTATGAAAATTTGCCGTGACGTGGCCAATATGCCGCCAAATATCTGTACGCCCGCCTATCTGGCTTCGCAGGCGCGTCGTCTGGCGGACAGTTGCCCCTATATCACCACCAAGGTGATTGGTGAGCAGCAGATGGCTGAACTGGGTATGAATGCCTATCTGGCTGTCGCCCGTGGTTCTTCGCATGAAGCGATGATGTCGATCATGGAATATAAGGGGCATCCTGATGCCAAACCGATTGTCTTGGTTGGCAAAGGGCTGACCTTCGATTCCGGTGGTATTTCCATCAAACCAGCCGAAGGCATGGATGAGATGAAATACGATATGGGCGGTGCGGCTTCTGTATTGGGCACGATGACGGCGCTGGCGGAGTTGAAACCGCCGATCAATGTGATCGGGGTGCTGGCGGGGGCGGAAAATATGCCGGACGGTAAAGCCTATCGGCCTGGCGATATTCTGACGTCGATGTCAGGGCAGACCATTGAGGTATTAAATACCGATGCCGAAGGTCGTCTGGTCTTGTGTGACGTGCTGACCTATGTGGAGCGTTTTGAGCCGGAATCGGTGGTTGACATCGCGACACTGACTGGGGCGTGCGTCATCGCACTTGGCAGCCATGCCTCCGGCCTGATGTCAAACCATAATCCACTAGCACATGAACTGCTGAATGCGGCGGAATTGTCGGGTGATAAGGCTTGGCGTTTGCCCTTGTGGGATGAGTATCAGGAACAGATCGAAAGTCCGTTTGCCGATATGGTGAACACCGGTGGCCGTCCGGCAGGTGCCATTACCGCCGGTGCTTTCCTTAGCCGCTTTACCAAAAAATACAACTGGGCGCATCTGGATGTTGCCGGAACGGCCTGGAAGTCAGGTAAAGAAAAAGGATCCACCGGTCGGCCGGTGCCATTGCTGACGCAGTTTTTACTCAACCGCGCCGGTATCGAAGTCGAAGACTAACAGGACGGGGCGGTGACGCCCCTTTACTTTATGCCGCAAGTCACTTTTTATATACTACCCGACGAAACACAGAATTCGGCTGTGGGTGATGCTGGTCAGCAGGTTGCGGCGGCGTTGGCCTGTCGGTTGACCACTGAGCGTTTTAGGCAGAATCAGACCGTATTTATTCTGGCGCAGACGCAAGAACAAGCCGAATTTTTGGACGAAATGTTGTGGCAGCAAGACCCGCACAGTTTTGTGCCACATGGACTTTCCGACGAAGCGACGGTGACACAGGCGCCGGTCGAAATAGGTACCGGTGCACCGAAGCGTCATCGCCAGATCCTGATCAATCTGGCCGACACTATTCCGGCCTTTGCAAATCGTTTTACTCAGATCATTGATTTCGTTCCTGCGGACGAATCACAAAAACAACAGGCGCGCGAACGTTACAAGCAGTATCGGGCGCTGGGTTTCACGCTGGAGACGGTGCCTGCACCGACACTCCCATAATCAGACAGATGAAGACAGATGGAAAAGACGTTTAATCCAAACGCCATTGAACAGGCGATGTATCAGCACTGGGAAAGTCAGGGCTACTTCAAACCGAGTGGCGACACCAGCAACGGCAGTTATTGCATTGTGATCCCGCCGCCAAACGTCACGGGTAGCCTGCACATGGGCCATGCGTTCCAGCAGACCATCATGGATGCGCTGATCCGCTATCAGCGCATGCTGGGTAAAAACACACTGTGGCAGGTTGGTACTGACCACGCAGGGATCGCCACGCAGATGGTGGTCGAGCGTAAGATCGCAGCGGAAGAAAATAAAACCCGCCACGATTATGGCCGTGATGCCTTCATCGACAAGATCTGGCAGTGGAAAGAAGAATCGGGCGGCACCATCACTCGTCAGATGCGTCGTCTGGGTGCGTCGGTGGATTGGGATCGCGAAGCCTTTACCATGGATCCGGCGCTGTCTCATGCGGTGCAGGAAGTGTTTGTACGTCTGTATGAACAAGATCTGATCTATCGCGGTAAACGTCTGGTGAACTGGGATCCGAAACTGCACACCGCGATTTCTGATCTGGAAGTAGAAAACAAAGAAGTCAAAGGCCACATGTGGCATCTGCGTTATCCGCTGGCGGATGGCGAGAAGACGGCTGAAGGCAAAGATTACCTGATCGTGGCAACCACGCGTCCGGAAACCATGCTGGGTGATACCGCGGTGGCGGTCAACCCGGAAGATCCACGCTACAAGGCACTGATCGGTAAATTTATCGAACTGCCGCTGGTGGGCCGTCGTATTCCGATCGTCGCGGACGAACATGCCGACATGGAAAAAGGCACCGGTTGTGTGAAGATCACCCCGGCGCACGATTTCAATGACCATGAAGTGGGTAAACGTCACCACCTGCCAATGATCAACATCTTCACGCTGGATGCACACATTCGTGCCGAAGCGGAAGTGTATGACAGCAAAGGCAATCCAAGTGAGGCGTATCCGGCGACATTACCTGCTGAATTCGCTGGTCTGGAACGCTATGCGGCGCGTAAGGCGATCATTGCCGCGCTGGAAGCCAAAGGGCTGATGGATGAAATCAAAGATCACGTGCTACAGCAACCATACGGCGATCGTGGTGGTGTGCCGATTGAGCCGATGCTGACCGACCAGTGGTATGTACGTGCCGATGTGCTGGCGAAACCGGCGATTGAAGCGGTGGAAGATGGCCGTATTCAGTTCGTACCGAAACAGTACGAAAACATGTACTTCTCCTGGATGCGTGACATTCAGGACTGGTGTATCTCCCGTCAGTTGTGGTGGGGTCACCGTATTCCGGCGTGGTATGACGTCAACGGTAAAGTCTATGTTGGCCGCAATGAGGCGGAAGTGCGCGCTAACTATGCGCTAGCGGCCGATGTCGCACTGCGTCAGGACGAAGACGTGCTGGATACCTGGTTCAGCTCTGCGCTGTGGACCTTCTCCACGCTGGGCTGGCCGGAAAAAACACCGGAACTGGATATGTTCCATCCGACCGATGTGCTGGTGACTGGCTTTGACATCATCTTCTTCTGGGTGGCCCGCATGATCATGATGACCATGCATTTCGTGAAAAACGAAGATGGCACACCGCAGGTGCCGTTCAAGACGGTCTATGTCACCGGTTTGATCCGTGACGAAGAAGGTCAGAAGATGTCGAAATCCAAGGGCAACGTGCTTGACCCGCTGGATATGATTGACGGTATTTCACTGCAGGATCTGCTGGAAAAACGCACCGGCAACATGATGCAGCCGCAACTGGCCGAGAAGATTGGCAAACGTACCGAAAAGCAGTTCCCTGAAGGGATCGAAGCGCACGGTACTGATGCACTGCGTTTCACGCTGGCGGCACTGGCTTCAACCGGTCGTGACATTAACTGGGACATGAAGCGTCTGGATGGTTACCGCAATTTCTGTAACAAACTGTGGAATGCCAGCCGTTATGTGCTGATGAACACCGAAGAGCAGGATTGCGGTTTCGCTGGTGGCGAAATGCAGTTCAGCTTGGCAGATCGCTGGATCACCTCACAGCTGCAGCTGACTATTCAAGAGCTGCGTCATGCGATGGATACCTATCGCTTCGACCAGGCGGCGGGTGTGCTGTATGAGTTTATCTGGAACCAGTTCTGTGATTGGTATCTGGAGCTGACCAAGCCAGTTCTGTGGCATGGCAGCGAAGCCGAACAGCGTGCGACCCGTCATACGCTGGTGACCGTGCTGGAAACTCTGCTGCGTCTGGCGCACCCAATCATGCCATTCATGACCGAGTCTATCTGGAAATCGGTAGCACCACTGGCCGGCATCAACGAAGACACACTGATGCTGATGCCATTCCCGGCTTATGATGCGGCGAAAGTCGATGAAGTCGCGCTGGCGGATCAGGAATGGGTGAAGCAGTTCATTGTCAGCGTGCGTAACATCCGTGCTGAAATGAACGTGGCACCGAGTGTGCCGCTGACCGTCCTGTTGAAATCGGATGCGACCGACAGCCAGCGTGCTGCCGACAACGACGCGTTCCTGAAGTCACTGGCGAAGCTGGAGAGCATCACCGTGCTGGCTGCGGGCGAGGTTGAGCCGTTATCCGTGAAGAAACTGATCGGCAACACTGAGCTGATGATCCCGATGGCGGGTTTGATCGACAAAGAAGTGGAGCTGGCGCGTCTGGCGAAAGAAGTCGAGAAGCTGGAAAAAGAGTGTGGCCGTATCGAAGGCAAGCTGGGTAACGAGGCCTTTGTGGCCAAGGCACCGGAGGCGGTGATTGCCAAAGAGCGTGAGAAGCTGGCCGATTACCACTCGCAACTGGTTAAACTGAAAGAGCAGCAGGAAACGATTAAAGCGTTGTAATCCCTGTGCTGACCAACGCAAAGCCCCGGCCAAATGCCGGGGCTTTTTTCTTTATCCTGCCAGCAGATTAACGCTTAAAGAGCAGATGATGGTGCGGGGTTACTCGTGCTGATCCGTTTCTTTGTTTTGTCCGGTTGGCGGTTGTGTCATCGCCGTACCTTCCTGCTGCTCCGTTACTACTTCTGTGTGGGCGGCTTCGGATTGCGTTTCCGGTGGTTGCTTTTCCGCTGGCTGATTTTCTTGTTGCTCTGCTGCTTGCTGTTTGGCTTCTTGTTGCTCAGCAGCATTTAGCTTGGCCAACTCTGCGCGCAGTGTTTTCAGTTCCCGGCGATAGGCTTCGGCATCACCGTAATCGACAAAACCATCATAGTAGGGGTGAGAGTGCAACACCCGGCGGGCATGTTTGATCGGGCACCAGTACTGCTCTGTTCTGCCGACCACCTCTTTGGCGTAAGACATCAGGCCATTGCCGTAAGAGCAGTACGCGCAGTTGATCTTTTCGATGATATTGAGATAGCCCAGATGGGCGCGGTCGAACACAAAATAATCCCGGCGCCGGACGCGGGGAATGCCATAGATGGGAAAGCAGATATATTGGTAGAGCGTAACGAACAGATCCATCAGCAGCATCGGGAAGAAAACGGAATAAATCACCGGTGCCGAGAGGATATTCCGTAATTTGGCGCGTTTTATATATTTCCGCAGCCCCATCTTGAAGCGGCGCTGCTGTTCCAGTACCTCATGCTCAAACCGAACACGTTTATTTTCAAAGTCGATGTGCAGCTCTTTACGCCGCCGCTCGATTTCTTTTTCTATCTCGTCTTCCAGCTGACGGATACGTTCCAGCAATTCATTGATTCTTGGGTTCATGGTATTCCCTTTTATCGGATTGTCTGGATGAGATTGACGATCTGCTCAGTGACCTTTTCTTCTTAATTGTTGCTGAGTTATGTCTGTTTGTCGTCGGCGGATGTCTGACTTTGTGTCATTTGTTTTTTCCGCTGTTTTTCTGTTCCATTTTTTTAGCCAGAAAATCGAGTAAAACCCGTACCCGATGGGGGATGTAACGATTGCTGGGCAGAATGGCATAAATACCCAATTCTTTGGGTGTGAAGGCTTCCAGTATGCTTTCGACCTGCCCACTGGCCAGATAGTCATTGACGATAAAATCCGGCTGTCGGGTGATGCCTAACCCTTTGGCGGCGGCCTCGGTGAGGGCATCGCCGTTGTTGGCTTTGATGCGGTTATTGATATAGAAGGTTTCATGACGGCCGTTGATGTCAAATGTCCAGCTGGCGCCGCCACTGGTCAGTGTGTAACCGAGACAGTCATGCTCACTCAGTTCACTCGGGTGCGCCGGTCGGCCGTGTGTGTTGAGATAGTCGGGGGAGGCAATGGTCAGTAATTTACAGGTTCCCAGCTTACGCACGATATCGCCGGGTTCCAGTTGTCCGGCGATGCGGATAGAGATATCCATCCCTTCTTCAATCAAGTTCATTTGCCGGTCGTCAAAATCCATTTCCAGATGGATATCCGGATAGAGCTGGGTGAATTCCAGCAACAACGGCGAGAGCTTTTTCAGACCGAAACTGAGTGGCAGGCCAATGCGGATATTCCCTCTTGGCGTCAGACGCTCTTCCATGACGCTGGCTTCGGCGGCCTCAACCAGATCAAGGATCACCCGGCATTTTTCCAGATAGGCACTACCTGCGGAAGTTAGTGACAAGCGGCGGGTGTTGCGCACCATCAGTTTGACACCCAGGTGTGTTTCCAGCGCCGCGATCTGACGGGTCACCACCGAACGGGCCAGATTCATCTGTTCTGCTACAGCGGTAAAACTGCCTGATTCTGCAATTCGCACAAACAGGTGCATGGCATCGAGTCGATTCATTGTTGCTATTCCGGCAATAGATTGTTCGAGTTTGTCTGCTATTTGGCATCAATCATACAGCTTATAGTGTATTCACAAAGCGATAACAAACCTTTTTCACTGTTTTTTGTAAGGAGATTGATGATGCAAGCTATTAACCGTTTTGGCCCTCTGGTTGGCCGTGTACTGATTGCGCTGATTTTTGTCTGGTCTGGTTTCGGCAAGATCATGGGGTTTGCCGGTACTGTCGGTTATATCGCCAGTCAGGGGTTGCCATTACCACAACTGGCCGCGATTGCTGCCATCATTGTTGAACTCGGTGGTGGCATCATGCTGATCCTCGGGTGGAATGCCCGTCTGGCTGCCGCCGCGATGTTTGTGTTTACTGCGATGGCCGCCTTTATTTTCCATGCTTACTGGGCTGCTCCGGCTGCAATGGCGATGAATCAGATGATTCACTTCATGAAGAACATTTCCATGATGGGTGGACTATTGTTTGTAGTGGTGCATGGCAGCGGTGCGCTGAGTCTGGATAAAAGTGCCTCAACTAACTAATCAATGAAGCAGTACGGGTTTCAGGTTAAGCGTTACTGACCGGAACTCGTGACTGGTTCCTCTGCTTTCTGGAGTTTCACTATGCTGGAAATAAGAGCGTCATCAGACCGTGGCCATGCCAATTTTGGCTGGTTACAGTCCAACCATAGTTTTTCTTTCGGGAATTACTACGATCCTAAACAGCTTGGGTTTTCGGATCTGTTGGTGATTAACGATGACAGGGTCAAACCCGGTAAAGGTTTTGATACACATGGTCATCGGGACATGGAAATCTTCTCTTATGTGCTTGAAGGGGCATTAGAGCATAAAGATTCGATGGGAACGGGATCGGTGATCCGCCCTGGTGATGTCCAGATGATGAGCGCCGGGACGGGGATCCGTCACAGTGAATTTAACCATTCACGCGAAGAGCTGGTGCATTTTCTGCAAATCTGGATTGTGCCGGACCAAAAAGGTGTCGTGCCGCGTTATCAGCAACAGCATTTTTCAGATGCCGATAAACGGGGAAAGCTGCGCCTGATTATTTCGCCGGATGGCCGTGATGGTTCGCTGTCGGTTTATCAGGATACACGTGTGTATGCGGGGTTATTTGATGGCGAGGAAACGCAGGACTTCAGTTTGCCGGAAGATCGCTATGCGTATCTGCATGTGGCCCGCGGCAGTATTGAGGTAAATGGTCAGGTTCTGACAACCGGTGATGGTGCACGCATTCGCCATGAACCGTTACTGAGTTTCAGTCATGGCCGTGATGCCGAGGTGTTGCTGTTTGATCTGCGGCCGAATGAATTGGCCTTGGTCTCCTGATAATTCATGTGGTCACCTGCACCGACACCGTGTCGGTTGCAGGTGCCATGATCAAATCGTGCCTGCTTGTGCTGGGATCGCCGCCAGTGTAGCAATCAACAACTGCCAGAAACGTTCGACGGAAGGGATCGATACCCGTTCATCCGGTGAATGGGCTCCTTTGATGGTCGGGCCTATCGACACCATATCCAGCGCCGGATACGCTTTTTTGAACAGACCGCACTCCAGCCCGGCATGGATCACCATGATATTAGCCTTATTACCAAACAGACGCTGATGTTGTTGCTGTGCGATCTGCATCGCCGTTGAATCCGGATCGGGCGCCCAGCCGGAATAATCGCCGGAGAAAAGGGCCGTTGCCTGACAAAGTTCTGCGAGAGCGGCAAATACATTTTTTAACTGCAACCGTCCTTCGTCAGTCAGTGAGCGGACAAACGAGATGGCACTCAGTTGTTGCCCTTCAAGACGGATGATGCCGAGGTTGGTGGAGGTTTCGACGACTCCTTTCAGCGCGTGACTCATGCGGATGACGCCATTGGGCAGTGAGACTAAACCGGCCAGCAGGGGTTTCTGGCTTTGTGGCGTCAGCACCGAAGCTAAGGTCGCGCAGGGTGTGCAATTCAGAGAGATAGCGGCATCGGTCAACTTGTATTCCTGCTTCAGCAAAGCGGCTTCGTCCTGACACCAGCGGACAAACTCGGATTGTTGCCCGGCCGGTATGGCAATCTGGGCTCTCGCTTCCCGTGGGATCGCATTGCGCAGGGTTCCGCCATGGAGCGTGCCCACCTTGAGTGGGAAACACTGTTGCAGGCGAAAGAGAGTCCGGCAAAGCAGTTGATTGGCATTGCCACGCTCTTCATGGATGTCCAGACCGGAATGACCACCTTGTAACCCCCCTATGGTTAACTGATAGCCCAGATAACCGGCGGGCAGCGCCTCATAATCAAGTTTGAAATCCAGGCGTGCCTCCAGACCTCCGGCGCAACCCATGTAGATATCCCCATCCTGCTCGGCATCGGTATTGATCAGCAGTTTGCCTTGTAGCCAGTCGGGTTGCAGCGCAAAAGCGCCGCCCATGCCGGCTTCTTCATCCACGGTAAAAAGCACTTCCAGCGGGCCATGTCTGACGGTCGGATCGGTTAATACGGCAAGGCAAGCGGCAACACCGATACCATTGTCGGCACCCAGCGTGGTGCCTTTGGCCCGCACCCAATTCCCATCGATGTAAGGCTGGATCGGGTCGCGGGAAAAGTCATGTGCGGTGTCATGATTTGCCTGCGGAACCATGTCCAGATGCGCCTGCAGGATCACCGGCTGGCTCTGTTCCATGCCATCGGTGGCGGCTTTACGGATCAGCAGATTGCCTTTGGCATCTTGCAGCAGGGTAAGTTTCTTGGCGTTGGCCAGATTGATGATCCAGTTGCTCAGTGCTGCTTCCTGCTTGGATGGATGCGGGATCTGGCAGATCTGGGCGAAAAAAGTCCAGAGCCGGGATGGCTGTAATCGGGTCAACATCGTCATATATTAGTTCCGTACTCTTAATTATCTGATTATCCGGTTTTTAGTATGTGTCGGGCGACGCGGCCTGTGATTTTGATGACCAGTTCATAAGCAATGGTGCCGATATGACGGGCAACCTCTTCCGCGGGTAAGCCGATGCCCCACAGCGTGACATCATCCCCCACCTGATCCTTGCTGTCAGGCCCCAAATCCACGGTCATCATATCCATTGAGACGCGCCCGACTAACGGTACCTTGCGACCATTGACCAATACGGGGGTTCCTGCCGGTGCCGTGCGTGGATAACCATCACCGTATCCCATGGCAATGACCCCGATCCGGGTATCCCGTTTCGCGATCCAGTGGCCGCCATAACCAATGCTTTCGCCGGCCTTGTGCTCTCTGACCGAAATCAGCGTGCTTTTCAGCGTCATCACAGGCTGCAATCCTTCTGCAATTCCTGTGCTATCTGCACGGGGTGAGATGCCGTAAAGTGCGATACCCGGGCGAACCCAATCAAAGTGAGCGTCGGACCAATACAAAACCCCGGCTGAATTAGACAGGCTTTTTTCACCGGGAAAAGGTGCAGTCGCGTTAATGAAGCGTGCTAATTGTTCCAGCGTCGTAGGCTGGTTCAGTTCATCTGCCTGATAAAAATGACTGACAAAACCGACCTCATCACGCACGTTCGGGGAGTGGGATAATTGCGTCACGTAGTGGGCTACCTGCTCTGGAAATACGCCGATCCGATGCATGCCGGTATCAATTTTCAGCCATACTTTGATGGGGTTAGGCAAAGTGGCTGACAAGATATCCGCGAGTTGCCCGGCATGGTGGATCACCGGCTGGAACTGATGTTGTGCGGCCAGATAGAGATCTTCCAGACAGAAACAGCCTTCCAGCAAGACAATCGGCTGTGGGATCCCGGCTTGACGCAAGGCGACCGCTTCTTCGATGCGAGCCACCGCGAAGGCGTCGGCCTGTTGCAGGGTGTGCGCAACCAGGCTGGCGTCATGTCCATAGGCATTGCCTTTGATGACCGCAATCAGCCTGCTCTTCGGGCTCAAGGCTTTTAGGGTCAGAAAATTATGCTGTAGTGCATTTAAATTAATTTCTGCTCTTGCGGTTAACATGGTTCACTCCGACAAATGATCTGACTATAAATCTGAAATAATATAGTCATACATGCTTACAGATTTTTGTTTGTCATGTCAAAAATGCTGGTTTTTTCGCTCTTAATTTGTTGTTTATTCTGATTTGTTGTGAAATAAAAAATAAAAATCTTATTGGAATGCTTTTTTTATTATTTATTAATTTAAAATATCGAAATAATCTATTTTTTAGCAAAATCGAATAATGAAGCTAAATAGGCAATGGTTTTAAAAATCAATTTTGCACCATATTGGCGATCCGTCTTTGTGTATTTTCCTCTTTTTGGTTAGAAAGTTCATGTAATGCCAGATTGCAATGCGTTTCAATAAAGTGATTTAAAATCAATATGTTGTTGTTTTTGTAAATTATAAAAATCTGGAAATATATATTCTTTAAATTATTTTTGGTTTTTTATTTTTATTTTTTGATAGTTTATGGATGTATGTTCTGGTGTTTTGTTTGTTGATTGGTTTTTAGTTCTGTATTTTTGTTGATATTGACAATATTGTTTTGCTGTATTTATTATTTGCATAACAAAGTGCGACGAGGTTTTTAGCCGACGATATATTTGCCGGTGAGGCATCGCTTTGTCAGTCAATAATATTTCTCTGTGAGGATAAACAATATGGAAATTAAAAAACCTTATCTGCTGTTCTTAGGTGATGCCCATGATGTATTAGCAGCAAAAGTTGCTATTGGTATTAAACAGTGGCACCCGGAATATTGTGTGGGGCAATTGCGCATGGAAGATTGTCATGCCGATTGTGAACTGCCAGATATGGATATCGCCGCAGCCAAGGCCGCTGGGGCAAAAACACTGGTGATTGGTGTTGCCAATCGCGGCGGGATCATCTCGGATAAATGGATTTCCATTCTGAAGGAAGCATTGGAAGCCGGTATGGATCTGGCGTCTGGTCTGCACAATCGTCTGACTGACGTGCCAGAAATCAAAGCACTGGCTGACAAGCTGGGTCGTAAACTGTTTGACGTGCGTCATCCAACGCAGACTTTCCCGGTTGCCAACGGTAAAAAACGCGAAGGCAAACGTCTGTTGCCGGTGGGTACCGACTGCTCTTGCGGCAAAATGTACACCGCACTGGCGATTGAAAAAGAGATGCTGGAACGCGGCATGAAAGCAACGTTCCGTGCCACTGGCCAGACCGGTATTTTGATCAGCGGCGCTGGTGTCAGCATCGATGCCGTGGTGTCTGATTTCGTGGCGGGTGCGGTGGAAGTGCTGGCGCCAGCGAACGATGCCGATCACTGGGATGTGATCGAAGGTCAGGGTTCCCTGTTCCACCCCTCATTTGCAGGTGTTACGACCGGTATTATTCATGGTGCACAAGCGGATGCACTGGTGCTGTGTCACGAACCAACTCGCACTACTATGCGTGGCGTCGATTACCCAATCGTGGATCTGGGTGAGTGCATGGCGCTGAATCTGGCGATGGCCAAACTGACCAATCCAAATGCTCGTTTTGTGGGTATCTCGGTTAACACCGCTAAATTGTCTGAGAAAGAGGCGATTGCACTGATGGCCGATATCGAAGAGAAATATGGCCTGCCTACCGTCGATCCATTCCGTCAGGGAATGGGCCGCATCGTCGATCAACTGTAAGCCAATGGGTGGATGAGTATGGAAATCCGGGTATTTAGCGAAAGCTGGCCGATCCGAGGCTCATTCACCATCTCGCGCGGCAGCAAGACGGCCGCCGAGGTGGTGGTGGTAGAACTCACGCAAGAGGGCGTTACCGGACGCGGTGAATGTGTGCCGTATGCCCGTTACGGTGAGTCTGTATCGGGGGTGATGACGCAGATTGAAGCGTTGATCCCGGCCATTCGCGATGGGTTGGATCGTCAGGCTCTGCAATCGGCGTTGCCGGCTGGGGCGGCGCGGAATGCACTCGATTGTGCCTTCTGGGATCTGGAAAGCAAACAGTACCGGCAGCGGATCTGGCAGCGCCTGCAACAAGCAGAGCCCGAGCCTTTATTGACGGCTTATACCTTGTCGCTGGATACACCGGAAAATATGCAGCGCGCGGCCGAAGAGAACGCGTTCCGCCCCTTGTTAAAGCTGAAACTGGCAGGGGCCGGTGATTTGGAACGTGTGGCGGCGGTGCGGAAAGGTGCACCTGCTGCACGTATCATCGTCGATGCCAATGAAGGCTGGAATGAGCAGATTTACCGCGAGCTGATCCCCGAATTACAGCAGCTGGGTGTTGAGATGATCGAACAACCGCTGCCCGCGGGTGACGACGCCATTCTGGCGGTATTGCCGCGTCCCATTCCCATTTGCGCCGATGAATCTTGTCACGACAGTTCCACCTTGCATGAATTGGTGGGGCGTTACGACATGATCAACATCAAGCTGGATAAAACCGGTGGTCTGACCGAAGCACTTGAGCTGCGTAAGCAAGCGGAAGCGGCTGGCATGAAGATCATGGTGGGTTGTATGTTGGCAACCTCGCTGGCGATGGCTCCGGCCTTTGTGGTGGCACAGGGGGCTCAGGTCGTGGATCTGGACGGCCCGTTACTGCTGCAAAAAGATCGGGAACCCGGTTTTGATTATTCCGATAACCTGATGCAGGCACCCGATGCGGCATTGTGGGGCTAAATTAAATTGAATATTAAGGAGTCGGCCATGAGTCGCATCGTTTATGTTGATGGTCAGTATGTTAATGAAGCCGATGCCAAGGTATCGGTATTTGATCGTGGCTTTCTGTTTGCCGATGCTGTGTATGAAGTGACGGCGGTGTTGAACGGTAAACTGGTGGAATTTGACGGGCACCTTGAGCGTCTGCAACGTTCCTGTCGGGAATTGTCACTGGCAATGCCGGTTGCCGCCGCACAGTTGAAATCGATCCATGAAGAGCTGATCCAAAAGAATCATCTGGTGGAAGGCGGTATTTATCTGCAGATCAGCCGCGGTAATGCCGGCGATCGTGATTTTGCGTTTCCGGGCGCCGAGGTCAAACCGACACTGGTTCTGTTCACTCAGTCGCGGGCAGTGATTGACAGCCCGAAAGTGAAAACCGGGATCAAGGTGGTGACCATGCCGGACATCCGCTGGCATCGCCGTGACATCAAAACGGTCGGCTTACTGGCGCCGTGTCTGGCCAAAGAGTATGCCCACGCCAATGATGCCGATGATGCCTTTCTGGTCGAAAACGGCTTTATCACCGAAGGCAGTTCCAGCAATGCCTACATTGTGCTGGCTGACAACACAGTGGTGACCCGTCCGTTAAGCAACGATATTCTGCACGGTATCACCCGCAAAGCCTTGCTGGAACTGGCGGCGCGCGATGGCATCAAAGTGGAAGAGCGTCTGTTCACACCGGATGAAGCCTATCACGCCAAGGAAGCCTTCATCAGCTCCGCGACCACCTTTGTGTGGCCGGTGGTCAGCATCGATGGCAAACCTGTTGGCGATGGTAAACCCGGCCCGATCGCCTTGCGGTTGCGTGATATTTATGTGGAACTGGCCAAAGCCCAGGTCGCTTAATCGTTATTGCTTGATTTTGTATTCAAAAAGCTCCGTTATGGAGCTTTTTGTGTTTGTGGCGTCAGTCGATTATTTGGTGTATTCAAAGGTTTAAATTTTTATTCTTTGTTGTTACATAGGTAAAACCTATTAAACAAATAGTTCACAACTATTGGCTGAAATTGTCATTCTGGTTCAGTATTAATTCCATCGAGATGCGACGCACTCGAATCGACTAGATAACTCAATGAAGGAGCTCCACATGTCT
This sequence comes from Tolumonas lignilytica, assembly GCF_000527035.1. Taxonomy (NCBI): domain Bacteria; kingdom Pseudomonadati; phylum Pseudomonadota; class Gammaproteobacteria; order Aeromonadales; family Aeromonadaceae; genus Tolumonas; species Tolumonas lignilytica. The sequence goes on from NZ_AZUK01000001.1 coordinate 2,400,531, forward strand.
TTGATTAACACTGAAGTTAAACCATTTGCTGCTACCGCTTATCACAATGGCAAATTTGTACCCGTATCTCAGGAAGATTTGAAAGGCAAATGGTCTGTTGTCTTCTTCTACCCAGCTGACTTCACCTTCGTTTGTCCGACTGAGCTGGGCGATCTGGCTGACAACTACGCTGAATTCCAGAAACTGGGCGTAGAGATCTACGGTGTGTCTACTGACACTCACTTCACTCACAAAGCATGGCACGACACTTCTGACACCATCGGTAAAGTACAGTACCCACTGGTTGGCGACCCAACTGGCGCGATTACCCGTAACTTTGACGTGATGATCGAAGAAGAAGGTCTGGCACTGCGTGGTACCTTCGTGATCAACCCAGAAGGTCAGATCAAACTGTGCGAAATCCATGACAACGGTATCGGTCGTGACGCCAAAGAACTGCTGCGTAAAGTTCAGGCTGCTCAGTATGTTGCCTCACATCCGGGTGAAGTTTGCCCAGCTAAATGGACTCCAGGTGCAGCCACACTGGCGCCATCTTTCGACCTGGTTGGGAAGATCTAATCTAGCGCAACAAAATGCCGGGTTAGCCCGGCATTTTTTTCTTAGCCGTAATTCACGAGACGAGACTCATTATGTTAGACGCAAATGTAAAAACTCAATTAAAAGGCTATCTGGCCAATGTGACTCAGCCGATCGAAATCATCGCGTCCCTTGATGACAGTGATTCCTCTCGCGAGTTACAGTCACTGCTGAACGATATTGCTGAACAATCCGATAAGATTTCCCTGCGTGAGTCTGCTGATGCAGCAGCGCGGAAGCCTTCTTTTGCCTTAAACCGTATCGGTTCCGACATGGGCGTGGCCTTTGCCGGTTTGCCGATGGGGCACGAATTTACTTCTCTGGTACTGGCGCTGTTGCAAGTCGGGGGGCATCCACCGAAAGCCGATGCTGACTTGCTGGAACAGATCCGCACTTTACCGGGGGAATATCATTTTGAAACCTATATTTCGCTGACTTGTCAGAACTGCCCGGATGTCGTTCAGGCGCTGAATATGATGTCAGTGATCAATCCCCGCATTCGTCACACGATGATCGATGGTGCCTTATTCCAAGATGAAGTGAGCGCCCGTCAGATCATGGCAGTACCGACCGTATTTCTGAATGGTCAGGTGTTCGGTCAGGGACGTATGAGCGCGGAAGAGATCGTTGCGAAACTGGATACCGGTGCGTCTGAACGTGAAGCCGTGAAGATCAATGAAAAAGCGCCGTTTGATGTATTAGTCGTGGGGGGTGGCCCGGCTGGTTCTGCCGCTGCTATCTATGCTGCCCGTAAAGGGATCCGCACCGGTGTTGTAGCGGAACGCTTTGGCGGTCAGGTGCTTGACACCATGAGCATCGAAAACTTCATTTCTGTTAAAGAAACGGAAGGCCCGAAACTGGCTACAGCGCTCGAACAACACGTTAAAGAGTATGACGTGGATATCATGAATCTGCAGCGGGCTGCCAAACTGCACCGCGGTGCGGAGTTTGTCGAAGTCACGCTGCAAAATGGGGCTGTACTGAAGAGTAAATCGGTCATTCTGGCCACAGGTGCCCGCTGGCGTGAAATGAACGTGCCGGGCGAGAAAGAGTACCGCAATAAAGGGGTTGCTTATTGCCCACACTGCGATGGCCCGCTGTTTAAAGGCAAACGTGTTGCGGTGATTGGAGGTGGTAATTCCGGTGTCGAAGCGGCCATCGATCTGGCAGGTATTGTGTCGCATGTGACGCTGCTGGAATTCGACAGTAAATTACGTGCCGATGCCGTATTGCAAAGCAAGTTACGCAGCCTGCCCAATGTCACGGTGATCACCGAAGCGTTGACGACTGAAGTGTTAGGCGATGGCAATAAAGTCACGGCCATTACCTACACCGATCGGGCCAGCAACGAAAGTAAAAAGGTAGAACTGGAAGGGATCTTCGTGCAGATCGGTCTGTTGCCGAATACAGATTGGCTGAAAGGCAGCGAAGTAGAATTAAGCAACCGTGGCGAGATCATCGTCGGGGCACATGGTAACACCTCAGTGGAAGGCGTTTTTGCCGCCGGTGATGCGACCATCGTGCCTTACAAACAGATCATCATCGCGATGGGTGAGGGTGCCAAAGCCTCTCTGGGCGCATTTGATTACCTGATCCGCGCTTCAGCGCCGAAGGCATAAATCAGTAATAAAATCAGGGCCTGGACATCATTCGGTGTCTAGGCCGCTTATTTTTCAGGAACGGTGTGTTTTTATTATTCTTGGATTTATTAAAAATAGATGGTGAATTAACTCGCTATTAACAACTACGTGTGTTCTAATCTTCCTCGGCCTGTACATCAGACCTATTTATGAAAGACATTTTGATTGAAGTTAAGACCCTGCCCATTCTTATCGATTGTGCCGTTGTAGTAATATTTTCTCAGTGCCCCATAAGTATCGACAGATAAATCTGGCCATTATTGCCTTTGCGGCACCAATTTATTTCTTAGGAAAATGTTATGTCTAAAGTAACTGGTTCAGTTAAATGGTTCAATGAAACTAAAGGTTTTGGCTTCCTGTCTCAGGATAACGGTGGTAAAGATGTGTTCGTTCACTTCTCTGCTATCGCGTCTACCGGTTTCAAAACTCTGGCTGAAGGTCAGGCAGTATCTTTTGAAATCGAAGAAGGCCAACGTGGCCCATCAGCAGTGAACGTAACCGTTCGCTAACTGATACTGACGTAAGTTTATTACGTTATAAAAAACCTGCTGCGGCAGGTTTTTTTATGGGCGAGTTACAGCTCCGTGAGTAATTGTTTTACATACCCTTCCAGATATTTTCGACGTTGTTTGGCCATGTCCCGACCGGCCTGGGTTTGCATGCCATCGGCCACCTTATAAAGCTTCACAAAAAAATGATCGAGCGCGAATTGCATGTCATCCAGTTGACGATGTTTTGCCAATGGGTCGTACGGATCAAACATATCCCGTTCCATCCGGCCGGAGGTATAAAATACTCGCGCCAGCCCGATGGCACCAAGCGCTTCCATACGGTCGGCATCTTGTAATAATTTGGCTTCCCAGGTTTCTGCTGGCAAGTTGGCAGAAAAACTGTGTGTTTCGATTGCATGGGCCACCGCATTAATTTTTTTCTGCGGGAACCCTAGCTCCAGCAAAATGACGGCGGCTTCCCGGGCGGCCAGACGGGAGCTTAAGTGACGCTCCGGGTGATTTTTCGGCAAACTAACAATATCGTGCAGATAAGCGGCCGCCAGCAAGACCAACTCATCGCCTTGTCCACCCTCAGCCTGATTCAAGGCGCGTGCGGTTTTCCAGACACGGCGGAAATGGGCAATATCGTGGGCACCATCAGTCTCGGTGTGATGCTGCTCCAGCCAGTTTTCCAACTGCTGCTGCCAGAACAAGATTGGGTTTTCGTGAGTTATTTGCATATCCGTCATCAAGTGCACCAAAGTTGATAGAGATTATACGTCGTTATGATTCCGACAGTTTTTTGAACTGGTTAATTTCTTCCGTCAACCAGGCGATAAACAGCTTCAATTCCTTGTGATGACGCGAACGTGGTGGCATGACGAGATAATAAGAGAACGGGCTTTTCAGTTCCTGTTCCTGTGCAAACGGGCGGCATAACAAACCGGAAATCAGTTCATCCTGCACCAGACTGCGTCTGCCCAGAGCAATGCCTTGTCCGGTCATTGCCGCTTTGATCATCATACTGCTGTCGAAGATGGTCAGATAGCGTTTCGGCTGCAAATCGGCTTTGCCAACCAGTGCCAGCCAGCCTTCCCAGTTAAAGTGTTCGCCTGAGTTATCGCGGATCAAGGTGTAATTCGTTAACTCATCCAGCGTTAAATTCTGTGGAAACTGACAGCTCATGACAGGAAAAAGATAGTCATCCATCAGATGGCGGGTGATCAGATCTGGATAATTGCCCAAACCATAGCGGATGCCGGCATCAATATTGGCGCGTTCAAAATCCACCTGCTGGTCGGTCATCGACAGGCGCAGCTCAATCTCTGGATGTTGTGTGCTGAAACGTTCTAAGCGGGGGATCAGCCAGTTGCTGGCAAAGGAGGGCAACACCGAAATCGTCAGTACTTTCTGTGCCGGCTGGCTGGCCTGAGCCCAGCCTTGTTCCAGTTCCGTAAAGCCTTTTTGCAAATGTGATTGCAGATGAACGGCAAGCTCCGTGGGCTGCAGCGACCGGGTTTGGCGGATAAACAACGGCCCTAATTCATCCTCCAACTGCTTGATGTGCTGGCTGACCGCAGACTGCGTCATATAGAGCCTTTCTGCGGCCCGGCTGAATGAGCCGGTTTGCAGCACGGAATCGAGCACATAGAGCGACTTCAGGCGATGGAATAATTTTGACATATAAGTTTATCTTATAGTTTGTTTAGTTAATCTGGTTTGTCTGCATTCTGCCTTGTTTCTATGCTGATTGCCTCTGCACATCAGTAACAAGGAGTCAGTGCTATGCAGAACTGCAAGACAGAAGACCGTATCCACGGCGTCAATACTCACCGCATTATCGGGCATTATATATTAGATAAGCTAACAAAATTTCGCGAAAGGCTATCCCGGTGGCAGCACAACAGAAGGACTCGTTATTATCTGGCTGAAATGCCCGATCATCTGCTGAAAGATATCGGTATGACAGAATCTGAGCGGCAGGAGGAGATAACAAAAAAATTCTGGCAGAAATAATGATTTAAGCCCTTTGGATTGGATCACAGAACAAATTCGACTGATCGTCCAACCTTAAAACGACGTCATTCGATTCTGGATCTTGCTGAGGGAACGCCCATGAAAAAACATGTGTTACTGAATGCGCCTTTGTCTCATGTGATTGCCACCATGGGACATACCGATCAGTTGGTGGTTTGTGATGCCGGGCTGCCCATTCCTGCCGCTCCCGAACGGATTGATTTAGCTGTCAGCCGTGGGGTGCCCAAATTTATGGACGTCGTTCAGGCCGTGACGGCTGAAATGCAGATTGAACAGGTGATCCTGACGCATGAATTTGCAGAAGTCAGCCCGGCGCTGCATATCGAACTGGTGGCTCATCTTGAGCATCTTGCTGAGGAACAGGGGCATACTATTACCTTTGAGTATGTCAGCCATGAGGAGTTTAAAGAGCTCACGCATCTTGGCCGCGCAGTCGTCAGAACGGGGGAGTGTACGCCGTATGCGAATGTGATTTTTGTTTCCGGGGTGGTGTTTTAAGGAGTGGACATGAACAAGAAACTGGTAGTCATGGGCAGTGTTAATGCCGACCATATTCTTTCCGTTCCCCGTTTTCCGAAACCGGGCGAAACGCTGAAAGGGCAGGATTATCAAATCGTGTTCGGTGGTAAAGGGGCCAATCAGGCCGTGGCCTCCGGGCGGCTGGGCGCGGATGTGTCGTTCATTGCCTGCGTGGGCGATGATGATTTAGGGCAGCGCATGTGGACACAATTTACCCTTGATGGCATCGACACTCAGGCGGTCATGTCTGTTCCCGGCATGAATACGGGCGTGGCCATGATCTGGGTGGCCGACAGCGGTGAGAATTGTATCGGTATTTCAGCGGGTGCGAATGCCGCACTGACCATCGAAAGGCTGGAACCCTATTTACCTCTGATTGCCGATGCGCAGATGTTACTGCTGCAACTGGAAACGCCGCTCACCGGTGTGGAGGCGGCGGCAAGACATGCCAGAGCGCATGGCACCCTGGTGGTGCTGAATCCGGCGCCGGCCAGTTCATTGCCGGCCTCGTTGCTGAAATTGGTCGATGTGATCACACCGAACGAAACCGAAGCGGAAGTGTTAACCGGTGTGGCCGTGAAAACCGAGCAGGATGCCCAGCGCGCCGCCGATGTGCTGCATGACTATGGCATCAAAGTCGTGCTGATCACCCTCGGTGCGAAAGGGGTCTTTTTAAGTGAAAATGGTGTCGGCGAACTCATTCCCGGATTTAGTGTCAGAGCTGTGGATACTACTGCAGCAGGGGATACCTTTAACGGCGCGCTGGTGACACGCTGGCTGGAAGGCCGACCGATCCGTGAGGCGATCCGTTTTGCACATGCCGCCGCCGCGATTTCGGTGACGCGAAAAGGCGCGCAACCGTCGGTTCCGACGCGACAGGAGGTGGATGCCTTCTTGCTGGAACAGTCGAATTAATCCCTCTGTCAGAGATGTTGTTCACCCCGACATCTCTGCTCTTTAGCTTCCATCTGCCTCATCAGACCGTGTCTCTTTTTTGAGCAGGTTCCGTTCACCTTCTTTTCCTTGGTTTTATCTTGGCTGTTACATTTTGCTAACACGATTCACCCTCTCTCTTCATCGAAACGTTTCGATGATGATCACAATTCTAAAAATGGAAGGTGGAAAAGCATTTTCTTCTGGTCGAGACTCTTCATATTGCTGTTGCGATTGCTCGATTTAACGATTTTGCAAACTTATCAGGAGAGTCATGGATCATGAAAAAACATGCGTTGTTGAATGCACCGATGTCTCATGTGATTGCCTGCATGGGGCATACCGATCAACTGGTGATTGCCGATGCCGGCTTACCCATCCCGGCGGCCCCGGAACGTATCGATCTGGCGGTTAGTCAGGGCATTCCAAGTTTCATGGATGTGGTACGGGCGACGACCGAAGAGATGCAGATTGAACGCGTGATCCTGGCGAAAGAGTTCAGCGAGGTGAGCCCGGCGTTACACGCTGAATTGTTGGCGCATATGAATCACATCGCCGAAGCGCAGGGCAAACCGATCCACTTTGACTATGTGCTGCATGAAGAATTCAAACAAATGACCCACGCCAGCAAGGCGGTGGTGCGCACCGGTGAGTGCACGCCGTATGCCAATGTGATTTTTGTCTCTGGCGTCGTGTTCTAGGAGGCGTTATGCAGACCTTGCTTCAAATGCAGCGTATCGATAAACAATTTCCCGGTGTGAAAGCGTTGTCCGGTGCATCACTCAGCGTTTATCCCGGTCGGGTGATGGCATTGCTCGGGGAAAACGGCGCCGGTAAATCGACGCTGATGAAAGTATTAACCGGCATTTACAGCAAGGATGCAGGCTCTATCCATTATCAAGATCAGGAAGTGAGCTTTAGTGGCCCGAAACAGTCACAGGAGGCGGGGATCAGTATCATTCATCAGGAGTTAAACCTGATCCCCGGTTTAACCATTGCGGAAAACATTTTTTTAGGCCGTGAATTCGTGACCCCTTTCGGGCGGATTGATTGGAAAAAAATGTACGACGAAGCCGATAAATTGCTGGCGCGTCTGAAAGTGCCTCATTCCAGCCGTAAGTTGGTGGGGGAGCTATCGATTGGCACACAACAGATGGTGGAGATCGCCAAAGCGCTGAGCTTTTCTTCCCGCGTCATCATCATGGACGAACCGACCGATGCCCTGACGGACACCGAAACGGAAGCGTTGTTCTCGGTGATCCGTGAATTGAGAGCCGAAGGGCGGGGCATCGTGTATATCTCCCACCGGTTAAAAGAGATTTTTGAGATTTGCGACGACGTGACGGTGCTGCGAGACGGCCAGTTCATTGCGGAGCGCAGTGTGACCTCGCTGGACGAAGATTCCCTGATTGAAATGATGGTAGGGCGTCGGCTGGAGGAACAATATCCCCGGCTTGAGCTGCCACAGGGTGAACTGCGTTTGCAGGTGAATGGTTTTTCTGGCGCGGGTGTTAAAGATGCCTCTTTTGCCTTGCATCGCAGTGAAATATTAGGCGTCTGTGGCCTAATGGGCGCGGGTCGCACGGAGTTGATGAAGCTGATCTATGGCGCCTATGCCAAAACCGAAGGCGAATTAATTCTGGATGGCGAGCTGCTGCAGATTGGTTCGACTCAGGATGCCTTGGATCACGGCATTGTTTATATCTCGGAAGATCGCAAAGGTGACGGGCTGGTGCTCGGCATGTCGGTGAAAGAAAACATGACGCTGACCGCACTGAATTATTTCAGCTCGGTCTGGGGGCTGAAACATGCCGCAGAACAACAAGCGGTTCAGGATTTTATCCGTCTGTTTAATATCAAAACTCCCAGTATGCAGCAGCCGATCCGCCTGCTCTCCGGTGGCAATCAGCAAAAAGTGGCGATTGCCCGCGGTTTGATGACCCGGCCGAAGGTGCTGATTCTGGATGAGCCGACCCGCGGTGTCGATGTGGGGGCCAAGAAAGAGATTTATCAGCTGATCAATCAGTTCAAACAAGAAGGCTTGAGCATCATTTTGGTTTCGTCGGAAATGCCGGAAGTGCTGGGCATGAGTGATCGGATCCTGGTGATGCATGAAGGCAAAATTTGCGGTGATTTTGATCGCGCTGACGCGACCCAAGAACGACTGATGGCCTGTGCCGTTGGTAAAACGGAAGGACAACAAGCAGCATGAGTACTCAAACCATGAACGTTAAACCTATTTCTGATTCATCCCGCTGGTTCAGCAAACAATGGTGGTTAGAGCAGAAAGCGCTGATCGCGTTGTTAATACTGATCGTGGTGGTATCTGTATTAAACCCTAATTTTTTTACCGCCGATAACCTGCTGAACATTCTGCGGCAGACTTCGGTCAATGCCATTATGGCGGTCGGGATGACCCTGGTCATCCTGACCGCAGGCATTGATTTGTCGGTGGGATCGGTGCTGGCGTTAACCGGCGCTTTTGCTGCCGCGATGCTGGATAAGGAATGGTCGATCTTCCTGACCATACCGGTGGTATTACTTGCCGGCGCGTTTCTGGGAGGTGTCAGCGGCATCATCATTGCCAAAGGCCGGGTGCAGGCATTCATTGCCACACTGGTCACTATGACCCTGTTGCGCGGCGCTACGCTGGTCTTTACCGAAGGACGCCCCATCAGCACCGGCTTTTCCGATGCCGCGGATGCGTTCGCCTGGTTTGGGACCGGTTATCTGTTCGGAATCCCGGTTCCTGTGTGGCTGATGTTGTTCGTGTTCGCTGCCGGCTGGTATCTGCTGAATCATACTCGTATTGGTCGCTACATTTACGCCTTAGGGGGTAATGAAGCCGCGACCAGTCTTTCCGGTATCAATGTCGACCGGATCAAAATCATTGTCTATGCCGTGTGTGGTTTCTTGTCTGCGCTGGCGGGGATCATCGTGACCTCCCGTCTGTCATCAGCACAACCTACCGCCGGTACAGGCTATGAGCTGGATGCTATCGCTGCCGTAGTTCTGGGCGGTACCAGTCTCGCTGGTGGTAAGGGCCGTATATCAGGAACCCTGATCGGTGCCTTCATTATCGGCTTTCTCAATAACGCTCTGAACTTGCTCGATGTTTCTTCTTACTACCAGATGATTGTCAAAGCGACCGTCATTCTGCTGGCAGTATTGATTGATCACAAGAGCAGTAAATAACCCCCCGAATCGAGGATAAACGCTATGAATATGAAAAAATTAGCAACTCTGGTTTCTGCTGTGGTGTTGAGTAGTTCCG